>JAISPT010000079.1 GCA_031274715.1 Azonexus sp. | reverse complement strand
AAGTGCCGTGCGAGTTGGTCTGGAGCGACAACCTGCACGCCGACATTGCAAAAGACCGGGAGGAGAGCGTAGCGTAGGAGCCTTTCCCGATGGGATCTGTCGAAACCGACGCCCGACGGTAAACTCGAAAAAATTTCAAACTGAGACGCTACCAAAATTCCGGAAATTTCCTTGAGTATTCATTCATGCAACTGACCATCACCCGCCCCGACGACTGGCACCTCCACTTGCGCGATGGTGAGGCGCTGGCCGCCGTGCTGGCGCACACCGCCGCCCAATTCGCCCGGGCCATCGTCATGCCCAACTTGAAGCCGCCGGTTACCACCGTCGACCAGGCCGCTGCTTACCGCGAGCGCATTCTCGCCGCGTTGCCGGTGGGCACGGCCTTCGAGCCGCTGCTGACCTTGTACCTGACCGACAACACGCTACCGGCCGAGATTGCCAAGGCCGCCGCCTCCGGTTTCGTCAAAGCGGTCAAGCTGTACCCGGCCGGGGCGACGACCAACTCCGACGCCGGCCTGACCGACATCGCCAAGGCTTATGACGTGCTGGCCGAGATGGAGCGTCTCGGTCTGCCGCTGCTGGTACACGGCGAAGTCACCGACCCGGCGATCGACCTGTTCGACCGTGAGAAAGCCTTCATCGATACTGTGTTGCTGCCGCTGACGCAGCGCTTCCCGCGCCTGAAGGTGGTCATGGAGCACATCACGACCCGCGATGCCGCCGAGTTCGTCGCTGCCGCGCCGGCCAATGTCGCCGCCACCATCACTGCCCACCACCTGCTGTACAACCGCAACGCCATCTTCCTCGGCGGCGTTCGGCCGCACTGGTATTGCCTGCCGGTCCTGAAGCGCGAGACACACCGCCAGGCCCTGGTCGCCGCGGCGATTTCCGGCAATCCGAAATTCTTCCTCGGCACCGACTCGGCGCCGCACGCCAAAGGCGCCAAGGAGGCAGCCTGCGGCTGTGCCGGTTGCTATACCGCCTATGCCGCCATCGAGCTTTATGCCGAGGCTTTCGAGCAGGCCGGCGCGCTGGACAAGCTGGAAGCCTTCGCCAGCTTCCACGGCCCGGATTGGTACGGCCTGCCGCGTAACGCCGGCACGATCACGCTGGTCAAGGAAAACTGGACGGTGCCGGCCGACTATCCGTATATCAGTACCGACCGCATTGTGCCGCTGCGGGCCGGTGAAACCTTGTCCTGGAAAATGCGCTGAGGAAAAACGCCATGCGTCTGCGCCACCTGCTGCTGCCTCTGTTCGTTGCGCCCCTGCTCGCCGCCTGTGTCAACGACACCGCGAGCTACTCAATCGACGGCACCCCTGAGCACTCACTGTCGCTGGTCCGCGAGCAGCCGGTTTTCTGGAACGACAAGGTGAACCTGAGTCTGATCGTCTCGCGCATGCCCAACTGTGTGCGCCGGCATAGCCTCGGCAGCGGTACAGCGAAGACGCTTGTCGAAGTCTGGCAGGTGCCGTCGGGCGCTTTCATCATCCGCGTCGGCAAGCGCATGTACGCCACCGAGACGCAGACTTGCGAGGGCTTTGCCCGCCTCGATGCCGATCCGGTTACCGGCATGGGCGAACTCAGAGGGGTCTTCCGGCTGAATCAGGGCCAGCTGGCTTTTGTCCCGAAAGCGGCACCCGGTGTCGACGCCGGTGCAGAGTAGGCGTAGGGCGCAATAGGCGCAGCGCATTGCGCCGATCGTTCTGCGAAACCGCAAAGAACGCACAGAGCACAAAGAAAAATATCCGCATCTTTGTGTTCCTTGCGTTCTTTGCGGTTTCTTGTGCAGGCGACCCTTTTTCGGTGTTAGTTCAAGCAATCGATTCCGGCAGGATGGTGCAATGCGCTTTGCTTATTGCGCCCTACGAGCTTGGCGTAATCAATGGGGAATCTGCGCCAGCAGTTCCCCGTGAGGCATGCAAAACCAGGCATCCGGATCGTCGCCCCATTTTCGCCAAGCGTCGACAATCCCTGCAATATCCGCCGCGCCGAGTCCTTGCTCTCTGGCTTGCTGGGAAAAAATCTCGCCCGCGCAGCGGTCGGCCTGCCCATTTCCTAACCAGCGGCAGGTTTCCGTATCGGCGTAGCTCCATACCGATGCCGTGATCTGCGGATTGGCGATGCCCGCCGCATGCGCCCAGGCGCGGAGTCTCCTGCCCGCATCGGGTTCGGCGCCATTGGCGCGAGCCACCGCGCGATAGGTTTGCCGCCATCGTTCGAGTTCAGGAAGTTCCGGATACCAGCTTATGGCGGCGTAGTCCGCGTCGCGGGCGGCAATCCAGCCGCCGGGCTTGCACACTCGAATCATTTCCCGCAGGGCGGCTACGGGGTTAGTCAAATGTTGCAGAACCTGATGGGCGTGTACCACGTCGAATGATTCATTCTCGAAGGGCAGTTTCAGCGCATCCCCGATCTGGAAGTCGGTTGTTGTATCCGAACGGGCGGCGGCTTCGGCGCGAGCGGCCAGCAGCGGCGCTTCGGCGTTTTCCAGGCCAACGACCTGGCCAGGTGCGACAAGCGCCGCCAGGTCGAGGGTAATCGTTCCCGGGCCGCAACCAATGTCGAGGAGGTGCATTCCGGACTTCAGGCGGGGCAGCAGATAGGCGGCCGAGTTCACAGCGGTGCGCGTGCTGTGTGAAGCCAGGGTGCTGAGCTCGTGACCATGCGTATAGCGGTTGGGTGAATTTGGCTTCATGTTCAGGCGGCCTGTTGGGGTTTGTCGTTGGCGCGGACGTGCAAGCGGTTGATGCCGCTCAACAGCGCCTTGATCGAGGCGGTGACGATGTTGCCGTCGATGCCGACGCCGTAACGCTCGCCGCGGCCGCTGGCGGCCAATTCCATGAAAGCGCAGGCGCTGGCGTTGCCGTCGTCGCCCGCCGGGATCATCGAGCGCTCCTCGTAGCTGCGCACCTGAATCTCGATACCGGCGCTGTGCAAGGCGTGTACCGCTGCGTTGATCGGACCATTGCCTTCGCCAGTGAGGATGTGCGGCGTACCGTCGATGTCCACCGCGAGGCGGATGCCCTGGGCGTTGCCGTGCTCGAACAAGTGATGCTCGCGGTAATGCACTGGCGCCCCGGTATCGAGGTAGGTGGTGGCGAACAAGCGCCAGATGTCGTCGGCGCTGACCTCGCCGCCGTGCGCGTCGGCATGCTTCTGGACGACGCCGGAGAATTCGACCTGGAGCCGGCGCGGCATCGCCACGCCATGCTCGGTCTCCATCAGCCAGGCAATGCCGCCCTTGCCCGACTGGCTGTTGACGCGGATCACCGAGTCGTAGCTGCGGCCGACGTCGGCCGGGTCAATCGGGAGATAGGGCACTGACCACGGCTCATCCGCTTTTTGAGCGGCAAACCCTTTCTTGATGGCGTCCTGGTGGGAGCCGGAGAAAGCCGTGAAAACGAGATCCCCGACGTACGGATGGCGCGGATGGATCGGGAGCTGGGTACAGTGTTCGTAGGTACGGGCAATGGCGTTAATGTCCGAGAAATCGAGTTGCGGATCGACGCCTTGGGTATGCATGTTGAGCGCGAGGGTGACGAGGTCGACGTTGCCGGTGCGCTCGCCGTTGCCGAAGAGGCAGCCCTCGACACGATCGGCGCCGGCCATGAGGCCGAGTTCGGCGGCGGCGACGGCGGTGCCGCGGTCGTTGTGCGGATGTAGGCTGATCAGCACACAGTCGCGGCGGGCGAGGTGGCGGTGCATCCACTCGATCTGGTCGGCGTAGATGTTTGGCGTAGCGATTTCTACCGTCGTCGGCAGGTTGAGGATGATCTTGCGTTGCGGCGTCGCGCCCCAGGCGGCGGTAACGGCGTCGCAGATTTCCTTGGCGAAATCGAGTTCGGTGGCGGTGAACAGTTCCGGGCTGTATTCGAGGATGACCTCGGTCTCCGGCATCGCCGCGGCGAGGTCGCGGATAAGCGTGACGGCGTCGACGGCCATGCGTACCACCTCGGCCCGGCTCATGTTGAACACCGTCTCGCGGAAGGCCGGGCAGGTGGCGTTATAGACATGCACGATGACCTGCCGGGCGCCCCGAATCGCCTCAAAGGTGCGGCGGATCAGCGGTTCGCGGGCCTGGGTCAGCACCTCGATGGTGACGTCGTCGGGAATGTGGCCGTTCTCGATCAACTCGCGGACGAAGCCGAACTCGGTTTCCGAGGCCGACGGGAAGGCGATCTCGATTTCCTTGAAGCCGACGGCGCAAAGCGTCTTGAACAAGCGCATCTTCTTCTCGCCGTTCATCGGCTCGAACAGGGCCTGATTGCCGTCGCGCAAGTCGGTGCTCATCCAGACCGGCGCCCGGTCGATGACGTGGTTCGGCCACTGGCGGTCTGGAAGATCGACCGGCGGAAAGGCGCGGTATTTGTTGTTTTTCGGCTGGCTCATGGCGGGACTCCAGGGGGCGGGATGCATGCATCGGATGAACGTCATGGTACGCAATAACGACGGGCAAGTGATTGCGTTGTTTGCTCAAAAATTACGGTGTATTTCATATAAATTGCGCGATTATTTAATTTTATGAATTATTATTTCCGTATCCAAATGGATGGAAAAATATCATGCAACTCGACCGCTACGATCGGCAGATTCTCGACCTGCTGCAACAGGATGGTCGTATTAGCAACCAGGACCTGGCCGAACGCATCGGCCTGTCGCCCTCACCCTGCCTGCGCCGGGTGCGGGTGCTGGAGGAGGCTGGGTTGATCACCGGCTACCGTGCCCAACTCGATGCCAAGAAGCTCGGGTTGACGTTGATGGCCTTGATCGGCATCTCGATGGACCAGCACACGCCCGAGCGCTTCGCCAATTTCGAGAAGGCCGTTGCCGAAATACCGGAAGTGCTCGAATGCCTGCTCATCACCGGCCAGCAGTCGGACTACCAGATGAAAGTTGCGATCCGCGACATGGACGCCTACCAGGATCTGCTGCTCAACCGCATCACCCGCATTGCCGGCGTGACCGGCGTGCACACCAGCTTCGTGCTGCGTCGGGTGGTTGACCGCAACGTACTGCCGCTGGCTTGAGCGGCAGCAGATGTCAGTGGCGCGTATAATCGACGGCGGAAAGTCGGCCAGGCAATCGCCGGATGTCCGGGGGCAACCCTGGCGTCGGGAGGAAAGTCCGGGCTCCGCAGGGCAGGATGCCAGCTAACGGCTGGGCGCCATAAGCCGCAAGGCCAAAGCGACGGACAGTGCAACAGAAAGCAGACCGCCGATGGCGCCGCAAGGCGCACAGGTAAGGGTGAAACGGCGAGGTAAGAGCTCACCGCGTCCACGGTAACGGCGGACGGCACGGCAAACCCCATCCGGAGCAAGACCAAATAGGGAAGCATGGGCGTGGCCCGCGCTGCTTCCGGGTAGGTTGCTTGAGCCTGCCGGCGACGGCAGGCCTAGAGGAATGATTGCCGAACCTCGCAAGAGGGGAACAGAACCCGGCTTATCGGCCGGCTTTCCGATCTGTTTTCGGCCCGGTCGGCAACGGCGCTTGGGCGACATCGAGCGTCAAAAGTGCCGTTTGCTTACTATGGAGGACACCTATGCCATTTCCACCGGAAGAACGTAAGGCATTGCTAGGCGTCAAGGGTGTTGGCCCCACGGTGGTGGCTCGCCTCGAACAAATGGGATTTGAATCGCTGGTCCATTTGAGTAAAGCCAATGCATTGGACATCGTCTCTCAAGCCTCGGCAATCGTCGGCTCTACTTGCTGGAAAAACAGTCCACAAGCTCGTGCCGCCATCCAGGCGGCGATTGCCTTGGCACAATCGCGTCATGCATAGCAAGTCTGGTACGGGGCTACGAATTCGGCGCTATCCGCGTCGCGGTCACTTTCGGCTCGACCAGAGCCGCTTGTCCGCTCTGGTCAACGAAATTCCTTTCATTTGCTAGGCAAAAACGGACACATGAAATACTTCCTTGCCGCAGTCGCTATTTTGTTCGCGTGCCAAGCCCCAGCCGCAGGCTGGGAAGAAAGCCCTCAGGTTGGCGACCTGTTCAGAAGCGCTGGGGTGAAGGGCACGTTTGTGCTCTACGACGTCACCGCCCAGACGTATCGTGGCCATGACCAGGCTCGTGCAGAAAAGAGATTTGTGCCCGCGTCAACGTTCAAGATTCCCAACTCACTGATCGGACTCTCTGTGGGGGCGGTCAAGAGCGTGGATGAGGTTTTACCTTACCAAGGGCCCGCACAACCCTTTGTCAAAGCCTGGGCACAGGATATGGGCTTACGAGAAGCGATCGCGCTCTCCAATATACCCATCTATCAAGAGCTGGCCCGGCGTATTGGGCTCGATCGGATGCGGGAGAGCGTCGCGCAGATGGGGTATGGCAATGCGGAAATTGGCACGACTGTCGATACCTTTTGGCTGACTGGCCCACTCAAGATTAGCGCCGTCGAGCAAACCCAATTTCTGGCCAAGTTGGCTGTAGGTGCGTTGCCGTTTCCTCCGGATTGCCAGAAAGATGTTCGCGAAATTATTTTGTTGAACCAAGGGGCAAACTGGAAACTCTATGGCAAGACGGGTTGGGAAAACGCTCCTGACCAAGGAGTGGGCTGGTGGGTCGGCTGGGTGCAAAAAGATCAGCACATCTATGCGTTTGCCTTGAACATGGACATGCAGGGGCCATTGGATGCAAACAGGCGCGTAGAGTTGGGGAAGGCAAGCCTCCAGGCGCTGGGCCTCCTGTGAAGTACGCATTCAGATAACCCTTACGCTTTCAGTCAAGTGGATGCTTCGCTTGGCGGTTCAGCGCCGCTTACTTTAGCGTTGAGCTACATACGAAATACCATCGGAGGTCATCCATGAAGCGCATCAAGATTTCACTTCTGGCGATACTGCTACTGCTGACCGTGTTATGGCTGGCCGCCGATACGCTGATGCCCGAGCCGTTCACTTACTTTTCGTTTCGCGTCGCGTTCATGCAATACAGCGGGGCGCTCGCCATCGGCTTGATGAGCGTGGCCATGCTGCTGGTGTTGCGTCTGAAATGGCTGGAACTGCGTCTGGACGGGCTGGACAAGATATATCGCCTGCATAAGTGGTTGGGCATTGCCGCGCTGGTGGTCGCCATCATTCACTGGTGGTGGGGAAAAGGCACCAAATGGATGGTGGGTTGGGGCTGGCTGGAAAAACCTGCGAAATCGGGGGCAGGGGAAACTCTTGGCATTATTGAAGGCTGGCTGCGCAGTCAGCGGGGGTTTGCCGAATCGGTTGGCGAATGGGCGTTCTATGCCGCCGCCGTGCTGATCGTGCTGGCCTTGATCAAGCGCTTCCCCTACCACTGGTTCGTCAAGACCCACAAATGGATCGCGGTCGCCTATCTTGCCCTGGTCTATCATTCCGCCGTGCTGATCAAGGCGGATTACTGGTCGCAGCCTATCGGCGGGTTGCTGGCGGTCTTGCTGCTGGGTGGCAGCGTTGCCGCGCTGCTGACCTTGACGGGCCGGATCGGGGTCAGTCGTAAGGTCCAGGGCACCATCGCAGCGCTGACCGAATACCCCGCGCTGCGCGTACTTGAAACGGCTGTTGTGCTGGAAAACGGCTGGCGCGGCCATGCCGCCGGGCAGTTTGCCTTTGTCACCTCGGACTCCAAGGAGGGCGCGCACCCCTATACCATCGCTTCCGCCTGGAATCCCGCTGACCGTCGGCTCGTCTTCATTACCAAGGCGCTGGGCGACCACACCAGCCGCTTGCGGGAAAAATTGAAGATCGGCATGCCGGTGACGGTGGAAGGTCCCTATGGCTGTTTCGACTTCGAGGATGCGCAGCCGCGTCAGATTTGGGTGGGGGCGGGTATCGGCATCACGCCGTTTATCGCCCGCCTCAAACAACGCGCTGCCACGCCGGAGGCCAAGATAATCGATTTGTTTCATCCGACCGCTGAATTCGACCAGGCCGCCATCGACCGTCTCAAGGCGGATGCCGAAGCCGCCGGCGTGCGTCTGCACCTGCTGGTCGATGGCAAGGATGGGCGCTTGAATGGCGAACACATCCGTGCCGCCGTGCCGGAATGGCAGTCGGCCAGCATCTGGTTCTGCGGCCCGCCGGGGTTCGGTCAGACACTACGCGATGACTTCATTGTCCGCGGCTTGCTGCCAGAGCGTTTCCATCAAGAACTGTTTCAGATGCGTTGATGGCCGCCCAAATTCAGCTTATCGACTGGCAGGAAGCCGGTCGCTCCTTGTCTGCCCGCTGGCGTTCCGAGGCCGGTTTGCCGCCGCCGGCTGATGTCGAGATTGGCGGGGACCGTCTGGGGGTGGAGGATGTCTGGGCGGTGCTGGCCGCCGGTCGCCATCTGCTGTGGCGGGGCGATTGGGTGCATGCGCGGCATTTGTTGCAGGCGCTGACCCGCCGCGCCGACCGGCATTTCGCAGCCACTCGTGGCTGGCCGGAGACTTCGCCGGGCGAGGCTTTCGCCCGCCATCGCCAGCGCCAGGGTGAGCGGGCGGCGCTGCTCGGTCGGCTGCTGGTACCGGTCAACGGTAATTACAAGCTGCCGCTGCGCCGTGCCCAGGATGTCCGTCAGGCCTGTTGCGAGGCGTGGGGCGAGCCGGACGGTGCGGCTTCGCTGGTCTCCCTGCGCGAATTGCTGGCCGTGGTCAGTGCCCACGAGTGGCGTAAGAAAGGGGTGCCGGTGCCGGCCGTGCAGGGGCGCATCCATCCGCATTACGGGGTGTTTTCGCCGGTGCGCGGCGAGTATGTCGATCTGGTGGCGCAGGCGCCGCTGCCGGCGGATGGCGCGCTGGCGTTCGATATCGGCACCGGCTCCGGCGTTCTCGCTGCCGTGCTGGCCCGTCGCGGTGTGGCCCGCGTTGTGGCTACCGACCAGGATTCGCGGGCGCTGGCCTGTGCCCGTGAGAATGTGGAACGGCTGGGCCTCGCTGCCCAGGTCGAGGTGGTCGCCGCCGATCTGTTTCCTGCCGGGCGGGCGCCGCTGGTGGTGTGCAATCCGCCCTGGTTGCCGGCGCAGCCGAGTGCGCCGATCGAATACGCTGTCTACGATCCCGATTCGCGCATGCTGCGCGGCTTTTTGTCCGGCCTGGCGGCGCATTTGGCGCCGGGTGGCGAGGGCTGGCTGATCATCTCCGATCTGGCCGAGCATCTCGGACTGCGCAGCCGGCAGCAGTTGCTCGACTGGATCGCCGCCGCCGGCCTGATCGTGCGCGGCCGTCTCGATACCACGCCACGCCACGGCAAGGCCAGCGACCGCGGCGATCCGCTGCATGCCGCCCGGGCGGCCGAGATTACCTCACTGTGGCGGCTGGGGGCAGCGCCGGCAGTGGGTTGAGGATGCCCGGACGCTGAATCGCAGCGTCGACCGGGCATCGGTGCTTGGCCGTGGTGCCGCCTCTGGCTATCCGGCGGGCGATCGGTTTGTGTTACGTTCTGTCATCCGGCTGTAACAAAGCTTGGCTAATCTGCGCTTCGTTCCTCTTTAGCCCAGTAGGAGTCAATGATGTTCAAAGCCAGCCAACTCGTTTCTACTTTCGCCGTCGCCGGCCTAACCCTTTTCGGCGCCCAGGCGGCCCATGCCCAGGTCGTCAAGATTGACGGTTCGTCGACGGTGTATCCGATTACCGAAGCCGTGGCCGAGGATTTCCAGAAGGCCAAGAAGAACGCCGTCAAGGTGACGGTCGGCATTTCCGGCACCGGCGGCGGTTTCAAGAAGTTCTGCCGCGACGAAATCGACATCGCCAACGCCTCGCGTCCGATCACGGCCAAGGAGATGGAGGACTGCAAGGCCGCCGGCGTCGAGTATGTCGAGATGCCGATCGCCTACGATGCGCTGACGATCGTCGTCAATCCCAAGAATACCTTCCTCAAGCAGGCCACCATCGAGGAACTGAAGAAACTGTGGGAACCGGCTGCCCAGGGAAAGATCACCCGCTGGAACCAGGTCAACCCGGCCTGGCCCGATGCGCCGGTTAAGCTCTTCGGCGCTGGTGCCGACTCCGGCACCTTCGAGTACTTCACCGAGGCCATCGTCGGCAAGGCCAAGTCCTCGCGCGGCGACTACACCGCTTCCGAGGACGATAATGTGCTGGTCCAGGGCGTGGCGCGCGATGTCAATGCCATCGGTTACTTCGGCTATGCCTATTACGCCGAGAACATGAGCCGCCTGAAGGGGCTGCCGATCGTCAATCCGAAGACCGGCAAGGCGGTCGAGCCGTCCGGCGCCAACGTCGAGAACGCTTCATACCAGCCGCTGTCGCGCCCGATCTTCATCTACGTCAAGCAGAAGTCGCTGGAGAAGCCGGAAATCCGCGAATTCGTCGAGTTCTACATGAAGAACGCCGACCAGTTGGTACGCGAGGTGAAATACGTGCCGCTGCCGAAGGCGATCTACGACAGCAACGTCAAGCACGCCAAGGACAAGAAGGTGGGCAGCGTGTTCGGCGGCAAGAACGAGATCGGCATCACCGTCGAGGAAATCATGAAGCGCGAGGCGAAGATGTAAGGTTGGCGGCGGGCGGTTCGCCGCCCGCCATTGAACGGGCCGCTCCGGCGTCGGGGCGGTCAATTTTGTATTGAATCACCATGTCTATTCCTTCTTTTTCCGAACCGCAGCAGGTCAGTGAGCGCCTGGCGAAGAACGTTTATCGCCATCTCAGCGAGCGCTTGATTGAACTGCTGTTGTTCGCTGCCGCCGCCGTCTCGGTGCTGACCACGGTCGGCATCGTCTATGTGCTGGTTTCCGAATCCATCCATTTTTTTCAGCACGTCAGCATCGTCGATTTTCTGACCGATACCCAATGGACGCCGCTGTTCGACGATGCCCACTACGGCATCATGGTCCTCGTCTCCGGCACCCTGGTCTCGTCCGCCGTGGCGCTGGCGGTGGCGATTCCGATGGGCACCGTGATTGCCATCTACCTGTCCGAATTTGCTAACAGCCGGGTGCGCGAGGTTGCCAAGCCGGTACTGGAACTGCTCGGCGGCATCCCGACCATCGTCTTCGGCTATTTCGCCCTGCTCATCGTCACTCCGCTGTTGCAGAAGATTTTTCCCGAGTTGCCGGGTTTCTCGCTGCTCTCGGCGGGCTTGGTGATGGGCATCATGATCGTTCCCTACATCGCCTCGCTGTCTGAGGATGCGATGCGCGCGGTGCCGATGAGCCTGCGCGAGGGGTCTTACGCGATGGGTTCGAGCCGGCTGTACACCGCCCTCCACGTCGTCGTTCCGGCAGCCCTGTCGGGACTGGCTGCTTCCTACATCCTGGGCATTTCCCGTGCCGTCGGCGAGACGATGATCCTGGCCGTGGCCGCTGGCATGCAGCCGAACCTGACTTGGAATCCGATGGAGCCGGCCATGACCATCACTTCCTACATCGTTCAAGTGGCGCTCGGCGACCTGCCGCACGGCTCGATCGGCTACCAGACCATCTTCGCCGCCGGCCTGACGCTGCTGCTGATTACGCTGCTGTTCAACATCCTCGGCCAATGGCTGCGCCGTCGCTTCCGCGAGGCTTATTAACATGAATTCCATGACCACCGAACAAATCCGCGCGCTGATCGCCCGCGGCAAGATGAAGGACACCGTCTTCCAGGCGCTCGGCATCATCTGCCTGGCGATCGGCCTCCTGGTCATCTTCCTGCTCGTCGGCGACATGCTGATCCGCGGCCTGGAGCGCCTGAACCTCGATTTCTTCTTCCAGTACGCCTCGCGCCGGGCATCTCAATCCGGCATTCTCTCGGCCTGGGTCGGTAGCCTGTTGGTGATGCTGGTTACCGCCGTCGCCGCCGTGCCGCTCGGCGTCGCCGCCGGCATCTACCTGGAGGAGTACGCCAGGCGCAACTGGGTTACCGATATCATCGAGATCAACATCACCAATCTCGCGGCCGTGCCGTCCATCGTCTACGGCCTGCTGGCGCTGGGTATCTTCGTCTATGCCTTCGGCTTCGGCCAGAGCATTCTGTCGGCCGGCTTGACGCTGGCGCTGCTGATCTTGCCCATCGTCATCGTCGCCACCCGCGAGGCGATTCGCGCCATTCCGGCGATGATCCGCGAGGGCTCGATGGCGGTCGGCGCCACCCGCTGGCAGACTTGCCGCTACCACATCATTCCCTACTCCATGCCCGGCATCCTGACCGGTGTCATCATCGGTCTGGCCCGCGCCATTGGCGAGACGGCGCCGATTATCACCATTGGCGCGCTGACTTTCATCGCCTTCCTACCGCCGGTGCCCTTCACCGCGACCGGCGTGGACGGTGCCACGGCCGGCCTGTTCGACTGGGTGATGTCGCCTTTCACAGTGATGCCGATCCAGATTTTCAACTGGACTTCGCGCCCGGACCCGGCTTTCGAGGCCAACGCCGCCGCTGCCGGTTTCGTGCTGATGGGCATGGTGCTGTCGATGAACGGCCTGGCCATCTGGCTGCGCTACCGCATGCGCAAGAACATCAAGTGGTAAACGATCCAGAACGGAGTAATCGATGCAGATTCAAGAAAATCCGGCCCTGAAGGCGGAAGCGCGCAACCTGAGCTTCTTCTACGGCAATACCCAGGCGCTGAAGGGCATCAACATGCCGATTCACGACAAGAAGGTCACGGCCCTGATCGGTCCTTCCGGCTGCGGCAAGTCGACCTACCTGCGCAGCTTCAACCGCATGCACGACCTTTATCCGGGCAATCGTTACGAGGGCGAGATTCGCTTCTTCCCGGACAATACCAATCTGCTGTCGCCGGACGTCGATCCGATCGAAGTGCGGATGCGCATCGGCATGGTCTTCCAGAAGCCGAATCCCTTTCCCAAGACCATCTACGAGAATGTCGCCTACGGCCTGCGCGTGCGTGGCGAGCGTAACAAACGCACGCTCGACGACAAGGTCGAGCAGGCCCTGCGCGGCGCCGCCATCTGGGATGAGGTCAAGGATCGCCTGCAGGATCTGGCGCCCAATCTTTCCGGCGGCCAGCAGCAGCGTCTGTGTATTGCCCGCGCCCTGGCCACCGATCCGGAACTGCTGCTATTCGACGAGCCGACTTCGGCGCTCGACCCGATTGCCACCGGCGCCATCGAGGAGTTGGTGCATGAGTTGAAGAAACGGGTCACCATCCTCATCGTCACCCACAACATGCAGCAGGCGGCGCGCGTCTCCGACTACACCGCCTACATGTATCTCGGCGAGATGATCGAATTCGGCAAGACCGATGAAATCTTCCTCAAGCCGAACGACAAGCGCACTGAAGATTACATCACCGGCCGCATGGGCTGAGGAGAAAAATATGATGACCGAATCCCATCACGTATCCAGCCGCTTCGACGAAGATCTTGCTCGCTTGCGCACGCAGGTATTGCAGATGGGCGGCTTGGTCGAGACCCAGGTGGCGGCCGCTATCGACGCCTACAGCAGCGGTGAAGTCGGTAGCGTCAAAGCCATCGTCGATGGCGACCGCCGAGTCAATGAACTGGAGAAGGCCATTGACGACGATTGCGCGCACATCATCGCCAAGCGCCAGCCGACTGCCTCCGACCTGCGTTTGGTGCTCGGCGTCAGCAAGATCGTTACCGACCTCGAACGAGCCGGCGATGAGACCAAGAAGATCGCCAAGGGCATCCGTCGCATCTACGAGAACGGCCATTTACCGGGGCAGTTCGGCCCCGGCGTCCAGCATCTTGCCGAGGCCGCGCTGAATCTGGTGCGCCAGGCGCTCGACAGCTTCGCCCGCCTCGATACCGGGCAGGCCACGCAGGTCATCCGCCTCGACGACGACGTGGACGTCGAATTCAAATCCATCATCCGCCAGCTGATCACGCACATGATGGAAGACCCACGTACCATCACCACGTCCATCGACATCATCACCATTGCCCGCGCCATCGAGCGCATCGGCGATCACGCCAAGAACATTTCCGAGCAAGTGATCTACATTGTCGAGGGACGCGACATCCGGCACATCAAAGAGGCTGCCAAGTGACACCGACGATTCTGGTCGTCGAGGATGAACCGGCCATCCAGGAACTGGTGGCCATCAACCTCAAGCACGCCGGTTTCCTGGTCGTCCGCGCGGCCAGTGCCGAGGAGGCCGAGTCGGCCATTCGCGCCGCGCTACCCGATCTGATCGTGCTCGACTGGATGCTGCCGGGGCAGTCCGGTGTGGCCCTGGCCAAGAAAATTCGCGCCGAAGAGCGCACCCGCGAACTGCCGATCATCATGCTGACCGCCCGCGTCCACGAAGAGGACAGGGTACAGGGCCTGGAAGCCGGCGCCGACGATTACGTGACCAAGCCCTTCTCGCCGAAGGAATTGGTTGCCCGGGTGCGCGCCGTGCTGCGCCGCCGCGCCCCGCACTTGGCCGGTGAAGCGGTCGAGGTAGCCGACTTGGTGCTCAACCCGGCTACCCATCGGGTGCTTGCTGGTGGCCAGCCGATCGAATTGGGGCCGACCGAGTTCCGCCTGCTGTTCTTCTTCATGACCCATGCCGAGCGCGTCTATACCCGCGCCCAGTTGCTCGACGAGGTGTGGGGCGACCACGTTTTCATCGAGGAACGCACCGTGGATGTACACATCCGCCGCCTGCGCGCCGCGTTGGAAAGCTCCGGCCACCACGAACGCGTCGAGACGGTGCGCGGTACCGGCTACCGCTTCCGGGGCGCCTGAGTCGGGTGAGCGCCTATCTGCCGCGGGCGCTGCTGTTTGCGCTGCTGATCGGGCTGGTGGCCTTGCCGCTTGGCTATTTCGCTACCCCTTGGATGGGCTGGAGCCTGTTCTGCATCGGCCTTGGCCTGCAACTGGCTTGGCACACCCGCAATTTTTCACGCCTCGAACGCTGGTCGCGGCAACCGCTGCTCGATGCCAGCCTGGAAGGCGACGGCGAGTGGGACAGTGTCTTTCGCCGGCTGTACAGCCACGAGAAGGAGTTGCTCGGCAAGATCGCGCAGCGCGAGCGCGACATCGCTCGGCTGATTGCCGCTGTACATGCGATGAACGATGGTGTCGTGCTGCTCGATAGCCACTTCCGGATCCAGTTCTGCAACAAGACCGCCGAGCGCCAACTTGGGCTCGATGCGCAGTCCGACCGCGGCTCGGCGCTGACTCACATCGTCCGCCCGCCGGAACTGATCGACTATCTCGCCCAAGGCGATTTCGCGCGGCCGCTGATTCTGCGCCTGGAGCGCCATTTCGAGCGGGTACTGTCGCTGTACGTGATCGCCTATGCCGAGAACAGTTGGTTGCTGCAGGTCAAGGACGTGACGCAGACCGACCAGCTTGACCGCATGCGCCGCGACTTCGTCGCCAACGTCTCGCATGAACTGCGCACGCCGCTGACGGTGCTGGCCGGCTTTCTCGAAACCTTGCAGGAAATCGACTTCGATGCCGCCGAGCGCTCGCACTACCTGGGACTGATGGCTGAGCAGTCGACGCGCATGCTGTCGATCGTCCAGGATCTGCTGACTCTGTCCTCGATCGAATCGGCGCCGCCGCCGGAGAACGATCCGGTAGACATGGCTAGCTTGCTCGACAAGCTCAAGCGCGACGCCGAAGCGCTCTCCGACGGCCGCCACCGCATCGTCGTCGAGCGCACAGGGCAGGGCGACCTGTGCGGCCACGAACCGGAACTGGTCAGCGCCTTCGGCAACCTGGTCGCCAATGCCGTGCGCTACACGCCGGCCGGCGGCACCGTCACGCTGTCGTGGAAAGTCTCGCCGCACGGTGCTGAGTTCGCTGTCCGCGACACCGGCATCGGTATCGATGCCAAGCACATCCCGCGGTTGACCGAGCGCTTCTACCGCGTCGACCGCGGCCGTTCGCGCGATGCTGGCGGTACCGGGCTGGGCCTGGCCATCGCCAAGCACTCGCTGAACCGCCACCAGGCACAACTGGAGATCACCAGCCAGATCGGTCAGGGCAGTTGCTTCACCGCTCGCTTTCCGGCCAGCCGAGTGGTGCTAGCCGACAGCCCGGCGGCGGTAATCGGCAAAAAGTAGCAAAATCTTGACGGATGGTGCTCTTTAAACGATAATCAAAGGCTCACTGACGCGGGGTGGAGCAGTTGGCAGCTCGTCGGGCTCATAACCCGAAGGTCGCAGGTTCAAGTCCTGCCCCCGCAACCAGATTCCTCACCCGGCTTTCGATCAAGAGCCGGGTCACAAAAAGGCCGGCAATTGCACCGGCCTTTTTTGTTTCCAGAGGCCGCGCAGCCCAAATCCGTCCCGGTGGTTCGAGCGGGAAAAAGAAGGGTGTCTGAAGCCCGATCTGGAATTGCCCGTTTTTCCTGCATCAACAGGTGGACTCCGTCCGTGCGAAGGGAGAGGATGGAGAGGAAAATCTAGGCGGCGCAAGCGTGAAGCGGAATACAACACGTTGTGCGATAGGTGGAATTGCTCAACCTAGTTAAAATTACCTAGCTACAACGGATGGCCATGATCTGATTGAGGATAGGGCGATGCGCAGAAGGATTCTCGGTACCGGCTTGGCCTTGCTCGGTTTGCTTGCCGTAGCACCCAGTTCGGCCATTGAGCGGAAACAAGCCTTGCGGTTGGCGGTGCTCCCGCATACCAGCCCGCTGACCCTGATTCAGATCTACCGTCCGTTGAAGCGCTATCTGACGGAATCCCTGGGACGGCCGGTCGAGCTCTACTCGGCGCCGAGTTTTTCAGGTTTTGTCGCCGCCCTGATGGCCGGAGATTACGATATCGTCATGAGTCCGCCGCACTTGGCGGTCATGGCCATGGAGCGGAACTATGCGCCGCTGCTGCGCTATCGGGCCTGTCTGGAACCCGTGCTGACCATGGCCGACGACAGCCCGTTTACCGACGTCAGGGATCTTCGCGACATGCGCATCGCGGTGCCAGACCACAACAGCCTGATCCGTTTGGCCGGCCTCAAGTGGCTGGCTGATAACGGCCTGGAAAGCGGCAGGGATTATCGGCTCACCGAGCGCACCAGCCATGCCGCCGTCGCTGCTGCAGTCGTGGCGGGCGAGGTCGATGCCGGGCTGACATCAGCCACAGTGATGCACTATCTGCCGGTCGAAATGCAGCGGGAGCTGCGGACCATCCGTAGCGGCCTGTGTCTTCCGCATGTCTTCACGATTGCCCACCGGCGTCTCGGGAAGCCGTTGCTCGGCCGCATCAAGGCGGCGCTGCAGGCTTTTCCCGATACCGAGGCAGGGCGAATATTCATGGCGCGCACGGGGTTTATTGGTTATCAGGAAATCGACGACGAATCGTTGCGGGCATTGGCGCCCTGGGTTGCCTTGTACCGCGAATTGCAGAAGAAGGGGCAGATTTGATGCGCTGCACTTTCCTCCGTTCGCTCCGCTTCCGGCTGTTGTTTGTCAGCATGCTGATCGAGGCCGTGATGTTGTCGGTGCTGGTCGCCAACAGCGTGCGCGTGATCGATCAGCGGCTGACCCAACAGGCTGAGATTCGCATCCAGATCATCGAACAGGCATACCGGACGGCATTGGCGGTCCCGCTTGCGACACGCGATTATCCGGCGATACAGGAGTTCCTGAACAGTTGGAGTTCAGCCGCGGATATACATTACTTGGCGGTTACCGATAACCAGGGGCGTCTGCGGGCCGCCGCCAATTGGGATCCCGCGCAACCGCTGCCGGAAGCAGGGGGCTTGGCGGTCGGGGGCGACATCATTCATGTCCGTTTCCCCATCACCTATCTCGGTGTCGCCTATGGCTATGCGCAGTTTGGATTGTCGTCGCGCTTCCTGAGCGATGCGCGCAATACCCTGTTCGAGCAAGGCGTGATGATCTCCTTGGCTGCACTGGGGATGACCTTTTTACTGCTGTTGGCCACCTGCTATTGGCTGACCCGCGATTTCACCGCCTTGGCCCGTGCCAGCGAGTGTATCGGTCGCGGCGATTTCGGTGTGCGCGTTGCCTTGCACGGTAACGACGAGGTGGCGGCGATAGGCCATAGCTTCAATGCCATGGCCGAGGGGGTGCAGCAGCATATCCGCGAACTGGCCGAAAGCGAGCAGCGTTTTCGCGCTATCGCCGACTACACCTACGGCTGGGAAAACTGGTTCGCCCCGGATGGCAGTCTGCAATGGGTCAATCCGGCTGTCGAACGGGTGACTGGCTATACGGTCGCCGAGTGCATGGCGATGGCTGATTTTCCTTTGCCATTGGTGCATGAAGCCGACCGCGAGCGGGTCCGGCGCCATCTGAAGCTGGCCCAAGATGGCCTGTCCGGCCAGGATATCGAATTTCGCATCCTCGCCCGCGATGGCCAGGTGCGCTGGGGGCTGATGGCCGGGCAACGAATCCGCGCCGAGGCAGGGCGCAACCTCGGCTACCGCATCAGCATCCGCGACATCACCTTGCAGCACCAAGCCGTCGAGGAGCTGGTTTTTGCCGCCGACCACGATGCGCTGACCGGCTTGAACAACCGGCGTGCCTTCGAGAAGCAGTTGAGCCACGAATTGGCGGCACATCATCAGGATGGCCGCTCGCTGATCATCTTCTACATCGACCTGGATCAGTTCAAGATCATCAACGATACCTGTGGCCATGCCGCCGGCGATGCCCTGTTACAAAGCCTGGCGCGCATGATGAATGCCCGCTTCGATTGCGGTTTTCTCGCCCGTCTGGGCGGCGACGAATTCGGCATGGTGTTGAGCGGCATCGACTTGGCCGAGGCCGAGCAGCGGGCGCGGCAGATCATCGACGACATCAGCGCCCAGCCCTTCGTCTGGGACGGGCGCTCGTTCCGTATCGGCGCAAGCATCGGCATCGCCGCCGCCGGCCCGGAAACGAACAGCGAATCGGAATTGCTGATTGCCGCCGATACCGCCTGCTATGCAGCCAAGGAGCGCGGCCGCAACCGCTTCCAGGTATTTCTCCCGAACGACCGGTATTTCCGCGAGCGCAAGGCCGAATTCCTGTCGTTGTCGGAGATTTCGGAGGCGCTGACGAAAAACCGCCTGTTGCTTTACGTCCAGCGCATCGTACCGTTGCATGATGGCGTCGAGCCGTATGCCGAAGTGTTGGTCCGCATGCGCGGCGAGGACGGTAGCATCATCCAGCCGGGCCGTTTCATTCCGGCTGCTGAACGCTTCGGCATGATGCCCCTGATCGACCGCTGGGTGATCAACGCTGTTTGCAGCCAGATTGCTGCCTGGCAGGCCGACGGCGTTGATGGGCCACGCCTGCATGTGAATCTCTCCGGCCTGACGCTGGCTGATCCCGGGCTCAAGGAGTACATCGAGTTCATGTTCCGCGAGCACGGTATTGCGCCGCAACGGATCGGTTTCGAAATCACCGAGAGCTGTGCGATTGCCCAGCTTGATTTGGCGCTCGACTTCATCGATTTTTGCCGCGAACTGGGTTGCGAACTGGCACTCGACGATTTCGGCAGCGGTTTGTCCAGTTTCGGCTATTTGAAGCGTTTCAAAGTGCATTCGTTGAAGATCGACGGCATGTTCGTCCGCAACGCCGATCAGGATGCCGACGACCGAGCGGTCATTGAATCCATCGTCCGCCTCGCCCAGCACAAGAAGCTGCATACTGTCGCCGAATTCGTATCTAGCCAAGCGGTGCTCGATACCGTGCGTGATCTCGGCCTCGACTACGGCCAGGGCTTCCACCTGCATCAGCCCGAGCCATTGGCCGATCTGCTGCACAAGGAGCTTGCTACCGGGTGATCGGCTTTGCCCACTCCGTGCCTTTCTGCGCCGGAATGGTCGGGGTTTACCCAGTCGAGTGGATGCCCGTCGATTCCACCCCGTTCATTTGGCTTCGATCAATTCGACCTTGTAGCCGTCCGGATCTTCGACGAAGGCGATGACGGTCGTGCCGTGCTTCATCGGCCCGGCTTCGCGCACCACCTTGCCGCCACGACGTTTGATTTCGGCGCAAGCCGATGCCGCGTCAGGTACCGCCAGCGCAAGGTGACCGTAGCCATTGCCCAGGTCGTAGGCCGCGGTATCCCAGTTGTGCGTCAGTTCGAGCACGGCGCCCTCGCTCTCTGGCCCGTAGCCGACGAAGGCCAGCGTAAACCGGCCCTCCGGATAGTCCTGACGGCGCAACAAGCGCATGCCGAGAATTTCGGTGTAGAAGGCAATCGACCGTTCGAGGTCGCCGACGCGGATCATGGTATGAAGAATGCGCATGCTTGTCTGCTCACGATGGGAAGTTGATCGCCGGGATTATCGACTGTCCGGCGATCCTTTGCCATCATGACTTCGCTCCGGTCAGCGTTGCCTGGAATCTAACGTTTGAATTCACCGCTGGCCGCAGGCCACCCGGTGGAACGACGGGGTGGCCGGTATGGCATTGGGCACCGCAAAATCAGGCAATGACTTTAGCCGTGAGCTTTCTCTTTGCGGAATGCTCATTGGCGAGTCTTTCATTCATTCCGGGGCGCTCGTATCCATACACGTCCTTCGACCAGTCAGCCGACCAGTTGGCAAGAGGAACAATAAAGGAGCGCAGTTCGGCGCCCCTTTCTGTCAAAGCGTAGCCATCAATGGTTCGCGCAACGATATCGGCATCGCGTAACTCTTTGAGGCGGGTATTCAGGATAGAGGGCGATACTCCGCCACATCGTTCCTGAAGTTGACGAAACACGCTGGGGCCATCCCCTAGATACCAAAGGATGCCCAGAGCCCAGCGCCGCCCAAGGAGGTCGAACAGCGCATTTATCGGCGCCCCGGAGACAGAGCCTCTGACCTCTACGCCAGGCTTTGGGTTTGACATGCTAGGCCGATGCTCCCGCAACAATTTCGGCCCGGGTTTTTCCGGCAAGCCCAATGGATTCGTTCTCAAATTCATCAATGAAAACGACATATTTGTCCGCCGGCACTTTGGTGATCTCGACGGCGATATCGGTCAATTTTCTGATCAGCTGGGATTTTTCGTCTTGGCTAATCGGGTGGATGGCAACGGTAATAACAGGCATGGCGATCTCCTTTTCATATGAATATGATCAAGTAGCAGCGCTACTTTATTCGTAGCTCGCTACAAAATCAATAGCGATTGTGCGTCATCATTCCCAAATCTGCGCACTCATATGAGCCGGCCAAGGTACAAGGCAAGCGGTGGCCGAAGGCCGTCCTCTTGAGTGCAAGGTTGGCCGTCGAGTTCTTTGAGATAAACGCCATATTCAACACCGTGAATTGCTGGCGTGTCTGACACCCATTTGAATCCCATGCGTTGGTACATGGGCAAGGCAACCCGCATGAGTTCGCTTGTGTGGAGAGCAAACACAGATGCGCCGTCTCGCTTGGTGCGGCGCAGACATTCCTCCGCCAACGCCCGGCCGATACCAAGGCCACGCGAGGCCGGAGAAACAACAAGCATCCGCATAATCGGCCACTCGGGCTGAAAGAACTTCGCTTTCGGAGCGCCGGGGCCAATATACGCGACGGCGCCGACAATCTGCCCCTCAACTTCCACGACAACGATTTCCCCAACATCGGCCAGCGAGGACATGTTCGCGATCTTTGCTTGAAACGCCGGCCAGTCGTCGTAGGCGTTCTTGAATTGCTCGAAGGCACGAAGCGCCAGTGCATTGACTGCCGGTGCGTCGCTTTGCTGAAAGTCGCGGATGATGGGCATGATGGCTTTCGACGGCTAAGGTTCGACATAAGCGGCAGTCGACGGCTTGCCGGCAACTGTCCGTTCAATGGGGGGTAAGTCTGGCCGTGCTCATACTCTGAATTGCCTGCGATACTTGATGAACCCCTTTTTCGCCGATCCTACAAAGCCTACCTTCTCGAAGAACCGATGCGCCTCCGCACGCTCGGCGGTGCTAAGTAGCATGATCTTTGAACACTGCGCGGCTAGACAGTATTGCTCCACCTCTCGCATTAGAGCAGCACCTATGCCCGAACCGCGACAACCGGAGGAAACAACGATGTTTTCGACGACCGCGAATGGTTGGCTCTGGAACATGACATCCAAGCACAACGAAACGAGAACGGTGCCAACCGCAACACCTTCAGCTTCGGCAACAAAAAGTGCGGTGCGCGGATCTTGCGCCACCTCGGCAACCCGCTCCGGCGAGACCGAAATGCCGGGCCTGCTCACAAGTTCCCGATACAGAGCCTGTATTGCCACAGCATCCTGGCTTTCTGCTCTCCTGACGGTTACGTCGGGCATTGGCTTGTGACCTAACGCTAGAATTAGCCGGTACGCTTTAACGCGTCCGGATTGAATGAATTGCTAGCCACTGCTGCGCATGAGATAGAGCGCAACCAGTGGAGCAAGATTGAACAACAAAATGCCAATTTTGTAGGCGGCCATGCTGCCGTAATGAATGGCGTCAAAAGTGGTGTCAGACATTTGAAACCACCTGCCGTGCAGCTTGCGGAGCCAGGAGCGGGCAAACACAAATGCGAAGAACCAAATGAACAACACGAGATAGTTGAATGCCAGAGACCACAGCAGGAAGCGACACAGGAAGTCGTAAGTCATTTGTCTCACCTTTGGCAGCTAATACTTCTAAGTTAACCGGCAACGAAGCCGTCCGGGTTGAGCGCAAAGCTAGGCACAAGGCGCAACCCAGTGCATAACGCCTGCACGGTGGTCAGAGTTTCACACAGCGTCGTTACAACATCACCTCGCCGCGCACCACGGTCACGGTATCACCGCCAACCCACACTTGGCCCTGCGCGTCGCGCTCGACGTGTACCCGCCCCGCGCGGCCCAGCACGGTGCCTTGGGCGGCAACGTAGCTGGGGGGCAGTTCGCCAGCCTCTATCAGCCACTGCGCCAGACTGGCGTTCAGGCTGCCGGTGATCGGGTCTTCGTTGATGTCCATCAGCGGGACGAAGGCGCGCACTTCGACCAGCGGCTCGCCAGTGCCCAGCGCGCGGTTCGATTGGGTGGGCGGCAACAGGGTTTGCCCAGATGAATACCGTCCAACCACCCCCACGTTTTGCTTCAACCGAGCCAGCAGCGCGTGGTCGGGTTCCAGTGTCAGCACGGTGCTGGCACTGTCCAGTTGCAGTGCCATGAAGACCGGGCCGTTGTCGAGCACCTGCGCGCGCAGGACTTGCGCGGTGTTGACGCCGATGGCCTGGGCCACCTGCGCCAGCACGGCGGGCAAAGGTTCGCTGTACTGGCTGGGCGGCGCGGCAAAGGCGAGTCGTTCGCCATCCCGCCGAATGTCGATCAATCCCTTGGCGCACTGCTGCACGATGCGCCCGGGCGACTTTGGTGTACCACCAGCCGCCAGCCAAGCATGGCAGGAGCCGAGTGTGGGATGGCCGGCAAACGGTAATTCGCCGCCGGGTGCGAAGATGCGCAGTCGATAGTCGGCGCGCGCATCGGTGGGCGGCAGTACGAAAGTGGTTTCCGACAAGTTGGTCCAACGCGCAAAGCGTTGCATGGCATCGTCACTCAAGCCGGCGCTATCGAGTACCACGGCGACCGGGTTGCCCATACCTGACTGGGCGGTGAAAACGTCGATTTGGGCGAAGGAACGGGGTAACGAGATCATGACCTAACGCTTGAATTGACCGGCGGCCCGATTGGGCTGTCCGCTAGTTAAACACCTCAGTCGTCACTTTTTGACTCCTGATTTCGTGTGAATTTTTTCAATCAACGCCTGTGGAAAAATACGCGTGAGCGAATCCGGACGCAAGGCAATCTCAGAGCGGGGAACAAAGTCGGTGACATCGAATCGCTCCTTGTCAATGGCGACTACTCTCACTACTCCCTCAGCCACTATCTTTTCGGCGTTGGTAGCTCTGAGCCAGAGATAAAATTTCGGATAGGCGACTCCGCTCTGTGTCGGCTGATCGCGAAGAAGCTCGTAATCCACTGTCAGCTTGCCCCCGTGTGTCGGTTTTAGATAGGCGGTGAGGTCGCGAATCAGAAACAGTCGGAAATCGCTTGAGCTCGGAACATTCGCGGCGATGTGCGACTCCGCGACGCTGGGAATCTGCGCGTGACAGGCGCAGGCCACGAAAGCGAAAGTAAACAACAGTGAAAGGCGGTAAATCATGGGGTGTGCGTAGAGATGCCAAATGTTATGCCAACCAGCACCCTAAAGCGCAGCTTTAGGGTATCCAGCGAGCGAGGTTGAGCATGTTGCTAGGATACTTGGACGAAGTACTAGACCCAAGGCCAACTGAACGTACAGTGCCTGAGTGTGCTGTTGGGCATGGATAATATCTGCATACCGGATTTCTGACGCCTATTTTTCGAACATGAGACTCTATTGGTGACCCGTAAATAAAAGGCTACCTAGTCCATTTTTTTAAAGTTTCTAGCCCCCAAGATTTTTGGCAATGTTGCTTCGTCCGGTTTTGCCGAGGTAGGAACATACTCCTGGAATCTGTCACTATCATTGAGTCCCGTCCCAACTGTATGGATCTGATATTCCAGACCGTCTTTATCCTTCAAGATCAGAAAATTCTCTGCTTGACACTTGGTCGGAGGCACGGTGATCAAGCAGGCAATCTATTGCGTGAAGAACATCTTCAAGCCCGTCGTTGTAGCTTGAGCGGAAGTCTGCGTACTTCTTTGTTTTCAGCAGTTCAGGTACTTCACAGTCTTCGATTAGTAATGGCAGAACCATTGTTTGATTCTTTTCGATTTCCAACCAGTACTTTGCATGCCATTCTCTTTCCACCCACTTGGATTTTATGGAGTTTCCTGAGAGAACAACGACGATAAAGTCCGCATCGGAGAGGCCGGTAGATATTTTTTCTGGAATCGATTCTCCGACATAAATGTCCCACTCGTCAAGCCAAGGTGTATGCCCGGAGGCCTTTAAGTCTGTCCCTAGCCATGTTGCAAATTTCTTATCCTTCGATGAGTGGGATATAAATATTTTCGCGCCTTGCCCTTTGTTTCCGTAGCGAGCATGGATCATTCTGTCCACGAGAGCTCCTTCGACAAAATGTAGTTCAGTTAATAGGTCAAATTTTTCTTCTGGATCAATTTCGGGGGTGTCTCTAGCTGCTGCAAAACGGCCGATTTTATTATGTAGCTCTTCCCGTCGTTTCATAAGGTCTGCTGTGGTGACCTCTCGAACGAACTCATCGGGGATCAGGTAATATCTGTCTGCTAGGAAGAAATCTCCAAAGTAAACAATAGCTACTCCTTGGCCCGGGATGCTGTTGTGGTCATCGATGTCGATATCGTCCCAGTCGATGTCATCTGGAAATTCGTGGTCGTTGTCGTCGTAATAGCCAATTCTGCCTGCGAATGGCCCATCAACGATGTAGACGGGCCCGTAGGGAATATTCTCAGTACCCATAGTGTGTGAGTAATAGGTTTAATTATGATTTAGACGAATTATCTTGAGTGAGGAAGTGTCATCTAACTTGTAGATACCGTCAATCCTCACTCAGAACAGCGGTTATATTTCCTGATAGGTAAACCTAAGTTTCGGCGGATGGGAATCCAGCCCCCAAGTTGCTGAACCAGTTGCGCGAAGCGATCCGGGGGCGGCATTACAGCATTCGCACCGAGAATATCTATTGCAATTGGGTATGATGCTTCTTTTGTTCCACGGCCTGCGCCATCCACGCGACATAGTGGCGGCCGGGGTCACGGTGTTCCCGAGGCATCTGGCGAACGAGCGCAAGGTATCCGTTGCGACGCAGAGTCAGGCCAAGAGCGCCTTCTACAAGCAGGTGCTTGGCATTGATTTGCCATGGTTCGATGAGATCGTGCCAGCCAAGCGCGATACACGCTTGCCAGTAATCGTCGGGTTGTTGTACGGGGCCGGCATGTGCCTGCTCGAATGCCTGTGTCTGCGTGTGAAAGACGTTCAACTGACGCGCTACGAGATTCTGATTCGCGAGGGGCAAGGGCAACAAGGATCGCTGTTGCCGGAAAACCTCGTGTTGCCGCTGCAGAAGCATCTGGCGCGGGTCAAAGCCGTACACGATGCGGATCTCGCGGCTGGTTTCGGTGAGGTGTCTGCCCGGTGGACTGGCGCGTAAATATCCGCACGCAGCGCATTAGTGGGGGTGACAGTGGGTGTTTCCGAGTCCAGTACGCTCGATTGGTCCGCGCTCTGGGGAGGAGCGGCGGCCCCGAAAGAGTACAGCGCGCGGTACACGAAGTGGCGCGGCATGTCAGCATCGTCGAGCCGTGCACGCCGCACGTACTACGGCACAGCTTTGCAATGCGTCTTCTGCAGGCCGGATATGACATCCGCGCGGTGCAGGGGCTGTTGGGTCACAGCGATGTGAAGACGACCATAATTTACACCCATGTGCTCAACCGCGGCGGACGCGGTGTGGTCAGTCCGCTGGATGCATTGTGAGGAGGCCCCTGGTTTCAGCTTGGGGGGATGTCTGTACGAGGTGGTTTGCTCCGGGGGCCAATCACCGGAATCTCCGGGCTTGTCAGGCGTAGTTCGCGGCGCCGGGTGCGCCAGTCCGGGCACAGTTGCTCGACCAGCGACCAGAAGCGCGGGCCGTGGTTCATCTCCTTGAGGTGAGCGAGTTCGTGGCAGACGACGTAGTCGACGAGCGGTAGCGATAGGAAGATCAGCCGCCAATTCAGGGCGATGCCGCTGCGGGTGCTGCAACTGCCCCAGCGGGTACGTGCCGAGGATAGGCGCAGTGGCGGAACGGCGACGCCGAGTAGCGGTGCGTAATGCGCCAGACGCTCGGCGAGCACGGTGCGGGCTTCGTCGCGCAGGGCTTTTTCCAGCAAGGCGTGGGCGTTGGTGGCGGGCGATGGCGATAACTGCAAGCCATCTTCCCGCCATTGCCAGCGGGCGCGGGTTCCGGGCGTGATGGCGACGGTCACCGGCCGGCCGAGGAGGGTCAGTAGGCAGCCATCGCTGACCGCCAGCGGCGTTGGGGCCGGCCGCTCCCGCCAGGCGGCTAGCTTGTCGAGCACCCATTGGCCGTGGCGGCGAATCAGGGTTTCGATGTCGTCGTGCCGCGCGCGTAGCGGCGCGCCGACGCGTAAGCCACGCTGGTCGATGGTCAGGCCGATGGTGCGCCGCCGGCTGCGGCGCAGGCGATAGGCGATACTTTGCCCGGCGAGTTCGATGTGCTGCCCGGTTTCAGGTGGCGTCGTGCTGAACATTCGAGTAGCGGTGCGGGGCGAGGCGGTGCATTTCGGCCTCGATCCATGCTTCAGCACGACGGTTGACCTCGTTCTCGCTCAACCCGGTGGCATCGAAGGCTGGGCCGATGCTGAGGGTGATGGTGCCCGGTTTTTTCAGGAAAGCCTGGCGCGGCCACAATTCGCCGGCGTTGTGGGCGACCGGCACGACCTTGCAGCCGACGTGCGTCGCCAGATAGGCGCCGCCGCCCTTGTAGCGCCGCTTTTCACCCGGCGGTACGCGCGTGCCTTCGGGGAAGACGATGACGTAGTACCCCTGTTGTAAGCGCTCGCGGCCTTGAGCCACGACCTGGTCGAGCGCTTCCTTGCCGGCAGCGCGGTCGATCGAGATCATTTTCATCGCCCCCAGGCCCCAGCCGAGCAGCGGGATGCGCAGCAATTCCTTTTTCAGCACGAAGACGCAATAGGCGCCCTTCGGCACGTAGTCTTGCAGCGTCATCGTTTCCCAGGCCGACTGGTGCTTGGCCAGAATCACGCAGGGCTCTTGCGGCATGTTTTCCAGGCCGAGCACGCGCGGCCGGATGCCGAGGATGTTCTCGACGCCGAATTGCACGCCGAGGCGCCACAGTTTGCCGGCGCGGTAGCCCCAGCGGCCGCGCAGGCCCAGCGCGGCGACGATGACCAGGGGAATGGTCAGCGCCGACCAGAGGAAGGCGTAGATCATGAACAGGGTCGAGCGCAACGCGGTCATGCGGCCTTGCCTTTCGCCAGGATGGCGTCCACGGCCTGGGCCAGGTCGGGGAAGATTTGCGTGCCTTCCGGCAGATTGCCTTCGGCCTGGGTTTTCTCGCCCTTACCGGTCAGTACCAGCATCGGCTGGCAGCCGACGGCAGCACCGGCCCGCAGGTCGCGCAGTGAGTCGCCGATGGCCGGTACGCCGTCGAGCTCGATGTTCAGCGTCTGCGAAATGCGCTCGAACATGCCTGGTTTCGGCTTGCGGCAGTTGCAGTCGGAATCGGCGGCGTGCGGGCAGTAGAAGATGGCCTCGATACGCCCGCCGATGGCGAACAGCGCCTTGTGCATCTTGTCGTGGATCTGGTTCAGCATGTCCATGTCGAACAGGCCACGGCCGACGCCCGACTGGTTGGTGGCGACGACTACGCGGTAACCGTTCTGGTTCAGGCGGGCGATGGCTTCCAGGCTGCCGGGCAGCGGTTTCCACTCGGCCGGGTTCTTGATGAACTGGGCCGAGTCGGCGTTGATCACGCCGTCGCGGTCGAGAATGACGAGTTTGCTTGGCATGGCCGCGATGCTCAGGCGGATAGCCGGGACAGGTCGGCGACCCGATTCATCGCCGCATGCAGCCGGGCCAGCAGACCGAGGCGGTTGGCGCGCAGGGCCGGGTCGTCGGCGTTGACCATGACGCCGTCGAAGAAGGCGTCGACCGGGGCGCGCAGCGCCGCCAAGGTGAGCAGGGATTCGCTGTAATCGCCGGTCAGGAAGGCCGCGTCGGCCCGCGGCGCAACGTCGACCAGCGCCCGGTGCAGCGCTACCTCGGCGGCCTCCAGCAGCAGCGCGCTGTCGAAACTGGCTTCGAGTTCACCTTCGACTTTCTTCAGGATATTGCCGACGCGCTTGTTGGCGGCGGCCAGCGCAGCGGCTTCGGGCAGCGCCGAGAAAGCGCGCACGGCGGCCAGGCGCTTGGGTATGTCGCCCAGGCGCTGCGGTCGCTGGCTGACCACGGCATCAACCTCTTGCGCCGTGTAGCCCTGCTCGCGCAGATTGCCGGCCAGGCGCTCGTAGATGAAATCGGCCAGTGCCGCCGGATTCGGCTCGAAACCGGCGATGCCGGTGAATTGGGCGAAGACGCCGGCCAGCAGGCCGTCCAGTGGCAGGTTCAGATCGCCTTCAATGAGCATGCGGATGACGCCCAGCGCATGGCGGCGCAGCGCGAACGGATCGCGGTCGCCAGTCGGCACCTGGCCGATGCCGAACAGGCCGACCAGGGTTTCCAGCTTGTCGGCCAGTGCGACGACGGCGCCGACCTTGCCGCGCGGCAGCGAATCGCCGGCAAAGCGCGGCTTGTAGTGGTCTTCGATGGCGTCGGCGACGTCGGCGTCGAGGCCGTCATGCTGGGCGTAATAGCGGCCCATGATGCCTTGCAGCTCGGGAAATTCGCCGACCATGTCGGTCAGCAGGTCGGCCTTGGCCAATACCGCCGCCTGTTCGGCAGGTTGCACCAGTGCGCCGCCGCCGAGTGCCTCGGCGATGGCGCGGGCGATCGCGGCGACGCGCTGCATGCGCTCGCCCTGGGTGCCCAGCTTGTTGTGATAGACCACCTTGGCCAGACCGGCGATACGCGATTCGAGCGACTTCTTGCGATCCTGATCGAAGAAGAACTTGGCGTCGGCCAGGCGCGGACGCACCACGCGCTCGTTGCCGCCGATCACGGCGGCTGGATCGGCCGGCGTGATGTTGCTGACGACCAGGAACTGGTTGGTCAGTTTGCCGGCGGCGTCGAGCAGCGGAAAATATTTCTGGTTGGCCTTCATCGTCAGGATCAGGCACTCCTGCGGCACGGCGAGGAATTCCGGTTCGAAACGGCCGATCAGTACGTTTGGCCGCTCGACCAGGGCGGTGACTTCGTCGAGCAGCGCTTCGTCCTCGATCGGCTTGAGGTCGGTACCGGCCCGGGCCGCGGCGGTGGCCAGCTGGCGGGCGATCTCGGCGCGGCGTTCGGCGAAGGAGGCGATCACGGCACCGTCGTCGCGCAGCGTGGTGGCATAGGCATCGGCTTCGGCAATGATCAGCGGATCGACGGTCGCCTCGAAGCGGTGGCCGTGCGACTGGCGGCCGGCTTGTAGGCCGAGTACGGACACCGGTACCACGTCGGCACCGTGCAGCGCGACCAGCGCGTGCGCCGGACGGACGAAATGGACGCTGCTCCAGCCGTCGGCCAACTGGTAGCTCATCACTTTCGGGATCGGCAGCGCCGCCAGCGCCGCTTCGATGGCCTTCTGCAAGCCTTCGGCCAGCGTCGCGCCCTTGGCCAGGCTGTTGTAGAACAAAATTTCGGCCTTGCCGTCGCTCTCGCGGTGCAGGCCGGCGACGGCGGAGGCGTCGGCGCCCAGTGCCGCCAGTTTCTTTAGCAGGGCCGGTGTGGCGTTGCCGCTGGCGTCGAGGCCGACGGCAACCGGCATCAATTTCTGCACCACCGGCTTGTCGGCGGCGACGGCCAGCACGCCGGCGACATGCGCCGCCAGGCGGCGCGGCGAGGCATAGGCGGTGACAGCGGCACCGGCCGGAGCCAGGCCGGCCTGGCTCAAGGAATCGGTCAGCGTGGCGGCGAAGGTTTCGCCCAATTTTTTCAGTGCCTTGGGCGGCAGTTCTTCGACGAGCAGTTCGACGAGCAGGTTCTTGGCGGTCATGTCAGGCAGCTTTCTTGGCGTTCTGTTCGGCCAGCTTGACCAGCACCTCGGCGGCCCAGGCCTTGGGCGCCATCGGGAAGCCGAGGCGGACGCGGGATTCCAGGTAACTCTGGGCGACGCTGCGGGCCAGATTACGGATGCGCCCAATGTAGGCGGCGCGCTCAGTCACGGAAATCGCACCGCGCGCGTCGAGCAGGTTGAAGGTATGCGCCGCCTTCAACACCTGTTCGTAGGCTGGCAGCGCCAGTTGCGCTCCCATCAGGTGCTGGGCCTGCTTCTCGTGGGCGGCGAAGGCGGTGAACAGGAAGTCGGCGTCGGAGTGCTCGAAGTTGTAGGCCGATTGCTCGACCTCGTTCTGGTGATAGACGTCGCCATAGGTCAGGCCGTCGGTCCAGGTCAGGTCGAAGACGTTCTCGACGCCCTGCAAGTACATGGCCAGGCGTTCCAGGCCATAGGTGATCTCGCCGGTGATCGGTTTGCAGTCGATGCCGCCGACCTGCTGGAAGTAGGTGAATTGCGTCACTTCCATGCCGTTCATCCAGACTTCCCAGCCCAGGCCCCAGGCGCCCAGGGTCGGGTTTTCCCAGTCGTCCTCGACGAAGCGCACGTCGTTCTTCTTGAGGTCGAAGCCGAGCGCTTCCAGCGAGCCGAGATAGAGTTCAAGGATGTTGTCCGGTGCCGGCTTCAGCACCACTTGGTACTGATAGTAGTGCTGCATGCGGTTCGGGTTTTCGCCGTAGCGGCCGTCCTTGGGCCGGCGCGACGGTTGCACGTAGGCCGCCCGCCACGGCTCGGGGCCGAGGGCGCGCAGGAAGGTGGCGGTATGGCTGGTGCCGGCGCCGACCTCCATGTCGTAAGGCTGAAGCAGGGCACAGCCCTTGTCGCTCCAGTATTGCTGCAGGCGCAGGATGATTTCCTGAAAGGACGGTTTCTGGCTGGTCGTCATCGGACGCACTCGAAAGGACGGAAAACGTTGGATTTTACAAGTATTTGCCGGTCACCGGCAGGCGCGTCCCGACGCCCCGCGGGCCGGGCTGTGGCGGGTAGGGCCGCGGTGGCGGCGCTGCGCTTGGGGTGCCCATCGCGCAAGCCGGTTTGACGAAACTCAATTGAATCAATAGAATGCGCGCCTTATTGCGGTGCAACATCGGTTCCCGGCCCCCGCCCACGGCGGTCAGTGCAGGAATTTCGGCCTCTCCCGGGTCTCCCTTTTTTCTCGGCCGCCGATGTCGCACCTCCCCGTAACTGTCGGCCGGCAATGCAGTCCGTTGCCGGTGACCAAGTGAAGGAGGTCGCATGTTCGCTACGACTATTCTTACTCCCGCTGCCCAGCGAATTTTCCGGGTGGCCGGTGCGCTGTTCCGCAAGACCCTGATGGCTGCCGGTCTGGTTCTCCTGCTCAGCCTGCTCGGCCTGCAAATCGTTCATGGCGGTGTCGCCGACGCCCTCAAGCTGCTGTTGCCACCGGCTGCCGCCAGTGTCGGCCACGATCCGGCCGCTATGGCGGCAAACGACGACGAGGCCGGTGCGGAAGCATCGGCTACGGCATTGACCCCGCGCATGCAGGGGGCCCTCGATTTCGTCTCGCGCCGCTATCGCGTTGCCGGCGAGGCTTTGCAACCGATCTTCGCGGCTGCCCAGCTGGCCGGCCGTGAACTGCATCTCGATCCTTTGCTGATTATTGCGGTGATCGGCGTCGAATCAGGCTTCAATCCCTTCTCGCAGAGCGTTTATGGCGCCCAGGGTCTAATGCAGGTGGTGCCTCGCTTCCATGCCGACAAATTGCCGGAAGAGGCGGCGCCGGCGGCCTTTCTCGATCCGGTGACCAATGTCCGGGTCGGCGCCAGCGTGCTGCGCGAGTCGATCAGCCGCATGGGTAGCTTGGAGGATGGCCTGCAGCAGTTCGGCGGTGCCGCCAACGATCCGGCGCGGCGTTATTCGAACAAGGTGCTGGCCGAGAAGCAGCGGCTGGAACAAGCCGCACTCCGTCTGCGCGCAGTCTGATTTCAGCGCTAGGCGGTTAGGCTCGCCTACGGTGGATAGCTGCCGCCAGCAGCAGGAGCATCAGTGTCAACGCCGGTCCGTTGCCGAAACGGGCGTAGGGCGTCAGCCCCTGGTAGGCCGTGACTTCGGCTTGCAGCACTCCCTGCGTGAAGGGCGGCAGTTGGGCGACGACGGTGCCGTTCGGCGCGATTACCGCGGTTATGCCGGTGTTGGTCGCGCGTAGCATCGGCCGGCCGCTTTCCAGTGCGCGCAGGCGGGCTATCTGCAAATGTTGCGGCTGCGCCAGCGAGCGGCCGAACCAGGCGGTATTGGAGAGATTGGCGAGAATCCCGGCCTGCGGCAGGGCAGCGATGATTTCCTCGCCGAAAGCGTCCTCGTAGCAGATGTTGACCGCCACCCGGCGGCCGGCCACCTCCAGCGGTGGTTGCTGCTCCGGGCCGCGCTCGAATGACGACATCGGGATCGTGGCCAGTTGCATGAACCACGAGAAGCCGGGTGGAATCATTTCGCCGAACGGTACCAAGTGCGTCTTGCTGTAGATCTGCAGCGGCGAGCGGCCGAGGCTCAGGGCGCTGTTCCAGTAATGCGTGTTATCGCCAGTCAGGGTGCCGAGGATCAGGTCGCCGCCATGGCTGGCGACTGCTGCCTTCAGCGCTTCGACGTAGGCCGGTGGCAGTTGCTCGAAGAAGATCGGAAGGGCGGTTTCCGGTAGCAGAGTCAGTTGCGCCGGATGCGCCGCGACCAGTTCGTGATAGAGGTCGAGTGTGCGGATCAGGGTTTCCGGGCGGAATTTCATTTCCTGCGGCACGTTGCCCTGGATTAGCGCAACGGTGATCGGTTCGCCGTCGGGCATTGTCCACGCTACTTGGCGCAGGGCGAAGCCGGCCAGCAGTACGGCGCCGACCACCAGCGCGCCGCGCCAGCGGCAGAGGAGCAGGGTGCCGCTCAGCACGGCCAGCAGCGACAAGCCGTGCACGCCGATCAGTGGGGCAAAGCCGGCCAGGGGACTGGGTGGCGTTTGTGCATAGCCGGCGGCTAGCCAGGGGAAGCCGGTGAAAATCCAACTACGCAGCCAATCGCTGCCGGCGACGAGGGCGGCGAAGAACGGGGCCTGCCGCCAGTCGGCCGCCGGCTGCCAACGCTTGAAGACGGCGGCGGCGAGCGCCGGGAACAGCGCCAGCACGGTGCAGAATAAGAAGGCGGCAAAGCCGGCCAGCCACCAGGGCATGCCGCCGAAGACCGAGAGGCTGACGTAGACCCAGGAGACACCGCAGAGGAAGAAGCCGAGGCCGAAGACGAAGCCGTACAGCGCCGCCTGGCGGACGTCAGCAGCGCGGCGCAGCAGCAACAGCAGACCGAGCCAGACCGGCGGTGCCAGCCAGAACAGGCCGAAGGGAGCGAAGGCCAGCACACCGGCCGCGCCGAGTCCGGCGCAGGCCAGCAAGCGGACTGCGAAGCGTTCAGTCAGCTTCGGGTTTGGCACCGTTCTCGGCCGGGGGCAGCGGATCGACGAGCAGGGTGTACAGTCGGCGGCTATCGGCGCGCAGCACCTGGAAGCGCAGACCATCGATGACGGCGCTTTCGTTGCGTTTTGGCACGTAGCCGAGGTGGTGCAGTAGCAGACCGCCGACCGTATCGAACTCGGCGTCGGAAAAATGGGTGGCGAAGGCGGTGTTGAAGTCGGCGATCGTGGTATGCGCCTTGACCCGGTAGCGACCGGCCGAGTCGCGGCGAATGTTGTCGTGCGTTTCGTCGAAGTCGTATTCATCGGCGATGTCGCCGACGATCTGTTCGAGTACGTCCTCGATGGTGACTAGGCCGGCGACGCTGCCGAATTCGTCGACAACGATGGCCATGTGGTTGCGCGAGACGCGGAATTCGCGCAGCAGCACGTTCAGGCGCTTCGATTCCGGAATGAAGACGGCCGGCCGCAGCCAGTCACGCAGCACGAAGCTAGCTTGGTCGCGGACGCGCAGTAAATCCTTGGCGAGCAGGATGCCGAGGACATCGTCACGGTCACCGTCGATGACCGGAAAGCGCGAGTGGGCGGTGGCAATGGCCACCGACAGGATGTCGGCGAGCGGTGCGTCGATGTCGATGACGCCCATCTGCGCGCGCGGGATCATGACATCGGCGACTCGGGTATCCGAGGCCGCCAGCGCACCTTCGATGATGGTTAGCGCGTCGGCATCCATCAGTTGGCGCTCGTGGGCGTTGTGCAGGATCTGGATGAGCTGGGCGCGGTCTTCAGGCTCACGCAGCAGCAGGGTGGTCAGGCGTTCGATAAAACCGGGTTTGCTGTCGGGGTCCATGATGTGATTAGGCCGCGTAGGGGTCAGGGTAGCCCAGTGCGGCGAGAATTTCCTTTTCCTTGTCTTCCATCGCCTGGGCGTCTGCGTCGTTGTCGTGGTCCCAGCCTTGCAAATGCAGCATACCATGCACCGTCAGATGGGCGTAATGCGCGGCGAGCGGCTTGTTTTGCTCGGCGGCCTCGCGGGCCACGACGGCCGGGCAGATGACTAGGTCGCCCCGCACCACCGGCTCGTCGTCGTAGGGAAAGGACAGCACGTTGGTCGCATAGTCCTTGCCGCGGTAATCCCGGTTCAGTACTTGGCCTTCATCGACATCGACCAGGCGGATAGCGATCTCGCCGCCGCCTTGCAGTGCCGCCCGCGCCCAGCGCACGAAATCGGCGCGCGTCGGCAGCCCGTCGCGGGCGCAGGCATATTGCACGGACAAGTTAAGACGCTTGCTGGCGTTCATAGGCATCGACGATGCGGGCGACCAGCGGATGGCGCACCACGTCTTCCTTCTTGAAATGGGTGAAGGCCAGGCCACGTACCCCGTCGAGTACCTCCACGGCTTCCTTGAGGCCGCTGCGCTGGCCCTTGGGCAGATCGACCTGGGTAATGTCGCCGGTGACTACTGCCTTGGCGCCGATGCCGATGCGGGTCAGGAACATCTTCATCTGCTCCGGGGTGGTGTTTTGCGCCTCGTCGAGGATGATGAAGGCGTGGTTCAGCGTGCGCCCGCGCATGAAGGCCAGCGGCGCGATCTCGATGGCGTGCTTTTCATACAGCTTGCTGACGCGGTCATGGCCCATCAGGTCGTACAGCGCGTCGTACAACGGGCGCAGATAGGGGTCGATCTTCTGCGTCAAATCGCCGGGCAGGAAGCCGAGGCGCTCGCCGGCCTCGACTGCCGGCCGGGTCAGAATGATGCGCTCGACCAGATCGCGCTCGAAGGCATCGACCGCCGAGGCGACGGCGAGATAGGTTTTGCCGGTACCGGCCGGGCCAATGCCGAAGGTGATGTCGTGTTCCTGGATCGCCTTCAGGTAGGCCACCTGGCGCGGCGTCCGGCCGTGCAGTTCGGTCTTGCGGGTAATCAATTGCGGGCCGTCGGTCAGGCTGCTGCCAGCGGAAATGCGGCGGATCGGGGCGTTGGTCAGTTCGATCAAGCCGAGCTGGATTTCGTCGACTGATAGCGGCGCCCGCGCTCTGGTGTAGAAATGGCGGATGGCATCGGCGGTCAGCTGGGCCTTTTCGCCGGTGATCGAGAAGCGCTCGTTGCGGCGACGGATGACGACGTCGAAGCCGGTCTCGATTTGGCGGATGTTTTCGTCCAGCGGCCCGCACAGGTTGGCCAACTGGCTGTTGTCCACCGGCGCCAGGGCGAACTCGACTGGCCGGCCCTTTGGCGCTGGCTTAGTCTTCACGGATGACAATTTCGCCTCGCAGGCTGTGCGGTAGGGCCGCGGTAATGCGGACGTCGACGAAGCGGTCGATCAGCCTCGGATTGCCCAGGAAGTTGACGATGCGGTTGTTGTCGGTGCGCCCGGCCAGTTCGTTGGCGTCCTTCTTCGAACGGCCTTCGACTAGCACGCGCTGCACACTGCCGACCATGGCTTGGCTGACGCCGTGCGCCAACTCGTCGATGCGCTTCTGCAACCGGCTCAGGCGGGCCGACTTGACTTCGGCCGGCGTGTCGTCGGCCAGCTCTAGCGCTGGCGTACCCGGACGCGGGCTGTAGATGAAGGAGAACGAGGCGTCGAAGCCGATCTCGTCGATCAGCTTCATGGTTTTCTCGAAATCGGCATCACTCTCGCCGGGGAAGCCGACGATGAAGTCGGTGGATAGCGAGATGTCTGGCCGCACGGCGCGCAGCTTGCGGACCACGGACTTGTATTCGAGCGTGGTATAGCCGCGTTTCATCGCCGCCAGCACGCGGTCGGAACCGGCCTGCACCGGCAGGTGCAGGTGCGAGACCAACTTCGGCACCTTGGCGTAGGTGTCGATCAGGCGCTGGCTCATCTCGCACGGATGCGAGGTGGTGTAGCGCAGGCGCTCGATGCCCGGCACCTCGGCGAGATATTCGATCAGCAGCGCCAGATCGGCCTTCTCGTCGCTGCCTTCCATGTCGCCGCGATAGGCGTTGACGTTCTGGCCGAGCAGCGTCACTTCCTTGACGCCATGCGCGGCCAGGTCGGCAACCTCGGTCAGCACATCGGCGAACGGTCGCGAGACTTCGCTGCCGCGGGTATAGGGCACGATGCAGTAGGTGCAAAACTTGGAGCAACCCTCCATGATCGAGACGAAGGCCGAGGCACCCTTGACCGCGGCCGGCGGCATGGCGTCGAACTTCTCGATCTCGGGAAAAGAGACGTCGACGGCGGCCTTGCCGCCACTGCGCCGCTCGGCGATCAATTGCGGCAGGCGATGCAGCGTCTGTGGGCCGAACACTACATCGACATAGGGGGCGCGAGCGACGATGGCTGCGCCCTCCTGGCTGGCGACGCAGCCGCCAACGCCGATCACCAGGTCCGGCTTCAACTGCTTCAGGTGCCTGACCCGGCCGAGATCGTGGAAGACCTTCTCCTGCGCCTTCTCGCGCACCGAGCAGGTGTTGAACAGGATGATGTCGGCTTCCTCGGGATTGTCGGTCTTGACGACCCCTTCGGCGGCGTTGAGCACATCGGCCATCTTGTCCGAATCGTACTCATTCATCTGGCACCCGAAGGTGCGGATGAACAATTTCTTGGGCATGGGTGATTTCTTGAAACGGGGTCGTCGTTCGCCGACCGGACTGTGGAAAAGCCACTGATTATATCGCGGTTGACCGCTTCGCCGCCGCTCCTCTATAATCCGCGCCCTCTGGCGTGGTGATGTAGCTCAGACGGTTAGAGCGATGGATTCATAACCCATAGGTCGGCAGTTCGATTCTGCCCATCACCACCATTTTTCCCCGGTTGGCCAACGTGTTTTTTGCATCGTTTGCCATATCCTGGGTGGCAGGCGGACCAAGCCTCTCTCTTTTGCGGGATGTTGATGGGATCCAAGATGCAGTTGGCCTTCTGCCTGTACAAATATTTTCCCTATGGTGGCCTGCAGCGCGATTTTTTGCGCATCGCCTTGGCCTGTCAGGCGCGCGAGCATGCAGTGCGGGTCTATACCTTGAGCTGGAGCGGCGAGGTTCCCGAAGATTTCGAGGTCGTCCTTGTGCCGGTCAAGGCATTGACCAATACTCGTCGCTATGCCCGATTCGCCGATTGGGTGGCGCGTGACCTGCGGGCGCGGCCGGCGGCGCGCGTCGTCGGCTTCAACAAGATGCCGGGGCTCGATCTCTACTACGCCGCTGATCCTTGCTATGAAGAGAAGGCGCGGACGCTACGCAATCCCTTCTATCGCCTGTCACCACGCTACCGGCATTTCGCCGCCGCCGAGCGGGCGGTGTTCGCACCGCCGAGCCGGACCCAACTCCTGATGATCTCGCGGGTTCAGCAGACCCTGTTCGAGAAGTATTACGGCACACCGCTGGAGCGCTTCTATCTACTGCCGCCAGGCATCGTCCCTGACCGGCGCGCGCCGCCGGACGCGCCGCAGATCCGTGCCGCCTTCCGTGCCGAATTCGGGCTGGCTGACGACGATCTGCTGTTGCTGCAAATCGGTTCGGATTTCAAGCGCAAGGGCCTGGATCGCTCGCTACAGGCGCTGGCCAGTCTGCCGGACGAACTGCGGGGGCGTACGCGCCTGATCGCCATCGGCCAGGACAAACCTGATGCCTTCCTGCGCCGCGCCCGTGAACTGGGGTTGGGGGAACAGGTCAGCATCCTGCCGGGGCGTGATGATATTCCGCGTTTTCTGCTTGGGGCAGACCTCCTCCTGCATCCGGCCTACCACGAGAATACCGGCACCGTACTGCTCGAAGCCCTGGTCGCCGGCCTGCCGGTGCTGTGCACAGAGGTCTGCGGCTATGCCCACTACATTGTCGAGGCCGACGGCGGGCTGGTGATTCCCGAGCCATTCGCCCAGGCGGAGATGGATCGCCTGCTCCAGCGCGCGCTACGCGACGATGACGAGCGCCGCCGCTGGCGGGCCAATGCCCTGGCCTTCGCGGAGTCGGCCGACATTTACAGCAATCCCGAGCGGGCGGCCGACCTGATCCTGGCAGAGCGCGGCTGATGGCGGTGGAGTGTGTCCTCGAAGCGCCGTTCACCGAATGCTGGGCGGGGCAGGACCCGTTCGTCGCCGTCGAAGCCCTGCAAGGCAAGGTATTCCGCGAATTGGAGGGGCGCCGGACGTTGCGTACCGAGGTGGCTGGGCGCGGTTACTTCGTCAAGATTCATCGCGGCATTGGCTGGGGCGAGATTTTCAAGAACCTGTTGTACTTGCGCTGGCCGGTACTCGGCGCAGAGAACGAATGGCGGGCCATCCGCCGCCTGACCGCAGCCGGCGTTGCCACCATGCGGGCCGTGGCCTGGGGGAGGCGCGGCTGGAATCCGGCGCGTCAGCATTCCTTCATCGTTACCGAGGAACTGACGCCGACCGTCAGTCTGGATGAATTTTGCCGCGACTGGCCGCAGCGGCCGCCGGCCACGGCGCTGAAGCGGGCGTTGATCGACCGCGTCGCCGACATGGCCGGGCGCATGCACCGCGCCGGTATCAATCATCGCGATTTCTACATCTGCCACTTTCTGTTGCATCTCGATCCGGTGCCGACGCCGGCGGCTTTTCGGCTGTCCATCATCGACCTGCACCGAGCCCAATGCCGGCTGGCGACGCCGCGCCGCTGGCGCGACAAAGATCTGGCCTCGCTGTATTTCTCGGTGCTGGAAATCGGTCTGACCCAGCGCGACTTCCTGCGCTTTTTGCGTGCCTATTTCCTACGACCGTTGCGCGACATCCTGCACGACGAGGCACCGCTGCTGCGCTATCTGGTTCCCGAAGGTGAACGCCTGCTGGCGCGTTACCGGCGCAAGTTCGCACCGGTGGCAAGTTGAGTCCGTCGCGGATTGATTACGGCGGGGTGCCAAGAGTAGTGTCGCTGGAGAGTCTGCGCCAGGCCGGGCGCGAGCCTTCCTTGCCCTTTGCATTGATCTTGCCGGATGGTGGCCGGCTGGAATTTACCCGTTTGTTGCGCCTGCTCCCAGGCAAACGTCTGGCCGGTCTGGCGCTGTGGAATGGCCAGCCGGTATTTGCCAAATTGTTCGTCGGCGCCGCTGCGCAGCGGCACGGCGAGCGCGAGCACGCTGGTCTCACTGCGCTGATCAACGCGGGCTTGCCGACGCCGGCCCAGCATTTCGCCGGTCAGATTGGTGACGGCGGCTATCTGGTACTCACCGCCTTTCTCGACGGCGCGGCGGCCCTGAAGGAACACTGGTCTGAGCCGATTGAGCAACAATCGCTGTTGTCGGCCATGCAACTGCTTGGCCGCTTGCATGACGCCGGCTTGGTACAACACGATCCGCACTTTGGCAATTTCCTGCGCCATCAGGGGCAACTGCTCCTGATCGACGGCGATGGCGTGCGCGCGGATGCCTCGGCCGCCGGTCAACTGGCCAATCTGGCCCGACTGCTGGCGGAACTGGAGCCGGTTTGGGATGAACAGCGCCCCATGCTGCTGCAAGCCTGGGGTCGCCGCGTCGACGCTGGCGCTCTGGAGAGCGCGGTAGCCGTCGCCCGGCAACGGCGCTTGCGCCGCTATCTCGCCAAAACCGTGCGCGATTGCGGCCAGTTTGTAGTGCAAAAAAAATTTCGCCGCTTCACCGCCGTTTTGCGCGACGAAGCGCCGCCGCTACAGCCCTTGCTGGCGAACCCGGATACCGCAATGGCTGCCGGCCGGCACCTCAAAAACGGCAACACCTGCACGGTCGCCGCCGTCGAGGCGGGCGGGCGAACGCTGGTCGTCAAGCGCTACAACCTCAAACACTGGCGGCATGCGCTGTCGCGCCTGTGGCGACCTAGCCGCGCCTGGCATTCCTGGCTGGCGGCGCATCGCCTCGACTTCTACGGCATCGCCACGCCGCGGGCGCTGGCGCTGGTCGAGGAACGTCGGGGCGCGCTACGCGGTCGCGCTTTCTTCATTGCCGAGTATTGTCCCGGCGTCAATCTGCTGGCCCTGCTCGATCCGGCGCGGGAGCCGGAACCGGTCGTGCAGCAGGCGCTTCGGGAATTATTCGCAATCCTGTACCGGCTGCACATCACCCACGGCGACCTGAAGGCTACCAACCTGCTGTGGCACGCCGGCCGGATCGTGCTGATCGATCTCGACGCGCTGACCGAGCACCACTCCTCCCGCACCTTCACCCGTGCCTGGCGGCGCGATCGGGACCGCCTGTTGCGCAACTGGCCGGCTGGGTCGGTGCTGGTTCAGTACTTACAGAGTGTTTTGCCCGGTTAGCCGGTTGCGGTTGATGGGAAAATCATGAGGTCGATTATGGGTTATCTATTTCCAGAGTGGGCTGACAAAGCCAGTGATTTTCTTGGTTGCCGGGTATTTCCGATCGGCCTTTTTTTACTGCTGACGGGGATGTTCTGGATCGGTAAGCACGGGCTGTATCCCAAGGTTTTCTATTGGGCGGTCCTGCTTCCCGCAACATTGTCGATAGTCAGTTCTCCAAGCCGCTTACGGCAGCTTGCGTCATCGCCAATCTTCCTGGTTTGCCTCGTCTTTTTCTGTTACGCGATGGCGTCATCTCTATGGTCGGAAAGCGAGAAAAAAAATACGGCTGACTTGGTGAAGCTCCCTTTTTTCATCATGCTGCTTTTTTATTTTGTTTTTGAACTGGGGCGCCGACGTTTTGATCTTCTTGTCGCAGTCATGAAATGGGCGGCTGTATTTGCGGTTGCTGCCGGAATATATATGTTGGGAGTGTTTTTCCGTTCCGGGGGTGGTGACCGATTTGCAGGGTATGGCGCACTTTACAATCCGCTATTGGTTTCCCATGTCTTTGGATTTTATTTGGCGTGGTGGCTGGGCGTTTATTTTTCCCGGCGCCCGTTATTTGAGCCGCTGATACTGGTCCCGATTCTGGTTCTGGTTGCCTTGTTGCTGGCAACCGGGTCACGGACGCCATTGGTTGCCATGACAGTGACGATATTCTGGTTGGCGGCAATTGTTTGGAGCCGCAAGGGTGCCCTGGCTATCGCCGCACTGTTAATCGCGGTTGCCGCGATCTTCCTATTGTCACCGGAAATGCTTACGCAACGAGGTTCATCCTATCGCACCGAAATATGGGGAGGGGCCTTGCAGCAGATCGGCGAAGCGCCTTGGTTCGGTCATGGATTTGATACGCCGATACGGATATGGGTCGAAGGGATTCCCTACCCATTGTGGGATCCGCATAACCTCACGCTATCGGTCCTCTTTGAGGGAGGCGTCAGCGGCGGCCTACTCTGGCTGGCGCTTTACCTGGCCGTATTGCGGGAAAGCTGGCATTGGCGCAGCAACCCATGGGTGATGGCCTGCTCGGCAACCGTGATTTACGGGTTGATGGCGGGGATGACCGAAGGCGGGGGAGTGTTCTCTAGGCCGAACGAACATTGGTTTCTGATCTGGATACCATTGGTCTTGGTTGCCGCTGTAATTCAGCAGGCGAAAACAATGGCTGGCACTAGTCAGGAAACAATGGGCGCAAACGGGTAGCGCAACAGACTGGCGAGTGTTCGCCGGTTCCAGGCGCGCAACGGGAGTTGCGCCAAAATCTCCCCGGCCAGTTTTTTGTCGCGCCGGGAGGATTTGGCGAGCATGGAGTTGAGGAAACGGAAGCGGACCTGTTCATAATCTGGATGGTCGGCGTAATCCTGATAAATGCGCAGAACGCTTTCCGTCATGAAACGGATGTTCTTGTAGGTATTTGTCGGGTGCTTCCGGTAGCGGGCCATGCGCGTGCCCAAGGCGTCAATAAAGTAGCCGGCATGCGTGATTTTCAACTGGATATAGAGGTCTTCGAGCCGGATGTCCGGATTGAAACCGCCAGCTTTCTCAAAAGCTTCTTTGCGGATCAACAGGGTTGGCGCGGGAGCAAAAGGCTTCCTCTGAAGAAAAACGTCTTCGAAATCCAGCCGACGGAATGGTGGATCGTTTTGGGGATTTTGATTGGGATATGGAGTGCCGTCGCTGTCCATCAGTTCCATATTGCCGGCGCATATGCCGACCTCCGGTTTATCGGCGATGTATGCCATCTGGAGCGATAACCGATCACTGAGCATGATGTCGTCTGAACCGAAAGGCGCCACCCAATTTCCCTTGGCGCGCGTGATGGTTTCATTCAGTGTGCGGGTCAAGCCCTGATTCTTCTGGACGCGAAAATCAAAACCGCGGATACGCTGCAATGCTTCGATTTTACTGACGCTGTCATCTGTCGAGCCATCGTCGACGACCAGCAGTTCGATATGCGGATAAGTCTGTTCGACGACACTGAGAATTGACTCCTCGATATACGGCGCGTGGTTGTAAGAGGAGATGATGACGGTTACGAGTTCTTGGCTAGGCATCGAGAGCGCGTGTGATTCCTGGTGGGTGGTAACAAATTGTTCAGGTAATTTCCAGCGAGGGAAGCGCTATCCGCTGCGACTGGCCAGCGCCTGCTCGACCAGTTGCAACCAAGCACCACGGTACTGTTCGATCGTCATGTTATCCCGTACATGGGCGTAGGCTTGCAGCCCCTTGCGATGCAAGGCTTCGTCATCAAGGCGGAGGTATTGGTCGAGCGCTTCCGCGAGGGCGTCGGCATCGGCCGGTGGGACAGCCAAGCCGCCGGCGCAGTCGATCAAGGCGCGCATAGATGGAATATTGGTTGCAATGATCGGCAACTGGCCGCACATGCCCTCCAGCAGAGCAAGGGGAAGCCCTTCCTTGAGCGATGGCATGGTCCACAGATCGAAGGCGCGGATGTAGCGCTTGGCTCGAGTCCGCCAGCCTAACAGGTGGACCCGGTCGGCGAGTCCATGTTGCTCAACCGCCTCGCGTAGTTTGGTTTCTTCTCTCCCATCGCCGATGATCGCCAGGTGAACGTCCGGGTGGTGCGCGGCGATGGCGGCAAATGCCTGGATCAGATAAATGTGTCCCTTGAGGGGAACTAGGCGGCCGATGGCGCCGATCAGGCGGGCCTCCAGAGGCAAGCCGAGTTCTTCCCGCGCCGCCGCGCGTGGCAAGAACATGTCCTCGACCACCTTCAGATCGAGTGCGTTAGGGATGGTCAGCGTGTTGTCTGGAGTGAAGCCGCAGCCCAGATCGATGAGGTAGTCGCGGACGGTGGAGGATACGCCGACGAAACGCCAGTTCGGCCGTATCGAGAAGGCCGCCAGGCGACGGCGCCAGAAGCGATCGTATTCGCCCAAGCTGTGCGAGATGCCGACACAGACCGGAATGGACAAGAAGCGGTTGATCGTCATCAGCATGCTGACGGGCTTGAAACGGTTGCAGATGACGACGTCGAACTGGCCTTCGCGGCAATATCTCCACAGCGCGTGGTGTAAGCTCAAGCGCAGGCCGCGCATGGCTTTTTCTGGAAATTCAAAGTAATGGACGTGTTCGGCGCAGCTTTTGGCTTGCCCTGGCTCGGGATGACCTTGCAAGAAAGCCGATGTGACCTCGAAGCGGTCGCGCGGAAATGCAGCGACGATTTGTTCGGCGAGATCGGTTGGGTCGTGCGAGCGGTCGTGGCATTCGGTCTGCAATTGCAGGATGCGGATACGCCGGGGGATCGGTTGCTTGCTCATGTTGTTTTTCCGGTGTCACGCTGATCGTGCCATGAATGGCGGGCTGGCGCCTGGCCCGCGGTCAAGCGGTTTTCTCCAGCAGGCGTTCGAGCGCGGCAATGACTTGCGACGGGCGGACAAAAACCTTCCATAGTTTTTCTCGCGGGAAGGGAAGAAAGGTAGGGCAGACAACGATACCGGGTGCCCAATCCGGGCGCCAATGGAAGCGCGGGTTCTTCTTGCGATAGATGGTAACGACCGGGATACCGAGAAAGGATGCCAGATGTCCATTGCCAGAGTCGTTGGCGATGACGGCGCCTGATTCGTAGAGATGGGCGGCTAGTGTGCCGATGTCGTCGAAACGCGGCGTTGCGAACGTATGGCCGGCCATTTTTGCCCAAGCGGCATGGTTTTTCGGTGCAACGACGATTTCGGGAGCGTAGCCGAGCGCTTGCAGGCGGTGACAGAGCGCAAGAAAAGAGGCGGGACGCCAGTCTTTCTTCTCCGGCCCGGCTGAATCGGGGCTGACGATAATCCTGTTTCGGTGGCGACGGTATAGCAGCCCTTCTAGTGCGACGATTGGAAGCTCTTTGCTAACCTCTTTCAGGTGCATCTTCTCCTGCAGGTAGTGCAAGGTCATTTCGACCACGCTTTCGTCGGTGAACGGGCGAAAGCGGGCGATGGAGCCGCTGCTGTCCAGCAGCTTTTCGAGTTGCCGGAATTTGTCCGGGGTAGTGGAGTGCCGGACTCGTTTGGTGTGATCGAAGCGCCAGCTTGCCGGCGGGTTTTGGCAGACTAGCAGCCATTTCTCGCGCAGCCGGGCGGTCATCGTTGCATCCATATTGGCGCGAATGAAACCCGGTGGACTGACGATGGCCAAGTCGTATGCTGCCAACTCCGTCTCGAATTGATCGGCCGGTGGATAGGGTTGGATGTCGAGATCCGGCAGCCATGCCCGCATCTGGTAAGCGACGTTCCCATAACAGGTGACGCCAAAGCCATTTCGTTGCAGGTTGTTAGCGATCATCAAGTAGATCAGACCGTCGCCCAGCGAATCGAAGGAAACCAGCGCAATTCTGGGTTTTGCGGTGATTTCCGGTTGGGCGGTTGTTTGCTGATTCATGCCGGCTTGCCGGTGTCGCGTTGGAGGAAATGGAGAATGTCCGTTGCGCGATGGCCCCAAGTGTGGGAGGCACGGAAAGCGGCATGGCCCTGGTTCGCGATCCGGGTTCGTTCCTCGGGGTGGGCGAGGTAATAACGGACTTTCTCGCTGAGTTCGGCAGCCGAGCGATAGGTTTCGATCTCCTCGCCGACGGCGAACAGGGTGGCCAGTTCGTCGCAATGGTCGGTGAGCAAGAAACAGCCGGCGGCGAGCGCTTCGAAAATCCGTAGGTTGATGCCGGTTTCGGCGCCGTGGAAGTCGGTCCGGGTGATGTTGAGAACGATCTTGGCCTGATCGAGCATCCGGTGCAGTTCTGCTCCCCAGATCGGCCGGTCGTCAACGCGTTGTTGCAATGGCGCTGAAATCAGCGGCATATTGCGCCGCCAGCGATTGCCGCGAATAGTGACGTGATCGCGGATGCCTTCGAGCAGGAAAATACGGCGTAGATCGCAACTGCCGACGAACAGTACGTCCAGCGGCTTGTCGCCAGACGAAGAGGGCAGGTCAGGAATCGGCTTGGCGCCGAAAGGCAGAAAACTGGTGTCGAGGCGCCGGGTGTCCTGGAAAAAACGGGTGGTGACCAGGGAGCAGGAAAAGATGTGGTCGTAAACCGGCAATTCGCACTCGATGAAAAAAATGAATTCCCGCCGGCGGCCGTACAGGTTGCAGGTGTCGGTGTCGTAGAGCAGCAGCGCGATGCCGGTTTCATCGGCGAGCCGGCGCAGTAGCGCGGGATCGAAGAATTTGTAGATGAAACCGATGACCAGGATGTGGCTGGGCTGTTCGCGGGCGATCCATTCCCGCAGGTCCTTTTCCAACAGCTTGGGCAGGAAGTAAAAGGAGTCACCGCCGGATTCCCGATTACGCAACTTGGCCCACGCCGAACGGACGCCGTATAGCGGCTTGCATGCCTGCTGAAGGCAATCGACATGTGCTGCTTCGACGCCGGTTTCCCGGAAGGCTTCCTGCAGTTCCCGGCCCAGCGGGACGCCGGCAATGCCATCGAGGATCAGCAGCTTGCGCATGGTGCTCATGAGCCGAGCGCCTTTTGCACCATCGGCAGGGCGAAGAAACGCCGCCGCGCCGCTTCGTCGGAGAAGCGTTCCTTCAGGCGATCAAGAGGGGCCTCTCCGGCCGGTGGTGCCGAGAAGAATGTAGTGAGCTTCTCGGCCAGTGCCCGGCTGTCACCAAGGGGGAAGAGGGCGTTATCGTCGGTGACGATTTCTGGGGCGCCGCCGCAGTCGGTGGCCATGATGGGCACATTGGCCGCCATGGCCTCCAGCAGCACCATGCCGAAGGGTTCGTGGTCGGAACTGAGGACGAAAAGGTCGAAGGCGGCGAACAACCGCCAGATCTCCGGCACCTGGCCGAGAAATATCACCTGTTGCGCGATGCCCGATGCCTGGGCCTGCGCCTTGAGGTCAGCCTCCAGCCGGCCGCTGCCGGCAATCGCCAACAGGGTGCCGGGAGGCAGATGTGGCAGGGCTTGGGCAAAGCCGGCCAGCAGCGTTTTCTGATCCTTGTCCGGGTGTAGGCGGCCGACGTTGCCGATGATTTTGGCCTCGTCCGGCAGGCCCAGCGCAGCGCGGGCGTCTTTTCTGGCGAGGATTTCCCGCCGGCAGGCTTCGACGTCGAGGCGATTGTGCAGGGTTTCGATCCGGTCGGCGGGCCAGTTGGGCAGATAGCGGCGCATGTCGTCGCGCACGGCATCCGAGACGCCGAGCAGCGACAGACGCTGGCGAAACCGGTTGGCGAACCAGCGCCGCGCTGCCCGATGGTAATCGCCAAACGAGTGTTGCACGCCGATGACCGGCAGATTCGTGGCGAGGCAGGCGATATAGATCGGCTTGGCGCGGTGGGCGATGACCAGGGCGAAATCCCGGCTGGCCGCAATTTTCCTCAGGGCGCGGATGGCGGAAAGTTTCAGGCCGCGAACCGCCTTGCTGTCGTAGTCGAGAAAAATCACCTCGTCGGAGGCAGAGCCTGTCCGTGCCGCTTCCGATGGCTTGTCGGTCAGATAGACGGTGAGGACCTTGTAGGGAGACCCCTTAAACAGCGCTGCATACTGCCGGGCGACGTCGAGGAAGGGCCCGTAATGGCAGTGGCAGAATTGGAGAATCCAGCGTTCGCTCATGGTCTAGGCCGGGGTTTTCACGACTAGCACGTCCTGCATGATCAGGTAGCGCAGGTCGGAGCCGAAGAACATGTTCAGGGCGTCGGTCGGCGAGCAGATCATCGGTTCGCCGCGGCGGTTGAGCGAGGTGTTGAGCACGACGCCGTTGCCGGTCAGCTTTTCCATTTCCTTCATCAGATCGTAGTAACGTGGGTTGTGCTGGCGTTCGAGGACCTGGGCGCGCGAGGTGCCGTCCTCATGGACGACTTCCGGCACGCGGGTTTTCCATGCCTCGGCGACCTCGAAGGTGAAGGTCATGAACGGCGCCGGATGTTTGCTGCCGAGCATCTGCGGCCCGACGGTGTCGAGCATGCTCGGGCAGAACGGGCGCCAGCGCTCGCGGAACTTGATCTGTTCGTTGATTCGGTCGGCGACGCCGGGGGCGCTCGGGCAGCCGAGGATGGAACGGCCGCCCAGGGCGCGCGGGCCGAATTCCATGCGCCCCTGGAACCAGGCGACTGGATTGCCATCGGCGAGAATTTGCGCAATGCGTTGCGGCACGGTGGTGTCGCCGTCGGCGATGACTTCCCATTGCGGCTTGGCCGGATGGCGGGCGCAGGCGGCGATGACTTCTTCGTTGCGGTATTCGGGGCCGAGATAGACATGCTCCATCTTCTCGACCGGCACGCCGCGCGCCACCGAGACGTAGGCGGCGGCGCCGATGGCGGTGCCGGCGTCGCCGGAGGCGGGCTGGACGAACAATTCCTTGAGTTCCGGGCGGGCGACGATCTTCTGGTTCAGCTTGACGTTGAGCGCGCCGCCACCGGCGAAGGCCAGGCGGCCGGTTTCCTTGATGATGTCGCCGAGGTAATGGTCCATCATCTGCAGCGACAGATCCTCGAACAGCTTCTGCATGCTCGCCGCGTAGTGGATATAGGGATCGTCGGCGATGTCGCCATGGCGCATCGGACCCAGCCAGTCGATGAGTTTGGGTGAGAAGTAGTAGCCCTTGCCCTTCTCCTTGTAGCGGCGGAAGCCGATCACGTTGGCGTAGTCGGTGTTGACGATCAGTTCGCCGTTCTCGAACTTGGCCAGGCGCGAGAAATCATATTTGTTCGGGTCGCCGTAGGGGGCCATGCCCATGACTTTGTATTCGCCGTCGAGCATCTCGAAGCCGAGGTACTCGGTCAGCGCGCCGTACAGGCCGCCGAGCGAATCTGGATCGTAAAACTCCTTGATCTTGCGGATCTTGCCGTTCTCGCCGACACCGAAGAAGGTGGTGGCGTATTCGCCCTTGCCGTCGATACCGAGGATAGCCGTTTTTTCCTTGAAACCGGAACAGTGGTAGGCGCTCGACGCGTGTGTCAGGTGATGCTCGACCGGCACGATCTCGGTCTTGGCCAGATCGAAGCCGAGTTGCTGCAAGCACCATTCGATGCGCTTCCGGTAGCGCCGGAAACGACGGTTGCCGTTGAACAGCGCGTCGAGGGCGCGATCCGGTGCATACCAGTAACGCTTGGCATACTGCCAGCGCGCCTTATCGGCGAGGCTGATCGGGGCAAAGGGAATGGCGACGGCGCTGACGTCCTTGGGCTGGATGCCGGCGAAGTCTAGGCAAAAGCGCGCCGATTCGTAGGGCATGCGGTTCTTGGCATGCTTGTCGCGGACGAAGCGCTCCTCTTCGGCGGCGGCAATTAGCTTGCCATCGATGTAGAGGGCGGCTGACGGGTCATGCGTCAGGGCGCCGGAAAGTCCAAGAATCGTCAGGGCCAAGGTCGGTTTCTCTTCGCTAGAGTCGGTAAACAGGGGCATAAGTATACCCGGCTCACTGGACGCGGAATCCTCAAGGAATCTTTGAATAATTCCCCGCGAGTTGTCGCGCCTGGATTCGGGATGGGCTGCAAGGCGCAAAGCGCAGCCCTAGTGGTGCTATGGCGAGCATTTGCAACGTCGCAGACCGCCCGAAGCCGGGATGCGACAGCCGCGAGGGGGTTGTTCAGAGGTTTCCTAATAGGGTCTGGTTTCACCAAGCGGCCGGGTCTTGAAGCGGCGATGGACCCAGTAATACTGCTCGGGCATGGTGCGGATCACGTCTTCCAGCCAGGCATTCATGCGGGTGGTGTCGGCCACGACATCGTCGGTCGGATAGTCGGTCCATGCTTCGCCGATTTCGACCTGGTAGCCGGCGCCCCCCGGCAGCATGCGGGTGACGCAAGGGAGTACCGCGGCGCCGGCGACGCGGGCAAGGCGGGGCAGGCCGGAAATGGTGGCAGCCGGGACGCCGAAGAAGGGCACAAACACGGCATCGCGGCGGCGGGCGTTGAGGTCGGGCAGATAGTAGAAGGGCCGCCCGGATTTCATCGCCTTGACGGTGGCGCGCACGCCGTCCTGGCGCGACAGCAGTTGCTGGTCGCCGAAGCGGTGGCGGCCGCGCAGCAGCAGGTGGTTAAACACCGGATTACGCTGCTCGGCGTAGAGCGAAATGCTGTCGTGGCGCATCGCCACGCCAACGCCGCCGGCGTCGAGGCCGAGGAAATGAGGGGCAAGCAGGATCACCGGGCGGCCAGCGGCCAGTTGCTTTCGCAGGTGTTGCTCGCCTTCGATGCGAATCAGTTTTTCCAGGCGCTGACGACTGCTCCACCAGAGGATGCCGCGTTCGAGGAAGCTGCGGCCAAGACCAGCGAAATGACGGCGGGCCAGGTCGCGCCGCGCCGCTTCGTCGAGTTCGGGAAAGCACCAGGCCAGGTTGAGGGCGACGATGGCCCGGCGCTGGCGGCCGAACAGCATCAGCAACCGGCCGAGGCCACGGCCGATGATGGCGAGCAGGGGTAAGGGCAGGAAGTGGAGCAGCCAGAGCAAAGCGACGAGCGGCAGGCTGTAAAGGGTGCTTAGCATGCGGAAACCGGCACGGGCGGGAAGGCGAACGTCATGGCGATGGAGCGGGCAGTGCCACGGTTGGAAAGCCGGCAATGTTAACGCAGGAGCAGGTGCCCGCCAAACGGCGGGCACCTGCTCGGGACCTTTGCGAGTTCAGGCCGGGGCCGAGCTGCGGATCAGGTGGTCGAAGGCCGAGAGCGAGGCGATGGCGCCGGCGCCCATGGCGATGATGATCTGCTTGTACGGTACGGTCGTGCAGTCGCCGGCGGCGAACACGCCGGGCAGCGAGGTGTGGCCCTTGGCATCGATCTTGATTTCGCCGGAGCGCGACGACAGTTCGAGCGTGCCCTTCAACCAGTCGGTGTTTGGCAACAGGCCGATCTGCACGAAAATGCCTTCCAACTCGATATGCCTGATTTCACTGCTGACGCGGTCCTGGTAGGTCAGGCCGTTGACCTTCTGGCCATCGCCGGTGACTTCGGTGGTCTGCGCCGATTTGATCACCGTAACGTTGGGCAGACTGTGCAGTTTCTTCTGCAGCACGGCATCGGCGCGCAAGCTGTCGGCGAATTCGAGCAGGGTTACGTGGCCGACGATGCCGGCCAGATCGATGGCCGCTTCGACGCCGGAGTTGCCGCCGCCGATCACCGCCACGCGCTTGCCTTTAAACAGCGGGCCGTCGCAGTGCGGGCAGAAGCATATGCCCTTGGCCTTGTACTCCTGTTCGCCGGGCACGTTCATTTCGCGCCAGCGGGCGCCGGTGGCGAGGATCACCGCCTTGGATTTCAGCGTGGCGCCGTTCTCCAGTTGCACTTCGATCAGTTGGCCCGGTGTCAGCTGGGTGGCGCGCTGCAGGTTCATCACGTCCACCTCATAGTGTTTGACGTGCTGTTCCAACGCCGCGACCAGCTTCGGCCCCTCGGTTTCCTTGACCGAAATGAAGTTCTCGATGCCGAGGGTATCCATCACCTGGCCGCCGAAGCGTTCGGCCACGATGCCGGTGCGGATGCCTTTGCGCGCCGCGTAGATAGCCGCCGCGGCGCCGGCCGGGCCGCCACCGACGACCAGCACGTCGAACGGATCCTTCTCGGCCAGTGTTGCCGCGGCGCGTGCGGCAGCGCCGGTGTCGAGTTTGGCCAGGATTTCCTCGACGGTTATCCGGCCCTGGCCGAATTCCTCGCCGTTCAGGTAGATGGTCGGTACGGCCATGATCTGGCGGCTGTTCACTTCGTCCTGGAACAGCGCCCCATCGATCATCGTGCTGGTCACGCCTGGGTTGAGCACGGCCATCAGGTTGAAGGCCTGCACGACGTCGGGGCAGTTGTGGCAGGACAGCGAAATGAAGACCTCGGCATGGAAATTACCCGGCAGACTCTTGATCTGCTCGATCACCGCCGGTTCGACCTTGGGCGGGTGGCCGCCGGTCTGCAGCAGCGCCAGGATCAGCGAGGTTAGCTCGTGGCCCATTGGCAGACCGGCGAAGTGAATGCGCGGCGCCTCGCCAGGCAGGCCGATGGCGAATGAGGGACGGCGGGCGGCGTCACCGTTCTCGCGCAGGCTGATTTTGTCCGACAGGGCGGCGATATCGACCAGCAGATCACGCATTTCCTGTGCTTTGGCGCTGTCGTCGAGCGAAGCGACGAGTTCGATCGGGCGCTGCAGCTTTTCCAGGTAAACCTTGAGTTGTTCCTTGATGTCGCTGTCGAGCATGATTTTCCCCAGTGTCGTGAGTCGCTAGACGCTGGCTGCTGGTCGTTCGACCAACAGCCAGGAGCTAGAGACTGGACTTAGATCTTGCCGACCAGATCCAGCGACGGCTTCAGCGTCGCGGCGCCTTCCTGCCACTTGGCCGGACAGACTTCGCCCGGGTGCGAAGCGACGTACTGAGCGGCCTTGACCTTGCGCAGCAGTTCAGAGGCGTCGCGACCGATGCCCAGGTCGTGAATTTCGGCGACCTTGATCTCGCCTTCCGGGTTGACCAGGAAAGTGCCGCGCAGCGCCACGCCGGCTTCTTCGATCAGCACGTCGAAATTGCGGGAGATCGCGTGGGTCGGGTCGCCGACCATGACGTACTGGATCTTCTTGATGGTGTCGGAGGCGTCGTGCCAGGCCTTGTGGGTGAAATGGGTGTCGGTCGACACGGAGTAGATCTCAACGCCCAGCTTCTGGAATTCCGGGTACAGGTCGGCCATGTCGCCCAGTTCGGTCGGGCAGACGAAGGTGAAGTCGGCCGGATAGAAGAAGAAGATGGACCACTTGCCTTTCAGGTCGGCGTCGGAGACGGTAACGAACTGGCAGTTGTGGTAGGCCTGGGCGGCGAAAGGCTTGAGTTTGCTGTTGATGATGGACATGCGAGTTTTCTCCTTGTGGGTTAGTGGGTGGGTCAATCGACACGGCGCCATATTAAGGTCGGGTCGGGTAATTGTGCTAATTGATTGCCTAAATTTTCTGTATAGGGAATGGCTATCTCTTGGTGGCGGCGGCTTTCTCGTTGTCGGCGAGGCGTGGAAATTTTTTGACTAGTTCTAAAGTGCTAGTTTAATTCCCGCATTGGAACTAAGGTTTATCCAACGGTCGTATTCGCTTGATGCGTATCAAGTTCGTCTCTTTGTGCCGGCAGGAATATTGCGGCCCGTGAGTTGTTGTCTGTTACTGCCTTCGGAAGGGATTAATTCGGATGAATATATCGAGTGCCATTTTGTATGTCACCCCGGCGCGGCTCGACGAGACCTGCGCCCTGCTCAGCGCCATGCCCGGCGTGGAAATCCACGCCCGCTCGGAGGCCGGCAAGGTGGTGGTGACGCTCGAGGAAGACGACACAAAAGCGGCCGCGGACCGTTACGTGGCTTTGCATGGCGTACCCGGCGTCGCATCGGTGGCCATGGTTTATCAATATAGTGACGACGAGTCAGAGTCGGATACCGAGGAGGTGGAGTCGTGAAACTCAATCGACGGGATTTCATCAAGGCCAATGCTGCGGCAGCGGCTATTTCCGCCGCCGGCCTACCCGCCGGCAGCGCCATCGCGGCAGCCGATGACATACGCTGGGACAAGGCGCCCTGCCGCTTCTGCGGTACTGGTTGCGGCGTCCTGGTCGGTACCCAGGACGGGCGCGTCGTCGCCACCCAGGGGGATCCGGATGCTCCGGTCAACCGCGGCCTGAACTGCATCAAAGGTTATTTCCTGTCAAAGATCATGTATGGCAGCGATCGTATGAAAACGCCGATGCTGCGCATGAGCAACGGCCAGTACGACAAGAACGGTGAGTTCACGCCGATTACCTGGAAGCAGGCCTTCGACATCATGGAAGAGAAGGTCAAGGCGACGCTGAAGGCCAAGGGCCCGAACGGCGTGGCGATGTTCGGCTCGGGCCAGTGGACGATCTGGGAGGGCATCGCCGCCGCCAAGTTCATGAAGGCCGGCCTGCGCACCAACAATCTCGACCCCAACGCCCGCCACTGCATGGCCTCGGCTGTTGCAGGCTTCATGCGCACCTTCGGCATCGACGAGCCGATGGGCTGCTACGACGATATCGAGCATGCCGACGCCTTCGTGCTGTGGGGCTCGAACATGGCTGAGATGCACCCGATCCTGTGGAGCCGCGTGACCGACCGCAAGCTGTCGAACAAGCATGTCAAGGTTGCCGTGCTGTCGACCTTCGAGCACCGCTCTTACGAGTTGGCCGACATTCCGATGATTTTCGCGCCGCAGACGGATTTGGCGATCCTCAACTACATCGCCAACTACATCATCCAGAACGGCAAGGTGAGCCAAGGCTTCATCGACCGGCACGTCAATTACAAGAACAGTGCCACCGACATCGGTTACGGCCTGCGGCCGACCCATGCGTTGGAAAAGGATGTCACCAGCAACGGCTATCCCGGTGCCGATGGCAAGCCCAAGGGCGATCCCGGCAAGTCCGAGCCGATTACCTTCGAGGAATACAAGAAGTTCGTTTCCGACTACACGCTGGAGAAGGTTGCCAAGCTGTCCGGCGTTGCCGAGAAAGACTTAAAAGCCTTGGCCGAGCTATACGCTGATCCGAAGATCAAGGTCACCTCGTTCTGGACCATGGGCTTCAATCAGCACACGCGCGGTACCTGGGCCAACAACCTCGTCTATAACATCCACCTGCTGGTCGGCAAGATTTCCGAGCCGGGCAACAGCCCGTTCTCGCTGACCGGCCAGCCGTCGGCCTGCGGCACGGCGCGCGAGGTCGGTACCTTCTCGCACCGTTTGCCGGCCGATCTGGTCGTTACCAATCCGGAGCACCGCAAGACCGCCGAGAAGCTGTGGAGCCTGCCAGAGGGAACCATCCCGGACAAGCCCGGCCTGCACGCCGTCGCTATGCAGCGCGCGCTGAAGGACAGCAAGGTCAATTTCTATTGGCAGCAGTGCAATAACAACATGCAAGCTGGCCCGAACATCAACGAGGAAATGTTCCCCGGTTGGCGTAATCCGGAGAATTTCATTGTCGTCTCCGATCCCTATCCGACCGTCTCCTGCATGGCCGCTGACCTGCTGCTGCCGACCGCGATGTGGGTTGAGAAGGAAGGTGCCTATGGCAACGCCGAGCGCCGTACCCAGTTCTGGCGGCAACAGATCAAGGCGCCGGGCGAGTCCCGTTCCGACCTTTGGCAGGTCATGGAGTTCGCCAAGCGCTTCAAAGTCGAGGAAGTCTGGCCGGCCGACCTGCTCGCCAAGGCGCCGCAGGTCAAGGGCAAGACGCTGTTCGACGTGCTCTTCGCCAACGGCGTTGTCGACAAGTACAAGCTGTCCGATCTGCAGCAGGGCTTCGACAACGACGAAGCCAAGTACTTCGGCTTCTACGTGCAGAAAGGCTTGTTCGAGGAATACGCCGCTTTCGGCCGTGGCCATGGCCACGATCTGGCGCCGTTCGACGTCTACCATCAGACGCGCGGCCTGCGCTGGCCGGTGGTCGACGGCAAGGAAACCCTGTGGCGTTTCCGCGAAGGCTTCGACCCCTACGTTCCCAAGGGCGAGGGTGTCAGGTTCTACGGCCACAAGGATGGCAGGGCGGTTCTCTTCACCTTGCCCTATCAGTCGCCTGCCGAAGCGCCGGACAAGGAATACGACCTCTGGCTGTGTACCGGCCGCGTACTCGAACACTGGCATACCGGTACGATGACCCGGCGCGTGCCCGAACTGTACAAGGCTTTCCCGGACGCCGTCGTCTTCATGCATCCGGACGATGCCAAGAAGCGCGGCTTGCAGCGCGGCATGGAGGTCAAGGTCAGCTCGCGGCGCGGCGAGATTGTGCTGCGCGTCGAGACGCGGGGTCGCAACAAGCCGCCGCGCGGCCTGGTCTTCATTCCCTTCTTCGATGCCGGGCGTCTGGTCAACAAGCTGACGCTGGATGCTACCTGCCCGATTTCGAAGGAAACCGATTACAAGAAGTGCGCGGTCAAGGTCGTCCGCGCCTGAGTGCCCTGATGGATAACAAGCGACAGGCGGCCGCGTTGGGTGCGGCCGCAAACGGAGGTAAGCAATCATGAGATTCATCACAGCGCTGGCCCTGGCTTCCGCCGTGCTCCTGTCCGGAGCCGGTCTGGCGGGGGCTCAGGAGAAACTGCTGTCGGAGCGGGGTGACGTGGCGATCGAGCAGGATTCGAAGGTGGATGCTATGTTCCGTCCGGAACGGGATTCGGACCTCATTCCCCGTAACTTCCAGAAACAGCCACCGCTGGTTCCGCACAGCGTCAAGGGCTATAACATCACCCAGAACTTCAACAAATGCATGGACTGCCACTCCAAGGAACGCGCCGAGGAAACCGGCGCCACCCTGGTCGCCAAGTCGCACTATCTGGACCGCGATGACAAGAAGCTCAAGAACATCTCGCCGCGGCGCTATTTCTGCATGCAGTGCCATGTGCCGCAGTTCGACGCCAAGCCGCTCGTCGGAAATACCTACAAGCCAGCAGCCAAGAAGGGGGAATGATGAGTCTCGACAAATACATGCCCGCCTGGGTCAAGCGGGTCGGTCTGGTCACCGCTCTGCTGTTGTTCGTTGCCGGTATCGTGTTCTGGGGTAGCTTTAACTGGGCGCTCGAGGCGACCAACAAGGAAGCTTTCTGCATCTCCTGCCACGAAATGGAGGAAAACGTCTTCCGCGAATACCAGAACACCATCCACTACACGAACCGTACCGGTGTCCGTGCCACCTGCCCGGACTGCCACGTGCCGAAGGAGTGGGGGCCGAAAATGGTTCGCAAGATTCAGGCTTCCAACGAGGTCTTCCACAAGATTCTCGGTACCATCGACACGCCGGAGAAATTCAACGCCAAGCGTGCCCAACTGGCCCAGAACGAGTGGCGGCGAATGAAAGCCAACGACTCGAGGGAATGCCGCAACTGCCACAGCTACGACTACATGGACTACACCGAACAGGGCAAGCGGGCGGCCAAGCAGCATCCCGAGGCCTTCGCCGAAGGCAAGACCTGTATCGATTGCCACAAGGGCATTGCCCACCAGTTGCCGGCTATCGACCAGCACATCGGCGTGCAGAACGAAGGCGCCGTCGTCATCAGCCACGGCGAGAAGCCGGCCGAGGCGGCTGCTGAGGGCGAAGAGAAGCACTGAGCCCGACTGTTCCGCGGTGCCACGACCCCGGCCTGGCCGGGGTTTTTTCTTCTTCGGCGGATGCCGTGTGTAAAGCACAAAGACTGTGACAAAGTCCATGAATAAAGGCTTTTCAGGGCAACACTTCGCGGAAAAGGTATGCTACTTTTACCGAGCTGCCGTTCTGACGGCCAGTTTTCTTCATTCAACACAGGTAACTAGGAGGCACTTAGATGAATAAATCCGAGCTGGTCGAAGTTGCTGCAAAAGAAGCTGGTATTACCAAGGCTGCTGCTGACAAGGCGTTGTCGGCTATCATCGCGGCAGTGGTTAAAACCGTGACCAAGGGGGAGTCGGTTACGCTCGTTGGATTCGGCACGTTCAAGTCTGCCAAGCGCGCTGCGCGTACCGGCAAGAACCCGAAAACCGGCGCCACACTGAAAATTCCGGCCACCACGGTGCCAAAGTTCACCGCCGGCACGGCGTTCAAGGCCTCTGTTGCCGCCAAGAAACCTGTTGCCAAAAAGAAGTAAATTGGCCTTACTACTATTACGGGGTCCGTGATGAGCGGGCTCCGTTTTTAATTTGCGATGACTCATTCCAACGATCCCGAAAATCCTCCTGAAATCCCGAATGCCGCGCCGCCGCCCAGCGACAACCGTCGCCGCCTGCGCGAGTTGCTGTCGATTCCCGAGCGCGACCGCAGCGACGAGCAATGGGACGAAATCATCGAGCTGGAGATTCAGCTCGCCCCCGGCAACCGCATCTCGGGCAACGAGTCGGGACCCGGTGGCCGGCCACCAATGCCCCAGGGCAAACCCGGTGGTGGCGGTGGCAATGCCCAGAAGAAACATCGTTCCCGCGCCAACAACAATCGGCGTTTGCGCCAGAACAAACCGCCTTCCGGCGGCGGCAATCCCCCCGCCTGAGCGTGCGTTTGCCTCGCCGTGCAGCGGCATGATCGGCGGTCATGCAGCATTTTGATTTGATCATCGTCGGCGGCGGCTTGGCCGGCGCCAGCTTGGCCCTGGCCTTGCGCGACAGCCGTCTGCGTATCGCACTGATCGAGAGTCAACCGCCGTGCCGGCCGCCGGGATGGGATGCGCGGATTTACGCCATCAGCCCGGTCAACGCGACTTTTCTTGAGGCGCTCGGCGCCTGGAAACATCTCGACCCGGCGCGCATGGCGCCGATCCGGCACATGCAGGTGCACGGCGATGACGGTGGGCGCTTGCATTTCTCCGCCTACGAAACCGGTGTGCTGGAATTGGGCTGGATTCTCGAATCCTCGCTGATGGCTTGCGAATTTTGGGAAAGCGCCAAGCGCCAGGCCAACTTGACGCTGTTTTGTCCGGCGGCGCCGGCTGCTCTCGAATTCCGCCACGATGCAGCGGTGCTGCATCTCGCCGACGGGACGGCGCTGTCCGGTCGTCTGTTGGTCGGAGCCGATGGCCGCGATTCGTGGACGCGGCAGGCGGCGGGTCTGGCGGCGATCAACACGCCCTACGGCGAGAAGGGGGTGGTGGCCAATTTCGCTACCGCCAAGGCACCACGCGGGACCGCCTATCAATGGTTCCGCGACGACGGCGTGCTGGCTTGGCTACCCTTGCCGGGGAACCATATTTCCATCGTCTGGTCCACCCCCGAAGCGCAGGCTGATGAGTTGTGCGCATTGGCTCCTGATAGCTTGTGCCGACGCGTTGCCGAGGCTGGCCGGGGTGTGCTCGGCGAACTGGAGTTGCTGACGCCGGCAGTAGCTTTTCCGTTGCGCCTGATGCGCGTACCGCAGGCCGTGGCGCCGCGGCTGGCATTGGTCGGCGATGCCGCGCACGGCATTCATCCGCTGTCCGGGCACGGCATCAATCTCGGCTTCCAGGATGCCCGCGAGCTGGCGGCGCTGCTGGCCGCCGCGCCGCCGTGGCAGGACATCGGCGAACTGCGGCTGTTGCAGCGCTACCAGCGGGCGCGGCGCGAGGAAACTTGGCTGCTGCAAGGGACAACCGATGCCCTGCGGCATTTGTTTAAGCACGGCGACGCTTGGCGTCCGCTGCGCAACTTCGGGCTGAATCTGACCGATCGTCTGCCCTTCGTGAAAAATGCCCTGACGCGCTACGCGCTTGGCGTCCTCTAGGAGAACTGCATGTTGAAGAAATTGTTGGCGCTGGTCTGCGCCGTCGCCGCCAGTTCCGTCTTCGCGGCGGGCGAGGCAGATATCCGCAAGGCCATGGAGGAGCGCCTTGGCACCAAGGTCGAAAGCGTTGCCAAGGCCGGTTATCTTGGCCTGTACGAGGTGTACGCCGACGGCAATATCTTCTACACCGACGAGAAGATCAGCGCAATCATGGTCGGCGGCCAGTTGATCGATGGTCGCAGCATGAAGAACGTCACCGAAGAGCGCTTGCGCAAGCTGACCGCGATTCGCTTCGCCGATCTGCCGTTCGAGCGGGCGATCAAGCTGGTGCGTGGCGACGGCAAGCGGGTGCTGGCCACTTTCGAGGATCCCAATTGCGGCTACTGCAAGCGGCTGGCCAAGGAGTTGCAGAAACTCGACAACATCACCATTTATGTCTTCCTCTATCCGATCCTGTCCGAGGATTCGGTGCGCAAGTCGAAGCAGATCTGGTGTGCGGCTGATCGCGCCAAAGCCTGGAACGACTGGATGATCGAGGGCAAGGCGCCGACCGGGCGCGAGGATTGCGATACTTCCGCGATAACGCGTAATCAGGAATATGGCCGGCGTTTGAACATTTCCGGTACGCCGACGCTGTTCTTCGCCGATGGCGAGCGGGTGCCGGGTGCGCTGCCGCTGGCGCGTATCGAGCAGAAACTGGCCCAGACGCCCTAAACGCTGGGGCGCCGACGGGGCGGCGCCAGGCGAATCCGCGAAGCTTCATGCCCGAACAAGCCCACTACCAACGCTCGCCGCTCCGCCGTCGACCCGAGCGCCGTCTGCTCGCCGTCTGTGCCGTAACCCTGGCTGGCACGGCTTTACTGCTCGCCCTGGTGCTCGGCGAGGTGTATCGGCAGGCTGTGCGACAGGCGGAGGTCGATGCCGGCCATCTCGTCGACATCATCGAGGAGCGCTTGGGCAGCACCCTGCGCCGCTTGCACGCCGATCTCGAGTATCTGGCCGTCTCGCTGCCGCTCGAGGCGTTTGCGGCGGGCGGGGGCAATCGCTGGCAGCCGGCGGTGGAGCGCCAACTGGCGCTGCAGGCCGCGCGTTTTCCCGAAATCATCGGTTTCCGAGTGCTCGATGGTGCGGGCCTGCTGCGCTATGACTCGCAGTCCGGACGTGCCCCGATCGCTGCCAGTGAGCGCGATTATTTCCTTGCGCTACGCGATGATCCCGCGTTGTCGCTGCATTTTTCGCCGGTCTTGGTCGGGCGCAATAACGAGCGGCCGTTACTGATCGTCTCCGTGCCGGTGCGCGATGCCAAGGGGGATTTGCGGGGTGTGGTGATGGCGCCGCTCGATCTCGGTAATCTGCAGTCCGTGTTCGATGCGACCCGGCTCGGTGAGCGCGGTGTCCTGATCCTGCAGCGTAGCGATAACGGTCATCTGCTGTTGCGCCAGCCGCCGCTGCCGGAAGGACTCAACCGGCCGCTGGCCGATAACCCCATCCAGCAGCGCCTCGATGCGGGCGAGCAGGCCGGCAGCATCCGCCTGCGCGGTCCGGCCGACGGTGTCGAGCGGCAGTATGCGTATCACCGGGTCGGCGGCTATCCGCTCTACGTTGTCGCCGGCATTGCCGCCGAGGACTATCTGGCCAACTGGCGGATGCTGGTAGCGGCAGTCGGGCTGTCTGCCCTGCTGTTGATTCTGGCCTTGAGCCTGGTGCTGATCCGGCTGTTGCGTGCCGAGCGCGAGGAAGCCGCGACCGGCGCCCGTCTTGCCGAGAGCGAGGCGCGTTACCGCCTGTTGGCCGACAACAGCCACGATGTGATCTGGACGCTTGACATCGCATCGCGTCGTTTGTCTTACGTCAGCCCGTCGGTCAGTGCCTTGCGTGGCTACACGCCGGAGGAAGCGGTTGGCCAGGCATTGGAGCAGTGGTTGACGGCGGATTCAGCCAGTCGCCTGCGTGGCGAAATCGAGCGGCATCTGAAGCGCATTGCCGCTGGTGACCGTTCGGCGCTGGTCGTCACCTGCGAACTGGAGCAATTGTGCCGCGATGGTGCTGGTGTTCCGACCGAAGTGGTGGCCAGCTATTTGTTCGATGCCGAAGGCGTGCCGCGGCTGATGCTCGGCATCAGCCGCGACGTCAGCGAGCGTAAGCAGGCCGAGCAGGCATTGCGCGAGAGCAATCGGCAGTTGCAGTTGCGCCTCGACGAGATTGGCCGGCTGCAGGTGGCGCTGCAAGAGCAGGCGGTGCGCGACGGGCTGACTGGCCTGCATAACCGGCGCTATCTCGACGGGATTCTTGAGCGCGAGGTGTCGCGGGCGCGGCGCGAGGGTAGCCCATTGTCTCTGGTGATGCTCGATATCGATCATTTCAAGCGGGTCAACGATACCTACGGCCATCAGGCTGGAGACGAGGTGCTGCGTGTCCTGGCGGCGACGCTGCAGGCCGACATCCGTGCCGAGGACACGGCCTGCCGCTACGGCGGCGAGGAGTTCTTGGTTCTGCTGCCCAACATGCCGCTGACGGCGGCCATCGAGCGTGCCGAAGGCTGGCGGCGGGCGGTCGAGACGTTGACCGTCGAACATGGTGGCGTTGCCGTCACCTGCACCATTTCGCTCGGCGTTGCCGCTTATCCCGAGCATGGCACGACGCCCGACGATCTGACCCGTTGTGCCGATCTGGCCCTGTACCGGGCCAAGGCCGCCGGCCGTAACCGGGTGCTGGCCTACGCCGGCTGACTGCTCTCCCGTTCGTCGTCGCAATTCCCTGTTTTTGTCGGACCCCACCCGATCGGAATGATCCGGCAGGGGCTTGGTCGTGTTCGCTTCTAATGCTCATAAATCACTTTAAGAGTCGTTTTTCGATCATTGATTCTTAAGGGTTAATTTCCTTAAGGCGACGTGAGCAAAGTGCTCCTAAGTCATTGTTGCGTAAGAAAAAAATCCCTTTTTTACCTTGACGGTGCAGACTTGTTGCTCTAAAGTGGGGAAATGTGTTGAAAAGTGGGTAAACGGGGGTTGCGGTAATGTTCGAGGGGGCGACAGCGCTCAGTCTGGATACCAAGGGGCGGCTTGCCATACCGGCAAGGCACCGCGAGTCCTTGCTCGCCGCCGCTGAGGGTTCGCTGGTCCTGACCGCACATCCGCATCGTTGCCTGTTGCTCTATCCGGCACCGGCCTGGCAGCCGATCCGTGACCAAATTCTGAAAGCTTCCAGCCTCGATCCGCGGGCGGCGCCGATCAAGCGCGTGCTGGTCGGCAATGCGCGCACCGAGGAGCTCGATTCGGCGGGGCGCATCCTGGTTGCGCCCGAGTTGCGCGAGTACGCCCAACTGGAAAAGACCGTCTATCTGGTCGGCATGGGCAGTCATTTCGAAATCTGGAGCGAGGCGGCCTGGAAGCAGCAGAACGATCTGGCGGCTGAGGTCATGTCCAGTGGCGAGTTGCCGGGCTGCTTCGGGGATCTGGTGCTGTGAGCACGAGTGGCACCCACGTCACGGTGCTGCTCGACAAGGCGGTGGAATCCCTGGCGATCAAGACTGACGGTATCTATATGGATGCCACTTTCGGCCGTGGTGGCCACAGTCGCCGCATTCTTTCCGCCCTCGGCCAGCAGGGCCGGCTGCTTGCCCTCGATCGCGATCCACAGGCCATCGCCGCCGGTGCGGCGATCGTCGATGCGCGTTTCCAATTGATTCATCGGGCCTTTGGCGAATTGGCCGAGGCGGCGCACGAGACCGGTGTTTCCGAGGTTGACGGAATTTTGTTCGATGTAGGGGTGTCGTCGCCGCAGATTGACGACGGGGAACGCGGCTTCAGCTTCCGCCACGATGCGCCGCTCGACATGCGGATGGATACGACGCAGGGCGAGACGGCGGCCGAGTGGTTGGCGCGGGCCGAGTTGAGGGAAATCACGGAGGTTATTAAAAATTATGGCGAAGAACGGTTTGCTTTCCAGATTGCAAAGAAGGTTGTGGCTGCTCGGCTCGAACAACCTGTTGTCACAACAGCTCAGTTCGCGGCCCTTGTACGCGCGGCCGTGCGCACCCGTGAACCAGGGCAGGACCCGGCGACGCGCAGCTTTCAAGCTCTACGGATTCATATCAATCAGGAGCTCCGCCAGCTGGCGGTAGCCCTGCCGCAAGCCCTCGACCTGCTGCAGCCGGGCGGGCGGCTGGTGGTGATCAGCTTTCATTCGCTGGAAGATCGCATCGTCAAGCATTTCATGCGCACCCAGGCGGCGCCCGACATGTTGCCCAAGGGCCTGCCATTGCGTGCTGACCAGTTGCCGTCACCGAAGCTGCGTCTGGTCGGTAAGGCGATCCGTCCCGACGCCGCCGAGGTGGCGGCCAATCCGCGCGCGCGTAGTGCCGTGATGCGGGTCGCGGAGAAGCTCTGATGTTGCGCTTCAACATGACCCTGCTGCTCGTTCTCGTGGTCTGTGCGCTGGCGCTGGTGACGTCGCAGCACCGGGCGCGCAAGCTGTTCCAGGAACTTGAGCGGGAGCAAGAGCGGGCGCGTCAGCTCGATGTCGAGTACGGCCAGTTACAACTGGAAATGTCGACCTGGGCCACCCACCCGCGCATCGAGAAAATTGCCCGTGAACGGTTGCGCATGGTCCAGCCGGATATTGCCGGCCGTCCGATCGTGGCGGTGGCTCAGCCGGCGGGAGGGCGTTGATGGTCGTCCGTCGTCGCCCGCAACGCGGTCATCGCTATACCGAAAGTCCGGTGCTGGAACTGGCGCTGCAGGGTTGGCGCTCGCGCACGGTCGGCCTGCTGCTGATGGCGGCCTTGCTGACGCTGATTATCCGTGCCTTCTACCTGCAGGTGATCAACAACGATTTCCTGCAGGAGAAGGGCGATTCGCGCTATCGCCGCGATATCGAGGTGTCTGCCTCGCGCGGCAAGATCGTCGACCGCCACGGCGACATGTTGGCGGTGTCGACACCGATGCAGTCGATCTGGGCCATCCCCGCCGATGCGCGGACGATGACGGCGGAACAGAAGCACCAGCTGGCCGGCCTGCTGGAGATGGGCGTGCGCGAATTGGACGGCAAGATCGCCGCCGACAAGACTTTCGTTTACGTCCGCCGCCAGGTCTCGCCGGAAACCGGCGCACGCATCGCCGCGTTGAAATTGCCGGGCATCCACCAGGAAAAGGAATATCGCCGCTTTTACCCGACCGCCGACATGACCGCCCACATCGTCGGCTTCACCGGCGTGGACGACAAGGGTCTGGAGGGCGTCGAACTGGCCTTCCAGCAGAGCCTACTCGGCCGGCCGGGCAACCGCACGGTGATCCGCGACCGGCGTGGCAACATCATCGAGGATGTCGGCGCCATGCGGCCACCACAAGATGGCAAAGATATCCGTCTGGCGCTCGATTCGAAAATCCAATACCTGGCCTACAGCCAGTTGAAGGCAACCGTCGACACTTACAAGGCCAAGGCCGGCGGGGTCATCGTCGTCGACACCCGCAACGGCGAGATCCTGGCCCTGGTTAACTGGCCGACCTATAACCCGAACAACCGCCAGAACCTGTCCGGCGCCCCGTTACGCAACCGTGCTATCACCGATACTTTCGAGCCGGGTTCGGTGATGAAGCCCTTCGTCGCCGCCCTGGCGCTGGAGGACGGCAAAGTCACCGCCAATACACCGATCAACACGGCGCCGGGGCGGATGACCATTAGCGGCGCGACCATTTCCGATGCCCATCCACATGGGGTGCTGACTGTCGCCGAAGTGATCCAGAAGTCGTCGAATATCGGCACCGCCAAAATCGCCCTTGGCTTCTCGCCACGCGAAATGTGGGAACTGTTCGACAAGCTCGGCTTTGGTCAGGCACCCAGCCTGGGCTTTCCCGGCGAGGTCAATGGTCGCTTGCGGCCGTGGAAGACCTGGCGGCCGATCGAACAGGCAACCATGTCCTACGGTCACGGCATTGCCGTCAGCCTGATCCAGTTGGCCCGCGCTTACACCGTGTTCGCCAACGACGGCGAGCTGATGCCGCTGTCGCTGCTGCGCGTCGACGAGACGCCGGTGCATGGTGGCCGTGTCTTTTCGCCGCAGACCATGCGCGAATTGCGTCTGATGCTCGAAATGGCCGTGCAGCCCGGTGGTACCGCGCCGCGGGCGCGCGTCGCCGGCTACCGGGTCGGTGGCAAGACCGGCACCGCCTACAAGGTCGAGGGCGGTGCCTATGCCCGCAAGTACATCGCTTCCTTCGTCGGCATCGCGCCGATCAGCGATCCGCGCTTGGTCATCGCGGTGATGATCGACGAGCCGTCGACCGGCGTTTATTACGGTGGCGACGTCGCCGGTCCGGCTTTCTCGCGGATCGCCGCCGGTGCTTTACGCACCCTGGGTGTGCCGCTCGATGCGCCGCTGCAGGTAGCCGCCGCCGGCACTGGCAAGGAGCCGTTATGAGCACGCCGCGCCAACTGATCGACTCACTCGGCGTCGCCTTGAGCGGCGCTGCCGACGATAGCCGTCAGGTACGTCCGGGCGACCTGTTCATCGCCTATCCCGGCGACCTGGCCGACGGTCGCCGCTACATCGGCGACGCCATCGCCCGCGGTGCCGTCGCCGTGCTCTGGCAGCCGGGTGGCGATTTCACTTGGAACCCGGCGTGGACCGTGCCCAATCGGCCGGTCGAGGCGCTACGCCCATTGGCCGGGCCGCTGGCCCATGCCCTCTACGGCTATCCGAGCGAAGCCCTGTCGCTGATTGCGGTGACCGGCACCAACGGCAAGACCACCGTCAGCCAGTGCCTCGCCCAGGCCTATGCCAAGCCTTGTGCCGTCATCGGCACGCTCGGCGCCGGTTTTCCCGGCGAACTGGTGGAGACTGGTTTCACCACGCCGGAAGCGACGGTGCTGATGCGTTGCCTGGCCGAGTTCCGCGCCCACGATGCCGCTGCCTGTGCGCTGGAAGCCAGCTCGATCGGCATCGAAGAGGGGCGGATGAACGGCGCCCATGTCGATGTCGCGGTATTCACCAATTTCACCCGTGACCACCTCGATTACCACGGCAGCATGGAAGCCTACGCGGCGGCCAAGGAAAAGCTGTTCCGCTGGCCGCGCCTGCGCTCTGCTGTGATCAACCTCGACGATCCGCTTGGGCCGCGTTTGGCCGGTACAACGACCGCCCTGCGCGTACTCGGCTACGGTATTGGCGACGAGCGCCGCGACGTCCTTGCTCAGGTGCGCGCCGAACAACTCGAAGAGACGCCGAGCGGCCAGCGCTTTACCTTGATTCTGCCGAACGGGCGCGGCACCGTGGATACCACCCTGGTCGGCCGCTACAACGTGGCCAATCTGCTGGCCGTGGCCGCCGTGCTCTACGATGCCGGCCTACCGGCGACCGAAGTCGTCCGCCGCCTAGTCGAGCTGACACCGCCACCGGGACGCATGGAGCGGGTCGGCGGCAATGGCGAGCCGCTGGTGGTGATCGACTATGCCCACAGCCCGGACGCGCTGGACAACGCCCTGTCTACGCTACGTGTCGTGGCCGGTGCCCGTGGCGGTTGCCTAGCCGTGGTTTTCGGCTGTGGTGGCGACCGCGATCGCGGCAAGCGCCCGCAGATGGCCGAAATCGCCTCGCGCCGCGCCGACCGTGTGCTGGTCACCAGCGACAATCCGCGCCGCGAGGAGCCGGCGGCCATCGTTGCCGATATCATCGCCGGCCTCGCTCATGGTGAAGTCGAGCTCGACCGTGCCGCAGCCATCCGCAAGGCGGTGCGCGAGGCCGATGCACGCGACGTGATCCTGCTGGCCGGCAAGGGCCATGAGGCGTATCAGGAAATTGCCGGCGTCCGCCACCCATTCTCCGACGTCGAGCAGGCGCAGCAAGCGCTGGAACTGCGACGCGACCCCAACCCCAATCTCCAGGAGGCCGGCGCATGAACTGGCTGCTTTCCCGCGTCGCGGCCGTCACCGGCGGTCGTCTGGTTGGCTCCGATACGGCCCTGGCCGGTGTCGGTACCGATACCCGGAGCGTGCAGCCGGGCCAGCTATTCGTCGCCCTGCGCGGCGAGCGTTTCGACGCTCATGATTTTCTCGCCCAGGCCATCGCCGCCGGTGCCGCCGCCGTGCTGGTCGCCGACGCCGGCAAGCTGCCGGCCGGTGTACCGGCCGTCGTCGTTGCCGACACCCGATTGGCCCTCGGCGCTCTGGCCGGTGCCTGGCGAGCAGCTTTCGCGTTGCCGGTGATTGCCGTTACCGGCTCCAACGGCAAGACGACGACCAAGGAAATGATCGCCGCCATCCTCCAGGCTGCCTTTGGCGACGCGGTGCTGGCGACGCGTGGCAATTTCAACAACGACGTCGGTTTGCCGCTGACGCTGCTCGGCCTGAACGCCGGTCATCGTGCCGCGGTGATCGAGATGGGCATGAACCGTCCCGGTGAGATTGCCTACCTGGCGTCGCTTGGCGCGCCGACGGTGGCGCTGGTGACCAATGCCCAGCGCGCTCATCTCGAAGGCATGGGCGGTCTCGATGAGGTCGCCCGTGAAAAGGGCAGCATTTACGCTGGCCTCGCCGCTGGCGGTGTTGCCGTGATCAACGCCGATGATGCTTACGCCGACCTGTGGCGCGGCATGGCGGCGCCGCATGCGGTACGCGGCTTTGCCATCGACCGCGACGCCGACGTGCGCGGCCGTGTCCATCAGCACGGCCTGGAAACCGAACTGACGCTGAGCACCGCCGAAGGCGAGGCGACGCTGCGCCTGCGCGTCGCCGGCCGTCACAATGCCCGCAACGCGGTGGCTGCCGCCGCCGCTTGCCTGGCCGCCGGCATCTCGCTGGCTGCCGTGGTTGCCGGGCTGGAATCCTTCGCCGGCGTCAAGGGACGCCTGCAGCGACGTGCCGGCCGCCACGGTGCCGAAATCCTCGACGACACCTACAACGCCAATCCCGATTCGGTGCGCGCCGGCCTCGATGTGCTGGCCGCCACCGTCGGCCGCAAGATTTTCGTGCTCGGCGACATGGGCGAGATCGGCCAGGCCAGCGGCCAGTATCACGACGAGATCGGTGGCTATGCCAAGAGCCAGGGCGTCGACCGCCTGTTCGCGCTGGGCGACGCCAGCCAGCAGGCGGTGCGCAATTTCGGCGAGGGCGCTCGCCATTTCTGCCATGTCGACAAGCTGGTCGGCGCCGTGGACAAAGAGTTGGGGCCGGACACCACCGTCCTGGTCAAGGGTTCGCGCTTCATGAAGATGGAGCGGGTGGCCGATGCGCTGGCCGCCGGGTTGGCCACCGAGCCGGAGGAGAACGCCTGATGCTGCTCGCGCTGACCCAGTGGCTTTCCCAGGACATCCGCTTTTTCAATGTCTTCAACTACATCACGCTGCGCACCGTGCTGGCGGCGATGACGGCGCTGCTCATCTCGTTTGCCGCCGGGCCGCGCGTGATCCGTTGGCTGGCGGCCAAGAAAATCGGCCAGGCAGTGCGTACCGACGGGCCACAGACGCACCTGGTCAAGTCCGGTACGCCGACCATGGGCGGCGTGCTAATCCTGATCGCCATCGGCATCACCACGCTGTTGTGGGGCGACTTGACCAACAAGTACGTGTGGACCGTGCTGGTGGTCACGCTCGGCTTCGGCATCGTCGGCTGGTACGACGACTGGAAGAAGGTGGTGTATCGCGATCCGAACGGCCTGGCCAGCCGCTGGAAATTCTTCTGGCAGTCGGTGCTCGGCGTCGGCGCCGCGCTGTTTCTGGCCTTTTCGGCCAATTCGCCGGCCCAGACCGAACTGATCGTGCCCTTCTTCAAGTCGATCGCTTACCCGCTTGGCATTGTCGGCTTCATCGTGCTGACCTATTTCGTCATCGTCGGCACCAGCAACGCGGTGAATCTGACCGATGGTCTCGACGGCTTGGCGATCATGCCGACGGTGATGATTGCCGCCGCCTTCGTGGTCTTCTCCTACGTCACCGGCCATGCCGTGTACGCCAAGTACCTGTTCATTCCGCACGTGCCGGGCGCCGGCGAGTTGTGCATCCTGCTCGGCGCCATTGCCGGGGCCGGCCTCGGTTTTCTGTGGTTCAACGCCTATCCGGCCGAGGTCTTCATGGGTGATGTCGGTGCCCTGGCGCTCGGCGCCGCGCTCGGCACCGTCGCCGTGATCCTGCGCCAGGAAATCGTGCTGTTGATCATGGGCGGCGTGTTCGTCGTCGAGACGCTGTCGGTGATGCTGCAAGTCACCTGGTTCAAATACACCAAGAAGAAGTTCGGCGAGGGCCGGCGCATCCTGCGCATGGCGCCGCTGCACCACCATTTCGAACAAACCGGCTGGAAGGAGACGCAGGTCGTCGTCCGCTTCTGGATCATCACCATCATGCTCGTGCTGATCGGGCTGAGTACCTTGAAGCTGCGCTGATATGAATCTTCAAGGCAAACGCGCGGTAGTGGTCGGGCTCGGCGAGTCCGGGCTGGCGATGGCCAAGTGGCTGCATCGCCAGGGCGCCCGCGTGTGCGTCGTCGATTCGCGCTTGGCGCCGCCCAATACCGATGCCTTGCAGCAGGTGGCGCCGGGTGCCGAACTGCTTGCCGGGCCGTTTGCCGCCGCCGTCTTCGCCGATGCCGAGCTGGTGGCGCTGTCGCCGGGCGTCGCCAAGGCCACGCCGGTCATCGCTGAACTGAGCGTGCCGGTGGTTTCGGAGATCGAGCTGTTTGCCGCCGGCGTCCGCGTCCAAGCGCCGGCGACGAAAATCGTCGCCATTACCGGCAGCAACGGCAAGACCACGACCACGGCGCTGACCGCCCATCTGCTCAACAGCGCCGGCATCCCGGCCGTCGCCTGCGGCAACATCTCGCCGTCGGCCCTCGACGCGCTGATGGCTGCGCTCGATGCCGGCGCCCTGCCGGCGGCGTGGGTGCTCGAATTGTCCAGCTTCCAGTTGGAAACGACGCATCGCCTGGACGCCGCCGCGGCAACCGTGCTCAACGTCTCGGAAGACCACCTCGACCGCTACGACGGCAGCCTGGCCGACTACGCCGCCGCCAAGGCGCGCATCTTCCAAGGCAAAGGCGCGATGGTCCTCAACCGCGACGACGATTGGTCGATGGCCAACGGCCGCTGCGGGCGCCGAATCGTCACCTTTGGCCTCAACCCGGCGCCGCGCGCGATGGATTACGGCCTGGTCGACGGTGCCATCGTGCGCGGCGGCGAGCGCCTTATCGATCTGGCGGCGCTGCAACTATCTGGCTGGCACAACGCCGCCAACGCGATGGCAGCAATGGCCCTTTGCGAAGTGCTTGGTGTTGCTCCGGATCGTCTGGTCGAGCCGCTAAAGGCGTTTCGTGGCCTGCCACATCGCGTCGAGACGGTGGCTGAGATTGGCGGTGTGCGCTACGTCGACGATTCCAAGGGCACCAACGTTGGTGCCACGCTGGCCGCTGTCGAAGGACTGGGCCGACCGGTGGCTATCATCCTCGGCGGCGACGGCAAGGGTCAGGATTTCGCGCCGCTCAAGGCGGCGCTGGAGCAACACGGCCGCGCCGTGGCGCTGATCGGGCGCGATGCGCCGGCGATCGAGCAAGCTGTCGCCGGTTGCGGTCTGCCGCTGCGCCGCTGCGCCGACATGGCCGATGCCGTCGCCTGGCTGGCCAGCCAGGCCCGCGCCGGCGACTGCGTGTTGCTCTCGCCAGCTTGCGCCAGCCTCGACATGTACCGCAACTACGCCCACCGCGCCGAGGCTTTCGTCGCCGCCGTCGAGGAATTGTCATGCTGATCTCGGTGCTTGACGCTCCCCGCCGGCAACTGGCCGAAATCGACTACGCCCTGCTGTGGAGCGTGCTGTTGCTGCTGTTCGGCGGCCTGGTGATGGTTTATTCGGCTTCGATCGCCATCGCCGAGGGCAACCGCTATACCAACAATCAGCCTGCCTACTATCTGGTGCGTCACGGCGTTTTCCTATGCATCGGCCTGGTCGCCGCTGCGGTGACTTTCCAGGTGCCGCTGGCTCTGTGGCAGAAGGTCGCGCCCTGGCTGTTCCTGATCGGCGCCGTGCTGCTCGCCATCGTGCTGATCCCCGGCATCGGCCGCGATGTCAACGGTGCTCGCCGCTGGCTGTCGCTCGGTTTCGCCAATCTGCAGCCATCCGAGCTGATGAAGCTGTTCGCCGTGCTTTACGCGGCCGACTACACGGTGCGCAAAATCAATGTGATGCACGACCTGAAGCAAGCCTTCCTGCCGATGTTCGGCGCCATGGCCGTGATCGGCATACTGCTGCTGAAAGAGCCGGACTTCGGCGCCTTCGTCGTCATCATCGCCATCGCCATGGGCATTCTCTTCCTCGGCGGCCTCAAGCCGCGCCTGTTTGCGTTGCTGTCCGTCGGCCTGTTGATCGCCTTCACCATCCTGATCATCGTTTCACCCTACCGCCGCGACCGCATTTTCGGCTTCATGGACCCGTGGGACGACGCTTTCGGCCGCGGCTACCAGTTGTCGCATTCGTTGATCGCTTTCGGGCGCGGCGAACTGTTTGGCGTCGGCCTCGGCGGTTCGGTCGAGAAGCTGTTCTATCTGCCGGAAGCGCATACCGACTTCCTGCTCGCGGTGATCGCCGAGGAACTCGGCTTCGTCGGCGTGCTGGTGGTGGTCGCGCTATTCGCCGTGGTCGTCCAGCGCGCCTTCGCCATCGGCCGCCAATGCGTGCAGCTCGACCGCCTCTATCCGGCGCTGGTGGCCATGGGTATCGGCATCTGGCTGGGAGTCCAGTCCTTCATCAACATGGGCGTCAACATGGGCCTGCTGCCGACCAAGGGCTTGACCTTGCCACTGATGAGCTTCGGCGGCTCCGGCATCCTCGCCAACTGCGTGGCACTGGCCATTCTTCTCCGCGTTGATTGGGAAAATCGCCAATTGATGCGCGGAGGCAAATTGTGAAAGCCATGGCGCGGATTCATCAATTGGCGATTTCGTCGCAGACAACGCGCCGCGAAGCGGCTCGTTGCGGCGCAGACTCATATTCGCGTAGCGAATGTGATGTCGGAGCCAATCACGTGCGTAGCAAGTTAAGGGCGCAGCCCGGCCGGAGACAAAACAGGCGTTTGCCAACCGGAGGCGCCCAATGAGTAGGACCATCCTGATCATGGCCGGCGGTACCGGCGGCCACATCTTCCCGGCCCTGAGTGTCGCCCACAAGATGCGCGATGCCGGCTGGCGGGTGGTCTGGCTGGGTAATCCGGATGGCATGGAGGCACGGCTGGTGCCGCCGCATGGTTTCGAGATGGTCTGGGTGCGTTTTGAGGCACTGCGCGGCAAAGGGCTGTTGCGCAAGCTGCTGCTGCCGGTCAACCTGCTGCGCGGTTTCCGGCAGGCGCGGCAGGCGCTGCGGCAGGTGCGGCCCGATGTGGTGCTTGGCATGGGTGGCTACATTACTTTTCCGGGAGGCATGATGGTGGCGCTAACAGGTACTCCACTGGTACTGCACGAGCAGAATTCCGTAGTCGGCTTGGCCAATCGCGTGCTGGCTTGGGTTGCCAGGCGCATCGCCACCGGTTTTCCGGGCGTGTTGCGCAAGGGGGCGTGGCTGGGTAATCCGGTACGCGACGATATCGCCGCCCTGCCGCTACCGGCCGAGCGCTTTGCCGGGCGTCAGGGCGCTCTGCGCCTGCTGGTCATCGGCGGCAGTCTCGGCGCCCGCGCCTTGAACGAGGTGGTACCGCAGGCCATGGCCCAACTGGCGGCGGACGAGCAGCCGGAAATCGTGCACCAGGCCGGCGAGAAGCAAATCGACAAGTTAAAAGCCAATTACGCGGCGGTCGGCGTACAGGCCCATTGCGTGCCGTTCATCGAGGATATGGCCGGTGCTTACGGCTGGGCCGATCTGGTCATCTGCCGTGCCGGCGCGCTGACCGTCGCCGAACTGGCGGCGGCCGGCGTGGCCAGCATTCTGGTGCCTTATCCGTATGCGGTGGACGACCATCAGACCGCTAACGCCCGTTTCCTGGTCAACGTCGGCGGCGCTTTCCTGCTGCCGCAGGACGAATTGAGCGCCGACAGCATCGCGCTGATCCGCAACTACAGTCGCGGCCAATTGCTGGAAATGGCCGAGAAGGCGCGCAGTCTGGCCCGGCCCGCAGCCGCGGCGGATCTGGCGAGCGTCTGCGCCGAGGCGGCGAGGAACATGAACAGAAATCAGGCATGAAACACAAAGTCAAACACATCCATTTCGTCGGCGTCGGCGGTTCGGGCATGAGCGGCATCGCCGAGGTGTTGGCTCACCTCGACTTCACTATCAGTGGTTCCGATCTCGCCGCCAGCGCGACGACGCGCCGTCTCGAGGGCGAGGGGGTCAAGGTCACCATCGGCCATGCCGCCGCCAACATCGACGGGGCCGATGCCGTGGTGGTATCGACGGCGGTCAAGGCCGACAACCCGGAAGTGATCGCCGCCCGCGAGCGGAAAATCCCGGTCGTGCCGCGCGCCCAGATGCTGGCCGAACTGATGCGCCTCAAGCACGGCATCGCCATCGCCGGCACGCACGGCAAGACCACGACCACCAGCCTGGTCACCAGCATCCTGGCCGAAGGCGGCGTCGATCCGACCTTCGTCATCGGCGGCCGTCTCAATGCCGCCGGCGCCAACGCCCGGTTGGGCAGCGGCGATTTCCTGGTGGCCGAGGCCGACGAGTCGGATGCCTCCTTCCTGTTCCTGTCGCCGGTGGTATCGGTGGTCACCAATATCGATGCCGACCACATGGAGACCTACGGTCACGATTTCGAGCGCCTCAAGGGTGCTTTCGCCGATTTCCTCAATCGCCTGCCGTTCTATGGCGTCGCCGTGCTCTGCGCCGACGACCCGAATGTGCGCGCCATCATGCCGCAGGTCAGCAAGCAGATCGTCACCTACGGCCTGATGCCGGACTGCAACTTCTACGCCGACAACATCGTTGCCGACGGTGGCCGCATGCATTTCGACTGCGTGCGCGTCAACGGCAGCACCAGCCGCCTGCCGATCACCCTCAACACGCCGGGTTTGCACAATGTGCTCAACGCGCTGGCGGCGATTGCCGTGGCCTCCGAGGTGCAGATCGAGGACGCTGCCATCGTCAAGGCACTGGCCGAATTCAGCGGCGTCGGCCGGCGTTTCCAGCGCTACGGCGAGGTGGCGCTGCGTAACAACGACGGAACGGCGGGCGGCCATTTCACGCTGGTCGACGACTACGGCCACCATCCGGTGGAAATGGCCGCGACGCTGGCTGCCGCCCGTGGCGCCTTCCCCGGCCGCCGTCTGCTGCTGGCTTTCCAGCCGCACCGCTATACGCGCACCCGCGACTGCTTCGAGGATTTCGTCAAGGTCTTGAGCACTGTTGACGCGCTGTGTCTGGCCGAGGTCTATGCCGCCGGCGAGGCACCGATCGTCGCCGCCGACGGCCGCTCGCTGGCGCGCGCCCTGCGCGTCGCCGGCAAGGTCGAGCCGGTGTTCGTCGAGGATATCGCGGCGCTGCCGCAAACGATTATGGAAGTCGCCCGCGATGGCGACGTGGTGTTGTGCATGGGTGCCGGCTCGGTCGGCGCTGTGCCGGGCAAACTGGTGGAGTGGCAATGAGCGGTTTCGGCAAGGTCGCGGTACTTTTCGGTGGAACGTCCGCCGAGCGCGAGGTTTCCTTGAATAGCGGTGGGCGGGTGCTGGCTGCACTGCAGGGGCAGGGCGTCGATGCCCATCCCTTCGATCCGGCAACGCAGCCGCTGGCCACGCTCAAGGATTACGACCGCGCCTTCATTGCGTTGCATGGCTGCTACGGCGAGGACGGCACGATCCAGGGGGCGCTCGAACTGATGGGCATTCCCTACACCGGTTCCGGCGTTATGGCCTCGGCCCTGGGCATGGACAAGTTCCGTACCAAGTTGTTGTGGCAGGCCGTCGGCCTGCCGGTACCCGACTACGCGCTGCTTGGTGCCGATGCCGATTTCGCCGCCGTTGAGCAGGCGCTCGGTCTGCCGCTGTTCGTCAAGCCGGTACATGAGGGTTCGTCGATCGGCATCAGCAAGGTCAAGGTACCCGGTACGCTGGCCGCGGCCTACGTCGAGGCGGCGCAATACGATTCGCTGGTGCTGGCCGAGCAGGGCGTCATGGGCGGCGAATACACGGTCGGCATCGTCGGTAACGAGGCCCTGCCGATCATCAAGATCGAGCCGGCCACCGAGTGGTACGACTACGAAGCCAAGTACAACCGCGACGACACGCGCTACCTCTGCCCCTGCGGTTTGCCGCCGGCGCGGGAGGCGGAGATCCGCCAGCAGGCGCTGGAAGCTTTCCGCCTGATCGGCGGCCGCGGCTGGGGACGGGTCGATTTCCTGATGGACGAGGCCGGCCGCCACTATTTCCTGGAAGTGAACACAGCGCCGGGCATGACGGATCACTCCCTGGTGCCGATGGCCGCCCGCGCCGTCGGTTTGGACTATCCGGCGCTGGTGCGCCGCGTACTCGAACTGGCTACCAACGACCACGGGTCGAGCGCAAGCCCCGCCATGAATGGCGGGGTGAGCGAGACAAGCAAGTCTGGCGCCGAAGGCGCCCCAAACTCGTGGCGAGGAAGCTCCGGGCTTCAGCCCGGAGCAACTCACTGAGACGATGAATGTGGAACAAACCGCACTTGCTCAACGCGCTGGCCGACCTGCTGCTGCTGGCGGCGGCTGCTGCTGCGCTGGCGGCGGCGGCCGTCTGGGTGGCGCGCGTGCCGGCTTTGCCGATCGAGCGAGTGGATTTCGCCGAGCCGCTGGCCAATACCCGGCGCGAGGAAGTCGAGCGGGTGCTGCAACCGGTACTGAAGGGCAACTTCTTCAGCGTCAACCTGGAAGCGGTGGGCGGCGCCTTGGAGCGCTTGCCCTGGGTGCGCAAGGTGCAGGTCCGGCGGGTCTGGCCGGCGCGTCTGGAGGTGCGGATCGAGGAGCATCGCGCCGTGGCGCGCTGGGGCGAGGGACGCAGCGAGCTGGTCAACAGCTATGGCGAGGTGTTCGCTGCGGTAGCTGGCGCCGAGCGGCTGGCGGCTTTGCCGTTGCTCTACGGGCCGCTGGGCACGGCGCCGGAAGTGCTGGCCCGGTATGGCGAACTGCTTGCCCAGTTCGCGGCGGTCGGCGAGCGGCCGGTGCGCTTGTTGCTGACGCCGCGCCTGGCCTGGCAGATGAAGCTGGCCAGCGGCATGGTGGTGAACATGGGCCGCGAGCAGCCCAAGGCACCGCTGAGCGGGCGCTTGCAGCGCTTTATCGAGACCTATCCGGACACCATCGGCAAGTTGGCGACGCATCCGGAAATGGTCGATTTGCGGTATCCGAATGGTTTCGCCATGCGTCTCGCGGGCGGGGGGAAGGGAAATTAGAACCATGAGCAGGGACAACAAGGACATGATCGTCGGACTCGACATCGGCACGTCGAAGATTCTCGCGCTGGTCGCCGAGATCGACCCCGAGGGTCATCTCAACGTGATCGGCATGGGCTCGCAGGATTCGCGCGGGCTGCGCAAGGGGGTTGTGGTCAACATCGAGGAGACGGTGCATACCATCAGCCGGGTGATCCAGGAGGTCGAGTTGATGGCTGACTGCAAGGTGCGCGACGTCTATACCGGAATCGCCGGCAGCCACATCAAGAGTTTCAACTCCAACGGCATGGTGGCGATCAAGGATAAGGAAGTGACCCAGGCCGATATCGAGCGCGTCATCGAGACGGCCAAGGCCATGCCGATTCCGGCCGACCAGGAGATTCTGCACATCCTCACCCAGGAGTTCGTCATCGACGGCCAGGATGGTATCCGCGAGCCGATCGGCATGAGCGGCATGCGCCTGGAGGTCAAGACGCACATCGTTACCGGCGCCGTCTCGGCCGCCCAGAACATCGTCAAGTGCGTGCGCCGTTGCGGCCTGGAGGTCAACGATCTGGTATTGCAGCCGCTGGCTTCCAGCTACGCCGTGCTGTCCGAGGACGAGAAGGATCTTGGCGTCTGCCTGATCGACATCGGCGGCGGCACTACCGATCTCGCCGTGTGGACCCAGGGGGCGATCCGCCACACCTCGGTGATTCCCATTGCCGGCGACCAGATCACCAACGACATCGCCATGGCTCTGCGCACGCCGACGCGCGAGGCCGAGGACATCAAGTGCAAGTACGGTTGCGCCCTGTCGCAGTTGGCCGACGCCGTGGCCAACATGGACGTCGCCGGCGTCGACGACCGGCCAAGCCGCAAACTGTCGCGCAAGGCGCTGGCCGACGTCATCCAGCCGCGTGTCGAGGAGCTCTACGAGTTGATCCAGAACGAGCTGCGCCGCGCTGGCTTCGAGGAGGTGCTGTCCTCCGGCATCGTGCTGACCGGCGGTGCCAGCGTGATGCCCGGCATGGTTGAGCTGGGCGAGGAAATTTTCCACATGCCAGTGCGCCTAGGTTGTCCGAAATACACCGGTAGCCTGGCCGACGTGGTGCAGAGTCCACGCTTTTCGACCGCCTGTGGCCTGCTGCTCGAAGCTCAGGCGCAGCGCAAGCGTGGCCAGAAAATCCAGGAAAAGCAGGGGTTTAGCGACGTCTTCCAGAGCATGAAGTCGTGGCTGGCGAAAAATTTCTGATGGGCATTTGAACCGTTTTTTCAGAGGAGGTAGTTATGTTTGAAATTATCGAGAAGGAAGAATTGGGCACCATCATCAAGGTGTTCGGGGTCGGCGGTGCCGGGGGCAACGCCATCGAGCACATGATCCGTGAAGGGGTCAACGGCGTCGAATTCATTGCCGCCAATACCGATGCCCAGGCCTTGGGGCGCAACGCTGCATCGACCAAGCTGTCGCTCGGCCAGAGCGGGCTGGGCGCCGGCGCCAAACCGGAAAAGGGCCAGGAAGCTGCGCAGGCACACCGCGACGACATCCGCGCCAGCCTCGAAGGCGCCCACATGGCCTTCATCACCGCCGGCATGGGTGGCGGTACCGGCACTGGCGCCGCCCCGGTGGTGGCTGAGGTGGCACGTGAAATGGGCATCCTGACCGTCGGCGTGGTCACCAAGCCGTTCTCCTTCGAAGGCGGCAAGCGCATGAAGGCCGCCGAAGCCGGCGTCGCCGAGTTCGCCAAGCATGTCGATTCGCTGATCGTCATCCTCAACGACAAGCTGATGGAAGTCATGGGCGACGATGCCGACGTCGACGATTGCTTCAAAGCGGCCGACGACGTGCTGAAGAGCGCGGTCGGTGGTATCGCCGAGATCATCACCTACCCGGGCCTGGTCAACGTCGACTTCGAGGACGTGCGCACGGTCATGGGCGAGATGGGTCGCGCCATGATGGGTTCGGCCGCCGCCGCTGGCGTTGACCGGGCTCGCATCGCCGCCGAGCAGGCTGTCGCCTCGCCGCTGCTCGAAGGTATCAACCTGTCGGGCGCGCGCGGCGTGTTGGTCAATATCACCGCCGCCAAGGGCAACCTGAAGATGAAGGAAGTCAACGAGGTGATGAACACCGTCAAGACCTTCGCCGCCGAGGACGCCCACATCATCTTCGGCGCCGTCTACGACGAGCTGATGGGCGACGCCTTGCGCGTCACCGTAGTCGCCACCGGCCTCGGCCAGGTCGCCGCCAAACGCCAGTCCTTCGAGGTCATCAATACCCCGGTGGTTCAGGCCATGGCGACCGGCACCAGCGATGCTGTTGCCTTCAGTAGCGGTTCGGCGATTGACTACAACCAGATTGCCGACGTGCCGGCTGTCGTCCGCAAACGCAACGTCACCGTCGAGGCGCTGGCCAACAGCGGTGTCGATCGCTACGACATCCCGGCTTTCCTGCGTAAGCAGGCGGATTGAGCTGGCGCCTACGTTCTCTGAAAAAGGGGGCGCCGCATTGTGCTACAATGTGGCGCTTTCCCAAAGACATTCAAGTACTTGGCATGCTCAAGCAACGCACGTTGAAGACCGTGATCCGCGCCTCCGGCGTCGGCCTGCACGGCGGTTTCAAGGTCAACATGACCTTGCGCCCGGCCGCTCCGGATACAGGCATCGTCTTCCGTCGCACCGATCTGCCGGAACCGGTGGACATTCCCGCCGCCGCCTTCCTGGTCGGCGACACGCGCATGTGTTCCTGCCTCGAAAAGGACGGCGTCAAGGTCGGTACCATTGAGCACCTGATGTCTGCTTTCGCCGGTCTGGGTATCGACAACGCCTGGGTCGATCTCGATGCGCCGGAAGTACCCATCCTCGACGGTTCGGCTGCGCCCTTCGTGTTCCTGATCCAGTCCGCCGGCATCGAGGAGCAGAATGCCGCCAAAAAATTCATCCGCATCACCCGCGCCGTCGAAGTCCGCGACGGCGACAAGTGGGCCCGCTTTACGCCTTACGATGGCTACCGTCTGGCCTTCTCGATTGTCTTCAACCACCCAGCCATCGACAAGTCGGCGCAGCGTGCCGAGATCGATTTCGCTGAGCACTCCTACATCCGCGAAGTCGCCCGCGCTCGTACCTTCGGTTTCATGCAGGAAGTCGAATATCTGCGCGAGAATGGCCTGGCTCTCGGCGGTGGCCTGGAGAACGCGATCGTCCTCGACGAATTCCGCGTGCTCAACCAGGACGGCCTGCGCTACGGCGACGAATTCGTCAAACACAAGATTCTCGATGCGGTGGGCGACCTTTACCTGATCGGCCATCCACTACTTGCCGCCTATTCCTCGCACAAAGGCGGCCACGCGCTGAACAACCTGCTGGCCCGCGAACTGCTGAACAGCCCAAATGCCTGGGAAATGGTCAGCTTCGCCGATGCCGCCCGGGCACCCGCCGGCGTTACCCGCTGGCTGACCCAGGCCGCCTGATCCGCCAATGTGGCTGCTGCGCCTGCTGGCAGTCATCCTGGCAATCGCCATCGGTGCTGGCTTGCTGTTCTACGTCCTGACCGGCAATCGCTCTTGGCTGGTGCTGTCCTGGCGCCTGTTCCGCTGGGGCCTCGTCTTCGCACTGGTCGTCTTCGCCCTGATGATCATTGAGCGGATTGCCGTCATTCCATTGTAGGGTCGCCCTACGTTTGCGCTTGGCCCAACGCGCTGTGAAACCGCAAAGAACGCACAGAGCGCAAAGAAAAACATCCGCCTCTTTGTGTTCCTTGCGTTCTTTGCGGCTTCTTGTCGTTATTCCATCGTTCTGGCGGCGCGCGCCAGCAAGGTCGCCAGCGCCCCTTTCAGCGGGCCTTCCGGCAGCTTGCCGGAAACCGTTTCCAGGCTGGCGACGGCCTGGGCGGAAAGCGGTTTTTGTATCGAAGCGATTGATCGCAAAGGGTATTGTCGGGGTTGTACTTTTACCAGCATGCCGTTACACTCTGGGCCTCCTTTTGATAACTCGTCGCACAAACGCTGGCTCATCTGGCGTAACTTAGCGGCGACCGCACCGTTTTCGGTGTGGATAACGACTGTCCCCGACTGGTAGTTGGCAATATGTGCGGCGTGGCGCAACCCTGTAGGGGCGAGCGTTGCGAAACGGCGGGAAAGCTTGAGCAGCAATCTGGCATGGGCCATCAACCGAGCGGTGGTGGCGTCGTTGTCGAGGTAATGCTCTGGCTCATGGTACATGGAGGAGTTTCCGTGCAGATCATTCTGGTGTCGCGTCACTTGTGCACGGCGCGAACAATTACCATTATGCCCCGGCACGTGCTGTTGGCGGTGACTGGTTTCGTTGCCCTGGTCCTGACTACGGCCATGTTGTTGTCCTGGTTGTCAGTGCATTGGCGTTTGCCACTCGTCGAGGATCTGGTGCAGTCCCAGCAGCAGAAGGAAAGCCGGCGTATCCAGGATTACGTCAGCAATAACCTGCAACTGATGGCCACCCGCCTGGGTGAATTGCAAGGCAAGGTGATGCAACTCGATAGCCTCGGTCAGCGCGTTTCCGGGCTGGTTGGCGGTAAGCCGACTGTGCCAACGCCGGCCGCCGCCTCGGGAGACGGGCAGGGCGGTCCTTTCCTGCCGGTGGCCTTGAGTGCCAATGAATTGCAGCAGGAGATCGAACGCTTGGCTGCCGCTGTCGACAACCACGCTGCGGAACTGGAAGCGCTCGAATTTCAACTGCTGGAAAAGCGTGTCCGCGACCGCCTGCTGCCAACCACGTTGCCGGTCAAGTCGACCCATCTCGGTTCAGGCTTCGGTGTCCGTCTCGACCCGATCGCCGGTATGCAGGCCCGCCATGAGGGCATCGACTTCGTCGCACCGATGGGCGCGCCGGTCGTTGCCGCCGCCGATGGTGTGGTGCTGGTGGCCGAATCCCATCCCGAATTCGGCAACATGATCGATATCGACCACGGCGATGGTCTGACCTCACGCTACGCCCATCTGTCCCGCCTCGACGTGGCGCCCGGCCGTCTGGTCAAACACGGCGAGCGGATCGGCGCGGTCGGTACCACCGGGCGTTCAACCGGTCCGCACCTGCATTTCGAGGTGCGCATGCTTGGCGTGCCCCAGAACCCAGCCCTGTTCCTCAAGCGGGGCGGCGAGTTCGCGCAGTTCGCGCGGCGCTGATCCCCCCGTTTCCTTGATCCACCAGTTCGTCCCGGGCCTCTGGGACGGCGTGCTAGAATCCGCGCTTTGCCGCGCCTGGCGCCACCATTACAGATTGCAATGATTTCCGGCCTCCTCAAAAAGATTTTCGGCAGCCGCAACGAGCGGTTGATTAAGCAGTATTCCCAGACCGTCAAGCGCATCAACGCCATCGAGCCGACCCTGCAAGGCTTGACCGACGAGCAGTTGCGGGCCAAAACGGACGAGTTCCGCCAGCGCCACGCCAACGGCGAATCGCTCGACGATCTGTTGCCGGAAGCCTTTGCCGTGGTCCGCGAGGCCGGCAAGCGCGAACTGGGCATGCGCCACTTTGACGTCCAGCTGGTCGGCGGCATGGTGCTGCATTACGGCAAGATCGCCGAAATGCGTACCGGCGAGGGCAAGACCCTAGTCGGCACGCTGCCGGCCTACCTCAACGCCATTTCCGGCAAGGGCGTGCACGTCATTACGGTCAATGACTATCTGGCCAGCCGTGATGCCGAGTGGATGGGCCGCCTGCATCGCTTCCTCGGCCTGACCGTCGGCGTCAACCTGTCGCAGATGGATCACGAGGCCAAGCAGGCCGCCTACGCGGCCGACATTACCTACGGCACCAACAACGAATTCGGCTTCGACTATCTGCGCGACAACATGGTGTTCACCGCCGCCGAGCGGGTGCAGCGCGGTCTCAACTTCGCCATCGTCGACGAGGTGGACTCGATCCTGATCGACGAGGCACGCACGCCACTGATCATTTCCGGCCAGGCCGACGACCACACCGATCTCTACCTGCGCATGAAGGATGTCGTGCCCAAGCTGACGCGGGCGGCGGAAGAGAAGGGCGAGGGCGACTACTGGGTGGACGAGAAGGGGCATCAGGTGCACCTCTCTGAAGCCGGTTACGAGCATGCCGAGGCGCTGCTGGCCGAGCATGGCCTGCTGACCGAGGGGGCCAGCCTGTACGACGCCGCCAACATTTTGCTGATGCATCACCTGAACGCCGCCCTGCGCGCCCTGACGCTGTTCCACAGGGACCAGCAGTACGTGGTGCAGAACGGCGAGGTGGTCATCGTCGACGAGTTTACGGGCCGGCTGATGGCTGGCCGCCGCTGGTCAGACGGCCTGCACCAGGCTGTGGAGGCCAAGGAAGGGGTGAAAATCCAGGCCGAGAACCAGACTCTGGCCTCGATCACCTTCCAGAACTACTTCCGCATGTACGGCAAGCTCTCCGGCATGACCGGCACCGCCGATACCGAAGCCTACGAATTCCAGCAGATCTACGGCCTGGAAACCGTCGTTATCCCGACGCACAAGCCGATGGTGCGCAAGGACATGAACGACCTGGTGTTCAAGACCGCCGACGAAAAGCACGCGGCGATCATCGCCGATATCAAGGCCTGCGCGCAGCGCGGCCAGCCGGTGCTGGTCGGCACCACGTCGATCGAAGCCTCGGAACTGCTGTCCGGACTGCTCGACAAGGAAAAGCTGCCACATTCTGTGCTTAACGCCAAGCAGCACGCCCGCGAAGCCGAGATCGTCATCGAGGCCGGTCGGCCGGGACAGATCACCATCGCCACCAACATGGCCGGCCGCGGTACTGATATCGTGCTCGGCGGCAGCATCGAGAAGGCTACCGCCGCGATCAAGCACGACGAATCGCTGCCGGAAGCCGAGCGCGAAGCGCAAATCGCCGCCATGCGTGCCGAGTGGCAGAAGCTACACGAACAGGTGTTGGTCGCTGGTGGCCTGCATATCATCGGTTCCGAGCGCCACGAGTCGCGGCGCATCGACAACCAATTGCGCGGCCGTGCTGGCCGTCAGGGCGATGCTGGTTCCTCGCGTTTTTATCTGTCGCTCGACGATCCGCTGCTGCGCATTTTCGCCGGTGAGCGCCTGCGCGCCATCATGGACCGCCTGAAGATGCCGGAAGGCGAGGCCATCGAGCATCCGCTGGTGACCCGTTCGCTGGAATCGGCGCAGCGTAAGGTCGAGGCTCGCAACTTCGACATCCGCAAGCAACTGCTCGAATACGACGACGTCGCCAACGACCAGCGCAAAGTCATCTACCAGCAGCGCAACGAACTGCTGGAAAGCCAGGATATTTCCGAGACTATCAACGCCATGCGCGCCAGCGTCATTGCCGATATCTTCCGCGCCCACGTGCCGGCCGACTCGGTCGAGGAGCAGTGGGACATGGCGGGCTTGGAGACAGAACTGCGCTCGGAACTGTTGATCGACGCGCCGGTCAGCCAATGGTTCAAGGACGAGCCGACGCTGTCCGACGACGAGATTCTGGCCCGCATCCAGCAGGGGGCCGACGAAACCTACCAGGCCAAGGTCGCCCTGGTCGGCGCCGAAACCTTCCAGCAGTTCGAACGCAACGTCATGTTGCAGAGCCTCGACACCAGTTGGCGGGAACACCTGGCCGCTCTCGACCACCTGCGCCAGGGCATCCATCTGCGCGGCTACGCGCAGAAGAATCCGAAGCAGGAATACAAGCGTGAAGCCTTCGAGTTGTTCGAGGGGCTGCTCGACCGCGTTCGCCGCGACGTCACCCGCGTCGTCTTCACCGTGCAGATCCGTACCCCCGAGGATGTCGAGGAAACGGCGCCGCACGCCGAGGTACAAAACGTCCGCTACCAGCATGCCAACTACGACGAGGCGCTGGGCGAAGGGGCGGAGCAGGGCGACGGACCGGTGTTGCGGCAACCCGTCCACGCCGGTCCGAAGATCGGCCGCAACGACCCTTGCCCCTGCGGTTCCGGCAAGAAATACAAGCAGTGCCACGGCAAACTCAATTGATCGTTGTTAGCCGCTAGCCGCCGGTGACGAAAGGCCGGCGGTTGGTTGCTCCATTCCGGACCATCGCCATGCCCGTCAATTACGCTACTCCCGCCGCCGCTCAACTATTTCCCGTTCCCGGCGTGCGTCTCGGCGTCGCCGAGGCCGAGATTCGCAAGAAAAACCGCCGTGACCTGACGCTGCTGGCTCTCGATGTCGGCTGCACCGTCGCCGGGGTATTTACCCAAAATCGCTTTTGCGCCGCGCCGGTGCAGTTGTGCCGCCAGCATCTGGCCGGCGGCCGGGAAATCCGTGCCCTGATCATTAACACCGGCATCGCCAACGCCGGTACCGGCGAGCCGGGGTGCCGCGCCGCCCAGGCCACCTGCGACGCGGTGGCCGCTCGGCTAGGTGTGGCGGCGGAGCAGGTGTTGCCGTTCTCCACCGGCGTTATCCTCGAACCGCTGCCGGTCGAGCGCATCGCGGCTGGTTTGCCGGCAGCCGCGGCTGATCTGCGCGGCGACAACTGGCATGCCGCCGCACATGCCATCATGACCACCGACACCGTGGCCAAGGCCGCTTCACGCCGGCTCACGGTGAACGGCCGGACTGTCACCGTCACCGGCATCTCCAAGGGCGCCGGCATGATCAAGCCGAACATGGCGACCATGCTCGGTTTTCTGGCCACCGACGCCGGCATCGCCCAGCCGCTGCTCGACCGCTTGGTCAAGGAAGCAGCCGACGCTTCCTTCAACTGCATCACCGTCGATGGCGACACCTCGACCAACGATTCTTTCGTGATGATCGCCAGCGGCCAGTCCGGTGCCACCTTCGTCAGCGAAAGCGATGCTGGCTGGGCCGAGGTCAAGGCAGCGATCGTCGCCGTCTCGGTCGAACTGGCCCAGGCCATCGTTCGCGACGGCGAGGGGGCGACTAAGTTCATTACCGTTGCCGTCGAGGGCGGAAAATCCACTGAGGAATGCCGCCAGGTCGGCTATGCCATCGGCCACTCGCCGCTGGTCAAAACCGCCTTCTTTGCCTCCGATCCCAACCTTGGGCGCATCCTGGCGGCTATCGGTTATGCCGGCATCGCCGATTTCGACGTCGATGGTGTTCGGGTCTGGCTCGACGATGTGCTGGTCGCCGAGCGCGGTGGCCGGGCGGCGGCTTACCGTGAGGAGGATGGCGCCCGGGTCATGGCCCAGGCTGAGATCACCGTGCGCGTCGACCTCGGTCGCGGTGCGGCGGCGGCACGGGTCTACACCTGCGATTTTTCCTACGACTACGTCAAGATCAACGCCGATTATCGCAGTTAGGTCGGTGCGATCCAGCGAGGCAAGGAAGGTCCGCATCACGACGGGTCTTTCTTTTGTGTTTGCGGCGTCCTTTCGACGACCGGCCAAGCGGAGCCGAATGCTAGACTGGCGCGCCGCCATGCTGGCTCTTCCAGAGCGGTTCCGAACCTAGTTTGCCGCAAGGGATACGATGAACGACATCCATCACGATCTGCCCCGGAAAACCCTGGCCATTCTCTGCATCCTCGGCCTGATCGGCCTGTCGTTGTGGGTGCTACGCCCCTTTCTGGCGGCGACCGTGTGGGCGGCCATGATCGTCGTCGCCACCTGGCCCTGGCTGCGTTCGCTGGAGGCTCGTTTTGGCGGGCGGAGGGCGCCGGCGGTGGCGCTGATGTGTCTGGTTCTGCTGATCCTCTTGGTCCTGCCCCTGTGGTTGGCAATCGACACCATTGTTGAATATGCCGATGTGTTGGCTACGACTGCTCACCAGATTGCCGAGAACGGCTTGCCGCCGCCGCCGGACTGGCTGGCCGGCGTCCCTTTGGTCGGGGAGCGGCTGGCCGCGTTGTGGCTGCAGTTTTCGGCCGGTGGTGCGCCGGCCTTGGTGGCTAAGATCACGCCCCATGCCGCCGATACCGGCAAGTGGGTGCTGGCCCGGGTCGGTGGGCTGGGCGGCATGCTGGTGCAGTTCCTGTTGATCGTCGTTTTATCGGCGATTCTTTATACCGGTGGCGAGGATGCTGCGCGATTGCTGCGCCGTTTCGGACGGCGGCTGGCCGGAGTGCGTGGCGAGGGGGCGATCGTGCTCAGCAGTCAGGCGATCCGCGCCGTGGCGCTCGGCGTCGGCGTTACCGCCCTGACCCAAGCAGTGCTCGGCGGCATCGGCCTGGCCGTGGCCGGCGTGCCGTTCGCTGCCTTGCTATCGGCGGTGATGCTGCTGCTTTGCATTGCCCAGCTTGGGCCGGGGCTGATTCTTTTTCCGGCGGTGGCCTGGATGTACTGGAACGGCGACAGCGGCTGGGCGACGGCCTTGCTGGTGTGGAGCCTGATTGTCGTCATGCTCGACAATGTGCTGCGCCCGATCCTGATCCGCAAGGGCGCCGACTTGCCGCTGCTGCTGATTTTTGCTGGCGTCATCGGTGGCCTGCTTGGCTTCGGCCTGATCGGGATTTTCGTCGGGCCGGTGGTGCTGGCCGTGACCTGGACGCTGACCCTGGCCTGGATCGAGGATGTGCTCGGCAAGGACGAGGCCGAATTGGTCGGCGAGGGGGCGCCGCCGGTTGAACCAGGGAATCTCTGAATAACTCCCCGCGAGTTGTCGCGCCTGGTTTGGGGATGGGCTGCAAGGCGCAAAGCGCAGCCATAGTGGTGCTATGGCGAGCATTTGCAACGCGGCAGATCGCCCGAAGCCGAGATGCCGCAGCCGCGAGGGGGTTGTTCAGAGGTTCCCTAATGCCGGCGCAGCCGGATCAGGCGGAACCACCCGCTGCCTAGGGCCGGCTGGTCATCTTCACAGGCGAACTGCGGCACTGTTGCTAGGACATCCTCGAAGACCACGTCGAGGCGGCTTGCCACACGGCGCGCCAGCGGGTTGGCCAAGCGCCGCAGCAGCGCTGGCTGGCCGCGACGCAGGAATTTGTCGAAGACGATGACCGTCCCGCCCGGCCGGACGACGCGGGCGATTTCGCCGAGGCAGTGTTCCGGCTGCGGCACCACGGCTAGGATCAGGTGCAGTATCGCGGCATCGAAAGCGGCCTCGGTGAAGGGCAGGCGCTGGACGTCGCCCTGTACCGGCGCGAAGTCGAGCTTGCCAGCGCGGGGCAAGGCGCGGCGTAGCATGGGGCGGTTGAGGTCGACGCCAACGTAGCGCGGAGCCGGCGACAGGTGTGGCAGGTCGAGGCCGGTGCCGACGCCGGCCAGCAGTATCCGTTCCCCATCGCCGGGCAGGGCAGCCAGGCTGCGCCGACGCGCCGCCCGCGTTGCCCGCTCCACCGCCGCATCGTAGAACGGAGCAATCAGCGAGTAGCTGGTTTTCAGGTTCAAGCTAAAGGTTTTTCCGAGGGGTACAAGCGGTCAACTGCCGTTTCTAGGTTCAGTGCAGCATCCGTGGCATGGCCAGCGCGAATTCCGGAATCTCGGCTGTGAACTGGGTGCCGTCCGCGGTCACCATCTGATAGCTGCCGCGCATCGTGCCGACCGGTGTCGCCAACTCCGAACCGCTGGTGTAGCGGAAACTTTCGCCCGGCTTCAGCAGCGGTTGCTTACCGATCACCCCGAGGCCGCGCACTTCCCGCTCTACTTGGTTGGCGTCGGTGATGATCCAGTGGCGTGACACCAGTTGCGCCGGTACTTCGCCGACGTTGCGGATGGTGATGGTGTAGGCGAACAGGTAGCGGCCTTCTGCGGGATTCGACTGCTCGGGAAGGAAGCGGGCGATCGGGGCGACTTCGATGCGGTATTTGGGGCGGTCGGGCATGGGATAATTCCGGCTGTTTTTGTCTTTGCAGGGGCCATCATGGCTATCAACGATTACATCATCGCGCCGAGCATCCTGTCGGCCAATTTTGCCAAACTCGGTGAGGAAGTGGTCAACGTCATCGCCGCCGGCGCCGACTGGGTGCACTTCGACGTGATGGACAACCATTATGTTCCCAACCTGACCATCGGGCCGCTGGTCTGCACAGCTATCCGACCCTACACCACGGCGCCGATCGACGTGCACCTGATGGTCAAGCCGGTCGATCGCATCGTGCCCGATTTCGCCAAGGCCGGAGCCGACATCATCACTTTCCACCCGGAAGCCTCCGAGCACGTCCACCGCAGCCTGTCGCTGATCCGCGATGCCGGCTGCCAGGCCGGCCTGGTCTTCAACCCGGCGACGCCGCTCGACTACATGGACTACGTGATGGACAAGCTCGACGTGATCCTGCTGATGAGCGTCAACCCCGGCTTTGGCGGCCAGAAATTCATTCCGGCAACGCTGGTCAAGGCCCGCCAGGCTCGCGCCAGGCTCGACGCCTACGAGCAGGAGAGCGGCCGGCGCATCCGCCTGGAAATCGACGGCGGCGTCAATACCGCCAACATCGGCGAAATCGCCCGCGCCGGCGTCGACGCCTTTGTTGCCGGATCGGCCATCTACGGTGCTGGCAAGGATAGCGATCCGCATCGCTACGATTCGGTCGTCGCGGCGTTGCGCGCCGAGTTATCCGCCGTCGGCCGCTGACAGCGGAAATCTAGCGTAACCGACGCCCTTGCCAACTACCGACAACCTACCGTTCCGGTCCGTTACCTTCGACCTCGACGGCACCCTGCTTGACACCGTTGCCGATCTCGCCGAGGCGTGCCGGCGGATGCTCGCCGAACTCGGCGAACCGCCGCGTAGCGAGGACGAGGTGTGCCGTTTCGTTGGCAAGGGCATGGCGGTACTGGTCGAACGCTGCCTGACCCATGACCGGGCGCCGACACCGGAGCGTCTGGCTGCCGTCATCGCCGTCTTCCAGCGCCATTACACCGAGGTCAACGGCCAGCAGACGCGCCTCTACCCGGGCGTGCTGGAAGGCCTCGACGCCTGGCGAGCGAGCGGTTTGCCGCTGGGCGTGGTGACCAACAAGCCGGCTCGCTTCACCGAGCCGTTGCTTGAACGCATGGGCTTGGCCGGCTACTTCGCCGTTGTCGTCTCCGGCGATACCACGGCGCACAAGAAACCGCACCCGGAGCCGATTCTTCACGCCTGCCGCCGCTTGGGCGTTGCGCCGCGGCACAACCTGCATATCGGTGATTCGAAAAACGACATCGAGGCGGCCCACGCCGCCGGTTGCACCGCTTTCTGCGTGCCCTACGGCTACAACGAGGGAAGGCCGGTGGACAGTGCCGATTGCGATGCGCTAGTATCCGATCTGCTTGCCGCCCACCGGCTGGCACTCACCTACCTAGACCTCAAGCACAAATGACGATCTCGCGACTGTGGAACGAATGGCAAGGCTGGCGCCGCTGGCGTCCTTGATCTCCGTTCGCGTGCCGCTCCGGCGCACTGCTCACATCCGCTTTACATCGTCATTTTCGAGGCCTTCCCATGACCGAAATCGAATTCAATGCGCTTGCCGCGCAAGGCTACAACCGTATTCCCGTTACGCTGGAAACGTTCGCCGATCTCGACACGCCGCTGTCCATCTACCTCAAGCTGACCAGTGGCGCCAACGGTGGCCACTACTCCTACCTGCTTGAATCGGTGCAGGGCGGCGAACGCTTCGGCCGCTATTCGATCATCGGTTTAGCCGCTTCGACGCGCATCGTCGTCAATGGCCACCAAGTGCTGGTGTTGACCGGCAACCGCGTCGCCGAACGCGAGGACGACACCAATCCGCTCGAATTCATCGGCCAGTACATGCAGCGTTTCCGCGTTCCGCCGAGCGTCGGCCTGCCGCGCTTCTGCGGCGGCCTGGTCGGCTGCTTCGGCTACGATACCGTGCGCTACGTCGAAACGCGTCTGACTCGCACGGCCAAGCTGGACGACATCGGCACGCCGGACATCGGCCTCTTGCTGTCCGAGGAAATCGCCGTCGTCGACAACCTGTCCGGCAAGCTGACGCTGATCGTCTATGCCGAGCCCGGTTTTCCCGGCGCCTTCCAGAAAGCGCGGGCGCGGCTCAAGGAACTGCTCGCCAAGCTGCGCACGCCGGTCGGTATCCCGGCCGAGCAACCGGTGGCTTCCGAACCGGCCGTCTCGCTCTTTGGCGAGAATGCCTTCAAGCAAGCGGTCAAAAGGGCCAAGGCATACATCACCGAGGGCGACATCATGCAGGTGGTGCTGTCGCAGCGCATGACCAAGCCTTTCGCCGCCAGCCCGCTGGCGCTGTATCGCACGCTACGTAGCCTCAACCCGTCGCCCTACATGTTCTATTTCGACTTCGAGGACTACCACGTGGTCGGCGCCTCGCCGGAAATCCTGGTCCGCCTCGAAGGCGACCGCGTCACCGTTCGCCCGATCGCTGGTACGCGCAAGCGCGGCGTTACGCCGGAAGAGGATGCGGCGCTGGCCGAAGAACTACTGGCCGACGAGAAAGAGCGTGCCGAGCACACTCAGTTGCTCGACCTTGGCCGCAACGACTGCGGTCGCGTGGCCCGGATCGGCACCGTCAAGCTGACCGAGAACATGAGCATCGAGCGCTACTCGCACGTGATGCACATCGTTTCCAACGTCGAAGGCCGCTTGCAGCCGGGCCTCAGCGCGCTCGACGTGCTCAAGGCCACCTTCCCGGCCGGCACCGTGTCCGGTGCGCCGAAGGTACGGGCGATGGAAATCATCGATGAGCTGGAGCCGGTCAAGCGCGGTATCTATGCCGGTGCCGTCGGCTATCTCGGCTTTCACGGGGACATGGACTTGGCCATCGCCATCCGTACTGCCGTGCTCAAGGGCGGAAAACTACACGTCCAGGCCGGCGCCGGCATCGTCGCCGATTCCGATCCGCAATCGGAATGGGAAGAAACCCGGAACAAGGCTCGCGCCGTGCTGCGTGCCGCCGAATTGGCCGAGCAGGGCCTGGATACCCGGATCGACTGAGATCAAAAGGACGCCCAGAACATGCTGCTGATGATCGACAACTACGATAGCTTCACCTACAACATCGTTCAGTATTTCGGCGAACTCGGGCAGGAGGTCCGGGTCTTCCGCAACGATGCCATCACACTCGCCGAGATCGCCCGCCTGCAGCCGCGCTACTTGGTCATCTCGCCCGGCCCCTGCACGCCGGCGCAGGCCGGCATTTCGCTGGCGGCGATCCGCGAATTCGCCGGCAAGATTCCGCTGCTCGGCGTTTGTCTCGGTCACCAGGCCATCGGCGAGGCTTTCGGCGGCCGCATCGTCCATGCGCAACAGCTGATGCACGGCAAGGTGTCGCCGGTCGAGCACAAGAAGGTCGGCGTTTTCCGGGGCTTGCCCAATCCGCTGACCTGCACCCGCTACCACTCGCTGGCCATTGAGCGCGCCAGCCTGCCGGACTGCCTCGACGTTACCGCCTGGACCGCCGACGGCGAGATCATGGGCGTGCGCCACAAGACGCTGGCCGTCGAGGGCGTCCAGTTCCATCCCGAATCTATTCTGACCGAGCGCGGCCACGACCTGCTCAAGAACTTCCTTGAGGAACACCGCCCATGACGCCGCAAGCTGCCCTGCAACGCGTCATCGAGCACCGCGAAATTTTCCACGACGAGATGGTGTCGCTGATGCGCCAAGTCATGAGCGGCCAGGTCTCGCCGGTGATGATCTCCGCCATCCTCATTGGCCTGCGCGTCAAGAAAGAAACCGTCGGCGAGATCGCTGCCGCGGCCAGCGTCATGCGCGAGCTGTCGACGCCGGTCAAGGTGCCCTACGACAGGCATTTCGTCGATATCGTCGGCACTGGCGGCGATGCTGCCCATAGTTTCAATATCTCGACCACCGCGATCTTCGTTGCTGCCGCCGCCGGGGCCAAGGTGGCCAAGCACGGTGGGCGCAGCGTTTCCTCCAGTTCCGGTAGCGCCGACGTGCTCGAAGCGCTCGGTGCCAACATCAACCTGACGCCGGAACGGGTTGTTGCCTGCATCGAGGAAACTGGCATCGGCTTCATGTTCGCGCCCAACCACCATGCGGCGATGAAGCACGTCGCCCCGGTGCGCCGTGAAATGGGCGTGCGCACCATCTTCAACATCCTCGGCCCGTTGACCAATCCGGCCGGGGCGCCGAACACGCTGATGGGCGTTTTCCATCCCGATCTGGTCGGTATCCAGGTGCGCGTCATGCAGCGCCTTGGTGCCGAGCGCGTGCTGGTGGTGCACGGCAAAGACAATCTCGACGAAATCTCGCTGGGTGCGGCGACTCTGGTCGGCGAATTGAAAAACGGCGAGGTGCACGAATACGAAGTGCACCCCGAGGATTACGGTTTGCAAATGCTGTCGCTGCGCAACCTGCGCGTTGGCAGTGCCGAAGAATCCAAGGCCATGCTGCTTGGCGCCCTCGACAACCGGCCGGGGGCTGCCCGCGAGGTGGTTTGCCTGAATGCCGGTGCGGCGCTCTACGTCGCCAACCTCGCCGACAGCATCGGCGCCGGCATCGTCCGGGCCCATGAGGCCATCGCCAGCGGTGCCGCTCGTGCCAAGCTCGACCAGTTCGTGCAATGCACGCAGCGTCTGGGGGCACAATGAACGACATCCTGGCCAAAATCATCGCCACCAAGCGGCGGGAAATCGCCGCCGCACTTGCCGCCAAGCCGCTGGCCGTGGTCGAGGCAGAAGCCGCCGTGCAGCCGGCCCCGCGCGATTTCGTCGGCGCCATCCGCGCCAAACTGGCCGCCGGCCAGCCGGCGGTAATCGCCGAGATCAAGAAGGCCAGTCCGTCGAAAGGCATCATCCGCCCCGACTTCCACCCCGCCGACATCGCCTGTAGTTACGCCGAGCACGGCGCCGCCTGCCTCTCCGTGCTCACCGATCGCGACTACTTCCAGGGTGCTCCGGAATACCTGCGGGCCGCCCGTGCCGCCTGCGTGCTGCCGGTACTGCGCAAGGATTTCATCGTCGGTCGTTATCAGGTTGCCGAAGCACGGGCCATGGGTGCCGACGCCATCCTGCTCATCGCCGCCGCCCTCGGCCCGGCCGAGATGCGCGAACTCGAAGCCGTCGCCCACGGCTACGGCATGGCCGTGCTGGTCGAAGTGCATGACGGCGACGAACTCACCACCGCCCTGCAACTGAAGACGCCGCTGCTCGGCATCAACAACCGCAACCTGCGCAGTTTTGAAGTCAGCCTCGATACCACGCTCGGTTTGCTCGAGCGCATTCCGGCCGAGCGCATCGTCGTCACCGAAAGCGGCATCCTGACACCGGCCGACGTCGCTCTGATGCGCCGCCATCGGGTCGGCACCTTTCTCGTCGGTGAAGCCTTCATGCGCGCCGCCGACCCAGGCCAGGAACTCGCCCGCTTGTTTGCCTGAAATCCATCACCTGCCCCGCCAAGCGCGTGGGAATGAAGAGGTATGGGAAAGCACACGGGAGTAACGAGGGATAGGAAAATCACCTCGCCTCTGTTGTGCCAGCGCAACAACTTCCCCGATGAATGCTCCTCCGCGAGCGGTAAAGCTTGTCCCTGGCGTCAGGAGGCCGGAAAATTGGCGCCAACCTTTCGATCCGAGAGGTAAAGCTTGATCGGTTGAACAGACCGGTTAAAAACTAACCACTAAGGAGATTTTCTGATGCAAAAGAAGATTATCGCTCTGGCTGTTGCCGGCCTGGCTTCCACCGCCGCCTTCGCCCAGTCCAATGTCACCATCTATGGCGTTGCCGACGTCGGCCAGGCTTGGGTCAAGAGCTCCAGCGCCAATAACGGGGACAACCAGAGGACCGTCGGCCGTCTGGACAGCAACTCGTCCTATATCGGTTTCAAGGGCGCCGAGGCGCTGGGCAATGGTCTCACGGCCGTGTTCCAGTTTGAAACCGCCGTTAGCGCTGATGAAGGTGGCTTTGGCAGAGGTCGTGACACCTACGCTGGTCTGGCCGGCGGTTTCGGTACCGTGGCTGCGGGCCGTCTGACCCACCCGCTGCGCGAAATGGGCGTCAAGGTTGACATCCTGCCGGGCGATGCCGGCATCGGTACCGTCAATTCCGTGACCGGTGTCATCGCCGGCATCAAAACCGGCGCCGACGACCGCGCCAACAATGCCGTTGCCTACATTTCGCCGACCTTCGGCGGCGGTTTCAGCGTCACGGCCGCTTGGGTCAATGGCGAGAATAAGACGAACGGCAATGATCGCGTGGACGAGCGTGCCTGGCAGATCGCCGGCAAGTACGACAATGGCCCCTTGTTCGTCGGTCTCGGCTATCACCAGACCAAGGACAACGTGACCAACGATGGCTTCATCATTTCTGGTCAAGGTCTCGATGCCCGCGTCTGGCGTCTGGCCGCCGTTTATACGGCACCGTTTGGCACCAAGTTCTCGGCCCTGTACGACGACACCAAGGTCAAGAAAGCAGCGGCTCTCTTCGGCGGTGATGGTGCCATCAAGCGTGGCGCCTGGTCCCTCGGCGCTGCCCATACCTTCGGCGCCAACACCATTGGTTTGCAGTATGGCCAGTCCAGCAGAACCAGCGTCTCCAATGCTGACAACCTGAGGGACAAGGCCAAGATCTGGACCTTGGGCTACCAGTACGCGCTCTCCAAGCGCACCATGCTGCAAGCCCGTTACAGCCAGCTGACGAACGGCAAGGAAGGCAACTTCAACTTCTACAACAACTCGGTTGCCAACGGCGCCTACCCGGATGACAACGCCAAGTACAGCGGTTTCATGGTTGGCATGCGCCACAGCTTCTAATCCAGCCTCGCTGGTTTAGATGCCTGAGAAACGGCCACCTTCGGGTGGTCGTTTTTTTTATATTCGGTCCGCTGTTATCTCAAGTCGTTCCGCGTGGAGCGCGGAATCCGGAAGCGGCTTGGATTCTGCGACTGCGCGCAGAATGATGCGAATGAAAGCCGGGCGAATCCGCGCGGCTCCTGCAACAAGAGATAGCGGCGTCAGTCAGCCGTGCAGGACCAGATTGTCGCGATGGATGATCTCGGCCTCGTCGACGTAGCCGAGAATGGCTGCGATTTGGGCGGTCGATTTGCCGGCGATGCGGCGGGCTTCGCCGCTGCCGTAGTTGCAGAGGCCACGGGCGATTTCGTGGCCGTCCGGGGCGATGCAGGCGACGGCGGCGCCGCGCTCGAATTCGCCTTCGGCGGCGGTGACGCCGATCGGCAGCAGGCTTTTGCCGGATTGCAGGGCATTGACGGCGCCTGTGTCGAGTAGCAGGCGGCCGGCCAGTTGCAGGTGATCGGCCAGCCATTGTTTGCGCGCCGCCAGGGGCGGCGTCTGCGAGACGAGCAGGGTGCCGACAGCTTCGCCGCTGGCTAGGCGAACGATGGGGTCGCGCTCGCGGCCGCTGGCAATGGCGGTGTGGGCGCCGCTACGGGCAGCGCGCTTGGCGGCGAAAACCTTGGTGATCATGCCGCCCTTGCCGATGCCGGTGCCGGCGCCGCCGGCCATGGCTTCGAGACGGTCATCACCGGCCGTGGCTTCGGCGATCAGTGTGGCATTCGGGTCCTTGCGCGGATCGGCGGTGAACAGGCCGCTCTGGTCGGTCAGGATGATCAGCGCCTCGGCTTCGATCAGGTTGGCGACCAGGGCGCCGAGGGTGTCGTTGTCGCCGAACTTGATCTCGTCGGTGACGACGGTGTCGTTCTCGTTGATGATCGGCACGACACCGAGTTCGAGCAGGGTAATCAGCGTCGAGCGGGCGTTCAGGTAGCGCTTACGGTCGGCCAGGTCGTCGTGGGTGAGTAGGATTTGCGCGGTGTGCAGGCCATATTTCGCGAAGGCGCCCTCGTAAACCTGGACCAAGCCCATCTGGCCGACGGCGGCAGCGGCTTGCAGTTCGTGTACCGATTGCGGCCGCTTACTCCAGCCCAGGCGTTGCATACCGCAGGCGATGGCGCCCGAGGAGACGAGCACAACTTCCTTGCCCTGCTGGCGGATGGTGTGAATCTGCCGGGCCCAGTCGTCGATGGCTTGCAGGTCGAGGCCAGCGCCGTTGTTGGTGACGAGGGCCGAGCCGACCTTGACGACCAGGCGCTTGGCGCTGGCGAGACGGGTTTTGCTCATGCTTCCGGCTCCCCGTCGTCGCCTGCGTCAGCATCGCTGTCATCAAGCTCGGGGCGGGCCATTTGTTCAAGGGCTTCGTGCAGGGCGTAGATCAATGGCCGGGTGCCTTCGCCGCTGATGGCGGTGATGGGAAAGACCGGGCCATCGTATTTGGTCGCTTTTTTGTAAGCCTTGAGGAAATCGGCGATGGTTTTCTCGCGTTCTTCTTCCGGGATCAGGTCGAGCTTGTTGAGCACCAGCCAGCGCGGCTTGTCGGCCAGGGCCGGGTCGTGTTTGAGCAGTTCACCGACGATGGCCTTGGCATCGCGGACCGGATTGGCTTCCGGGTCGAGCGGTGCGATGTCGACCAAGTGCAGCAGGATGCGCGTGCGCTGCAAATGCTTGAGGAAGCGGATGCCGAGGCCGGCGCCGTCGGCGGCGCCTTCGATCAGGCCGGGTACGTCAGCGACGACGAAGCTCTTCTCGTCGTCAACGCGGACGACGCCAAGATTCGGGTGCAGCGTGGTGAAGGGATAGTCGGCGACCTTCGGCCGGGCCGACGAAATAGCGCGAATCAGCGTGCTCTTGCCGGCGTTGGGCAGGCCGAGCAGGCCGACATCGGCGAGCACGCGCAATTCCAGGCGCAACTCGAATTCCTCGCCCTGCTCACCGTTAGTTTTCTGGCGCGGCGCGCGGTTGGTCGAGGACTTGAAATGCAGGTTGCCGAGGCCGCCCTTGCCGCCCTTGGCGAGCTGCACTTTCTGGCCATCGACGGCGAGGTCAGCCATGATCTCGTCGGTGGCTTGGTTATAGATCACCGTGCCGACCGGCATGCGCAACACGATGTCGTCGCCGCCGGCGCCGTATTGATCTGCACCGCCGCCGTTTTCGCCGCGTTTACCGATGAACTTACGGGTGTAGCGGTAATCGACCAGGGTGTTGATGTTACGGTCGGCGACGGCGAGGATGCTGCCGCCGCGTCCGCCGTCGCCGCCGTTGGGGCCGCCCATCGGAATGTATTTTTCGCGCCGGAACGTCGCCGCGCCATTGCCGCCGTCGCCGGCCTTCACGTAAATCTTGGCTTCGTCGATGAACTTCATATCTGTTCCGTCTGCTTTCCGTTGATGGCGTCGATTGCGGCGCTACAAACTAAAAAGCCCTATCCGGCGGATAGGGCTTTTGCTTCCGCGGGGCCGATTTACTCGGCGGCCGGGGTGATGGTAACCGTGCGGCGCTTCTTCTCGCCCTTGATGGCGAATTGGACGATGCCGTCCTTCAGCGCGAACAGGGTGTGGTCCTTGCCGCAACCGACGTTCTCGCCGGGGTGGAATTCAGTACCGCGCTGGCGAACGATGATGTTGCCGGCGAGGACGAACTGGCCGCCGTAGCGCTTGACGCCAAGTCGTTGTGCCTGTGAGTCGCGGCCGTTACGTGAACTGCCGCCTGCCTTTTTGTGTGCCATTTGCTAGCTCCTTCTCTGAACTCAGGCCGCGATCGTGTCGATGCGCAGTTCGGTGTAGTTCTGGCGATGGCCCTGGCGCTTCTGGTAGTGCTTGCGGCGGCGCATCTTGAAAATCTTGATTTTGTCGTGGCGGCCGTGGGAAACCACGGTGCACTTGACGGTGGCGCCAGCGACGAGGGGGGCGCCGACCTTCACCGACTCGCCTTCGCCTACCATGAGGACTTGATCGAGCGTGACTTCTGCGCCAACTTCTGCCGGTATCTGTTCTACTTTGAGTTTTTGGCCGGCGGAAACGCGATACTGCTTGCCGCCGGTTTTTATGACCGCATACATGGGTTGGACTCCGAAAATAAACCAAAGGGTACTACGAAGAACCGCGCATTATACGGAAAAGTTTCGCGAAGTCAAAGCCTTGTCGCAGCCCTGTGATAAACTCGGCCGATTTCTAACAACGCTTTTCCCGCGAACCCACCGCCGGGGCGGGAAGGCTATAGCGTGGAGCTTCTCATGGCTGAAATCACTACGGCCTCCGGCCTCATCTACGAAGATACCGTCGTCGGCGAAGGCGCCGAGGCCAAGGCCGGTGATCACGTCGTCGTCCATTACACCGGCTGGCTGACCAACGGCAACAAGTTCGATTCGAGCAAGGACCGCAACGATCCCTTCGATTTTCCGCTCGGCGGGCGCCGCGTTATCGCCGGTTGGGACGAGGGCGTGCAGGGCATGAAGATCGGCGGCGCGCGTAAGCTGACCATCCCGCCGCAGCTCGGCTATGGCGCCCGTGGCGCCGGCGGCGTGATCCCGCCGAACGCGACGCTGGTGTTCGACGTGGAGCTGCTCGCCATCCAATGAGCGGCGACGACAAGAAGGGCCGGCCGTCGCCCGTCGCGGCGGCCGAGGATCCTTGGGCGAAGTGGCGCCAGCCGGCACCAGCGGCAGACAAGGCTGACGAGTCTGCCAAGTCGGCCAAGTCCGCTGGACGACCCCCGCGGCCGCCGATTGCGACGGCCGGTACGAGCATACCGCCTGCACCGGCCGAGGCCGTGCCCACCGCGCCGGTCGTCCGGCCGCGGCCGACCGGGACGCTGAGTCCGCTGAAGAAGGCGGCACCGGTTCGCAAAACGGCGGCCAAAGGTACTGCCAAACCCATGATCGCCAAGCCCGTGGCAGCGGAGTCGGGGACGGATGGCCTAAAGCGTATTCATGCGCAGTCGCGTGGCGGCAAGGCCCGCGATGCCAAGCCGCTACGGCCGGAAAGCACCGTGCCGGCAGTGGCGCCACGCGATCCGGCCACGGCGCCGAGCGGCGTGCGTTTGTCCAAGGTGATGTCCGAGCGCGGCCTGTGTTCGCGGCGCGAGGCCGATTTATGGATCGAGCGCGGCTGGGTTTTCGTCGATGGCGTGCAGGTCGCCGAACTCGGCTCGCGCATCGACCCGACGGCGGTCATCACCATCGCCAGGGAAGCCGAGCGGGATCAGGCCAAACAGGTGACGATCCTGCTGCACAAGCCGGTCGGCTATGTTTCCGGCCAGCCGGAGCCGGATTGCAAGCCGGCAGTGGCGCTGATTTCGGCCGAAACCTGGGTACGC
>JAISPT010000068.1 GCA_031274715.1 Azonexus sp. | reverse complement strand
GAGCGTTAAGCCCCTTGGTTGGGTTATTGGCTTTCACGTTGCTTTGCGCGATATTTCTGGCGTCCTGTTCGTTCGCAGCCATGACAATAAGTTCGTGAACGCTTTGATCATTGATGGTGTTAACAAGGACTCGGAACAGCTGCATGTTTTTCTCCAGAGGTAGCGCTAATGCGAAGATGCCTAACGTAATTTATCTGCCGTTTTGATGGCCGTTGCCCCGTCCTTCTCCCGCGCCTTCTTTTCCCAATACCGCTCGTTCTTGCTCTCATCAGCGAAGCGGTAGCGTCCGGCAAGCTCGCAGCCTTTCATGCCGGGATTGCACGGCAGGTTGTTGATCTTGGTGCAGCGATTGTCCACTTCATGTGGGCAGCCCCAGCTTCCGGCCATGTCAGCTCTCCTTGCCCCAGGAATCCTTGAGCGTCACCGTCCGGTTGAACATCGGCCGGCCCGGCTGCGAATCGAGGCGGTCGGCGACGAAATAACCGTGGCGCTCGAACTGGAAGCGCTGTTCCGGTTGGACATCTTTCAGACAGGGTTCGAGTTGGGCGGTGATGACCGTCTTCGAGGCTGGATTGAGATCGGTCAGGAAATTACGCTCCAGGTCGGGGGCGTCGCCCTCGCGTCGGGCGCCAGGGGCCGGCACGCTGAACAGGCGGTCGAACAGGCGGATTTCCGCCGGGCAGGCGTGGGCCGCCGAGACCCAGTGCAGATTGCCCTTGACCTTGACGCTGTCGGCGCCCGGCGTGCCGGAGTTGGTTTCGGGCAGGTAGGTGCAATGGACGGCGATCACTTTGCCGTCGGCGTCCTTGTCGCAGCCGGTACATTCGACGACGTAGCCGTAGCGCAGGCGCGCCTTGTTGCCGGGGAACAGGCGGCGGAAGCCTTTTCCCGGCACTTCTTGGAAATCCTCGGCTTCGATCCACAGTTCGCGGCCGAAGGGCATCGTGCGCTCGCCGAGTTCTGGATGCAGCGGGTGGTTGGGCGCTTGGCAGTCCTCGAACTGACCGGCCGGGTAGTTGTCGATGATCAGCTTGAGCGGGTCGAGCACGGCGACCCGGCGCTCGTCGGACTCGTTCATGACCTCGCGTTGGGCATCCTCGAACAACACGTAATCGATCAGCGAATCGTTCTTGGAGACGCTGATACGCTCGGCGAAGAGCCGGAAACCTTGCGGCGAGTAGCCGCGCCGGCGGGCGCCGACCAGGGTCGGCAGGCGCGGGTCGTCCCAGCCGGAGACGTGTTTTTCGTCGACCAGTTGGATCAGCTTGCGCTTGGAAAGCACGGCGTAGGTCAGGTTCAGGCGCGAGAACTCGATCTGCTGCGGCAGCGGGCGCTGCACCAGGCCACCCTCGGCCAAGCGTTCTAGCAGCCAGTCGTAGAACGGGCGCTGGTCCTCGAATTCGAGCGTGCAGATGGAGTGTGTGATGCACTCCAGCGCGTCCTCGATCGGGTGGGCATAGGTGTACATCGGGTAAACGCACCACTTGTCGCCGGTGTTGTGGTGGGTGGCGTGGCGGATGCGGTAGATGGCCGGGTCGCGCAGGTTGATGTTGGGCGCGGCCATATCGATCCTGGCACGCAGGATGTGCGCGCCGTCGGCGAACTCGCCGGCCCGCATGCGCTGGAACAAATCCATGTTCTCGGCGACGCCGCGGTTGCGGAAGGGTGAATCCTTGCCCGGCTGCGTCAGCGTGCCGCGGTTGGCGCGCATTTCCTCGGCCGACTGGCTATCGACGTAGGCGTGGCCGGCCGAGATCAGGTACTCGGCGAAAGCGAACATCCAGTCGAAATAATCGGAAGCGTAGTAACGGTTGTTCTCGCCGCCCATCTGCCATGAGCAACCGAGCCATTTGACCGAGTCGACGATGGAATCGACGTACTCCTGCTCTTCCTTTTCCGGGTTGGTGTCGTCAAAACGCAGGTGGCAGCGGCCGCCGTATTGCTCGGCGAGGCCGAAGTTGAGCAGGATTGACTTGGCGTGGCCGAAGTGCAGATAGCCGTTCGGCTCGGGCGGGAAGCGGGTGCGAATCCGCGCCGGGTCGAGCGGCGCCGTGGCGTGGTCGGCGGCGGGGCCGGGGCGACCGGCCCAGCGGCGCTGGGCGTGCTTGCCGGCCGCTAGGTCAGCCTCGATGATGTTCTTGATGAAATTAGCGGCCGGGGCGGCGGGACTGGTTTCGTTGCTCATGGCGTGGTGCGGGAATGGGCTGGACGGCGGATCGCCATTCTAGCAGCGGGCGGGGGTGGTTGAGGCGAGGCGGGCGGCCCGCTCGGGGCGCGGCTACAGTACCAACTGGCCCAGATACCAGCCGACGCCGGCCAGCAGCGCGCTGCACGGAATGGTCAGAACCCAGGCCCAGACGATGTTGCCGGCAACGCCCCAGCGTACCCGCCGGGCGCCGCGCGTGGTACCGACGCCGACGATGGCGCCGGTAATGGTGTGGGTGGTTGACACCGGGATGCCAAAGGCCGAGGCCAGGAACAGCGTGAAGGCGCCGCCGCTGTTGGCGCAGAAGCCACGCGCCTGGTTCAGCTTGGTGATGCGATTGCCCATGGTCTTGATGATGCGCCAGCCACCGAACAGGGTGCCCAGGCCCATGGCCGTGTAGCAGGAAAGCACGACCCAGCCGGGGATTTCCGAGGTCGTGGTCGACATTCCGGCGACAATCAGGATCAGCCAAATGATGCCGACCGTCTTCTGTGCGTCGTTGCCGCCGTGGCCGAGGCTGTAGGCCGCTGCCGAAAGCAGTTGGAAGCGGCGGAAATGCTTGTCCACTCGACGCTGTGTCATGCCGCGGCAAATCCATGAGACGGCGACCATCAGCAGGCCGCCGACCAGGAAGCCGAGCAGGGGGGCGACCAAGATGAAGGCGACGATCTTCAGCACGCCGGAGGCGATCAGGCTACCGAAGCCGGCCTTGCAGACGGCAGCACCGACCAAACCGCCGACCAGGGCGTGCGAGGAGGAGGAGGGGATGCCGTAGTACCAGGTGATCAGGTTCCAGCCGATGGCCCCGATCAGGGCGCCGAAAATCACGTAGTGATCGACGATGCTTGGATCGATAGTGCCCTTGCCGATAGTGGCGGCGACTTTCAGGTGGAATAAAAAATAGGCCAGAAAATTGAAACTGGCGGCCCACAACACGGCGTGCTGCGGCTTGAGGACGCGGGTCGAAACGATGGTGGCGATCGAGTTGGCGGCGTCGTGGAAGCCGTTCATGAAATCGAACAGCAAGGCCACCACCACCAGGGTCACCACGACCCCCAGGCTGATGTTTAGGGTTTGCATCGGCGGGCGCTCAGGAATTTTCGAGCACGATGGATTCGACCGTGCTGGCCACGTCCTTGCAGCGATCGGTCACCGACTCGATCAGTTGGTAGATTTCCTTGAGCTTGATGACTTCGCGGACATCGGGCTCCTCGCGGAAGGTCTTGGACATCGCCACGCGCAGTTGGCGGTCGACCTCCGATTCCAGATCGATGATCTCGTGGCACAACTTGAGGATGGCCGGCGCGTTGTCCATGTTGTGCAGCAGCTTGACCACGGCGCAGACAAGCTTGCAGCTACGCTCGGTGGCGCCAGTCATTTCCTTGGCTTCGGCCGGGATGCGGTGGATGTCGTACAGCGTGGTGGCCTCGGCGACGTCTTGGATCATGTCGAGGATGTTGTCCATGCCGTTGATCAACTGGTGAATCTCGTCGCGGTCGAAGGGAGTGATGAAGGAAGTGTGTAGCTGCGCCAGGAGGTCGTGGGTGATCGTGTCAGCCTTGCTTTCGAGCATGTCGATCTCGTTGACCAGCGCCTCGGCGTCGTCGGAACCGTTGGTCAGGGCCTCGATCAGCTTGGCTAGCGCTACACCGCCCAGCGCGATCAGCTCGCCATGGGCGTTGAAATAGTCGAAATACTTGCCCTCTTTGGGCATCAAGGCTTCAAACATGACGGTGGGGGCGAGCTTCGTAACAAAAACGTAATTTTAGCATCCAGGTCTTGTCGCTGTTTGTGTTGCATCAAGCGGCTCTAGATTTGTCGCGCACAGGCTAAAATCCGCGACCAGAAGGGTGCCCCCAGGGCCGGGCAGCGCCCAGCCCGCAAACTTGGGGCGGCCCTGCATTTCCTTGAGAGGAGGGGGAAAATGGGAAGCGGATTCATCGCGGTCGGCTGCGGCGCAGCCCTCGGCGCCTGGTTGCGCTGGTGGTTCGGCATCCTCCTCAATCCACTGTGGCTGGCCGTGCCGCTCGGCACCCTGGCGGCCAATATCGTCGGCGGCTATCTGGTCGGCGTCGCAGTCGGCGTCTTCCATCTCCATGCCGGCCTGCCGCCGGCGCTCAAGCTGTTCGCCATCACCGGCTTTCTCGGCGGCTTGACCACCTTCTCGACCTTCTCGGCCGAAATCGTCGAGCGCCTGCTCGCCGGCCAGCTGGCCGTCGCCATCGGCCTCGCCGCGCTGCACTTAGCCGGCTCGCTGACGGCTACCTGGCTCGGCCTGCTCAGTATTGGCGCGGCGCGGATTTGGGCAAGTTAGGCCACAGATCGTGTCCTCTTTTCCGAAAACTCCAGAGCCACCGTATTACGCGGTGATATTTTCTTCGCGCCGAACGCTCGGGGACAATGGTTACGATGCAATGGCCGAAAGAATGCTTGAGTTGGTGCCCCAACAGCCCGGCTTCCTTGGAACTGAAAGTGCTCGCGGCGAGGACGGGTTTGGCATTACCGTTTCGTATTGGTCATCTGCCGAGGCGATGGCGTGCTGGAAAGCGAATATGGAGCATGTGGTCGCGCAGGAAATGGGCAAGGCTGCGTGGTATGAGCACTATGAGCTTCGAGTGGCCAAGGTCGAGCGTGCTTATGGCAAAGCCTCGCCCTGACATTGCGGCCGAGCGGACCCACCTACAGCGGGCTGCCAACTTTGTTCTGCAAGGGTTTCCCCATCTTCTCGGTGTCACCGGGGGCGGCGAATATAATGCGGCCCCATGGCACAAGCTTCAGCACGCAGCGTCCGCCCGCGACGCGATGATCGTTTACTTGACACTCTGACCACCGACGCCCGACGTCTACGGGCTTTGCAGCGCGAACTGGAGCGCACGGCCGGCGAAGCGCGGGGCAAGGTGCAGGCCGAACTGGAAGCGCTGCTCGCCCAGTCACAGGCGGTGGTAGTGGCGCGGCGAGCGGCGCTGCCGCGGCCGGAATTCGCCGCCGATCTACCGGTCAATGAGCGGCGTGCCGACATCGCCGCGTTGATTGCCGCGCATCAGGTAGTCATCGTCTGCGGCGAGACCGGTTCCGGCAAGACTACGCAGTTGCCGAAAATCTGCCTCGATCTCGGTATTGGTGCCCGTGGCCTGATCGGTCACACGCAGCCGCGTCGGCTGGCCGCCCGCTCGGTAGCAGCGCGTTTGGCGCAGGAGTTGAAGACCCAGGTCGGCGCCGGCGTTGGCGTGAAAATCCGCTTCCAGGATCGCACTGGCCCGGAGAGCTGGGTCAAGTTGATGACCGACGGCATCCTGCTGGCCGAGTCGCAATCCGATCCGTTTCTGAACGCCTACGAAGCAATCCTCATCGATGAGGCGCACGAGCGCAGCCTGAACATCGATTTTTTGCTCGGCTACCTGAAGCAGTTATTGCCGCGCCGCCCCGACCTGAAAGTGATCATTACCTCGGCGACCATCGACGCCGAGCGTTTCGCGCGGCATTTCGCAGTGAACGAAAAGCCGGCGCCGGTGATCGAGGTATCCGGCCGCCTGTACCCAGTCGAGATTCGCCACCGGCCGGTTGTGGACATCGATGAGCGGGACGACGAACGCGATCTTTACGACGCCATCGTCGATGCCGCCGACGAACTGGCCCGGCTCGGCCCCGGCGATATCCTGGTTTTTCTGCCCGGCGAGCGGGAAATCCGCGAGGCGGCCGAGGCGCTAAGGAAGCACGCGCTGGCCCGGCCGGGGCTGTCCACGGCGCATGCGCCGGAAATCTTGCCGCTGTTCTCGCGCCTGTCGGCCGGCGAGCAGGACCGCATCTTCAAGCCCTCCGGCGGTCAGCGGCGCATCGTGTTGGCGACCAACGTTGCCGAAACTTCGCTGACCGTGCCCGGCATCCGTTATGTGATTGACACCGGGTTGGCGCGGGTCAAGCGCTATTCCTGGCGCAACAAGGTCGAGCAATTGCAGATCGAGAAGATTTCGCAGGCGGCGGCGCGGCAGCGGGCCGGGCGCTGCGGCCGGGTGGCCGCCGGGGTTTGTATCCGCTTGTACGACGAGCTGGATTTCAACACCCGTCCGCTATTCACCGATCCAGAAATCCTGCGCTCCTCCTTGGCCGGTGTGATCCTGCGCATGAAGTCGCTGCGCCTGACCGATGTCGACAGCTTTCCCTTCCTCGAATCGCCGCCGGCCAAGGCCATCGCCGACGGTTATGCGCTGTTGCAGGAACTTGGCGCGCTGAACGAGGCGGATAGCAAGCTGACCCGCGTTGGCGAGGCGCTGGCTCGCCTGCCGCTCGATCCGCGCATCGGCCGCATGCTGGTCGCCGCCCGTGATCTCGGTTGCCTCCGGGAAGTGCTGGTGATCGCCGCCGGCCTGTCCACGCAGGATCCGCGCGAGCGGCCGCAGGAGCGCCAGCAGGCAGCTGACGAGAAGCACAAGCTGTTCGCCGACGAGAAATCGGAATTCCTCGGTTGGTGGAAGCTGTGGAATTGGTTCCGCAACGCGGTCGAGCATAAGAAGAGCAACAAGCAATTGGTCGATACCTGCCACGCTCATTTCCTGTCGTATTTGCGCCTGCGCGAATGGCGTGAGGTGCATGGTCAGTTACATGCGATGGTCGCGGAATTGGGCTGGAAGGAGAACGAGGAACCCGGCAGCTACGAGGCCATCCACATGGCGCTGCTGTCGGGCCTGCTCGGCAACATCGGCTGCAAGGCGGACGAATCCGGTTATTACCTCGGCGCACGCGGCATCCGCTTCCTGATCCACCCGTCCTCGCCGCTGCAGAAGAAGGCCGGCAAATGGCTGATGGCCGCCGAGATCACCGAGACGACACGCCTCTTCGGGCGTTGCATCGCCCGCATCGAGGAAGGCTGGATCGAGAAAGTGGGCGCTCACCTGATCAAGCGCCAATATTTCGATCCGCACTGGGAGAAGAAGGCTATGCAGGTCGCCGCTTGGGAGCGGACGACTTTGTACGGCGTGGTCATCAACCCCAAGCGGCGCATCCATTACGGGCCGCTGGCACCGGCTGAGTCGCGCGAGATTTTCATTCGCCAGGGGTTGGTCGGCGAGGAGATCGACGAGGCGTTCGCTCGCCGCTGGCCCTTCTTTCAGCACAATCAGAAGCAGATTCGCGACATCGAGAAGATCGAGCACAAGCAGCGCCGGCAAGATGTACTGGTCGACGACGAACTGATTTTTGCCTTTTACGACCAGCGGATTCCCGAAGGCATCCACAACGGCGCGACCTTCGACCATTGGCGCAAGGAGGCCGAGCAGGAGAATCCCCGCTTGTTGTTCCTGGACAAGGATGACCTGATGCGTCATTCGGCGGCCGGTGTGACGACGGAAGCTTTTCCGCACCAGATCAAGGTCGGCGGTGTGGAGTATGCGCTCACCTATCATTTCGAGCCCGGTTCGCCGAGGGATGGCGTGACGCTGACCCTGCCGCTGGCGCAACTGAACCAGATTCCGGCGCCGCGCATGGAATGGCTGGTGCCGGGATTGCTGAAGGAAAAGCTGGTGCAACTGATCAAGACGTTGCCGCAGAAGATACGGGCCAAGCTGGTGCCGGTGCCGGAATTCGTCGACGAATTCATCGCCGCTACCGTTGGCAACGAGCGGAAGATGAACCAGGGTCTGATTCCGCCGCTGATTGACTATATCCTCGAAGCCAGGGGACTCAATGCCCGCGGTTGGGCGGTGACGCCGGATGCCTTCCGGCCGGATGCGCTGCCGTCGCATTTTTCGATGAATTACAAGTTGATCGACGAGCATGGCCGGCAACTTGACATGAACCGCAGCCTTTTGGCACTGCGTGGCGAGTGGGGCCGGGAGGCCAAGGAGGAATTCGCCGAGTTGCACGAAACGCCGGCCGAATATACTCGCCTCAGCGACTGGACCTTCGGCGAGTTGCCGGAACTGATGGAAGTCCCGGTCGGCGGCCAGACGGTGATCGGCTACCCGGCGTTGGTCGACGACGGCGACACGGTCAGCCTGAAGGTCTTTGACTCGGCCGAGGAAGCCGCTGACTGCCATCGCCGGGGTCTGCGCCGACTGTTCATGCTGCAGTTCCGCGAGCAGGTGAAATACTTCGACAAGAACGTGCCGGGCTTGACCCAGATGGCCATGCAGTACATGAGCCTGGGTAGCAGTGATGAGCTGAAACGCCAACTGATCGAACTGAGCTTCGAGCGCGCCTGCCTGAGCGAGCCGCTACCGACCACGGCGGCAGTTTTCAAGGCGCGCTGCGCCGAGGCCAAGGCCCGGCTCGGCCTGATCATGCAGGAAATCTGTCGCCTGGTCGGTACCGTGCTTGGCGAATGGCAGGCGGTGAGCAAGAAGCTGCCGGCCTGCAAGGCACACGTGGCGGCAGTGGTCGATATCGAGGCGCAGTTGAAGCGCCTGCTTGGCAAACAGTTCGTCGTCGACACGCCGTTCGAGCGCCTGCAGCACTACCCGCGCTACCTCAAGGCCATCGCCGTTCGCTTGGACAAACTGAAGGCCAATCCGGTGCGCGATGGGCAATTGATGGCCGAATACGTGCCGTTGTGGAGCAACTACGAGCGGCGGGCAATCCAGTTGGCCAAACTCGGTACGCCCGATCCGCAGGTCGAGCAGTTCCGCTGGCTGCTGGAGGAATTACGCGTCGGCCTCTACGCGCAGGAGCTGCGCACGCCGGTGCCGGTGTCGACGAAGCGGCTGCAAAAACAATGGGAGGGCATCAAGAATGGATAACATCATGTTCGCGCTCCGGCGCACTTTCGCCGATCTGAGGCATGGCCGGGTCTGGCTCTACGTGCTGACGCCGGCGCTGTTTTCGCTGCTGCTGACCGTGGTCCTAGCGGTCTGGGCTCTCGGTGCCATCATCCAACATCTGCTTGGCTATCCGCCTATGACTTGGCTAACCGCCTGGGGACTGCTGTGGCTCGCTTCCCTGCTGGCAAGCATCGGTGGCTGGATGGCGATCCTTGCCGTCGCTTGGCTTGGCGCTGTGCTGGTGGCGTCGGTGGCGATCATGCCGCTGATGTTGAAATTCCTGGCCGCCGGCGAGTACCGCGACCTAGCGCCGATGGGCAAGGACAGTTTCGTCGCTGGGGCGGCCAACAGTGTGCTGGCCTCGTTGGTTTTCATCGCCGCTTGGCTGTTGACCATTCCGCTGTGGCTGATTCCCGGCTTCTCGCTGCTGATCCCCTTGCTGTTGATGGCCTGGCTGAACCGCCGCACTTTTACTTGGGACGCGCTGTCGATGCATGCCAGCGCCAGCGAATGGGTCGCCTTGCGGCAACGTCACAAGGGGCCGCTCTTCCTGCTTGGCCTGATCATGGCCCTGCTCGCCCATATTCCGTTCATTGGCCTCCTGGCGCCGGCCCTGACGGCGCTATCGTTCGGCCACTATGGTCTGGAGGCTCTGCGCCGAGAACGCGGTGGCGCCCTCGTCAGCGTCGAGGGAAAAAGTCTATGAGCCGTACTTTTGGCGCTGTCATCATCGGTGACGAAATTCTTTCCGGCAAACGCCAGGACAAGCATTTCGCCCGGATTGCCGAACTGCTCGCCGCGCGCGGCCTGCAACTGTCCTGGGTGGACTACCTGGGCGATGACCGGGCGCGCCTGGCGGCGACCTTCCGGCGCACCCTGGCCGCCGGCGACGTGGTTTTCTCCTGTGGCGGCATCGGCAACACGCCGGACGACCATACCCGACAGGCCGCTGCCGCTGCACTTGGCGTCGGGCTCGAATTGCATCCGCAAGGCTACGAGGAGTTGCAGGCCCGTTTCGTCGGTGAGGAAATCAGTGAGCAGCGCAAGTTGCTGGTGACTTTTCCGGCCGGTGCCAGCATCGTGCCCAATCCGTTCAACCGTATTCCCGGCTTCATGGCCAGGGAGCACTATTTTGTCCCGGGTTTTCCGCAGATGGCACACCCGATGATCGAATGGGCGCTTGACACCTTCCATCGCGACCTGTTCCAGCCGGCCGATGCCTGCATCGAGAAAGCCTTCCTGCTGACCGGGCCGGCCGCCTATGAGAGCGCACTGCTCGACCTGATGGAGCGTATTGTCGTTGCTTACCCGGACCTGCGCCTGTTCTCGCTACCGTCGTTGATCGGCAAAGAGAGGAGGCATCTGGAACTGGGCGTCGAGGGGGCGCCGGAGCGAGTCGATCGGGCCATGGCGGAGATCCGCACCGAGGTCGAGCAGCGTGGCATTGACTGGGCCTGGCGACCCTGAGGGAGCGGACGGAACGTCAGAGTTTTGCCCGAAAAGGGATGCCAGAAAAACAAAAGCCCGCCGAGGGCGGGCTTTTTGGCAGTCCGGAGAAAGCGAATTTACTTGCTGGTTGCCTTCTTGGCGGCGGCACTGGTGGCGCTGCTCTTGGCGGCCGGTACGACGGCCTTGGTGGCTGCCTGCAGGTTGGCTTCGGCGATGTCCGACAATTGCTTGGCCATCGAGCTCATGCTGTCGAAGGCCTTGGTCGAGGCGTTCAGCATCGACTCCATGCCGGCGGCGAACACGTCGCCGCCGACCGGGGCCGTCCTGGCCTTGGCGACGACGCTGGAAGCGCTCTTGTTGAAGCTGTTGTACTGCGCTTCCATGACCGAGGTAATTTCCTTCTGCATTTCGGCGACCAGGTCATAGACGTTGCGCGAGTAATCGACGATCTTTTCGACGCCCGGCTCGGCCAGCTTGCTGTTCAGCTTGGCGATCTCGTTGGCGTCCTTGGCGGCCATCAACTGCTGGGTGTTGGCAACCGTATTGCTGAAGAACTCGCGGGTGGTCGCCAGATTCAGCGCTGTCAGGCGCTCGATGCCGGTGAAGGCAGTGCGCAGCAACGACAGCATGACTTCGGTATTGGCCTTCTGGGCGGCGGTCAGTTGTTCCATATTCGGGTTGCTCATCATCATCTCCAGTCTGGGTTTTACTTGCAGCGGATGAAACAAAACCCCCGCCAAGTGGCGGGGGTCGGGTGAAGCAGAGAGTTACTTGCTCTTCTTGGCGGTGGTCTGGCCGACTGCCTTGACCGTCGCGTTGGTGGCAGCGGCGACGTTGGCTTCGGTAATTTCGGCGACCTGCTTGGCGGCTTTGTTCAGGTTGTCGAAAGCCGAGTTGGCGGCGGCGATGGCGCTCTTGACCGCGGCGACGGCGACGTCGGAACCGGCCGGGGCGGACTTGGCGGCCTTGTCCAGCAGATCGGCGACCTGGTTCTGGAAGCCGGAGAACTGGGCTTCGATGGTCTTCGACAGTTCTTCCTGGGCCTGGGCGGAGATTTCATAGACGCTGCGCGAGTAGGCGACGGCCTTCTCGACGTTGGGCTGGGCCAGGGAGGCCTGGATCGACAGGGCTTCTTGGACGTCCTTGGCGCCGAGCAGGGCCTTGGTGTTGGAAACGGAATCTTCCAGGACCGAGCGGGCGGTGTTCAGGTTCAGGGCGGCGATGCGCTCGGCGGAAGCCAGGGCAGCGTTAGCGACCGACAGCAGGGAGTCGACAGTGGCCTTGTTGGCGGCGGCGAATTGTTCGGGGGTCGTGAAGCTCATGAAAATCTCCTGAATATTTAAGGGGGGTCTGACGAGGCATCTGCAAACCGTTGCAGGGCCATCACTGTTCATGTTGCACCGCGTCATGCTCTTTTAATTATAGTAGGAATGACTGATACATTGTCAACAATTATTTGTGCGCCGCACAAATGGCGTTACTCGATCAAAATCAATTATTTGCTGCTGTTGCGCTGGCTGTTTATGAGGGTGGAGTCGACCGGTGCGCTATGGGCGCGCATCCGCTCCGCCAAGGCCAGTCGCGCCTTTCAGTTCGAGTGAGGTGCCGTTCGTTTTTGGCCGTTCGGGCGTCGTCGTGTCGTTGCTCTTGGGCTGGATGATGGCGCGCACACGTGGTGGCGGGGCACTTGGATCGTGGCGGTCGCCGGCGGTGACCAGGTATTTCTCACTGACGGCGTCGTACCAGATGTAATCGCCGCGGATTTCGTCTTCGCCGCTCCTGACCCAGGCGCGGTGGAACAGCTCGACGATTTCGCTGTTGCTGTTGTATTCGATGCGTTCGGCTTCGCCTTCGATGTAGTCGTCGCGCCCCTCGCGCTTCTGGCGGAAGCGGGCCAGCCCGCCCTTGCCGCCGAAGGCGGTGCTGAGCTGAAAGCCGTACTGGTCTTCGGTGATGACGACACGATCAGCCTTGAGCACCATGGTGCCCTTGGTGATCACGACGTCGCCTTCGAGAATCTGGATTTTCTTGGCGTCATCGATCGAAAGGCGGTTGGCTTCCAGATGCATCGGCTTGTTACGGTCGGCCCGTTCGGCGAAGGCGGTGGGGGGCGCGAGCAGGAGAGAGGCAAAAGCGGCAAGGAAGGCGAGGCGTGCATTCATGGCGTCTGACCGGGGCGGATGTAAACGCCCGTGACTTGCGATTGCAGCACGAACGTTGAGGTGTTGTTGTCGAGATGGGCGCCGATGCCCTTGACCCAGGACTGGCCTTGGGTGATTTCGACCGGGCTGCTGGTGAAGGCGATACCGAGATCGGGCTGGACGGTGAGATCGGGCATGCGGGCGCGCAGTTCGGGGCGCTCGGCGGTGGCGGCGCGGACGACGTTGACGTTTTCCCACAGGAATACCGTTTCGCCTTCCGAGGTGACCAGGGCATTGTCCGCCGAAAAGGTCAGCGGCGGCTTGTCCAGGGGGAAGTGGGTCAAGATCGGCGAGCGCAATTCGGACGAATCGTCGTCCGGGAAATGTTCGAGCCACGGGGCCGTCAACCGGTACCTGACCTGGCCGCTAGCATCGAAGCGGCGGATGGTGAAATTCTCCGCGATGGCATCGGGGTCGTGGCGCTGGCTACCGTCGTGCCGTGCTTCCTCAATATTCACCACGCTCTGCAGCCAGAAGCTAAGACCGGCTAGCAGGGTGACCAGGATGATCGGGAAGAGCTGCCCCTGCCAGTTCTTCATTGCGTCTCAAGGTAGGGAGCGAAGGCTGCCGCCAGCTTGTCCTGAGCGGCGAGAATGAACTCAATCGCTTCGCGCACGGCGCCGCGGCCGCCGCCAGCCTCGGTTAGCAGATGGGCGCACTCCTTGACGATAGTCCTGGCGTTGGCCGGGGCGATGGCCAGGCCGCAGCGGCCCATCACCGTCAAGTCGATCAGGTCGTCGCCCATGAAGGCGCATTCTTCCCAGGAGAGGCCGAGCCGGTCGAGCAGGGCAGCGACGGTGGCTTTTTTGTCACCGACGCCTTGGAAGACGTGTTCGATGCCGAGATCGGCGGCACGTGCGGCGACCACGCCGGAATTGCGGCCGGTGACGATGGCCAGCGCGAAACCGGCGCGCTGCATTAGCTTCAGGCCGAGACCGTCCTGCACGTTGAAAGTCTTCAGCTCGCCACCGTCGTCGGTGTAGTGCAGGCCGCCATCGGTCATCACGCCATCGATGTCGAAGGCAACCAGCTTGATACGGGTGGCGCGGGTGCGAGCGTCCATTAGATAACCTTAGCGGTGAATAGGTCGTGCATGTTGAGGGCGCCGGCCAGCCGGCCGTCGTCGCCAGTGACGAGCAGCGCATTGATGCGCAGGCGCTCCATCATCTCGACGGCTTCGACGGCCAGGCGACCGCCGGCTATGGTGTGCGGTGCCGGATGCATCACCGAGGCGATGGCACCCTGGCGCAGGTCGATATGTTTTTCGAAGGCGCGGCGCAAGTCGCCGTCGGTGAAGATGCCGAGCGGCCGGTTTTCGTTGTCGACGATGCAGACCAAGCCGAGGCCGCCGCGCGACATGGCGACCACGGCCGCGGTGATGTCGGTATCGGGAGCGACCGCCGGTACCCGTTCGGCCGGGCGCATGACGTCGGCGACGTGGGTCAGCAGGCGGCGGCCGAGCGAGCCGCCAGGATGCGAGCGGGCGAAGTCTTCGGGGCCGAAGCCGCGGGCGTCGAGCAGGGCTACCGCCAGGGCATCGCCGAGGGCCAGCGCGGCGGTAGTGCTGGCGGTCGGCGCCAGGTTGTGCGGGCAGGCTTCCTGGGGGACGGCGGCGTCGAGGTGAATATCCGCTTCGCGGGCCAGGGTCGATTCCGGGGCGCCAGTCATGCTGATTAGCCGGGCCCCCTGGCGCTTGATCAGCGGCACGATGCGCAGCAATTCTTCCGATTCGCCGGAATTGGACAGAGCCAGCAGCACGTCGTCGCGGGTGATCATGCCCAAGTCGCCGTGGCTGGCCTCAGCGGGATGGACGAAATAGGCCGGCGTGCCAGTGCTGGCCATGGTGGCGGCGATCTTGCGGGCGATATGGCCAGATTTACCCATGCCGCTGACGATCAGGCGGCCGCGGCTGTGGAGGATCAGGTCGATGGCGCGGGCGAAAGCGTCGTCGAGGCGCTGTGCCAAGGCGGCGACGGCCGACGCTTCGATGGCCAGCGTTTGCCGCCCCAGTTCCAGAGCGCGTTCCGGGGTGTGGCGGGGGGCCGAAGTGCTTGGATTCATGGACGGGCTGCAGTTATGATGACCGAAGTATACCCGAATCGCGAAACGGCCCTTGAGCGCACTCTCCCTCGTCCTTCTGTTACTCGGTGCGTCGGTGCCCGCGGTGGTCATTTTCCGCCGTTTCAATCTGCCGCCGGTGCTCGGTTATCTACTGGTCGGCAGCGTCATCGGGCCGCATGCGCTGAACCTGATGTCGGAGATCGACAGCATGGAATACCTCGCCGAATTCGGCGTTGTCTTCCTGATGTTTTCGATCGGCCTCGAATTCTCGCTGCCCAAACTCTACGCGATGAAGCGCATCGTCTTCGGTCTGGGGCTATTGCAGGTACTTGCCACCATCGTCGTGGCCACGCTGCTGACGGTGCTGGCCGGCGTTGGCTGGCAACTTGGGCTGGCGCTCGGCGGCGTGCTAGCGATGTCGTCCACCGCCGTGCTGACCAAGCTCCTGACCGAGCGTATGCAACTCAACACACCGCACGGCCGCGAGGTCATGGGCGTACTGCTGTTCCAGGATTTGGCCGTGGTGCCGCTGCTGGTGATCATCCCCGCGCTGACCCAGCCGCCGGAGCAGCTAGCGCTGCTGCTCGCGGTCGCGCTGCTGAAGGCGGTGGTGGCGCTGGCGCTGATTCTGGTATTCGGCCAGAAGCTGGTACGCAAGTGGTTTGCCTTCGTCGCTCGCGCCAAATCTTCCGAGGTGTTTGTCCTCAACGTGCTGCTGATCACCCTCGGCTTGGCGACGCTGACGCAATTGGCCGGCCTGTCGCTGGCCCTCGGCGCTTTCGTTGCCGGCATGCTGATTTCCGAAACCGAATACCGGTTGCAGGTCGAGGAGGACATCAAGCCTTTCCGCGATGTGCTGATGGGGCTGTTTTTCGTCACCATCGGCGTCAAGCTCGACATGCACATCGTTGTCGACCTGTGGTGGCAGGTGTTGCTCGGCCTCCTGGCCTTGCTTGCGCTCAAGGGCTTGATCGTCGGCCTGCTGTCGTGGCGTCTGGGCGCTTCGCCCGGCAATGCCATGCGCTCGGCGCTGTGGCTGTGCACGGGCGGCGAATTCGGCTTCGTGCTGCTTGGAGAAATCGCCCATATGCCGATCGAGGTCGAGCAGGTGGTGCTGACGGTGCTGGTGCTGTCCATGCTGATCGCGCCCTTTATCGTCCAGCACAGCGAGAAACTGGTGGTCCGCTTCGTCGCCAGCGAATGGTTGATGCGCTCGATGCACCTGACCCAGATCGCCGCCCAGTCGATGGCCACCGAGCGCCATGCCATCCTTTGCGGTTTCGGACGCAACGGCCAGTACCTGGCCCGTTTCCTCGGCCAAGAAGGGATCAGTTACATCGCCCTCGACCTCGATCCTGATCGTGTCCGCGAGGCTGCGGCCGGTGGCGAGAGCGTTGTCTTCGGCGACGCCGGGCGCAAGGAGGCGCTGATCGCGGCCGGCCTGATGCGGGCCAGCGTGGTCATCGTCACCATGGCCGATACGCCGTTGGCCGAGAAAGTGCTGCATCACGTGCAATCGCTGCGCCCCGACCTGCCGGTGGTGATTCGCACCGCCGATGAGCGCGACATGGCCAAGCTGACCAAGGCCGGCGCCGCCGAGGTCGTGCCGGAAATGCTGGAGGCCAGCCTGATGCTGGCCTCGCATGCCCTGGTGCTGATCGGCGTGCCGATGAACCGGGTGTTGAAGCGTATCCGCCTCGTCCGCTCGCAGCGCTATCGCCTACTGCGCGGCTTCTATCGCGGCATGACCGATCGCGAGGAGGACGACAGCAACCAGCTGCGCCTGCATTCTGTCTGGTTGGGGTCGGGCGCCGCTGCCATCGGAAAATCGCTGGCCGAACTCGGGTTGGAAGCCTGCGGCTGCGAAATCAGCGCCATCCGCCGGCGCGGTATCCGCTCCATCGAGCCAGCACCGGAAACCCGCCTCGAAGAAGGCGACGTGGTCGTCGTGCTCGGCGAGCCAGGGGCGGTGATGGCGGCCGAGCAGCGCTTGTTGCAAAACTGAAAAACCCGCCGTGGCGGGTTTTTGTCCGGTACTGGCCTTGCCGGGCAGTGGCGAATGGTCATCAGATGCCCATGCAGACCATGTAGGGTGTTCCATCGTCTATGTTGGCAGTGGCAACGGCGGACGTTGGAGTGGCATTTCCCGTCACTGTTTGATTGGCCGCGGTCATCATCGAACCGGTGGCGGTGTTGCCATCGTCCATCATCATATCCAGTTGCTTGGCGAATTTTCCGGAGATATTTGCCGAGCAGATGAAAAACGTGCCACGCAGATTGTTGCCGTTCGCATCTTTGATAGGTGGGTTATTAGCGCCGGTGACGCCAATGCGGCCGCCTTCCGCGTTCCTGGGAATGTATGCGTCGAGGTTGTCGATGTCAGTCGACCCGGGCGCGAAACCGGCGAGGCGGACATGCTGCCAGAACAGGAAGGTTTCTTCGGTATTGGTGGCGCTGAACCAGGCGCCGTTGATGACGCCGTCACCAACTCCTCCTCCGCCTCCAGAGGAGGCTTTGGTCGCACCGGCAAGGTGAGTCGTGACATTCACGTCGTCGCCGGGCAACGCCCGGAATCTGTCCTGGTAGCCGTAGATGTAGATCGGAATATTCCGGAAATCATTGGCCAGATTTTTCACCTTGGCGCTGTTGATCAACTCCTGCCCCTTCAGCACGCCACCGAGCAGCAGGCCGATGATAACCAGCACGATGGCGATTTCGACGAGGGTGAAGCCCGTTTGACGGCTTTTCATGGCATGCTCCGGTTCAAATGCTTTGCCGTTGTATCTGCAAATTCCATGCCTGTGAAATCGAGTGAAACTCCGTGGCTATGAGCCTGATTTTGCGGGAGAAGTGTCGAAAAATGGACATTTTGTCGTAATCATGGACGCCCGCCCCACGCAAAAACTGGCTGCCTACCTGGCCGATTGGTCGCACTTGCTGCTGGCCGCGCATCTGCTGATGGTGCATGTGCTGGCCTTCGGCGGCTGGCAACTGCCTGCCGTGCGCCTGCTGTGGGTGGCGGCGCTTGGCCTGTTCCTGTTGTGGCAGCCTTTCGTCGCCGGCGAGCGGCGGATCAGCCTGGGCCAGGGGGGTATCCTGTTCGTTGCGGTACTGGCTTCGACCTGGGTTCTCGGGCCGTGGCTGTTGCTGATTTGGTGCGGTGCGCTGGCCGGGGCGATCGGTGGGCGCGTGCTGTGGAGCGAACGACGCGGTGAGCGCATCGGCTACCTGCTGGCCTTTGGTTATGTGATTGGGGTGACGGTGTTCGGCGTTGTGCCGGAAATCTCGCCCAAGGTCGTGCTCGATCCGTTGCCTCGCGCCGCTTTTGCCAGCCTGATGCCGTTGCTGCTGCCGCTGTTGCTGGTATTCCCGGCGCGGACCCCGCAGCGCCGGGCCGGCGAGGCGTTCGATCTGTTCTACGGCATGCTGGTGTTCCTGGTCCTCGCCGTGTTCGTGCTCGGTGCGCTGGCCTATATGCTGGTCGGCGGCGTCGATTACGTCGAGGCCCTGTTTTCGACTTCGTTGACCATGGCCGGGGCGCTGCTGGTCGTCGCCTGGGCGTGGAATCCACGCGCCGGTTTTTCCGGCATCGGCTCGGCCGTGTCGCGCTACCTGCTGTCGGTCGGCATGCCGCTTGAACAGTGGCTGGTGCAATTGGCTGCCGAGAGCGAGTGCGAGACCGATCCGGTACGTTTTCTCGATGCGGTAATGGGGCGCCTGCAGGGCATGCCCTGGGTCGTCGGCAGTGCCTGGGAGGCGGCCGGGCAGGCTGGCGGCGCCGGCGAGCGCAGCGTTCATACGCACGTTTACCAGATGGCGGATTTGGTGCTGACCGTCTATTTCCGCTTGCCGCCGTCGCCGTCGATGCGCTGGCATGTCGAATGGCTGTTGCGCCTGGCAGCCGAGTTCTACGAGGTCAAGCGCCAGGCGCACGAATTGCAGCGTATCGGTTACCTGCAGGCGGTCTATGAAACCGGGTCGCGCGTGACGCACGATGTCAAGAATCTGCTGCAATCGATGCAGGGGCTGTGCTACGCCGCTGCTCAGCCGGGCGATCCGGCGCTGCGGGCTGGCCTGCTTGGCAAGCAGTTGCCGCTGATTACCGAGCGCCTGCGCGCCACTCTGGACAAGCTGCAGGCGCCGATGATCGAGCACGGCGGGCGGGAGGCGGCTGGCGAGTGGTGGTGGCACCTGCGCAGCCGCTATGCCGAGCGCGATATCGACTGGCTGGGTGTGCCGGCTGCCGGTGAGGAATTGCCCGCGACATTGTTCGACAGCGTCGCCGAGAACCTACTGCAGAATGCGTTGGCCAAGCGCCAGCGCGAGCCGGGCCTGGGGATTGCCGTGAGTTTCGCCGACGGCGTGCTGACCGTTGTCGACGATGGAACGCCACTGGCGCCGGCATTGGCCGCGACGGTGCTGCGCGAACCGGTCGGTTCCGAGGATGGCCTGGGTATTGGCCTGTATCACGCCGCCCGCCAGGCCGCCGCCGCCGGCTACCTGCTGGAATTGGCCGAGAATCGTTCCGGCCGGGTGGCTTTCCGGCTTTCCTCCGCTCGAACATCTGCCGGAGCGCCGTAGGGTGGGATCGGGAAGCCCAACCAAGCAAGAAACCGCAAAGAACGCAAGGAACATAAAGATGCCGATGTTTTTCCTTGCGCTCTTTGCGTTCTTTGCGGTTTCGCAACCGTCTACACCTTCCCCACATCATCGGTCGGGCCGATCAGCCGGTACACGACGGTCTTGCCTTTACCCTTGAGGGGGATGCTCTGTGGCTCGTGGAATAGGAATAGGCCAGCGAGCCGCCGGTGGGTCGTTGCATCGACCTGGATCATGCCCGGCACGCCTTCGCTGGTGATCCGGCTGGCCAGGTTGACGGTGTCGCCCCACAGGTCGTAGATGAATTTCTTCTTGCCGACCACGCCGGCGACGATCGGGCCGGTACCGATGCCGATGCGCACGTCGAGCCGCGGGCCATTGCCGGCGAAATCGCGGTGCAACAGGTCGCGCATGGCGATCGCCAGCTCGGCGATGGCTTGCGTGTAGCTTGGTTCGTGGTTGAGGCCGCCGGCGACCATGTAGGCGTCGCCGATGGTCTTGATCTTCTCGACGCCGTGCTGCTCGGCCAGTTCGTCGAAGGACGAGAAGATGCGGTTGAGCATGGCGAACACCTGCTGCGGCGTCATGCCTTCGGCGATGCGGGTGAAATTGACGATGTCGACAAACATCACGGTGACATCGGCGAAACCATCGGCGATGGTCTGCTTGTCGCGCTTTAGGCGTTCGGCGATGGGGCCGGGCAGGATGTTAAGCAGCAGACGTTCGGAGCGTTCCTGCTCTTCCAGTAGTTGCTCGTGCGTGGCCTCCAGCTCAGCCCGGGCGCGGGCTCTTTCCACCACCGCGTAACGCAGCAACAGATACACGATGCTGGAGATGGCGGCGAAGTTGAGGGCGAAGAAGAAGACGCTGGTCTCCGTCGCGATCTTGGGTGCGCTGCTGAGCGGGCTGTCGGCCAAGTAATAGTCGAAGAAGCCGGACAATGCGGTCAGGAACAGGTAGGCGATGAACCAGGCGATCGACTCGCGCGGGCCGAAGAACAGCACCGCGCCGATCGGTGCCAGCAGCCCCCACAGGCTGGTGCCGCTGGCGGTGATGAAGTTGCCGATGCCCCACTGCACGGCGAAGGGGGCGAAGAGGAACAGCGCTAGTTGCGAATAGCGGAAGAAGTTGAAATTGCCGCTATGGAAGAAATACAGCAGGTTGCCAACCAGCAGTAGTTGGAAGACGAACGGTGCGGTAGCGGAGAATTGCGGCCCAAGCTGGCCGTAGAGGAACAGCCAGAGCATCGAGCCGAGGCAGACGAGGCCAGTGGCGAAAATCAGCAGGGATTTCTTCAGCCGCGTCTCGGCATCGTCGGCCGGGTCGATGCCGGCATTGCGCAGGGAGTGGAGGAAGGATGTCTGGCTCACGGGATCGGGGCGACGTCATGGCAGCGGCGCGGGCCAGTGTGGCAGCGGCGCGGACGGCGGTCAATACGCTATCTGTGAGGGCTCGCGCTAGGGTAGGCGGCCGGTGGTTACCATCCGGCTCATCAGGATGGGCAGCGGCACCCAGATTACTTCGTCGTCGAAATTGGGGCCTTGTACTCGGCTGACGAACTCCTTGTTATCGCTGGCATTTTTCAATTCGTCTCCAGCGGCTCCGGCGCGCTGTAAACCGTTCCGGCCATAGCCACCTAAACCATTGCGGCCGTGCGAGACGACGATGGCCGGTAAATTCGTGGCGATATTGACTGCGCCGTCCGTGACAATGATGTCGCCCGCGTCGCTCAGCTTGAAGCCGGATAGTGCTGGCGAGGCCGGTGCTTTGATGAATTTTTGATTGACCCGATAGGTGAAACGTTGCCCCCAGGGGTCGGTTTCCGGTAGGCCGAGTGTGGCCCAGGGTAGCACGCCGGCTTCCTGGCCCGATTCGCTCAAACCGGCACCTTCCGCTCCCGATGCCAGCGCCGGGTTGGCTGCCGGCGGCAGGTATCCGTTGACCACAACATAGCCGAGCAGCGCCTCGCGGATGTCGGCCAGTTGGCGGCGAACTTCGCTCAAGCGTTGGATTTCCTGCTGGGTGGTCAGGGTCATCATCAGGCCGCCGGCCAGCAGCGAGAAGATGATCAGGACGATGGCCAGCTCGACCAACGAGAAGCCGTGGTTGCGGCGGTGGAGGGGACGGTGACGGGTCATGGCAGGTTCATCGTCTTTCCATTGAAGTCGAACGTGATCGTGGCGGTGGCGCGGTCAGCGGCGACGGTGTAGGTGATCAGCGGAAACCAACCATTGTTCATCAGCACGTCATGCCAGCACGAACCGCCGCCACCACAGGTGTCCGAAGGTAATGGAGGATCGCCGGCGGCAGGGGGCGGAGGATCGCTGTAACGATAGGGAAAGCGGCCGCTCAGTTTGTCTGGATCGGGATAGCCGTCGTTATCGCTATCGGCAAAGGGCAGCGCGCCACCGGCGGCCCGGGCGGCCTGGCGGATTTCACCGAGAATGCGCGGGGCTAGGGCATTCATCAGGGTGTTGCGATCGAGGGCAACGAGGTGGTCGTTGAAGTGGCTGTCGGCGGAACCGGAGAAATATTGTTCGCTGCCATCGCGGTTGCTGGTGGCTGGATTGCCGTTGAGATCATCGAGATAGTCGGCGACGTTGGCGCTCGGTCGGGACTGCCCGGCCAATGCGCCGCCCGGCGCGATGATCAGCGCGACGATGTCACCATGGCCGTCGAGCGACAAGGTACCGATGGTATTGCTGTTGATCGCCATGCCAACGCGAAAATTGGGCGAGAGCGCGTACCAGAGGCTTTCGCCAGCCGCGTCGCGAGGATCGTTGAGGTCAAGCGTGCGCCACGGCAGCCAGCCAACATAGGCAGGGCAGACACTATTGCCGACAAATAAATCGGCTTTTCCGTCGCCGGGCACGTTGTTACCGGAGATGTTGGTCTTGATGTCCGGGCAGGGCAGGCTGCCGGGGTTGTCAGGGTGATTGGGGTCGCGCACGGCGCTGGCCAGCAGAGCCTCTCGGGCGGCACTCAGGGCGGCCACGGTTTTCGCTTCGCGGTCGAGGGCCGTGGCGGTGGTCCCATTGGCCCGCTGTAGCAGGAATATTCCGGTGGCGAGGATCAGTAACAGCATCAGGCCGAGCAGGATCACGCCGCGTTGCGGCCGCCGGGTGATCATGGCTGGCGCGGGTTGACGACGATGTGGCCGCCGTCGAGCAGCGGCTGATGGGCGCCGGTGGAGGGGTCGAAACTATCGCCGACTGGCACTTTGGGCCGGGGCCCGGTACCGCTCCAGTCGGCCTGGCCGTTGATCCAGCGGGTGGTGCCGCCGCCAGAGCGGCGGACCTCGCCATTGACGGTGAGGTGCCGCTCGCCGCCGTCGCCCGGGCCGCGCAGGCGCTGCTGGTCGAGGGCTTGACGCTGTTGCGGCGTCAGGAACAGGCGGCCAAGGCCGGCCTCTTCGCCAGCGGCCGGGATGGTGGCGAGGAGCAGCAGGAGGAGCGAGGCGATGATTTTCATGGCAGCACACTAGACATCACGGGCGGTCGATGGTGACCCAGCGCAGGTCGCATTCTGCGCTCAACTGGGCGAGGTCGCCGTTGGCGTTGCGATCGTTGAGTGGGACCAGCGTGCACTGGCGGATCAGCACCAGGGCCTTGGCCTCGTTTTGCAGGCTGGCGAGGATGCGCAACAGGTCTTCTTCGTGCACCAGCCGCAGTTGCATTCGCATCGGGCTGGCAAAATAGACGTAATCGCTGCCGTTTTGGTACAGCGGCTGACGGGTACCGAACTCGTAATTGAGGCCGGGAATGCGCAGACGGTACTGGAGGTCGCGCAGCAATTCGATCCATTCCAGCCGTCGCTCGGGGCCGGCGATGCCCGATTGCTGCAGGCGTTGGAACAGCCGGGCGCGTTCCTTCAATTCCTGTTCCTCGGCGCGCGCTTGGCCCAGGTGTTGCCCGATACCCTGGTTGCGGGCCGCTGCCGCATCGCGTTCGCGCTGAGCGGCCTGCAGGTCGTTGTAGCTCCACCAGGCCGGCCCGGCGGCCAGTAGCAACAGCGCCAGGGTTCCCAACAGGGACCACAGCAGCTTGTTCAGGTCGCGCCGGGTCAGGTTCACGGTTTTGCCGTCCGGCTGATCTCGACAGCGAATGGCCGTGGCAGCCCGGCCTCGCCAACGTCGTCGCCGCCACGTAGCGGCCGTTCCGATTCCATGTCGAAGGGTTGTTGCAGAATGCGTACCGTGTTGTCCGGATCTTGCCGCAGGCGTTCGACGAATTCGCCGAAGAGGGTCAGTACTTCCCGCGTGGTCGCCGTTGGCGCGAGTTGGACATGACCGTTGATGATGGTGGTTTCGCCGTGGCTGTCGATGGCTGAAGCATTGTCCGGCGCGTTGCCGGAAGCGTTACCCGGGACATCGTGGCCGATCTGCCAGTCGATGCGGTCGAGGACGATGGCCGGCATCTGCTCGAGGATTCGGCCGAGGCGCTGCAGGGCCTGCTCGGGGTGGCGTTGCTGTTGGCCGAGCGTGGCGTGCTGGTCGGTCAGGCGGCGCAGGGTGTCATTGTCGATGCCTAGTTGCGGGAAGGTGGCGGCAATTTTGCCGTAACGGTTTTCCAGATCGCTTGCGCTGGCCTGCAGGGCCCGGGTTTCCTGGCGTAGCTCGTAGGCTGTCCAGGCGTTGTGGACGGTTAGCAGCAGGCCGCCAAGTAGGGCGATCAGGCCGGCGGCGAGGATGCTACGGCGGAGCCGGTCGACCTGGTAAGCGTGCCGGTGGCCGGCACCGGCAAACTGTTGGCGCGGTGGATCGGAGGCCAGCAGTTGCAGGTACAGCAGATCACAGCGGTTGTCCTCGGGCAGCGTCTTGAGGCCGAGCTTCTTGGCGGCGATATGGCTGTCGACGATGGTGAAGCCGAGGTTATCGCGCCCCAGGCAAGCCTTGGTGATGGCGGGGACGGCTGACGGGCTGGCGACGATCAGCGCCGGCAAGTGGTCGTCGCGGCTGATCAGGCGTTGGCCGATCAGGTATTGCTGGAGTTTGCCGGCCTCGGCAGCGAAGCTGCTGGCGATGCCGGCGATACTGCTGTCGACAATCGGTGCCATGCGTGAGAACAAGGTCTGGCCATCGCGCAGGTAGCTTTCGCGGATCGAGTGGTCCTGCATGGTCAGCAGCAGGCAGCCCTGGTGTTCGCCGCCGAGCTTCTTCAGCAACTGGCCACCGAGTTGGGCGACCGTGTAGATCCCGGAGAGTGGCGCCTCGGCGTCGGTGATACGTTTGAGCCAGGGCTCGAAATGGGTTGGATTGGTCAGCGCCGAGAGCAGCAGTTTTTCGTTCTTGCGCCGGGTTTTCTCGTACCCCAGGGAGAAGGCTGTGGCCAGCGGCGAACCCATGAAGTGCTGACCGATCTTGCGGGTAATCAGCGCTTGGCGGTCGCCGCGGGAGAGGAAGGGAATGGTTTCGAGGACATGTTCCTCCTCGGCGACGTTGGCCAGCAGCGCGAAGTGGCTGTTACGCCAGCGCGCCAGGTAGTGGCTGAAAGCGAGCAGGCCATCGTCGCTGTTGGTGAAGCTGCCTTCGGCGTGCAGGTTCCCCTGGCGCCAGACATAGGCCGTCAGGCGGTGGGGGTCGAGGTAGAACAGGCGGTGGGCGGTCACGTGGGCAGCTTGCTGATGACGTCGTAGATCGGGCCGATGACCGACAGCATAATCCAGCCGAGCAGGGCGCCCATGAACAGCGTCAGGACCGGTTCGATCAGGGATTGCGCTTTACCGACCGATTCCTTGACATCGCGGGTGTAGAAATAGCTGACGTTGAGTAACGCTCTGTCCAGCGCGCCAGAGTTTTCGCCGACGCGCAGCATACGCACCACCAGGGGCGGGAACAGCCCGACGTCGTGGAAGGCGCCGGCGACGTTGCGGCCTTCGCGGATCGAGTGCTCGGCCTGCTCCAGCGCTATGCGGATGGCGCCGTTGCCGACGATATCCTGGGTCGTGCGGATCGACTCGAGAATCGGGATGCCGGCGGCGTAGAGCATGGCGAAGGTGCTGGCGAAGCGCGACAGGATGATTTTCTTCAGAATCGGACCGAGTACCGGCAGACGTAGCTTGAGACCGTCGAGCCAGGTGCGGGCGACCGGGTTATGGCGGACGACAAAACTCCCGACCACGGTGACGACCAGCGGCAGCAGCGGAATCACATACCAGTAGCCGACCAGCAGGTCGGAGACGAAGAACAGCACTTGGGTCTGCAGCGGCAAGGTCTGGCCCATGTTTTTCACGAACAGCTTGAGCTGCGGCACCATGTAGACCATCAGGAACAGCGTGGCGGCGATGACCACAATGGCGACGAAAGTTGGATAGAGCAGCAGCTTCTTGGTGTTTGAAGCCAGCTCGTCCTCCCAGCGCAGCGACTCGCCGATACGATCGAGTACTTCCGGCAACTGGCCGCTGTTTTCGCCGGCGCGGACCAGGTTGACCAGGACCTGAGAGAACACGTCGGGATGCGTTTCCATTGCCTGCGACAAGGTCTGGCCGCCCTCGATGTTTTCGATCAGCACGGCTACTACCTCGCGGAAGTGCGGATGTTCGATCGAGTCGCGCAGATCGGTCAGACCGTCGAGGATGGGCACGCCGGCGCGCGTCAGTTGTTCAAGGTGGAAGCAGAAATTGATCAGTTCGGGCCGCGGCACGCCGCGCGGCCCGAACAGTGAGTGGTGCTCGACCAGCTTGCCGGTGACCAGATCGAGTTCCATGCGCTTCAGGCGCATTTCCAGGTCGATCAAGTTGATGGCGTCGAGTCGGCCGGTGGTCATTCGGCCTTCGGCGCTGACGGCCTTGTAGTCGAAGAGCATGGCTACATTCGGTCAGTTAAATCCACTACCCGCGCCAATTCCTCCAGCGAGGTGGTGCCGTTCAGCACGCGCCGCAGGCCGTCGTCGGCCAGCGTGCTGAAGCCCTGGGCCAGCGCCCGGTTGCGGATTTCGTGGGTGGTTGCGCGACGGGCGATCAGTTCGTCGAGGCCGGCATCGATGCGTAGCAGTTCCATGATGGCGATGCGCCCGCGATAGCCTTGGAAGTCGCAGTGCTCACAGCCGGTTGGGGTGAACAGCACCGGCCGCTGGCCATCGGCGAGCCGGCCGAGCAGCCGCAATTCGTGCGCCTCAGCGTGGTAGGGCGACTTGCAGTGCTCGCACAGGCGGCGGACCAGGCGCTGGGCGATGATGCCGATGATGTTGCCGGCCATGATGTCGGGCAGTACGCCGATATCAAGTAGGCGCGGCACGGCGCCGATGACCGAGTTGGTGTGCAGGGTGGTGAACACCTGGTGGCCGGTCATCGCGGCGCGGAAAGCCATCTCGGCCGTCTCGGCGTCGCGTACCTCGCCGACTAAGATGACGTCCGGATCCTGGCGCATCATCGAACGGATGCCATTGGCAAAATCGAGCTTGGCGTTCTCTATCACCGAAGTCTGGCGGACCAGCGCCATCGGGTATTCGACCGGGTCTTCGAGGGTCATGATATGGATGCCCTCGGCGTTGATGTGGTTGAGCACCGAGTACAGCGTCGTCGTTTTACCGCTGCCGGTTGGGCCGGTGACCAGGATGATGCCTTCTGGCCGGGCGATCATTAGCTTCAATTGATGCAGGTGATCCTCGGCCAGGCCGAGCTGTTCGAGCGGGACGATGCCCTTCTGGCGGTCGAGAATACGCAGCACGATGTTCTCGCCGTGGATGGTCGGCTGGCTGGCGACGCGGAAATCGACCGCCCGGCCGGAAACCGAGAGGCCGATGCGGCCATCTTGGGGCGCGCGCATTTCGGCGATGTTCATGCCGGACAACACCTTGATGCGCACCGTCATCGCCGGCCAGTAGGATTTATGCAGGGCACGGATTTGCCGCAGCATGCCGTCGATCCGGTAGCGGATGCGCAGGAAGTTGGCTTCCGGCTCGAAATGGATGTCAGAGGCCTCGCGCTTGACGGCATCGGTCAGAATCGAGTCGATCAGACGCACCACCGGCTGGCTGTACTGGTCGTCGCTGGCCGAGATGCTCTTCCAGTCGATCTCGCCGGTCTCGATCTCGTGCAGGATGCCGTCGATCGACAGTTCGTGGCCGTAATACTGGTCGATGGCTCGGTCGATTTCCGACTCACCGGCGAGCAGCGTCTCGATCTCGGTATGCTCGTCGATCAGCGTCCGCACGCGGTCGAGGCCGACGATGTCGTTGACATCCGAAATGGCCAGGGTCAGTCGCTGGCTGTGTTGGTCGTAATCGAGCGGTAGCAGGTGGTAGCGCTTGGCCAGCTCGCGCGGCACCATTTTCAGCGCCTGCGGGTCGACTACCGCATGCGATAGGTCGATGCTCTGCTTGCCCAGGCTTTCCGACAGCGCCTGGCGTAAGGTGGCCTCGGTGACGAAGCCGAGTGACACCAGGAGCTTGCCGATCGGCTGGTTGTGCTTCATCTGCTCAAGCAGCGCGATACGCAACTGATCTTCCGACAGGATGCCTTCGGAAATCAGAATCTGGCCGAGCGGTCGGCGTTGCAGCAGCGATGGGCTCATCAGGTCAGGGCGGGGTATCTGGCAAAAGCGCGGCCAGGCGGCGGCGGACCTGCTCGCCGTCGAAACTTGCCGGCCGTCGCGTGGCGGCCTCCAGAGCCAGCCGGTAATGCTGGGCGGCGGGGCGGGGCTGGCGCAACTGGTCGAGGCTGACCGCCAAATTGAACAGGTAGTCGGGATTGTCGGGTTCGGCCGCAACGGCGTTGAAATAATGCTGCTGTGCTTCGGCCCAGCGCTGCTGGCGGGCATAAAGATTGCCCAGGGCGAAATTGAGTTCGGCCGATTGCGGTTGGGCAGCGAGCAGGGTTTTCAGTCGGCTCTCGGCCGCCTGCGCGTCGCCGCCGGCGGCGCGGCTGGCCAGCGTCGCCGCCTGCACCGCTGGATCGCTCGGATCGGCGACCAGCGCCCGCTGGCGCCAGCTTTCCGCCTCGCCAAGCCGGCCCTGATGCTGGGCGATGGTGGCCAGGGCCAGCAGGGCGTCGGTCTGGTTGGGGTCACGCTGCAGCACCTGGGTGAAAAATTGGCTAGCTCCCGGCAGGTCGCCGGCTTGCAGCCGGGCGTGCGCTTGGACGAGGTCGGGATCGACCCGCGGCTGGGTCCGCGTCACGCGGATCGGCTGTGTGGCGGGCGACCGTAGCGCACTGCGTGACGGTGGTTCAGCCGATAGTAGCGTGGCCGGTGGCAATGAAGTTGCGGCAGGTGGTAGTGGCGCCGCCGTTGGCGGTACTGCACCAATCGGTGGCAAGCCGGCCAGTGATGACGTGCCGCCGACCGGCACGGGGGGCGTGTACGGTGTGCCGTTTGTGGAGGTCGGTAGCGGCTGGCCGGCGCCAGCTAGGCCGCCGGTATTGAGGCTGTTCATCTGGTACCAGACGTAAGCGCCGATGGTCAGGCCAGCCAGTGCCAAGCCGCCGAGGGCTAGCCATAGCCAGCTGCGGTTGCTGGCCGCCGGCCGCTGCTTGGCGGCGAAGCTGTTGCGGGCCATGGCCTGGCCGCTGGCTGCCGTGGCATAGGCCACGGGCGGTTCCGGCTGAGGCGACGGAGGCGGGGCCGGCGTTTGCGCTGAACTGGCCAACTCGGCGTCGACGGCATCGAGATGGGCGGCTAGATCGGGCAATTGGCCTGCGCCGGCCGTGTCGCGGGCCAGCGGCTCCAGGCTCAGGCCCTCGTCGCCGGCCGATGTCTCTTTGCCGGCCTGCTGGCGGGCGGCTTCCTGCTTGCTCGCTTCGGCTCGTTTCAGGGCATCCATCAGCAGGCTCATGCCGGGCCTCAGCGACTGGGACGGATGTTGAAGGGCTGCGCTTCGTTCGGCTGGGCGAAGAAGTCATCGCCGGGCACGTGGGCGCGCAGGCCGGCGAAATCGCCGTCGATGCTGGGGTCGCGGATGACCACCGGGCGCAGCAGGATGACCAGTTCGGTTTTCTGCGCCTGGTTGTTGCGGTTGTTGAACAGTTCGCCGACCAGGGGAATCTGGCCGACCACGGGGACGCGCTGATTCTGGTAGTCGATCTTGTCTTCCATCAGGCCGCCGAGGACGGCAATATTGCCGCTGGCGACGCGCATGATGGATTCGATTTCCTTGGTGCGGATGATCGGAACCTTGTTGCGGATGGGAGGGGTGCTGTTTAACAGACTCGGGTTGGGATCATCGACCTCGCCGGCGATCGAGGTGATGGTCGGGCGCACATTGAGCGTAATGGCGTCGCCATTGCTGATCTGCGGCGTGACGCTGATCACCAGGCCGACCGAAACCGATTGCGGGGTCGTCGTGTAGGTGGTCACGCCACTGACGTTGGCGGCCATCGTGGTATCGGCCTTCACATTGAAATACACATAATTATCAACCACCTTCAACAAGGCGGTCTGGTTGTTCATCACCGACAATCGCGGGCTGGAAAGTACCCTGGTCGTACCGAAGGTGTTGAACAGCGTCACCAGGGCTTTGGGATCGAAGTTGGGATCGTTGCCACGCGTGAAACTCAAATTGACCGCGTTTGGCGTCATTGCGTCGCCAATGAAGGCGAAGGTGCCGCTGCGAACTAATCCCGTCCAATTGATGCCCTGTTGGTAGCCATCGTTGAGCGTGACCTCGACGATGGTTGCCTCGATCAATACCTGACGACGGGCCGAGTTGGACACGCGGTCGAGGAATTCCTGGATGCGGTCGTGCTGGCGCTGGGTGGCGCGGACGGTGACGACGCCGGTTTCGGCATTGATGATGACCGAGGCGGCTTCGCGGAAGGTACTGGTACGGTAGACGGCGGTATCTGTCCGCTGGCTGTTGGTGGTCGGGGCGGCATGGGTTTGCAGCGCGTTGGCGATGGCCCGAGCCGTGCCACGACCGGCGGCCTGCGGCAACGCCGCCGTGCCGCTGGCTGCTTGCTCGGCGGTTTGCTCGACGAAGGTTTCGCTGGAGCCGTCCGGCAGGATTTTGTCGGTTTCGCGCAGCAAATCCTGGATGTTTTTTTCCAGCGATTCCCAGAAGCGGTTCTTCGAGCTGTTCTCGATCTGCGTGGTCGACACGTTGCCGCCGGAACCGCCAACCATCGTGCCCGTGTTACCGCCGACGCCGGTGGCGATCTGGGTATTGGTCGAGACGGTGGCCGTGATGCTGCGCGACATGTTCACGTAGTCAACTTGGTAGTGCTTGAGGAACGGCGAGTCGGGCATCACCGCCAAGTTCGGGCCATCGAGTTCGAAGCGCATGTCCACCTGCCTGGCGATGCGGCTGAGGATTTGCGGCAGTGTCTGGTCAATAGCGTTGAGCGAGACGACGCCGGTGATGCCGGGATGGATGTCGACATTGACCTTGGCGTCGCGTGCTAAGGCGAACAACAGGTCGTGCACCGGCACGTTGTTGACCACCACACTGTAGGTTTCAGCCTTGACCTGCGGACGCGGCGCGGGCAGGGCCAGCGTTTGCTGGACTGGGGCCGGGATCGGGACAGTTGATGCCGGCCCGGTAGTCTCAGTGCGGAGATGGCCGGCGAGCGGTTCGCGCGGTGTTGGAGCCACACAGGCAGCCAACAGCAGGGGGATGATCGTTGCGCTGAAATATCCGATTTTCATCGGCTCGTTACCTTGTCTCGACTGTCAGGCGCTACCCGGCCCGTATTTGACTGATGCTAGCATGTTCGCCCCAATAGGTCGCCATGATCTAACGCTCTCAATACAGGCGCGAAACCTGCCGTGGGAAGGGTTGCACTGCCTTGATCGATTCGGGCAGCGCCAGCATCGCGGCGGCGGCGGCTTCGCGGTTGGGGAAGTCACCGTAGATCACGCCGACCCGATCGCGGCCTGAAAGGCTGGAGCGGTAGACGCGCAGTTCATCCGAGTCCAGCGCTTTGCTGGCACGAGCGAGAAAACCCTCGATCTGACCGGTGTTGCCGGCATCGGTGGCCAGCAGTTGGATGAAATAGTGCCGGCGCGGCGCGCTGGCGATCCATTCCTCGTATTGCTCCATGTGCCTGCGGGTCAGCGGCCCGAAGTGCAGGTTGGTGGGTGCGGCGGGTGCTTCAGCCAGGCCCAGCGGACGCTGCGGCGCTGGCTTGGCAGCTGGTGCCGTGCTTTCCTGGGGGGTGCTGTCCGGACTGGTACCGCGTGGGCCGAACGTGTAGGCGAGGATCAGCAGGGTTAGCACCAGCAGGGCGCCGACCAGGCCCCATATCAGCCCGTGATTACCCGCTGGCTCGGCGCGTCGCAATGGCGCAAAGCGGGCGTCCTGGATGGCAATGACGACGTCGTTGCCGTCGACCTGGTGGCTACCTCGGGAATAGGCGGCGAGCAGCGACTTGTCGGCGAGGATGTTGATACGCCGCGACAGACCTTGGGAGATTTCGGCAATCTGGCGGATGGCGGCTTCGTTGAAGGGACCGGGACCGCTGTAGCCGGCGGTGCGCAGGCGAAATTCCAGGTAGCCAGCGATGTCGTCGGCCTTCAGCGGACTCAGGTTGAAGTGCTGCGTGATGCGCTCGCGCAACTGGCGCATGTCGTTGGCGGCGAGACGCTCATCCAGTTCGGGCTGGGCGAACAGTGCGATCTGCAGGAGTTTGGCGGACCTCGATTCGAGATTGGAGAGCAGGCGGATTTCCTCAAGCGATTCGGCCGGCATGGCGTGGGCTTCGTCAATCAGCAGCAGCACCTTCTTGCCGGCGCCGTAGCGCTCGATCAGCGCTTCCTGCAGTGCCCGCATCAGCGCGTGCGGCGCCTTACCTGCCGTGGCAATGCCGAGTTCGTCGGCAATGGCGCCGAGCATGTCGTGGCGCGACAGCGAAGGATTGGCGAGATACAGCGTGTCGACGTTGGCCGGCAGGCGTTCGAGCAGCATCCGGCAGAGCATGGTCTTGCCGCTGCCGACCTCGCCGGTGACCTTGACGATGCCCTCGTCCTGGGTGATGGCGTAGATCAGCGCGTCGAGCGTCGGGCCGCGGTTGGCGCCGGAAAAGAAATAATCGGTGTGCGGCGTGATGCGGAAGGGCGGTTCGCGCAGTCCAAAATGTTCCAGGTACAGGCTCATCGACGGTTCCAGCTTTCCATGCGGTTGTACAGGGTGGTGCGGTTGATGCCGAGGCGACGGGCGGCACGGCTCATGTTGCCGCCGCTCAACTCGATGGCCGCTTCGATGTAGCCGCGCTCCCACAGTTCGAGCGTGGCATCGAGGGTCAGGGCCTCGGTCTGTTCGAGATGCCGGCGCGCTGCTTCGCGTACTTGGTCGAGGTCGACGGCAGCGAGGGCGCTCGGCGTCGCTGGCGGTTCCTCGTCGCCGGCGTCGAATTCGGCGCGCAATCGTTGCGGGTCGATTTCCTGGCCGGGATGGCTGGCAACCAGGCGGATCACGATGTTGCGCAATTCGCGCACATTGCCGGGAAAGGAGTAGTCGAGCCACAGCGCCCGCGCTGCCGGGTTGAGCGAGAAAGGCGCCAGACCGGCCTTGTCGGCATAAATCCGGATGAAATGTTCGAGCAGCAGCAGACGGTCGCTGCCCATGTCGCGCAGACTGGGCACGGCGATGGAAAAGACCGACAGGCGGTGGTAAAGATCGGCGCGAAAGCGGCCGGCGCGGATTTCCTTGCGCAGATCGCGATTGGTGGCGGCGATGATGCGGGCATTCGAGTGCCGCGTCTGGGTTTCGCCGACGCGTTGGTACTCGCCGTTTTCGAGGACGCGGAGCAGCTTCGGTTGCAGTTCCAGTGGCAACTCGCCGATTTCGTCGAGGAACAAGGTGCCGCCATTGGCATCCTCGAAATAGCCGGAACGGGCGCCGGCGGCACCGGTGAAAGCGCCACGGGCATGGCCGAACAGCGTCGGTTCGAGCAGCGATGGCGAGATCGCGGCGCAGTTCAAGGCCAGGAAGGGTTTGTCGCGGCGGGCGGTCAGGCGGTGCAGATGGTGGCTGGCGACGACCTCCTTGCCGCTGCCCGACTCGCCCTCGATCAAGACCGGGAAGGCGAGGTCGGCGTACTGGCCAAGTTGCAGACGCAGGCGCTGCATGGGCAGGCTGTCGCCGATCAGGCCGGCGGTCGGCTCTGCCGCCGGCATCTCACCGAAGCTCAGTGCCTGCCGCAGCAGGGTGTCGAGTCGGCCTGGGTCGCAGGGCTTGCCGACGAAATCGATGGCGCCGAGGGTGCGCGCGTGGCGGGCGTTGTCGTCGTCATTCTGGCCGGTCAGGGTGATGATCTTCATGTCCGGGGCCAGAGCCAACAGATCGCCGATCAGTGCGAACCCCTCGTCCGGGCGGTGCGGCAGGGGGGGCAGACCGAGGTCGATCAGGGCCAGTTGCGGCGCCTGGCGCAATTGGCGCAGCAGATTCAGGGCATGCGGACGGGAATGGCTGGTCACCACGTCGAAGGCCCGGGCGAAGGTGAAACTGAGCGATTCGGCGATCAGCGGGTCGTCGTCGACGATCAGCAGCAGGGGCTTGGCGGCAGGCAAGGACGCAAGGTTCCATAGGGCATCGCTCGATTATAGCCCCCTCCCCGAGGCGGGATGGCCGGGGTTTCTGCTAAAATCGACAGACTTTTTCCTGGGAACGCGATTTGTCGGACGACATCCTGGTCGATATCGAAGACCTGCATTTCAATTATGACGGGCGACCTGTACTGCAAGGGATCAACATGAAGATTCCGCGCGGCAAAGTGGTCGCCATCATGGGCGGTTCGGGCTGTGGCAAGACCACGCTGTTACGCTGCATCGGCGGCCAGTTGCGGGCCAGCCGCGGACGCGTGCGCCTCGATCGGCACCGCGTGTCCGAGATGACGCTTGGCGAACTGTATGGCGTCCGGCGCAAAATGGGCATGCTGTTCCAGTTCGGAGCGTTGTTTACCGATATGTCGGTATTCGACAACGTAGCTTTCCCAATCCGCGAACATACCGACATGTCGGAGGAAATGATCCGCGACCTGGTGCTGATGAAGCTCGCAGCGGTTGGTCTGCGCGGCGCCCATCAGTTGATGCCTGGCGAGCTGTCCGGCGGCATGGCGCGGCGCGTGGCGCTGGCCCGGGCAGTGGCACTTGATCCAATGCTGATCATGTACGACGAGCCGTTTACCGGTCTTGATCCGATCGCCCTCGGCGTCATCGGCCAGTTGATTCGCAAGCTCAACGATGCCCTCGGTGCGACCTCGATCATGGTCACCCACGACATCCAGGAGTCGTTGCTGATCGTCGATTACATCTATTTCATTTCCGATGGCCGTATCGTTGCCGAGGGAACGCCCGACGAACTGCGCGCCTCGCGCGATCCCTATGTGCACCAGTTCGTCCATGCCGAGGTCGACGGACCGGTACGTTTCAATTACCCGGCGCCACCCTTGCGCGACGATTTCCTGGGGGCGGCGCATGGTTAATCCCGTCGCCCTGTTGCGCCAGCTCGGGCATGCGACGATCGAGCGTATCTGGCGCCTCGGCTTTGCCGCCCGCTTCCTGGCCGCGATCCTGCGTTTTTCCGGTACATCCTTCAGTCGCCCGCAGCTGACGGCGCGAGAAGTCTATTTCAGCGGCGTGCTGTCGCTGCTGATCATCTCCGTCTCCGGCCTCTTCGTTGGCCTGGTGCTCGGCTTGCAGGGCTTCGAGACTTTGCAGCGCTTTGGCTCGACCGAGGCGCTGGGCATTCTTGTCTCGCTGTCGCTGGTCCGCGAGCTTGGGCCGGTCGTTGCCGGACTGCTGTTCGCCTCGCGCGCCGGTTCGGCGATCACCGCCGAGATCGGCCTGATGAAGGCGACCGAGCAGTTGAAGGCGATGGACATGATGGCGGTCAATCCGATCGCCCGCGTCGTCGCGCCGCGTTTCTGGGGCGGCGTCATCGCCATGCCCTTGCTGGCCGCGTTGTTCTCGGCCATGGGCGTGCTCGGCGGCTGGCTGATCGGCGTCGTCTTCATCGGTGTCGACGACGGCGCCTTCTGGTCGCAGATGCAATCCGGGGTCGATTTCCGCTACGACATCGTCAACGGCGTGATCAAGAGTTTTGTGTTTGGCATCGCGGTGTCGCTGATTGCCGTTTTCGAAGGCTACGATTCCGTGCCGACCGCTGAGGGCGTGTCGCGAGCCATTACGCGGACCGTGGTGACCTCGGCGCTGGCCATCCTGGCGCTGGATTTCGTTCTGACTTCATTCATGTTCCGGGGAACTTAATGAACCGTACCACCATCGACCTGTGGGTCGGCATCTTCGTCGCTATCGGCATTGCCTCGCTACTGTTTCTTGCGCTCAAGGTTGGCAATCTTTCGTCCGCCCACCTGTCGGAGACCTATACGCTGCAGGCCAAGTTCGACAACATTGGCGGCTTGAAGGTACGCGGCCCGGTCAAGAGCGCCGGTGTGCTCGTCGGTCGCATCACCGACATCCGTTTTGATCCGACTAGCTACGAAGCTGTCGTGACGATGGTCGTCGATGGCCGCTACCACTTCCCGCGCGATACCTTCGCCTCGATCTACACGGCGGGCCTGCTCGGCGAGCAGTTCATCGGCCTCGACGTTGGCGGCGACGAGACGATGTTGAAACCCGGCGATACGATCAGCAAGACGCAGTCGGCGGTGGTGCTGGAAAAACTGATCAGCCAGTTCATGTTCAACAAGGCCGCCGAAGGACAGGAGACGAAGTGATGTGGATGGATACCTCGATCAGCCGATGGTTGCGCGCCGCCCTGATGGCCGCCTGCCTGCTGGCCGTTGCCGGCGGCACCGTGGCCGAGGAGGAGAGCCATCCGCAGGAACGCAATCCGAAAGATCCGTTCGAGCCCTTCAACCGCGCGATGTTCGCCGTCAACGAGGTGATAGACAAGGTTGCGGCCAGGCCGGCGGCCCAGGCTTACGACACCGTCACGCCATTGCCGGTCAAGGCGGCGGTTGGTAATTTCTTCGGCAATGTCGGCGATCTGTGGGTCGGCGTGAACAGCGCACTGCAAGGCAAGGGCGGTGATGCCGGCAATGACCTGGCCCGCCTGCTGATTAATTCGACGATCGGCATTTTCGGTCTCTTCGACGTCGCCAGCGAACTCGGCCTCGAGCGGCACGACGAGGACTTTGGCCAGACCCTCGCGGTCTGGGGCGTCGGCGACGGCGGTTATCTCTTTCTGCCGATACTCGGGCCGCGCACCGTGCGCGACGCGGCGGCCTGGGGCGTCGATTACGCCGCCGATCCGGTGCGCTTTATTGATCCCGTCCGCGTGCGTAACAGCGCGACGGTGGTCCGCTTCGTTGATATCCGCGCCAGCCTGCTGCCGGCCGACAAGATCATCGCAGAGGCGGCGTTCGACAGATACAGCTACATCCGCGACGCCTACCTGCAGCGCCGGCGCAATCAGATATTTGACGGCCGTCCGCCGCGACTCGACGACGATTACTAACCTATCCGACTACCCTGCCGATTATGAAAAAACTTCTCGCCTTTGCCGCTGCCGTCTGTCTCGCCCTGCCGGTCTTTGCCCAGCAGGCGCCGAACGACCTGGTTCAGCATGTCACCGACGAGGTGCTCGATGTCGTCCGCAAGGACCGCGACATCCAGAACGGCAGCACGGCCAAGGTCATGGAACTGGTGGACCAGAAGGTTCTGCCGCATTTCAACTTCACGCGGATGACGGCGCTGGCGGTCGGCAAGGATTGGCGCAAGGCGAGTCCGCAGCAACAGCAACAACTGGCCGACCAATTCAAGACGTTGCTGGTGCGCACCTATGCCAATGCCTTGACCAGTTACAGCAATCAGAAGGTGGTATACAAGCCGTTCAAGATGAAGCCCGAGGACACCGATGTGTTGGTCCGCACCGAGATCCAGCAGCCGGGCAACAAGCCGATCGGTCTCGATTACAACCTGGAGTTCAAGAATAACGAGTGGAAGGTATATGACGTGACGGTTGCCGGCATCAGCCTGGTCACCAATTACCGCGACCAGTTCGCCCAGGAGGTGCGCAACGGCGGCATCGACGGCCTGATTGCCTCGATCGCGGCCAAGAACCGCTCGCTGGAGGCCAACCAGGCCAAGAGCGAGAAGAAATAAATGATCGAGCGCGACGGAGAGCGGTTGCTGGTCAAGGCGTCGCTGTTGATGGCCAATGCCCGCGGCCTGCTCGACGCAGGTCGCGCCGCTATGCGGCCGGGCGAGCAGATTTTCGATTTTTCCCAGGTCAGCGAAGCCGATTCCTCGGCCCTCGTCGTCATGCTCGGCTGGCTGCGCAGTGCTCCGGCCGCGCAGGCGAGTATCCGCTTTGCGCACATTCCGACCGGCGTCCTGTCGCTGGCCGAACTGTACGGCCTGACCGAACTGCTGCCGCTGGCTTGAGCAGCACTTCGTGACCGCCGCGGTTTCCATCGCCCACGTCGTCAAGCATTTCGGCCCGCTGCAAGCGCTGGCCGGTGTCTCTCTCGACATCGACAAGGGTGAGTTTTTCGGCTTGCTGGGACCGAATGGGGCCGGCAAAACAACCCTGATCTCGACGCTGGCTGGCCTGGTTCGCCCCGATTCCGGCGTGCTGAAAGTCATGGGCCACGATGTCGTCAGCGATTTCCGCGCCGCCCGCCGACTGCTTGGCGTGGTACCGCAGGAACTGGTCTTCGATCCCTTTTTCAGTGTGCGCGAGACCTTGCGCATCCAGTCCGGCTACTTCGGTATCCGAAAAAATGATGATTGGATCGACGAAATCCTCGCCAACCTCGATCTGACCGGCAAGGCCGACACCAACATGCGGCGCCTGTCGGGCGGCATGAAGCGGCGCGTGCTGGTCGCTCAGGCCCTGGTGCACAAACCGCCGGTGATCGTGCTCGACGAGCCGACGGCCGGCGTCGACGTCGAATTGCGCCAAGGGCTGTGGCAGTTCATCCGCCGCCTCAATACCGAGGGGCACACCATCGTCCTGACCACACACTACCTGGAGGAGGCCGAGGCGCTGTGCAAGCGCATCGCGCTGATGAAGCAGGGGCGGGTGGTGGCGCTCGACACCACGGCCAACCTGCTGGCCGGGCATCCCGGCGCTTCGCTGGAAGACGTCTTCATCCGGACGATGCATTCATGATCGGTTTCTGGACCCTGTTCGAAAAGGAAATCCTGCGCTTCTGGAAGGTTGCTTTTCAAACCGTGGCGGCGCCGGTGCTGACGGCGCTGCTCTACCTGATGATTTTCAGCCATGTGCTCGATCAGCATGTGCGGGTGCATGGCGTGCCTTACAGCAGCTTTCTGATCCCCGGCCTGATCATGATGCAGGTGCTGCAGAATGCCTTTGCCAATTCCTCGTCGAGCCTGATCCAGGCCAAGATCACCGGTTCGATCGTGTTCGTGCTATTGCCGCCGATTTCCTATGGCGCCTTTTTCGCCGCCTATGTGCTGGCGGCCCTGGCGCGCGGGCTGATGGTTGGCGTCGGCGTGTTGCTGGCGACCGTCTGGTTTGTCGACCTACAAGTCGTGGCACCGGGCTGGATCGTCGCCTTCGCCCTGGTCAGCGGCGCCCTATTCGGGGCGCTGGGCATGATCGCCGGCATCTGGGTCGAGAAATTCGACCAACTGGCGGCCTTCCAGAACTTCCTGATCATGCCGCTGACCATGCTCTCCGGCGTCTTCTATTCAATCCACACGCTGCCCGGTTTCTGGCAGGGTGTGTCGCATTACAATCCCGTCTTTTACATGATCGACGGCTTCCGCTACGGCTTCTTCGGCGTTTCCGACGTGTCGCCGCTGCTCAGTTTCGCTGTCGTCTTCGCCTGCTTCGCTGGCGTAACCCTGCTGACGCTAGAACTGCTCAGGCGGGGCTGGAAACTCAGAGGCTAGAAACTAAGTCCATGATGTACCCCGACCAAATCAAGCAGCTCATCCTGGCCGGGATGGTTTGCGACCATCTCGAACTCGACGGCGACGGCCAGCATTTCACCGCCCTCGTCATCAGCGCCGAATTTGTCGGCAAGAACCGGGTACAGCGCCAGCAGCGTGTGTACCAGACCCTCAAGGAAAAGCTCGATACCGGGGAACTGCATGCCCTTTCCTTTAAGACCCTGACCCCGGAAGAATGGAGTACCCAGCGTGGATAAGTTGTTGCTCAAGGGCGGCGTGCCGCTGTCCGGCGAAGTCGCCATCTCCGGTGCCAAGAATGCCGCGCTGCCGATTCTCTGCGCCTCGCTGCTCAGCGCCGAGCCGCTGCATCTGACCAACGTGCCGCACCTCAACGACATTTCGACCATGCTGCGCCTGCTCGGCGAAATGGGCGTCGGCGTCACCCTGGACGGCGTGGACGGCCTGATCCTCGACGGCAGCGGCCTGAACAACCCGATCGCCTCCTACGAGCGGGTCAAGACCATGCGCGCTTCGATCCTCGTGCTCGGCCCGCTGGTTGCCCGCTGCGGCGAGGCCCGTGTTTCGCTGCCCGGCGGCTGCGCTATCGGCGCCCGGCCGGTCGATCAGCACATCAAGGGCCTGCAGGCGATGGGTGCCGATATCAAGGTTGAGCAGGGCTATGTCCATGCCACGGCCAGCCGCCTCAAAGGTGCCCGTATCTGCACCGACATGGTCACCGTGACCGGCACCGAGAACCTGATGATGGCCGCCTGCCTTGCGGAAGGCGAGACGATCATCGAGAACGCCGCGCGCGAGCCGGAAGTGGTCGATCTGGCCAACTGTCTGATCAGTATGGGGGCGCGCATTTCCGGTGCCGGCACCGACGTCATCCGCATCCAGGGCGTTGCCAAGCTGCACGGGGCGACGCACGCGATCATGCCCGACCGCATCGAGACCGGCACCTACCTGTGCGCGGCGGCGGTCACCGGCGGCGACGTGCGCCTGCTGAAGACTTCGGCCGCCTATCTGGACAGCGTTGTCGACAAGCTGATGGACGCCGGCTGTGAGATTACCGTCGAGCGTGACGCAATCCGCCTCGTCGCGCCACCGCGCTTGCAGGCAGTCAGCCTGCGCACGGCGCCCTATCCGGCCTTCCCAACCGACATGCAGGCGCAGTTCATGGCCATCAACTGCGTGGCCGATGGCGTCGCCACCATCCGCGAAACCATCTTCGAGAACCGCTTCATGCATGTGAACGAACTGATGCGGCTGGGCGCCAACATCCAGATCGAAGGCAACAACGCCGTCGTCCGCGGCGTCGACCGGCTGGAGGGGGCAACGGTCATGGCCACCGACCTGCGCGCCTCGGCCTCGCTGGTCATCGCCGGCTTGGTCGCCCAGGGCGAAACGCTGATCGACCGCATCTACCACCTCGATCGCGGCTACGAGCGGATCGAGGAAAAGCTGGCTCGCCTCGGTGCTGAGGTGCGCCGGATCAACTAGGCGGCAGCCGGCAGCAGGAGGACTCTCGTTTGTCATTTCCGCGCAAGCGGGAATCCATGACTGAAAAGGGGGCGCCTGTACAAGAAACCGCAAAGAACGCAAGGAACACAAAGATGCGGATGTTTTTCCTTGCGCTCTATGCGTTCTTTGCGGTTTCACAGTTCATAGCCCTACGGCCCTGATTCCTCCTTCGCCCGAAAATGGATTCGCAGCTCTGGCGCGCACGCTGGGCGAGGGAGCAAGGCGGAAAAATGTCGGAAAACTTTACACTTTGCCCGGGTTTTGCGGTGGGGTGGCGGGGTTTGTAAAAATTCTCAATAAAATCACTCTATTAAAAGTATTGGTACGGTAATTGCATATGCAAAACGCAAATTTTTGCCTGTCAATAGGGGGTGTTCATGAAGTCGTATCGTTTGCTCGTAACTCTTGCCGCAATTTCCGGCTGCCTCCTGGCCTTGCCCGCCAAGGCCGATCTGCTGACTGTCAGTGGCTCGGTTTCCAACGATGGCGAAACCCAGATCTACGGGCCGCTATCGGACAGCAACGTTGTTTCGGATAGCGCCTCCACTAGTTGGGGCTCTGCAAGTAGTTGGGGCGATGCATCCGGGACCTATGGGGCATCTGTATTTGGGGCATCTGTGCCTTGGGGGGCATATTCGATGGGGGGAGGGGAGGGGGCTGCTACTGCAGAGTTTCACTGGCTCACCAGTGTCACCAATAACTCGCTGGACGCCTTGTCCTATTCGCTCGATTTTCTGGTCTATGGTGGCCAGCTAATGGGGGGCGGGTTCGGGGTCGGTTCGGCTTCTTACAGTCTGAGCATTTCCCGGGGCGCGACGACGCTGTTTACCAGCGCGGTTTCGCTGGACTCACAGAACGTTCTCACCACCTCGAGCACGCTGCTGCTGGGTGAATTGCTGTCGTACTCAACTTATTCTTGGGACGACACCAATCTGACCCTGGATCTCGGAATGCTTGGCCAAGGTGAGAGCATGGATATTCACATCGACTTGGTCGTGTCCGTGTCCTCGAATATGACCGGCTGTATCCCAGGCGATATTCCTTGTGTTGTTGTGGGTGCCTCTTTCGGCGACCCGAGCAGAATTTCCGGGTCGCCCATTACGATCACCTCGGGTCCTGCGTCCAGCAACAATAATGTTCCCGAACCCGGAACGCTGTCCTTGCTGGCTCTCGGCCTGACCGGATTCGCCCTCCGCGCCCGCAGAAACCGCAGCCGGGGTTGATTCGGCTACGGCCCTGCGCGTGGCGGAGCGAAGTCGCAGAATCCAGACACCGCATGGATTCTGCGACTATTTGATGAAAAAAGAGCTTTGCGTTCTCGCCGGCCTGGGCCATACTGCGCCACTCGGGTTTCCAGGCAGTGTGTTGTTCCTGCACCGTCATCGGTTTGTCAGCTCCTCGGTCTTGGTTCTCGTGTTCTTCAATCTTTATCCAAGGATGCATACAAATGGCAAATGGCACCGTTAAGTGGTTCAACGACGCTAAGGGTTTTGGCTTTATTTCTCCGGCCGAAGGTGGTGAAGATCTCTTCGCCCACTTCTCCGCGATTCAAGGTGCGGGCTTCAAGACCCTGACCGAAAACCAGAAGGTCACCTTCGACATCGTCAGCGGCCCGAAGGGCAAGCAAGCCGCCAATATCCGCCCGGCTGAATAAGCCACGGATACGCCTATAGAAAAGCCCGCTTCGCGAGATGTTCGGCTGAAGTGTGTTTTTTCATAAAAATGGCCCGGGAAATCCTGGGCCATTTTTTTATGCCTCGCCAGCAGGGCTGCGGATTAACTTGCTGTAAGAATCCCGCCCCGCAATTCCACGCCGAGTTCTGATTGCCGCCAGGAGTTCCAACATGAGCCTGAGCACCCTGAAGAGTTTCTTTGCCGGCTTTCTGCGTACCCGGCACATCGGGCGCCATTTCCGGCGTCTGGCCCTGCTCGATACGCTGACGCGGAGTGGCGTCAGCCGAGAAATTCCTGACTCTCTGGCGCAAACCCTGGTGGTGGCGGCAAAGAGCCGTTCCGAGGAGTTGTTGGTTTCGCTGAACAGCCATGGCGAGGGTTTGAGCGAGGCGCAGGCTGAAGCCATACGCGAGCGGGTGGGCTTGAACGAGGTCGAACATGAGAAGCCGCTCCCCTGGTGGACGCACCTGTGGCATTGCTACCAGAATCCTTTCAATCTTCTGCTGACGCTGCTCGCTGTCATTTCCTATCTGACGGAGGATGCGCAGGCCACCATCGTCATCTCGACCATGGTGGTGCTTTCCACCTGCCTGCGCTTCTGGCAGGAGACAAAGTCCAACAAGGCGGCTGACGCGCTGAAGGCGATGGTGAGCAACACGGCCACGGTCTTGCGCCGTGACCTCGGCGAGGATGCCGCACCCATTGCCGAGTCGTTCCAAGGCGCCTATTCGCACAGCAAGACCGCGCGACGCCAGGAGTTGCCGATCAGCTTGTTGGTCCCTGGGGATGTCATTGTTTTGTCGGCCGGCGACATGATTCCGGCGGACTGCCGGGCGCTTTCCGCCAAGGACTTGTTCGTCGGCCAGGCAGCCATGACCGGCGAATCGATGCCGGTTGAGAAATATCCCTTGCAGCGGGATTTGGCGGCCGTCAGCCCCTTGGATCTGGACAACATCCTGTTCATGGGCACCAACGTGGTCTCTGGCTCGGCAACTGCTGTCATCCTGGCGACCGGCAATCGGACCTATTTTGGCGCCCTGGCCCAGCGGGTAACCTCGACCGACCGGGCCACCACTTCCTTCCAGCTCGGTGTGAACAAGGTGAGCTGGCTGCTCATCCGCTTCATGTTCGTAATGGCTCCCCTGGTCCTGTTCATCAACGGTTTTACCAAGGGGGATTGGATGGAGGCGCTGCTCTTTGCGCTGTCCATCGCCGTCGGCCTGACCCCGGAAATGCTGCCGATGATCGTGACCTCGACGCTGGCCAAGGGAGCCGTGTTTCTCTCCCGCAAAAAGGTCATCGTCAAGCGGCTGGATGCCATCCAGAACTTTGGTGCGATGGATGTCCTGTGTACGGACAAGACCGGTACCCTGACTCAGGATAAGATTTTCCTGGCCCGGCACGTCGATGCCTGGGGCGAAGAGTCGGACGATGTCCTGGAGATGGCCTACCTCAACAGCTACTATCAGACCGGTCTCAAGAATCTCCTGGATGTGGCGGTGCTGGAGCACGTCGAGGTGCATCAGGAGTTGGAGGTGGCCACGGCTTTCCGCAAAGTGGATGAAATACCCTTCGATTTCACGCGGCGTCGCATGTCCGTGGTGGTGGCCGAGCATGATGAGCACCATCTGGTGATTTGCAAGGGGGCGGTCGAGGAAATCCTCGCCGTCTGCACCCAGGTCCGTCATGGCGAGGCGACTGAGCCCTTGAGCACGGAACTGCTGGAGCGGATTCGTCAGGTTACGGCAGACCTCAATGAGGAAGGTCTGCGCGTCGTGGCCGTGGCCGCCCGTGAGTTGCCCCCGGCCAAGGAGGTCTATGGTATCGCTGACGAGCAGGAATTGACGCTGATCGGCTATGTGGCTTTCCTCGATCCGCCGAAAGAAAGCACCGCTCCTGCCCTCGAGGCCCTGGCCGAGCACGGGGTCGCGGTCAAGGTGCTGACCGGCGACAATGGACTGGTCACCGCCAAGATTTGCCGCGAGGTGGGCCTGGAACAGGCCGGTATTCTGCTGGGCAGCGACATCGAGAGGATGGGCGATGGCGAACTGGCCAAAGCGGTGGAAACCGTCAATGTCTTCGCCAAGCTGACGCCCTCCGACAAGGAAAGGATTGTCCGCCTGCTCAAGGCCAACGGTCATGTGGTCGGCTTCATGGGCGACGGCATCAACGATGCCCCGGCGCTACGCACCGCCGATATCGGTATTTCGGTCGATACGGCGGTGGATATCGCCAAGGAGGCGGCCGATATCATCCTGCTGGAAAAGAGCCTGATGATCCTGGAGGAAGGCGTGCTCGAAGGCCGCAAAACCTTCGCCAACATGCTCAAGTACATCAAGATGACGGCCAGCTCCAACTTCGGGAATGTGTTCTCGGTACTGGTCGCCAGCGCCTTCATTCCTTTCCTGCCCATGCTGCCCATGCATCTGCTGGTGCAGAACCTGCTGTACGACATCTCGCAGATCGCCATACCGTTCGACAACGTGGACGATGAACTGGTACGTAAGCCCCAGCGCTGGCAGCCGGCCGATATCGGCCGCTTCATGCTGTTCTTCGGGCCGATCAGCTCGGTGTTCGATCTGACCACCTTCGCCATGATGTGGTATGTCTTTGCTGCGAATACGCCCGAGCACCAAACCTTGTTCCAGTCCGGCTGGTTCATCGTCGGGCTGCTGACCCAGACCCTCGTCGTTCATATGATCCGAACGCCCAAGATCCCATTCATACAGAGCCGTGCTTCGACGCCCTTGATGGTCATGACAGCCACCATCATGGCCATCGGTATCTTCATTCCCATGGGGCCTTGGGCTCATTACTTCAAACTACAGGCCTTGCCACCGCTTTACTTCGTTCTCCTGCCGCTGATTCTCCTGGGCTACATGGGGCTCACCCAGGCCATGAAGGGTTTTTACTTACGCCGCTATGGCTGGCAATAAGGAGAGGAATGTGGCGAACGAACATCAATCCCCCCGATCACTGTGGGTGCGGGCGGGGCGGAGGGGGCTTGCGCTAAAATATGAGCTTTGTTTTCAGGCTGTGACCCCGTGACGACCATCACCATCGCCCTTTCCAAGGGCCGCATCTTCGACGAAACGCTGCCGCTGCTGGCCGCCGCCGGCATCGTGCCGAACGAGAATCCGGAAACCTCGCGCAAGCTGATCATCGAGACCAACCGCCCGCAAGTGCGTGTCGTCATCGTTCGCGCCACCGATGTGCCGACCTACGTCCAGTACGGCGCGGCGGATATCGGCGTGGCCGGCAAGGATGTGCTGATCGAGCACGGCGGCGAAGGGCTTTACGCGCCGCTCGACCTTGCCATCGCCCAGTGCCGGATGATGGTTGCTGTGCCGGAAGGCTTCGACTACGCCAATGCTGTGCGTCAGGGGGCCCGCCTCAAGGTGGCATCCAAGTACATCAAAACGGCGCGCGAACATTTCGCCAGCAAAGGCGTCCACGTCGACCTGATCAAGCTCTACGGCTCGATGGAACTGGCGCCGCTGGCCGGTCTGGCCGACGCCATCGTCGACCTGGTGTCGACCGGCGGTACGCTGAAGGCCAACAAGCTGGTGGCCTGCGAGCACATCATGGACATTTCCTCGCGCCTGGTGGTCAACCAGGCGGCGCTCAAGGTCAAGCGCGAAATCCTGCAACCGATGATCGACGCCTTTGCCCGGGCGGCGGAGAAATAATTCTATGGTCGCGATCAAACGCCTATCCACGGTCGATGCCGATTTCACGGCCCAACTCGACGCACTGCTCGTCTTCGAGGCAACGGCCGACGAAAGCATCGAGCGTACCGTCGCCGGCATCCTGGCCGATGTCAAAGCCCGCGGCGACGCCGCGGTCATCGACTACACCGAGCGCTTCGACCGCCTGACGGCGACCGCGATGAGCGATCTCGAACTGTCGGCCGGTGAATTGCAGGCCGCTCTCGACGGTCTGCCGGCCGAGCGCCGGGCGGCGCTGGAAGTGGCGGCCGGGCGTATCCGCGACTACCACCAGCGGCAGAAGCTGGAAGGCTGGTCCTACACCGAGGCCGACGGTACCCGGCTTGGCCAGATGATTACTCCACTCGACCGTGTTGGCCTCTACGTGCCGGGCGGCAAGGCTGCCTATCCGTCGTCGGTGCTGATGAACGCGATTCCGGCCAAAGTCGCCGGGGTCAAGGAACTGATCATGGTGGTGCCGACGCCGGGCGGCGAGAAAAATGCGCTGGTGCTGGCCGCCGCCTGCCTGGCCGGGGTCGACCGGGTATTCACCATCGGCGGCGCCCAGGCCGTCGGGGCGCTGGCCTACGGCACGCCGACCGTGCCGCGGGTGGACAAAATCGTCGGTCCCGGTAACGCCTACGTTGCTGCTGCCAAGCGCCGGGTATTCGGCATCGTCGGCATCGACATGGTCGCCGGTCCCTCGGAAATCCTGGTCGTCTCGGACGGCACGGGCAACCCCGACTGGGTGGCGATGGACCTCTTCTCACAAGCCGAGCACGACGAACTGGCGCAATCCATCCTGGTCTGTACCGACGCCGCCTTCATCGACCGCGTGCAGGCCAGCATAGCCAAGTTGCTGCCGACCATGCCGCGCCAAGAAGTCATCCGCACCTCGCTCGCCGATCGCGGCGCCTTCATCCTGGTCCGCGACATGCAAGAGGCGGTGGCCATTGCCAACCGCATCGCGCCGGAACATCTAGAACTGGCGCTTGACGATCCCGCACCGTGGGTCGAGCAGATTCACCACGCCGGCGCCATCTTCATTGGCCACTACACCTCGGAATCGCTCGGCGACTACTGCGCCGGCCCCAACCATGTACTGCCGACCTCCGGTTCGGCCCGCTTCTCGTCGCCGCTCGGCGTCTACGATTTCCAGAAGCGGACCAGCCTGATCCAAGTATCGCCAGCCGGCGCCCAGACCCTGGGCCGCATCGCCGCCACGCTGGCCGACGGCGAAGGCTTGCCGGCGCATGCGAAATCGGCCGCGTTTCGCCTTGAGCGTTGAGCCATTTTGCTTCAAATACTGACAGTTTTCCCGTGCAAGCGACCAACCGAGGCCGCAGCCCCCTCGTCATTCCCGCAGGCTCTTAGCGGGAATCCAGTGGCTCACCGCTCCGCACAGCGGGGCGCGGCCACGGCGGAAAAAGCAAAGACGCTGGATTCCCGCCAGAAACAAGCGGGAATGACGGAATTGGAACGGTCAGACCGTGAACAAAGACTGCACTAGCGAAAACGGTGCCCGCCCGGTATTGCGGGCGCTTTTCCTCGATTTCTCGACTGTCGGCCTGTCCGGCTTCGGCGGTGTGCTGCCCTTCGCGCGGCGCATGCTGGTCGAGCGGCGTGGTTGGATGACGGCCGAGGAGTTCAACGCCCAGCTCGGCCTCTGCCAGTTCCTGCCCGGGCCGAACGTGGTCAACCTGGCGGTACTCGTCGGCAAGCGCCACGGTGGGCTGGCTGGCGCTATCGTGGCGCCGCTCGGCCTGCTGGCCGGACCGTTCGCCATCGTCGTGCTGCTGGCGATGCTGTACGACGCCTACGGCCAGTTGCCGATCGCGCAATCGATGCTGCGCGGCATCGCCGCCGCCGGTTCCGGCCTGTTGTTCGCGATGGCCTGGCGGATGGGCAGCGCCATTCGCGACAAAGCGGTTTTCCTGCCCTTCGCCGCGCTGGTCGTACTCGGCGTTGCCGGCCTGCGCTGGCCGATGCTGTGGGTCATGCTGGCTGGCCTGGCCTGTTCCGGCGGATTAGCCTACTGGCGTCTGGGGCGGTGATGAGCACGGTCGTCGAACTATTCGTCGAGTTCGCCGTCCTTTCCTTTGTCGCTTTCGGCGGTGCCACGGCGCTGCTGCCCGAGCTGCATCGCGTGGTCGTGGACCAGCACCACTGGCTCGATGCCGCTACCTTCACCCATCTCTACGCCATCGCCCAGGCCGCGCCCGGGCCGAATGTCCTAGTCGTCACCCTGATCGGCTGGCAGATCGCCGGCCTGGCCGGCGCACTGGCGGCGACGCTGGCCATGTGCCTGCCGATGAGCGTGCTGATCTACCTGCTGATCGACCACTGGGAGAGGTTTTCCGGCCGTCGCTGGCAACGGGCGATCAGTCTTGGCGTGGCGCCGCTGGCAGTCGGCCTGGTCTTCTCTGGCGCGACACTGATTGCCCAGTCGGTCGGCCTAAGCGGTGCGGCGTTCGGTGTTCTGGCAGTGACCGCGGTCGCCGCCGTGCGGACCCGCTGGCATCCGCTGTGGTTCATCGCCGCTGGCGCCATCCTGGGAGCCTGCGGCCTGCTGTGACGCGACAGCCGATAAGCACGGTACCGACAAGCTCATTGAAATCACCGGCAAGTCCTGAGTCATTATTCTGCCAAGGCGGCACAACCGGTAAAATTCCATCTGATTATCACAACCACGAAGGATCACCAGTGATACGGCTCAAGAAACTTGTAATGGCGCTCTGCGCAGTTCCTCTACTGGCAATTGCGGCCCCAAGCGAACAAGACCCCAGTGCAGCCCTGCGTGCCCTCGACTGGCATGTTGGCCCTCGCGTTGAACAAGTCGTTGGCAAGGCCACGCTGAAGACAGCCGATGCGGATACGTTGTTTCTGGACGAAAGCAACTCGACCCAGTTCCTTAAGCTCACCGGCAACCTGCCCGAGCCTGGCAACAACATCGTTTATTCCACGAGTGGTTGGTGGGCTGATTTCTCCTTTAGCCCGATTGGATATGTGAAGGATGACGAGAAGATTGATGCCGACGATATCCTGAAAACCTTGAAAAGCTCGGATGGCCCGTCCAACAAAGAACGCAAGCGCCTCGGGCTACCACCTCTCCACACCGAAGGTTGGTATGTTCCGCCTCATTACGATCCTCAGACCAAGCGTCTGGAATGGGGCGTGAAGCTCTCTTCCGAAGGGCGGCCCATTCTTAACTACACCATTCGTCTCCTTGGGCGTACCGGCGTCATGAACGCCACTCTGGTTTCCTCACCGGAAACCCTGGACAAGGACGTGGCCAGTTTCAAGCAAGTCCTCCAAGGCTTTGATTTCAATGCCGGCGAGCGGTACGCCGAATTCAAGGATGGCGACCATCTTGCTGAATATGGTCTGGCGGCGCTGGTCGTCGGCGGCGCCACGGCGGTTGCCACCAAGAAGGGGTTTTGGGCTGTCATCGGCGGGTTCCTGGCCACCGCCTGGAAGCTGATCGCTGGTGTTGTGATTGCTGCCTTTGCCGGCCTCAAATCCTTGTTCAGGAAAAAAGAACCTTGATCGTTCCGCATCCGGAGATACTGTTTGTTGTTGGCATGGTCGGGTTGTACCTCTACGACTCGGCCTTGCTGTTGGCCAGTAATGAAGCCCTTCTCTCCCCGGTTTGCAAGGGTCGGTGGCGCGCGATGTTCGGGGCGGACGGCTTCCAGGTTCGCGGAAAAGAACCGTTCTGCCCGAATCCGCTGCTGCCGCACCGTCCCCTCTATCGCTTCTCCTGGAATATGGAAGGGCTGGCTGGCTCCGGCCAAGCGTGGTCGCCTCCGGGTAACGTGTACACGATCCTCGCGCCATCCGTCTGGCTCATGCTGTTGGCACTGTTCGTCCTGATTCCAGCGGGTCTGTTCTCCCGCCTTGGAAGCCTCGCCGTCGTCGCCGGCATCGTCTTTTTTTACCTTAATGCCTTGCTGGCGCTTGCGCTGGTGTGGATCAAACGTGCCGACTACGCGATCTGCGGACGTCGATTTGCGTCGCTGGCGATAGAGAGTCTGACTTGTCCTCCGTTTGCCCTGAACATGGTGAGGCGCCTGAGTCTCGGTCTTCAGCCCAGAGAGGATTTCCTCTCGGTTATTGACCAATGTCTGACAGGCTCCGAACGGGATGCCGCGTTGACCAAGGTGATTATCCGGGTCAAGAACGAGATCGACTGGGAGGACGAGGGTTCGGCGCGCGCCACGGCCTTGAACGCCCATTTGCAATTTCTCTCTCATGAAAGCGAATCATGTCGGGAATCGAAATCTTAGTCATCATCGTTGGCCTACTTATGGGCTATTGGATTGTCTCCCTGTTTGGGGAGGGGAGCAGGACGCAGAATCAACAAGCTCGCCAGCAAGCTTGGTCCGGCCCGGAGTCGCAGCGCGAGACCGAGGCGCGGCAATGGCAGCGGCAAGCGGAGGAGTTCGCCCTGGCGCCGTGGCATGAGGTTTTGAATGTTTCTCCCAACGCCGAAATCGACGAGATCCGGCGCGCTTACAAGATTTTGATGAGCCAGTATCACCCGGACAAAGTCACTTCTCTTGGCCCTGAACTTCGTGAACTGTGCGAACGCAAGACCAAGGAGATTAATGCCGCCTACGACCAGGCGATGTCCGAGCGTGGGGCAGCCTGATTCAGTGTTTTAGTGGGGCGGATTTCTCGGACGCTAAGAATGTCGTACAAGGCGTCGCCGAGTGCCTGATAGTCCAGTTCGCTGCCGATGCTGATGCGCAGGAATTGCTCGATGTGCGGTAATTTGAAGTGACGGACGATGATGTTCCGCGCACGCAAGGCTCCGGCCAGTTCGCCGGCGCCGTCCTGGGAGCCTACGGCCTACTGTGCGCGGCAGCCGATGATCGCCGCCTGGCCGATGATCACTCGATCCGTGGTCAGGTGCCAAGAATGTCGTGCAAGGCGTTGCCGAGCGCTAAGCAGTCCAGCTCGCTGCCGATGCTGATGCGCAGGAACTGCTCGATGCGCGGTAGTTTGAAGTGACGGACGATGATGTTTCGCGCCCGCAGGGCTCTGGCCAGTTCGCCGGCATCGCGTTGCCGATGGCGGGCGAAGACGAAGTTGGCGGCCGAGGGCAGCACGTCGAAACCAAGGCCGGTCAGGCGGGCGACCAATTGGTCGCGGGTGGCGATGACTTGGCGGCAGGTTCGCGCGAAGTATTCGCCGTCCTCGATGGCGGCGACGGCGCCGACAATCGCCAGGCGGTCGAGCGGATAGGAGTTGAAGCTGTTTTTGACGCGCTCCAAGGCTTCGATCAAGTCCGAATGACCGATGGCGTAACCGATGCGCAGGCCGGCCAGCGCGCGCGACTTGGACAGGGTGTGCACGACCAGCAGGTTGTTGTGGCGGGCGGTCAGCGGGATGGCTGATTCGCCGCCGAAATCGATATAGGCTTCGTCGATGACGACGACCGAGTCGGGGTTGGCGCTGGCGATCCGGTCGATGGCCGCCAGCGGCAGCAGGCGACCGGTCGGGGCGTTGGGGTTGGCGATGATGATGCCGCCGTTGGGCGTCTGGCAATAGTCTTCGGGATCGATCGAGAAATCGTCGGCGAGCGCGACGGTGCGATGGGCGACGCCGTACAGGCCGCAGTAGACCGGGTAGAAGCTGTAGGTGATGTCCGGGAACAGGATCGGCTGCGGGTGCTTGAGCAGGGCCATGAAGATGTGCGCTAGCACTTCGTCCGAGCCGTTGCCGACGAATACCTGTTGTGCCGCGACGGCGTAGCGTTTGGCGATGGCCGTTTTCAGCAGGTCGGCGTTCGGGTCGGGGTAGAGCCGCAGGCGGGCACCGTCCTCACCCAGTTCGGCGCGGATCGCTTCCAGTACCTTGGGCGAGGGCGGGCTAGGGTGTTCGTTGGTGTTGAGCTTGATCAGATGGGCGATTTTGGGTTGCTCGCCCGGCACGTAGGGGGTGAGGTCGCGGACGACTTGGCTCCAGAAGCGGCTCATAGGATCTCGCTGGGTCTTGAGTGAGGTCGAAATGGTATCATGGCGCCCCGATTCACCGTTTTGATGCCTTTTCGCTATGTGGCAAGCCGAAATCACCCGTAACACTCTGGAGACGCAGATTACTGTCCGTCTCAACCTCGATGGCACCGGCCAGGGCCAGTTCGCTACCGGCGTTCCCTTCCTCGATCACATGCTCGACCAGATTGCCCGCCATGGCTTGATCGACCTCGATATTGCCGCTACGGGCGACCTGCATATCGATGCGCACCACACGGTCGAGGACATCGGCATCACATTTGGTCAGGCGCTGGCTAAAGCCTGGGGCGACAAGAAGGGACTGACCCGCTACGGGCACAGCTACGTGCCGCTCGACGAGACGTTATCGCGCGTCGTCATCGATTTATCTGGCCGTCCCGGCCTGGAATTCAATGTCGATTTCGCACGAGCGATGGTCGGCCAGTTCGATGTTGATCTGGTGTCCGAGTTTTTTAACGGTCTGGTCAATCATGCCGGTATCACGCTGCACATCGACAATCTGCGCGGCAAGAATGCCCACCACCAGGCTGAGACTCTGTTCAAGGCCTTCGGCCGGGCTTTGCGCATGGCGGTGACGCCCGATCTGCGCATGGCCGGTTGTATGCCGTCGACCAAGGGGACGCTGTGAGCATTGCCGTCATTGATTACGGCATGGGCAATCTGCGCTCGGTGTCGAAGGCGCTGGAACACGTCGCTGGCGCCGTGCCGGTTGTCGTCACGGCCGATCCGGCCGTGGTTGCCGCCGCCGGGCGCGTGGTTTTTCCCGGGCAGGGGGCGATGCCCGACTGCATGTGCGAACTCGACGCCCGCGGCCTCTCCGCTGCCGTTCTGCAGGCGGCGCGGGACAAGCCTTTTCTCGGCATTTGCGTTGGCCAACAGATGTTGTTCGAGCGTAGCGAGGAGGGCGATGTTCCCGGTCTCGACGTGTTTCCCGGCACGGTCCGTCGTTTTCCCGAGGCACGGATGGTCGATGCCCGAGGTGCGCGCTTGAAGGTGCCGCACATGGGCTGGAACGAGGTCTGGCAGAGGCCGCATGCGCTCTGGTCGGGCATCGCCGACGGCGCCCGCTTCTACTTTGTGCATAGTTATTGCGTACAGCATGACGATCCGGCGTTGACGGCCGCCACGACTGACTATGGCCTGCCCTTTACCTGTGCGGTGGGGCGGGATAATATCTTCGCGGTTCAATTTCATCCCGAGAAAAGCGCGCGCGACGGCCTGCAACTCTTGAAGAACTTTGTCGAGTGGCAACCCTGATTCGCGCCGACTGAATTTTCCCCCATGCTGATCATTCCCGCGATTGACCTGAAGGACGGACAATGCGTCCGCCTCAAACAGGGCCTGATGGAACAGGCCACCGTTTTTTCCGATAGCCCGGCCGAACAGGCGCGACATTGGCTCGACCAGGGGGCGCGACGCCTGCATCTGGTCGACCTGAACGGCGCTTTCGCCGGTAAGCCGAAGAATGCGGCGGCGATCAAGGCCATTCTGGCCGAGGTCGGCGACAACATTCCGGTGCAACTGGGCGGCGGCATCCGCGACCTCGATACTATCGAGGCTTGCCTCGACGGCGGTTTGTCCTATGTCATCATCGGCACTGCCGCGGTGAAGAATCCTGGTTTTCTGCACGATGCCTGCGTTGCCTTTCCGGGTCACATCATCGTCGGCCTGGATGCCAAGGACGGCAAGGTGGCGACCGACGGCTGGTCGAAACTGACCGGCCATGACGTGATCGATCTCGGCAAGAAGTACGAGGATTACGGCGTCGAGTCGATCATTTATACCGACATCGGCCGCGACGGCATGTTGTCTGGCCTCAACATCGAAGCCACCGTGCGCCTGGCTCAGGCGCTGACTATTCCGGTGATTGCCTCCGGTGGTTTGTCGTCGCTTGAGGATATCCGGGCGCTGTGCGCCATCGAGGGCGAGGGCGTGGTCGGTACCATCGCCGGTCGTGCCGTCTATGACGGCTCCCTCGATTTCAAGGCGGCGCAGGATCTCGCCGACGAGTTGGGCGCCTGATGCTCACCAAGCGCATCATTCCCTGTCTCGACGTAACCGCCGGCCGCGTCGTCAAGGGCACCAATTTCGTCGATTTGCGCGATGCCGGCGATCCGATCGAGATTGCCCGCCGCTACGACGAACAGGGCGCCGATGAAGTGACTTTCCTTGACATCACGGCTTCTTCGGATCAGCGCGACATCATCCTGCACATCGTCGAAGCCTGTGCCGAGCAGGTCTTCATTCCGCTGACCGTCGGCGGCGGCGTGCGCAAGGTCGAGGATGTGCGCCGCCTGCTCAATGCCGGTGCCGACAAGGTATCGATCAATACCGCTGCGGTGCAGAATCCGGACTTGGTGTTCGACGCCTCCAGCAAGGTCGGTGCGCAGTGCATCGTCGTCGCCATCGATGCCAAACAGGTTGGGCAGGGCGAGTGGCACGTGTTCACGCACGGCGGCCGCAACGATACCGGGCTGGACGCTATCGCCTGGGCGAAGCAGGTCGAAGCGCTGGGCGCCGGCGAAATCCTGCTGACCAGCATGGACCGCGACGGCACCAAGAACGGCTTTGATCTCGCGCTGACGCGTAGCGTTTCCGATGCAGTGCGGATTCCGGTGATCGCCTCGGGCGGCGTTGGCAATCTGCAGCATCTGGCCGATGGCGTGACCGAGGGCCGGGCCGACGCGGTACTGGCCGCCTCGATTTTCCATTTCGGCGAGTACACGGTGCGTCAGGCCAAGGAATACATGGCCGCGCGCGGTATCGAAGTGCGCCTGTAATGGCCGATCTCGACCATTCCCTGTCCTGGCTGGCGGCGCTCAAGTGGGACGCCGACGGCATGATCCCGGCTATCGCCCAGGACGCCGGCGGCCGGGTGGTGATGTTCGCCTATATGAACCGCGAGTCGCTGCAGGAAACGGTACGCTGCGGCTACGCGGTATACTGGTCGCGTTCCCGCCGGCGTCTATGGCGTAAGGGTGAGGAATCGGGGCACGTGCAGAAAGTGCTGTCGATCCGCACCGATTGCGATGGCGACGTACTGTTGCTGGCGATCGAACAGGTCGGTGGCATCGCCTGTCACACTGGACGGGAAAGCTGCTTTTTCAATGAGTTGCGGGGAGAATATTGGGTTCCCAGCGATCCGATATTGAAAAACCCTGAGGAAATCTACGCAAAATGAGCACGCACGACATCCTGCACCGCCTTTCCGACACCCTGGCTTCGCGCCGCCACGCAGATCCGGAGAAGTCCTATACCGCCAAGCTGTTTTCCGAGGGACCGGATTCGATCCTGAAGAAAATCGGCGAGGAATGCGCCGAATTGATCATGGCCGGCAAGGAGGGCAAACGTCTGAAAGTGGTCTGGGAGTCGACCGACGTTATCTATCACGTGCTGGTCCTGCTCGCTTTCTATGGTCTGGGTATCGAGGATGTATCGCAGGAGATGCGCCGCCGCGAGGGGATTTCCGGCATCGACGAAAAGGCGGCGCGGGGCAACAAGTGAGCGACTGCCTGTTCTGCCGCATCGCCGCCGGCACCATCCCGAGCCAGAAGGTCTACGAGGATGAGGAGATGCTGGCTTTTCGCGACATTTCTCCAGCGCGTCCGGTGCATGTCCTGCTGATTCCCAAGAAGCATATCGCCTCGCTGATCTCGGCGACGCCCGAAGACGCGCCGTTGCTCGGGCGCATGCTCGTTCGCGCCAATGCCATCGCGGTTGCCGAGGGCAGTTCCGAAGGCTTCCGGGTGATCATCAACAACGGCCGGGTGGGGCAGCAGGAAGTGCCGCATCTGCACATTCACGTCGTCGGCGGACCGGACCCGGTCGGCCCCATGCTCAAGCGCATCTAGGAGGCAACCATGGGCAGTTTTTCCATTTGGCACTGGCTGATTGTTCTGGTCATCGTCATGCTCGTTTTCGGCACCAAGAAACTGCGCAACATCGGCCAGGATCTCGGCGGTGCCGTCAAGGGCTTCAAGGAAGGCATGAAAGAGGCGAATGTCGACGCCAATCCAGCCGATCCCCAAATCCCCCCCAAGGTCGGCGAAACCATTGATGTCGAAGTCAAGGACAAAACCACCAGCTAATTTGGGTCATCAGCCGCTGGTTGCCAGCAGCTAGCGGCCAACAACCCTTATTCAACGACTGACAGCTATGTTTGACATCGGCTTTTCCGAACTGATGGTGATCGGCATCGTTGCCCTGATCGTGATCGGGCCCGAGCGCTTGCCGCGGGTCGCCCGTACCGTTGGCCATCTACTCGGCCGGGCCCAGCGTTACGTCAACGACGTCAAGGCCGACATCAACCGCGAGATGCAACTCGACGAACTGAAGAAATTGCAGTCGGAGATTGCCGATTCGGCCAAGGGGATCGAGGATTCAGTGCGCAAGGAACTCGATGTCGCCCGTAGCGCCGTCGAGGCGCCGCTCAAGGAAACCGTCGGCGAGGTCGAGGCACTCGGCCAATCTGCTCCGGCTGCGGCCGATGATCCGGACAAGCCCAGCGCATGAGCGATCCCCAGGCGAGTTCCACCTCCGAAGAGTCCTTCATTTCCCATCTTGTCGAGTTGCGCGACCGCCTGTTGCGTAGCTTGATCGCCGTCGGCGTGGTGTTCGGCGTGCTCTGCCTCTATCCCGGCCCGGGCCAGATTTACGACTTTCTCGCGGCACCGCTGACTGCGGCCTTGCCGGAAGGCACCAAGATGGTCGCCATCGGCGTCATCACGCCGTTCATGGTGCCGCTCAAGGTGACGGCCATGGTGGCTTTCCTGGTGGCGCTGCCGTTCATCCTCTACCAAGCCTGGGCCTTCGTTGCCCCCGGCCTGTATCCCCACGAGCGACGCCTCGGCCTGCCGCTGATCATTTCCAGCACTCTACTGTTCCTGCTCGGCATGGCCTTCTGCTACTACTTTGTCTTCGGCCAGGTGTTCCGGTTCATCACCAGTTTTGCGCCGAAGAGCATTACGCCGGCGCCGGATATCGAAGCCTATCTGTCCTTCGTGATGACCATGTTCATCGCCTTCGGGCTGGCTTTCGAGGTGCCGGTTGCCCTGGTCGTCCTGGTCAAGCTTGGTGTTGTCGATGTCGCCAAGCTCAAGGAGTGGCGCCCCTATTTCATCGTCGGCGCTTTCGTCGTCGCCGCCATCGTCACGCCGCCGGATGTCGTCTCGCAATTGGCGCTGGCGATCCCCATGTGCCTGCTGTACGAAATCGGTATCCTTGCCGCTCGATTCGTGTCGCCGCGGGTCAAGGAAGGGGGCGGGGGGCAGTCCTCGACCGGCTCATAAGGCCGGTTTGCGCCGCACCGATGCTAGTCGGCATCGCTCTGCGTGCAGGATTCAGGCTATTCCTTTTCCTGGCGGAAAGTTGGCCGCTTGCCGATCTTCACCTCGACTTCGGAGATGCTGCGGTCGCGGCGTAGCCGGAGGCTGGCCTTGTCGTCGGGGCGCAATGCAGCAATCTGGTCGATCATCGCCTGCGGATCGCGAACCGGCTTGCCGTTGACCGCCAGCAGCACGTCGCCGGGGCGGATGCCGGCAGTGGCGGCCGGGCCGCCGTGCATGATGCCGGCGATCAGGGCGCCGTCGGTGTCGGGCAGGCCAAAGGATTCGGCCAGTTCTGGCGAAATTTCCTGGGTCTCGACGCCGATCCAACCGCGGGTCACGGAACCGTGCTCGATGATCTGTTCCATGATGCTGCGGGCGCTGGAGACCGGGATGGCGAAGCCGATCCCTTGGTTGCCGCCGGTGCGCGAATAGATCGCAGTATTGATGCCGACCAGGTTGCCCTTGATGTCGACCAGCGCGCCGCCGGAATTTCCGGGATTGATCGCAGCATCGGTCTGGATGAAGTTTTCGAAGGTGTTGATGCCCAGGTGCGAGCGACCCAGCGCCGAGACGATGCCCATGGTGACGGTCTGGCCGACGCCGAAGGGGTTGCCGATGGCCAGCACGACGTCGCCGACGCGCACCTGTTCGTCCTGGTCGAAGGTGATGGTCGGCAGTTTGTCGGCCTTGATCTGCAGCACCGCCAGGTCGGACTCCGGGTCGCTGCCGATGACGCGGGCCTTGTGCGAGGAACCGTCGTTGAGCGAAACCTGGATGTCGTCGGCGCCCTCGATGACGTGGTAATTGGTCAGGATATGGCCGTTAGGGCTGACGATGACGCCGGAGCCGAGACCGGTGGCGTTGCGCTGCGCCGGGCCGTCAGGGCGCTCGCCGAAGAAATGGCGGAAAATCGGGTCGTCCAGCAGCGGATGGCGCTGCTGGCTTATCGTTTGGGTGGTGTAGATATGTACCACCGATGGCAGGGCGGCACGTGCCGCGTCGCGGTAGGAACCCGGCATCGGTGCTTCGCTATCGGCGCTGTACGGCGCGTTCTGCAGGGCAACAACGGCCGGGCGCTGGCCCAGCCATTCCGGCTTCAGCGTGCCGACCACGAACAGGATGGCCACCGCAATGGTTACCGTTTGTGCAAAAATCAACCACAACCTGTGCATGGGAAGACCGTATCGATGAAATGCGACGCTTTGGTGAATTTTCTGGATGAGCTGCTGGAGCCCGCGAAGTTCCACGATTATTGCCCAAACGGTTTGCAAGTGGAAGGACGCGGCGAGGTTCGCCGCGTCGTTGCCGGGGTCACCGCCAGCCAGGCGTTGCTTGATGTTGCAGTGGCCCGTGATGCCGATGCGATCCTGGTTCATCACGGTTATTTCTGGAAGGGTGAGGATGGCCGCATTACCGGCATCCGCAAGCAGCGGCTGGGTACGCTGCTGCGCCACGACATCAACCTGCTGGCCTACCATCTGCCGCTCGACGCGCACCCGGTGCTGGGCAACAACGCGCAACTGGCCGTGGCCCTCGACTGGCAGCCGGAAGGCCGTTTCGGCGAGCAGGACATCGGCTGGCTGGGCAGTGCCATCGAAGGGGGTAATCTGGCTGGATTGAGCAGCCGAGTCGCCCGGCAACTGGGCCGGCAGCCGCTGGTCGTCGGTGATCCGGAGCGCCCGATTCGGCGCGTCGCCTGGTGCTCCGGTGGGGCGCAGGGTTATTTCGAGCAGGCTATCGCGCTTGGGGTCGATGTCTATCTGTCCGGCGAAATTTCCGAGCAGACTGTCCATCTCGCCCGCGAAAGCGGCGTCGCCTATGTCGCGGCCGGTCATCATGCCACCGAGCGCGGCGGCATCCGGGCGTTGGCCCGACACTTGGGCGAAAACTGCGACGTGATTTGCGAATTTATCGACGTCGACAATCCGGTTTAGTTGTTTGGCTTGACCTATCTTCAGTGGAGGTATTGCCATCATGAACTATGTATTTGCACCGCCTGTGCCAGCCGTGCTGCCGGTGGCCGGCAGCGATCTTGCTTTTCCGGTACGGCGGATTTTCTGTGTTGGCCGCAACTATGCCGAGCACGCCCGGGAAATGGGCGCACTCGACCAGGCCGAGGGACGCGAGCCGCCGTTCTTTTTCTCCAAACCGGGTGATGCCGTGGTCGGCGGCAACGGCGAGATCGCCGTGCGCTACCCGCCAGCCACCGCCAACCTGCACCACGAGGTCGAACTGGTTGTTGCTTTGGCCGGCGGCGGTGCTGCGGTGCCGGCCGGGCAGGCTGCCTCGCTGATCTTCGGCTATGCTGCCGGGCTTGATCTGACGCGCCGCGACTTGCAGGCGCAGGCCAAGGCCAAGGGCCATCCGTGGGACATGGGCAAGGGTTTCGACCAGTCGGCGGTGTGTGGCCCGATCGTGCCGGTAGCGGCCTGCGGCCATCCGGCAGCCGGGCGTATCTGGCTGACGGTCAACGGCCAGTTGCGCCAAGCGGGCGATCTGGCGGCGATGCTGTGGAAAGTGCCGGAAATCATCGCTCAGTTGTCGACACTGGTCCGCTTGGCGCCGGGCGACCTGATCTATACCGGCACGCCGGCCGGGGTCGGAGCGATCGTGCCGGGCGACGTGCTGGAAGCAGGTGTCGATGGGGTCGGCGCATTACGTGCCCGCCTCGTCGACTGAAACCCGGCGGCGGGGGTCGCCGGTTACAGCACGCGCTTGTCGATGACGCGCCGGGCCTTGCCGAGCGAGCGCTCGACGCCACCGAGTTCGACCACTTCGATGCGGACGGAAATGCCGATGTAGGACTTGATGTGGTGTTGCAGGTCGTGGGCCACGAATTCCTTTTCCGGGCCGCTGGTGAACTGGAATTCCGGCTTCATTTCGACCTTGATCTTGAGCGAGTCGAGGTGGCCGTCGCGGCTCAGTTCGATGACGTAATGCGGCGCCAGGCGCGGCTGCTTGAGGATCAATTCCTCGATCTGCGACGGGAAGACGTTGACGCCGCGGATGATCAGCATGTCGTCGGAACGCCCGGTGATTTTGCCGATGCGCCGCATCGAGCGGGCGGACGGCGGCAGCAGCGTGGTCAGGTCGCGGGTGCGGTAGCGGACGACCGGCATTGCTTCCTTGGTCAGCGAGGTGAACACCAGTTCTCCCTTGCTTCCTTCGGGCAGTACCTCGCCGGTATCGGGGTCGATGATCTCGGGGTAGAAATGGTCTTCCCAGATCACCGGGCCGTCCTTGCTTTCGACGCATTCGCTGGCGACGCCGGGGCCGATGACTTCCGATAGGCCGTAGATGTCGATGGCGTCGATGCCGAAGATAGCCTCGATCTCACCGCGCATGGCACCAGTCCATGGCTCGGCGCCGTGGATGCCGATGCGCAGCTTGGCGCTTTGCGGATCGATGCCCTGGCGGCGGAATTCGTCGGCAATGTTGAGCATGTACGACGGCGTGACCATGATGATGGACGGCTGGAGGTCGCAGATCAGTTGCACCTGTTTCTCGGTCTGCCCGCCGGACATCGGGATCACCGTGCAGCCGAGCCGCTCGGCGCCGTAGTGGGCGCCCAGGCCGCCGGTAAACAGGCCGTAGCCGTAGGCGACATGGACGATGTCGCCCTTGCGCCCGCCGGCCGCGTGGATCGAGCGGGCGATCAGGTCGGCCCAGGTGTCGATGTCCTTTTGCGTGTAGCCGACTACCGCCGGTTTGCCGGTGGTGCCGCTGGAAGCATGGATGCGGACAACTTCCTGGCGCGGCACGGCGAATAGGCCGTAAGGGTAGTTGTCGCGCAAATCCTGCTTGGTGGAGAACGGAAAGCGGGCGAGGTCGGCCAGTTCGCGGAAGTCGTCCGGGCGGACGCCGGCCGCGTCGAACTTGGCCCGGTAGTGCGGAACATTGTTGTAGACATGGTTGAGCGTCCATTTGAGACGCTCGGTCTGCAGCGCGACGATTTCATCGCGGCTGGCGGTTTCGATGGCGTGCAGGCCCTTGTTCACTATGGTTTTCCTCCTGAACCAATAATTGTCATGTGCGGCGGGACGTCTCCGCTTGAGCCAGATCAAGCCATGCTGCTTTCACCGGGCCGCCATGCGACAATAACTGGCTATGCTGCTGACCGCCATCCGCGGGTTGATCGCCCACGCTTTCCCGATTCTCGTTGCCCAATTGGCTTCGATCGGCATGATGGTGGTCGATACCGTGGTGCTCGGCCACGTCAGCTCGGTCGACCTGGCCGCCGTGGCCATCGGTGGCGGTATCCATGTCGCCATCGTGTTTGCGCTGGCCGGCGTGCTGCAGGCCATCGGCCCGGTAGTTGCCCAGTTGCACGGCGCTCGCCGCGATGGCGAAGTGGCCGGCGTGCTGCAACAAGGTTTCTGGCTGGCCCTGTTGCTGGCGTTGCCCGGCATGCTGTTCCTGCATTTCCCGGGTGCCGTGCTCGGCCTGTCGAGCATGGACGGTGCGGTCGAGGCCAAGGTCCGCGATTATCTGGCGCTGCTTGCCTGGGGCCTGCCGGCCTCGCTCTGCTACCGGGCTTTCTACGCCTTCTGCAACGCGCTGGGCAAGCCGCGGGTGTTGATGGGCATCGGCCTCGCCGCCCTCGGCCTGCATGCCGTCCTGGCCTGGGGCTTGGCGCTGGCCGGCTGGCTCGGTACGCCGCTCGGCGTTACCGGTTGTGCTTGGTCGAACGTAATCATCGCTTGGCTGGCCTGTTTCGCTGCCGCCGCCTATCTCGGCCTCGGTCCGCTCGGTCGTCGCTACCGGCCGTTTGCCGCCTGGCAGCGGCCGCATTGGCGAGCCTGGCGCGAGCTGCTGCATCTTGGCGTGCCGATGGGTTTGTCCAATTTCATCGAAATTACCTCGTTCACGCTGATCGCGCTGTTTGTCGCCTCGCTCGGAGCCACCGTGGTCGCCGGTCACCGCATCGTTGCCAATCTGTCGGCCTTGGCCTACATGCTGCCGTTGGCGCTGGCTATCGCCACCATGGCCGCGGTCGGTCAGGCCATCGGCGCCCGCGACTGGGCGCTGGTGCGTGCCAATGTGCGTGCCGGCCTGCTGCTGGCGGCGCTGCTGTCGACGCTGGTCGGGCTGGCCTTGTGGCTGGCCGCCGAGCCGCTCATCGCCGTCTATACCGACGATCCGGCGGTGCGCCAGGCGGCGCTCGGCCTGGTGATCTACCTTGCCGTCTGCCAGTTCTGCGATGCCTTGCAGACCATCGCCGGCCACGTCCTGCGTGCCTGCCGCGTGACCTTCGTGCCGATGCTGGTGCAGATGCTGTGTTTCTGGGGCGTCGGCCTGCTCGTTGGGGCCTGGCTGTGCTTTTACTGGTCGCCGCCGCTCGGTGTTGCCGGCTTTTGGTTGGCCGCCGTGTTCGGCTTGCTGCTGGCGGCAGCGCTGCTGCTGCCGCTGATGCGGCGGGCCTTGCAGGCGCTTGAATCGGCATCGTGATGATGAATTTTGGCCGGCAAATGAACGGGGTCTCAACGTCTTGGATTCTCGCTTTCGCGGGAATGACGAAGAACTACTACTTTCGGAGTAAATGCGATTGCCCTGACGACTCTCTTCATCATGCTTGACCCGAAAGACAGTTGCTCTAAACTTCTAAGTTTCTCACATTTTTTTACCCCATCAGACGAGGAGACAAATGAGCGAATCTCGCATCCATAATGCCGCCCTGCGCAGCAAGATCATGTCGGCGGAAGAAGCCGCTGCCCTCATCAGGCCCGGTGACAACGTTGGCATGAGCGGTTTCACCGGCTCGGGCCATCCCAAGGATGTCCCACAGGCGCTTGCCCGGCGGATGGCCGCCGCCAATGAGCGTGGCGAGACGTTCCGTATCGGCCTGTTGACCGGCGCATCGACCGCGCCCGAACTCGATGGCGCGCTTTTCAAGGCCAACGGCGTTTCCATGCGCCTGCCCTACCAGTCCGATCCGGACGGCCGCAATCGGATCAACAGCGGCGATTCCTGGTACATCGATGCTCACCTCTCGGAGGTGGCGCAAAACACGGCTTGGGGACATTACGGCAAGCTCGACGTCGCCCTGATCGAAATCGTTGCCATTCTCGAAGACGGCCGGCTGGTTCCGTCGACCTCGGTCGGCAACAATCCCACCTGGCTGGAACAGGCCGATCGCGTGATTCTCGAAGTCAATGCCGGTCTGAATGCCAAACTCGAAGGCATGCACGACATCTACAGCATCGCCCTGCCGCCGAATCGCCAGCCCATTCCGATCACCAAGCCCGGTGATCGCATTGGCGAGCCTTACATGCGAGTCGATCCGGCCAAGGTCGTGGCCGTGGTCGAAACCAATTGTCCTGACCGTGATACCCAGTTCTCCGCCCCGGATGAGAACTCGCGCCTCATCGCCGCTCACATCCTCGATTTCCTTGATTACGAAGTCAAAAAGGGACATATCCCGGCCAACCTGCTGCCGCTGCAATCGGGCGTGGGCAACGTCGCCAACGCGGTGATGGCGGGTCTGAACGAAAGCGCTTACGAGAATCTGACCGCCTGTACCGAAGTCTTGCAGGACGGCATGCTCGACATGATCCGTTCCGGCAAGCTGGTCTGTGCCTCGGCCACAGCCATCTCGCTGTCCAAGGAAGCCCTGGCCGACTTCAACGCTAATCTCGACATTTACCGTAAGCGCATCATCCTGCGTCCGCAAGAGGTCAGCAATCATCCCGAAGTCGTTCGCCGGCTCGGCGTCATCACGATGAACGGCATGCTCGAAGCCGACATCTACGGCAACGTCAATTCCACCCACGTTCTCGGCTCCAGGATGATGAACGGGCTGGGCGGTTCCGGCGACTTTACGCGCAACGCCTACCTCTCGATCTTCATGACTCCGTCGATGGCCAAGAACGGTGCGCTGTCCTGCATCGTGCCGATGGTCTCGCACGTCGATCACACCGAACACGATGTGCAGGTGCTCGTTACCGAACACGGCCTGGCCGACCTGCGCGGCCTCGCGCCGCGCCAGCGCGCCAAGTTGGTGATCGAGAAATGCGCCGATCCCAAGTTCCGTCCGGCTCTCCGGGATTACCTCGCGCGCGCCGAGAAGGGCGCCAACGGCCAGCAAACCCCGCATCTGCTGGGCGAAGCCTTCGATTGGCACTTGCGCGCGCTGAAGGGCGAATCGATGTAGTAGATGTAAATCGCCCCCCGCCTGCGCAGGGGGCGGCGCTTGGCGCGGCTTTGATTGAGTCGCGCACTTGGGTTTCCGCACATGCGCGCGGGACACCCCTCCCGCCCCCGCGCGGCGCCCTTCCCCCGCAAAGGGAAGGGGCTGGGAGAGGGACGGGGTAGCCAGCGGCGCTATGTGGAACTTTGTTGATTCCACCGTTCGGAGAAGAACATGGCCTTGTTTCTCAGCGAAAACGATGTCCGCCAACTGCTGACCATGGAAATGGCGCTGGCCGGCGTCGAATCGGCGCACCGTGACCTGGCGCTCGGGCAGGCGCTCGATACGCCGCGCCAGCGCAGCCGTCTGCCGCAGACCACCCTGCACATCCTGCAAGGCGCGTTGCCGGCCCAGGGCGTGCTCGGCTACAAGGCTTACACCAGCAACCGCAGCGGCAACCGTTTTTTCGTGCATCTGTTCGACGCTGCCAGCGGCAAGCTACGGGCGGTACTCGAAGCCGACACCCTGGGCATGATGCGTACCGGCGCCGCCAGCGGCCTCGCCGCCCGTTGGCTGGCCCGCCCGGACAGCCGCGTCGCTGGCGTCTTCGGCGCCGGCTGGCAGGCCGAAGGGCATGTCCAGGCGCTGTGCGCCGCCTTGCCGCTGGAGCGGATCAAGGTCTTCAGCCGGCGCACCGACAAGCTGCATGAATTCTGCGCTCGCTTGCGCGAAGTCACCGGCGTCGCCGTCGAACCGGCGGCCAGCGCCGAAGCCGCCGTGCGCGACAGCGACATCGTTGGCGCCGTAACCACGGCGGCGCAACCCCTGTTCGACGCCGAATGGCTGGCCGATGGAACGCACATCAACGCCGCCGGCTCGAATGCGCTGATTCGCCAGGAACTATCGGAGGCAACCGTCCGCCGCTGCCGCCTGATCGCCGTCGACAGTGTACCGACCGCCCTGGCCGAAGCCGGCGACCTGCTGCCCTTGCTGGAGAAAGGGCGTTTGCAGCCGCGCCAGCTCGTTGAACTGGGCGACATCATGATCGGCCGTCAGCCTGGGCGGCAGGAACCCGGCGACATCACCCTGTTTGACTCGCAAGGCATGGCGAGTCAGGATCTGGCGGTAGCGGCGCGCGTCGTTGCCGCCGCCGAGGCTGCCGGCATCGGCAGCGCGTGGCCGGCAGCCCGCAACGGGGAGGTGTAATGGCCCTGACGACGCCGTTGCTCCGGCTATTGGCCAAGCGCGGTTTTGCCGGCAGGGCAAAGTCGCCGCCTGGGGGCGATTTGCGCCGCCATGATCCGGCTGACCGCTTCGCCGACGAACCGCCCCAACGGAAG
>JAISPT010000045.1 GCA_031274715.1 Azonexus sp. | reverse complement strand
CGCCGCGCAGCACGACATGGCCGTAGGCATTGCCGGTGGTGCGAACGATGGCGACGCGGCCGTCGTTGTTCAGGCCGAGAAAGGAATGCGGGTTGGAAGCCGACAGAATGGCGTTGGTGGCTACCGCCAGATCGCCGCTGGTAGCGTTCTTGAAGCCGACCGGCGTGGACAGGCCGGAGGACATTTCGCGGTGGGTCTGCGATTCGGTGGTGCGGGCGCCGATGGCCGTCCACGTGATCAGGTCGCCATAGTACTGCGGGCCGTAGGGGTCGAGCGCCTCGGTGCCAGCGGGTAGGCCGAGTTCGTTGACTTGCAGCAGGAACTGGCGGGCACGCTCCATGCCAACATCGACCCGGAAGGAATCGTCCATGAACGGGTCGTTGATATAGCCCTTCCAGCCGACGGTGGTACGCGGTTTCTCGAAATAGACGCGCATGATGATCTGCAGCGTGTCGCTGACTTCATCGGCCAGTCCCTTCAGGCGGCGCGCATAGTCGAGGCCGGCCACCGGGTCATGAATGGAGCAGGGGCCAACGACGACGAACAGCCGATGATCCTTGCGGTCGAGGATATTGCACAGCAATTCCCGGCCGCGGCTGACGGTGGTTTCGGCCTTGGCGCTCAGCGGCAGGCGGGCGTGGATTTCGGCCGGAGTCGGCATGGGGTCGAATGCCGATACGTTGACGTTTTCGATCTTGGTCATTGGGTCAGTTCCCGAATCATGTCCTTGACCGCCGCGACTTTGTCGTTGAGGCCGGGGCAGTGGCGTAAAAAAGAAATTTTATCTTGTCCGGCCAGCTTATAGCTGCGGTTCTTCTGGATCAAATGGATGATCTTGATTGGCTCGATTGGCGGATTGCGGGTGAATTCCGTGCTGAACTGGATGGTTACCTGATCGTGGGTCGCATCCAGTTTGGCGATCAGCAGCGGCTTGACCAGTAGGCGCAGGCGGTGCGTGGCCAGCAGCGACTGCGCTTGCAACGGCAACTCGCCGAAACGGTCGATCAGTTCTTCTTGCAGTGCGTCGATGTCTGCGCTGGACTCGCAGTTGGCCAGGCGCTTGTACAGCGTCAGGCGCTCGTGTACGTCGGGGCAGTAGGCATCGGGCAGCAGGGCCGGCGTGCGCAGGTTGATTTCGCCGCTGACGCCGATCGGCTGCGTCAGGTCGGCGGTTTCCAACACCTTGCCCTGTTTCAGGTGAGCGACGGCGCGGTTGAGCATCTCGGCATACATATTGAAGCCGACTTCCTGCATCTCGCCCGACTGGTTGTCGCCGAGCACCTCGCCGGCACCGCGAATTTCCAGATCGTGCATGGCGAGGAAGAAACCGGAGCCGAGCTCCTCCATCATCTGGATGGCTTCCAGGCGCTGCTTCGCCTGCTTGGTCATCGCCTTCTCGTCCTGTACCAGCAGATAGGCGTAAGCCTGGTGGTGCGAGCGGCCGACGCGGCCGCGCAACTGGTGCAATTGGGCGAGGCCGAATTTCTCGGCGCGGTTGATCAGGATGGTATTGGCGTGCGGATTGTCGATACCGGTCTCGATGATGGTCGTGCACAGCAGCAGGTTGGCGCGCTGGCCGGTGAAATCGCGCATCACCCGCTCCAGTTCGCGCTCGTTCATCTGGCCGTGGCCGATGACGATGCGCGCTTCCGGCACCAGCTTTTCCAGCCTCTCGCGCATGTTGGCGATGGTGTCGACCTCGTTATGCAGGAAGTACACCTGGCCGCCGCGCTTCAATTCGCGCAGCACCGCTTCGCGGATGATGCCGTCGGACAGCCGCGAGACGAAGGTCTTGATGGCCAGCCGTTTCTGCGGTGCCGTGGCGATCACCGAAAAGTCGCGCAGACCTTCCATGCTCATCGCCAGCGTGCGCGGGATCGGTGTCGCCGTCAGCGTCAGCACGTCGACCTCGGCACGCATGGCCTTCAGTGTTTCTTTTTGGCGGACGCCGAAGCGGTGTTCCTCGTCGATGACGACCAGGCCCAGGCGGCCAAAGCGGACTTCCTTGCCGATCAGTTTGTGGGTGCCGATGATGATGTCGATCTGGCCGTCGGCCAGTTCCTTGAGCGCCTGCGCCGATTCCTTGGCGGTTTTGAAGCGGGAGATTTCGGCGATCCTCACCGGCCAGTCGGCGAAGCGGTCCGCGAAGGTCTGATAATGCTGTTCGCAGAGCAGCGTCGTCGGGCACAGCACGGCTACCTGCTTGCCGCCGGCCACGGCGCAGAAGGCGGCGCGTAACGCAACCTCGGTCTTGCCAAAGCCGACGTCGCCGCAGACCAGCCGGTCCATCGGCTTGCCCGATTTCATGTCCTCGATCACTGCGGCGATGGCGGCAGCCTGGTCGGCGGTTTCCTCGAAGCTGAAACCATCGGCGAAAGCCTCGTAGTCGCTGTCCTTGAAGGCGAAAGCATGGCCCTGGCGGGCGGCGCGGGCGGCGTAAAGCGCCAGTAATTCGGCGGCGGTGTCGCGCGCCTGTTCGGCGGCCTTCCTCTTGGCCTTTTCCCATTGCTCGGAACCGAGCGTGTGCAGCGGCGCGGCATCGGGATCGGCGCCGGAGTAGCGCGAGATCACCTGCAACTGCGCCACCGGCACAAATAGCTTGGCATCGTTGGCGTAATGCAGTTCGAGGAATTCCTGCTCGCCCAGCCCGAGGTCCATGCGCACCAGACCTCGGTAGCGGCCGATGCCGTGGCTTTCGTGCACCACCGGATCGCCGACCTTGAGTTCGGTCAGGTCTTTCAGCCAGTTATCGAAGCTGGCCTTCCTGGCCGCCTGGCGGCGGTTGCGGCGCGGGCTGCCGGCGAACAGCTCGGTTTCGCTGACGAAGGCGATGGCTTCCAGGGAGAAACCCGCCTGTAGCGGGCCGATGCCGAGCGCCAGCTTGGCGTCGCCGGCGAGAAAAGCGGCCAGGTCGGCGCAGGCGGCAGGCGCGAGGCCGTGCTCGGCGAACATCGCGGCCAGCGTTTCGCGCCGGCCGGCGGTTTCGGCAATCAGCAGCACGCGCCCCGGCGAATTGGCCAAATACTGCTTCAAGGCGCCCAGCGGGTCTTCGGCGCGGCGGTCGATGGCGACATTGGGCAGCAGCCCAGCCATAGCGGTCGTGGCATCCGCCCGCCCGGGCAAAGCCAGACGGGGGTAGCCCTTGGCAGCACTGAAAAAAGCTTCGTCGGTCAGGAACAGTTCTTCCGGCGCCAGCAGCGGCCGCCCCTTGTCACCTTGCAGCAGGGTGTAGCGCGAACGGGTATCGCTCCAGAAGGCGGCGATGGCGGCCGGCACATCGCCGTGGGTGACGAAGAGGGCGTCCTGCGGCAGATAATCGAACAGGGTCGCCGTCGCATCGAAAAACAGCGGCAGGTAATACTCGATGCCGGCACTGGCAATGCCGGTCGAAACATCCTTGTAAATGCCGGACTTGGCCGGGTCGCCCTCGAAGCGCTCGCGGAAAGCCTGGCGGAAATGCGTGCGCCCCTTCTCATCCAGCGGGAATTCACGGGCTGGCAGCAGGCGTATTTCCGGCACCGGATAGACGGTGCGCTGGGTGTCGACATCGAAAGTCTTGATGCCTTCGATCTCGTCGTCGAACAGATCGAGCCGGTAGGGCAGTTGTGCGCCCATCGGGAACAAGTCGATCAGGCCGCCGCGGATCGCGTATTCGCCGGGTGACACCACCTGCGTGACATGAGCGTAGCCGGCCAGTCCGACCTGGGTGCGGAATTTCTCGGCGTCGAGTTTTTGCCCCTTCCTGAATTCGAAGGTGTAAGCGGCCATGAATTCCGGCGGTGCCAAGCGGTTGACGGCGGTTGCCGCCGGCACCAGCAGGATGTCCAACTCGCCCTGCATGGCGGCCCACAGCGTTGCCAGGCGCTCGGAGACGAGATCCTGGTGCGGTGAAAAATGGTCGTAGGGCAGGGTTTCCCAGTCCGGCAACAGGCGCACGCGCAGTTGCGGCGCAAACCACGGTATTTCGTCGAGTAGGCGCTGGGCATCGGCGGCGCTGGCGGTGACGACGGCCAGCAAGCGGCCGGCGCCGGCCGCCGTCGCGGCCAGGATCAGGGCATCGCCGGAACCAGCTAGTGGCGGCAGATCGAGCCGGTGGCCGGGCTTCGGCAAGGCCGGCAGGAAAGAGTGGGGGAGCAGGGGAGAAACGGACACGGCGGAGCGGGTGCTGCGGCTGGCGGGGGAGGGATTATAGCCGCTGCCCAATTTACTTCTACACACCCGCAGGAACATGGTTGACAATAGGCTCAGGAGGAAACCATCACCATGCCCCCCCTCGCTGCGGACACCGAACCCACCTCTGCGCTCCCAGTTGATCTGCTGTCAGGACTGGTTTTTGCGCAGGATGGAAAAACCGTTCTGGCCAGTTTTGAACCTGCCACACTTCCTCCCGAAACTCCCCAGGCTGCGCTGACGACGGCCATTGCCTCAGCCTTGGATCGTGCCGGTTTTGGCGCTTGCCGGATCAGGGATGAGGCGCTTGTCGAGCTATCTCGAACGATCAGCGTGGGGCATCCGGTGGCGGCCTTTCCGGTAGCCGATGTCCTCGATGGCGAGATATCACTGACCCTTGACGTGGACCTCATGACTGCCACGTTGACCATCTTTCCGCCTCGGGGAGGTGATCCGGTCGATGAAAATGCCATTCATCGCGCCCTGGCTGCGCACAATGTGGTTTATGGCGTCGATGACGAAGCGATTCGCCAAGCCATTGCCTCGACCACAACGGGAACAGAAGGCGGAATCGTGATTGCTCGTGGTAAAAGGCCGGTCCACGGCCAGGATGGCCGTTTGCAATTGCTGTTGGAAATGCGCTCGCGCGTGCCGCAGATCGATAGCAGTGGCCGGGTGGATTACCGCAATCTGGGCGACATCCTGACCGTCCAGCCGGGTACCCCGCTGCTGCGGCGAATTCACGCCACTCATGGCGAAGCGGGAAAAACCATTACCGGCCGCGATATTCCCGCCAAAAAGGGCAAGGATGTTGCCTTTTCATCCAAACTGGAAGGCGTATCCATCAACCCGAAAAACCTGGATGAGCTGATCGCCACGCAAGGCGGCCAGCCGGTCGAAGTGCCTGGTGGGGTGATGGTCGAGCCAATGTTTCAGTCGAAAAACGTCAACATCGCCACGGGAAATGTCGTTTTTGAAGGCTCGGTGACCATTGATGGCGATGTGCAGGCGGGCATGACCGTCAAGGCCGGAGGCGACATCGAAATCGGCGGCACGGTCGAAGATGCCGCGCTGGAGGCGGGCGGTAATATCAGAATCAAGGGGGGCGTGGTCGGTTCACTGGGCCACCCGGAAGCCGAACCCCGGCATATCCGTTGCAAAGGCAGTTTTTCGGCTGCGTTCGTACAACAGGCGGCCATTGACGCGGGGGAGGCCATCCTCATCGACGACTTTGCTATGTTGTGCCATCTCACTGCCGGGCAGCGAATCGTGATCGGCGATAAAAAGCGGGGACTGCTGGTTGGCGGCGTAGTGCGGGCGGGGATATTGGTCAAGGCCAAAGTGATTGGCTCGGCCGCCCAGACCGAAACCCGCATCGAAGTCGGTGACACCCAGGAACTTCACAAGGAGCGGGATGCGATTGCCCACGTCCAGTCAGAAAAATCCGCACAACTCGGCAAGCTGGTGCAGTTGATAGCCATCAGCAAAAAACAGCCAGGGCATCTGCCGCCGGGATTTGTCGAAAAAGCCGAATCCAGCCGCCTGCATCTGCTTGAGGAACTGGAAGAACTGGGGCAACGCGCCGACTTGCTGCAACAACAGATGGATTTGGCCGCAACGGCCAAGGTAGAGATCGAATCAGGCGTTTTTGAAGGGGTGGTGATCCGGTGCGCAGGACAGATCTACCGGGTCAATGATCCACGAAATCATGGCATGGTATTCGCGTTGGACGGAGAGGGAGAGTTGTCCTGGCGTTGAGCCGGGCAACTGGCCGGGTAGCTCATTCGGTAAATTCCAGGCTCGAACCTTGAGCCGCTCCATCCGTTCGGTTTCCAGGCGGATGCGGCTGGCGCTCTCGTGCAGGTCGCCGCCGCTGATCAGGATGTTGCCGCGCCCTTGGCGGCGCGGCGTACGTTGGCGCTCTGATCGATTTTCCCTTCCTGCAACAAAGCCTCGATATTGCGTTCGATGTTGTCCGGATCGTAGAGATAATTCACCATCATCCCGTAGGACTGCGCCAGCCCTTTCTCGGACGTATCGCCGAGATAATTGAGCCGCTCGACGCGGGCGCCGTTGCCGAGATGGAAGCTCGCCACCGGGTCAAGCGGACGTTCGCCTTTTTCCGGCGCGATCCTTTTTGCATTGACCAGGTAATTTGCCGCCAGCCTGGTCAGCGGCGTTTGCAGCAGACGTTTGAGGCGCTCGTCCTCGAACCAGCGCGGCCTCTCCAACAGCGCGGCCAGCGCCTCGCGCTGCGCCTCGATCTCCACGGCCTTGGCGATGCGCGCCAGTTCGCTGTCATCGATCGCGTGCCGCCATGCCGCCTCGTTGTTTTGCGCCCAGCGGCGCAAGCCCGGCAACGGCGACAAGGTGGCAAAGGTCGACAGGCGTGGCAGGTCTTGTTGCAGATCGTCGATCACCCGTTTCAGCAAGAAATGGCCGAAACTGACGCCGCGCAAACCCGTTTGCGTATTCGAAATGGAATAGAAAATCGCGGTGTTGGCGCGTCGGACATCGAAAATTGGCGCCTGTTCGTCGAGCAGGCTCTGCACGTTGTCGGCGAGATCGTTGACCAGCGCGACTTCCACGAAGATCAAGGGATCATCCGGCATGCGCGGATGAAAAAAGCCGTAGCAGCGGCGGTCGGAATCGAGACGGTTCTTGAGATCGGCCCAGGAGCGGATTTCATGCACGGCTTCATAGCGGATCAGCGTTTCCAGAACTGCCGCCGGCGTGTGCCAGGTCAGGCGCTTCAATTCGAGAAAACCGACATCGAACCAGGCGCCAAAACGGTTTTCCAGCTCGCGGTCGAGCGCCGCCAGCGCTGGATCGTTTTTCATGTAACGCAACAGATCGCTACGCAGATCGACGAGGAATTTGACCCCCTGCGGCAGCGCGTTGAACTGCGTCAGAATGCGCAGCCGGGGGGAACGCAGCGCCGCCCGCAATGCCGCCTCGGCGTTCCACTGCGCCGGGGTGCCAGACGCCTGCTGCCACGCATTGTGCGCCGCCTCGACTTTTTTCGGGTCGGGGCCGAATTCATGCACGATCAGGCTGAGAAAATTTTTGCGCCCCGCATCGCCAAGCTTCATATAAATCTCGCCCAGCCGCGCGGCGCGTTGCCGCGTCGACACCTCGCCGCCAAGATTGGCGGCGCAATCGTGCAGCAAGGCGAGAATTTTCTGGGTTTCCTTGTCGCTCAACTCCGCCTTTTCCGGCGCGGCATGCGTCCACAGTTTCCTGACCTGGGAGAGGCCACGCTTCATCAGATCTTTCGGCATTTGTCTTCATCCCTTAGCGCAATCGACATCTTGTTGTAAACGCCGGAACGAACGGACCGGCTTCTGTTCGAAGATAACCCAGAAGATGCTTTCTTCGAGCACTCCGACGCACGCATCCTCCTTCTGCATTCGCGCATAGCACCACATGTCCAGCAGCAATATCCGGACGCTTGGCAGCGAGCACCCGGAATCGACGACTCACTAAGTGGTATCCGGAGTGACCTGGCGGTTTTGAATTTTGCCGGAAGGCGAGATCAAGCCGGGGCGTTGCGGATCAGGGCGCGATGTCTTGCGACGGCGGCCCGTTGCCTGCCACCAGTCGCCGCTCGATAGCTTCAAGATGCAGGCGGATTGCCTCACCCTCGGACATTTGTGGTTCCGACAGGGTGTAGTCTTCTTCCCGCTCGCGCGTTTCCACCGTGCGGCGCGCCTGTTCGAAAGCGGCGGTGAAGGAATGGGTATGGCGCAGCGCCTCGTCGAAATAGGCACGGCCGAAGAAAGTCCAGTCCGCCTCATGGCTGCATCCATGCGAATTGCGATCGGCGCGGGCGGCGCTGATGACCAGGGTATGCGGGTCGGACAGGGGCTCGATGAAGCCGCCCGAATAGCAGGCCGAGACGACGATGACGCGGTTTTTGATTCCGGAGGCGTCAAGCAGTTCGCGCAGGCGCTGCGGCGTCAGTTCGTCGAATCTGAACGGCCATAAGCTCAGTGTGAAATGGAATTCCGAGGAGCCGTGCGAAGTCATGAAGAGGAACAGCACGTCCTTGTTCTGGTCCATCCGGCTTCCGACCGCCTTGAGCGCGCGCTCCAGCGCCGTGACGCTGGCGACGGGGCGCTCCAGCACGGTGGCCGGATTGTTGACCAGCACGATACTGCGTCCGGCGGTGCCGAAGCGTTCTTTGAACAGGGTTTCCACGCCCAGGACTTCATTCAGGAAAACGTCTTGGCCCGCATCGCCGCCGAAAGCGATCAGATACAACTCCGGCACGTCTGGGCGGTTGGGCTGTACCTCCGCGAGCGTTTTTTCCAGCAGTTCCGGCTGGCGGTAGAGGATGGCTTCGCCACGGGTCAGTTTCCAGCGGTCGCTGTAGGAAGATCCGCTGCCGCTGTAACTGGGCTGCCACAGCCTGTTCGTCTCCGTCATGGCAAACCACATCTCGCCTGTCATGACAATGCCGAGGATGATTGATGCGAGGAGATATTTCAGCTTGGTCAGCCGGTAGATGCGCCACAGAGCAATGAACACAGCTGACAGGTACCAGAGGAACAGCGCCCACCAGATTCCCCAGAACAGCCAGGCGTTGATATTTGCCTGTTCGCCGAACCAGGGTGCAGTCAGATCGGAAAGGGAGGAGAACGCTATTTGTGTAAAGCCGATACATAGGTCTAGCGCCAGGATTGCCACCATTCCTTCAAGTATTCCGGCGCGCGCATCCTCCTTCTGCATTTGCGTGTAGCACCACATGCACAGCAGCACCAGCGGCATCCCCCAGAGCAGATAAGGCAATGCCCAGACGTTGAACTCGCCGCTCAATCCTACTTTTTGAAAGTCATACGCCAATCCGAGCAAGACGCCCAGCAGCCACAGCCAGACGATCTGCGGCACCGAAGCACGCAGCCGGTCGGCCGCATTTTTGCGGAAAAATAGGAACCCGAGGCCGGCGAGCAGGTTGCTTGTCAGATCGCGTAGCGCGGCGCTGACTACGCTTGTTTTCTCGACGGGGGTTTCCGGCGTTTCCGGCTCCGCAGCGGCGGTAGCGAATTTCTCTTCCATCACAATTTTTTCATTGCCGTTGGGGTTAGCGTTGCTTCTATCTCCATACGCATCTTTCTTCTCGCTTGCTCCTGACAGAAGCCGTAGCCGTGGTCAGATTTTGAGCTGCTCCATCAATTCCGTCTCCAGCCGGATGCGGCTGGCGCTGTCCTGCAGGTCACCGCCGCTGATCAGGAAGACATCCTCGGCCCGCTCGCCGAGCGTGGCGATTTTGGCCGTCTCCAGGTTGGCGCCATGCTGGGTCAGAATGGCGGCAACCGTGTACAGCAGGCCGGGACGGTCGGCGGCGACCAGCGAGAGGACGAAATTGCCGCCGCGCTCGTCCTCGACGATCCGGGCTTCCGGCTTGATTGGAAAATGCTTGACCTGGCGTGACAGTAATTTGGTCGGCGGTACGTCCGGCGGCCCCTGCCGGATCAGCCGTTGCTCCAGTTCGTGCTCGATGTAGGCGACCATCTCGCGGTGAGTGTCGCGTTCGAGCACGTCGAGCACGACGAAGCTGTCGAGGGCGTAGCCGTGCGCGGTGGTGTGGATCTTGGCGTCGACGATGCTGTAGCCGGCGCGGGCGAAAAAGCCGACGATGCGGGCGAACAGGTCGGGTTGGTCCTTGGTGTAGACCATCACTTGCATGCTGCCGTCCAGGTGCAGGCGGGCGCGGACAACTGGCTGGTTGTTGTGGATGCGGTAATACAGCGAACGCGTGTGCCAGGCGATTTCTTCAGCCGAATGGCGCAGGAAATAGACGGTATCGAGCTGCTTCCACAGCCGTTCATGCACGGTGTCGGAGAGTGCGAAGTAGCGCAGCAGACGCATCGCATCGGCTTGGCGCTCGGCGATCACGCCGTGGGCCGGCGGTGCTTCGCCTTGGTGCAGATAGTGCAGCGTCTGATAATAGAGATCGGCCAACAGCCTGCCTTTCCACTGGTTCCAGACCTTTGGGCTGGTGCCGCGGATATCGGCATGGGTCAGCAGGTAGAGCGCCGTCAGGTGGCGGACATCGCCGACTTGACGGGCGAAGCAGGCGATCACCCCAGGGTCGCTGAGATCTTCCTTTTGGGCAATCTGCGACATGATCAGATGATTCCTGACCAGCCAGACGACCAGTTCAGTGTCTTCAGTGGTCAGGCTGTGCTGCTCGCAGAATTCCCGGGCGTCGACGGTGCCCAGCTCGGAATGGTCGCCACCGCGCCCTTTGGCGATGTCGTGGAAGAGGGCGGCAACGTAGAGCAGCCAGTGGCGATCCAGTTCGTTGATCAGGCGCGAGCACTCGGGGTACTCGTGGGCAAATTCGCTCAGCGTGAATCGGCGCAGGTTACGTATCACCTGCAGGATGTGCTGGTCGACGGTGTAGACGTGGAACAGGTCGTACTGCATCTGGCCGACGATACGGCCGAAATTGGGCAGGTAGGCACCGAGGATGTCGAGCTGGTTCATGCGCCGGAAAGCGTTGACAACGCCATGCGGGCTTTGGAACAACCTGAGGAAGGCAGCGCGTTGCGCCGGATCGCCCTGAAATTCCGGCGTGATCCACTCGCGGGTACGCCACAGTGCGCGCAGCGTGCGCGCCGTCATGCCGTGCAGTTCGTGGTGTTCCTGCAGCACCAGGAAGGTGTCGAGGATGGCCGCCGGCTGGCGCTCGAACAGGGTCTCGTCGCGGACGTCGAGTAGTCCGCCGACGGTCTGGAAATGCTCGTCGAGCGCCTGCGGCGCCTGCTGGTTTGCCGGTGCCAGTGCTGCTTCCATGTTCTGCAACAGGATGATGTTGAGCAGCACGACCGTCTTGGCGTTGCGGTAATACTCCTGCATCAGCTGTTCCGAGGCACGCCGCGCCGGTGTCGAGACGAAGCCAAATTCGAGGGCGAGCAGGTTCTGGTAGTCGAACAACAGCCGATCCTCGCGCCGGCCGGCGGCGTAGTGCAAACGGACGCGCAACTGGCGAAGATATTCCTCGCAGCGGACGGCATGCTCCATCTCATCGCGAGTGAGGAAGCCGTGGTGTTCGAGATCGGCCCAACAAGTACCGTAACCGGCGGCGCGGGCGATCCAGAAAATGACCTGGAAATCGCGCAGGCCACCCGGCGAATCCTTGCAGTTTGGTTCCAGGCTGTAGGGCGTTTCGTTGAAACGCAGGTAGCGTTCCTGTTGCTCCAGGCGCTTGGCCTCGAGAAAATCGGCTGGGTCGAGATGGCGGCGCAGGCGCTGCTCGAAGGTGGCGAATAGTTTGTCGTTACCGGTCAGCAGGCGGGCTTCGAGCAGCGTGGTCTGGACGGTGATGTCGCGTTCGGCCTCTTCGCGGCATTGGGCAATGGTGCGCACGCTGTGCGCGACTTCCAGGCCGATGTCCCAGAAATGGCCGACTAGGATTTCCAGTTTTTCCCGCAACGCGCGTCCGGCCGGGCGCGGCAGCAGGATCAACAGATCGATGTCGGAGGCCGGGTAAAGCTCGCCGCGGCCATAGCCGCCGACCGCCACCAGGGCGACGGAATCCGGCATGGCGAAGTCGGTCCACAGCCGGCGAAGGGTGGCGTCGACGCAGACGCAGCGCTGGCGCAACAGTTCGCCAGCATCGCCGGTCTCTTGATAGCGCCGGCGTAGCGCGGCCTGGTCAGCCTTGACCTCGGCGCGCAGCGCCGCGATGTCAACAACATCGCGACGGGCACGGATCACAGGATCCAGTCGGGCTGGGGACGGCAACCGGCCGACTGGGTCATGATTTCGTAGCCGGTTTCGCTGACCAGCACCGTGTGTTCCCACTGCGCCGACAGACTGCGATCCTTGGTGACGATGGTCCAGCCGTCAGGCATCTCACGGATCGTGGCTTTGCCGGCGTTGATCATCGGCTCGATGGTGAACATCATGCCCGGCTCCAGGCGCGGGCCGGTGCCGGCCTTGCCGTAGTGCAGCACTTGCGGTTCTTCGTGGAATTTCTGGCCAATGCCGTGACCGCAGAATTCGCGGACCACCGAATAGCCGTTCTTCTCGGCATGCTTTTGGATGATGGCACCGATGTCGCCCAGATAGGCGCCGGGGCGCACCACCGAGATACCCAGCCACATACATTCGAACGTGATCTCGCACAGGCGTTTGGCCTGGATCGAGCCTTCGCCGACGACGAACATGCGGCTGGTGTCGCCGTGATAGCCGTCCTTGATGGTCGTGATGTCGAGATTGACGATGTCACCGTTCTTGAGGACGCGGTCGCCCGGCACGCCGTGGCAGACCTGCTGGTTGACCGAGGTGCAAATCGACTTGGGGTAGGGATCGTAGCCCGCCGGCGCATAGTTCAGCGGGGCCGGGATGCAGCCCTGCACGTTGACCATCAGGTCGTGGCAGCGGCGATCCAGTTCTTCGGTGGTGGCGCCGGGTTTGACGAAGGGCTCGATATAGTCGAGCACCTCGGCGGCGAGGCGCCCGGCGACGCGCATTTTTTCGATATCTTCGGGCGTCTTGATGACGATGCTCATGGTTGTGCGGTGAAGCGTTGGGGGTGGTCAAGGATAAAGGACAGGGTTCGTTTCGCAAAGCGCAGGCGGGAAGACGACATACTGCGTGGCATACTGCATACCTTTTCCAGGGGCGGACATGACGATTCTACTTCTCGGCAAGGATGGCCAGGTCGGCTGGCAACTGCAACGCTCGCTGGCGCCGCACGGCCGGGTCGTGGCCTGTGGGCGGGGCGAATGTGACCTGGCCGATCTCGATGAGGTACGCCGGGTGTTACGCGACGTGCGGCCGTCGGTGATTGTCAATGCCGCCGCCTACACCGCGGTCGATAAAGCCGAATCCGAACCCGAGTTGGCGCGGCGTATCAACACCGAGGCGCCGGCCGTGCTCGCCGCCGCCGCCGCGGTAAGCGGCGCACTGCTAGTACATTACTCGACCGATTACGTGTACGACGGCAGCAAGGTGGGGCCGTGGGTGGAAGACGATCCGACCGGTCCACTCGGCGTTTACGGCAGCAGCAAGCTGGCCGGCGAGGAGGCGATCCGCGCCGCTGGCTGTCGTTCATTGATCTTTCGCACCAGTTGGGTGTTCGGTGCGCGTGGCGGCAATTTCGTCAAGACCATTCTGCGCCTGGCGCGGGAAAAGGACGGCCTGAACGTGATCGACGACCAGGTTGGTTCGCCAACCCCGGCAGCCCTGATCGCCACGGTAACCGGTGTAGTGCTGGCCATGCTGCGCCGCGGCGACATGCTCGCGGCGGGCGAGAATCGCCTCTACCACTTGGCGGCGGCGCACCCCGTCAGTTGGTGCACCTTCGCCCGGACCATCGTCGGCTTGGCCGGCGCCATGCCCGGCTTCGAGCTACGCCTGACGCCGGATGCTATCCGCCCCATTCCCGCTGCCGAATATCCGCTCCCTGCCCGGCGTCCAGCCAACTCACGCCTCGATTGCCGCCGCCTGGAAAACGATTTCGGTCTCCTAATGCCCGACTGGCAACCTTATCTGGAACGCATGTTGCAGTTGCTGGCGCTCAAGCGCAATGGTTATTGAACCATAACCGCTCTAGCCATAAAGAATACTGTTCAGAATCTGTAGTCAGAAGCTGTCAGTGCGGCAAAAAATAACGCAGAAACTGGAGTTCTGGGCCGTGAACGCAAAAAACCCTGCGCTCCGGTTGGGCCGCAGGGTTTTGAGTTGTTGCTTGGGAACGTATTACGGTCGAATCAAAATAAACATGGCGTTACGCGGCACGGCGACGGCGCAGGAGGGCCATCGCGCCGAAGGCGGCACCAAGCAGTGCAACCGAGGCGGGTTCGGGCACGTTGCTACCTTCGCCACCACCGCCTTCACCGGGCGGCGGCAGACCAGCGAGACCGCTTACATAAGGGTCCTTCTTAATTTGCACATCGCTTGATTGAAAGGCGAAGCTTACGCTCGTAATCAAATTGTCGAGGTCATTGTTGTTGATGGTGAAGTTTACAGTACCGTTAAAGTTAAATATTTGGTTAACAGTAGAGCCATCCGCCAAAGTTACCGTAATGTCCACGGGGCTACCTTTGTTGAAACGGACCCAAAGATTGGAGAACCCTTGGTCGGAAGGGGCATCGAAGGTCCAAATCGTATGGGTGCTGTTGAAGCCAAAGTCGTAAATGCTGCTGTCGGCCAGTACGTCCCCGGACGCAGCATTACCATTGGTCGTTGCAAATACAACCTCTGCTGACGCCGGCGCAGCGATTACCCAAGCCAAGGCCATCACGATCAATACAGATTTAAATTTCATCGTCTATCCTTTTCGAGCGAGTTATTGGTTATCGCCCAAGCACATTCAAACCAATATGAATGTTGATCGTCTGTTGTTGTATCAACTTACCAAGCAAAATGCGGGCCGTTTTTTGTATCTTTTTGATTAAAAGGAAAGATGTGCCCCATCCTCCGATGGTGCTAGCACAAATTGTAAAATTAGTCGACAGGCACCAACGGCATCAGGGCACCTGGCAGTCACATCAGCGGGTGTTCGTATCGGTAGCGATAATCGCGTACTTACGTTTCTGATCCTGGAAATTTTCCAGTGTGCGGTAGCCGTGCAGGTCAGCGAGGTCGTCCGCACCGACCAGCGCGATTGCCGCTGGATTGGCACGTAGCGCGTCGAGCAAGGGTTGCGCCTCGTCGATGCTGCGCACCGGGTGCAGGAGGTAGAAGCGCGCTGCGCCGGAAATGCGTTCGAGCGGTTTGAACAGAATCAGCGTGTGACCATCCTGTTCGTGGTTGCGCAGGTGCGTAAATACTTCCTCCGGCGAATCCTTTTGCTGCGCGCGCGGTAGCACGAAGCCACCATAGCCGATGTAGAGCGCCAGTAGCAGCGCTAGCAGCGGCGTGTACAGCCGCGTCAGCATGCGCGATGGCGGGTTCGCACCGCGTAGCCAGTAATCCATGCCGAGCGCGATCAGTAGCGCCGCGGCTGGATAGAGGGCGAGCAGATAGGTGGGCCGCTTGCCTGCCGAGACCGATAGCAGCAGGTAGGGCGCGAGCAGCCAGCACAGGCCAAAGACGAAACGCCAGTCGCGCAACAACTCACGTCGACAACGCCACAGCAGATAGCCGAGCAGCAGATTCCACGGTGCGAAGGTTTCGGGCAATTTCAGCAGGTAGTAGTAAAACGGCTCGTCGTGTGCGCCGCGCTGGTAACTGCCGGCGAAACGGTCGATGCTGTTCGACAGCAGAATTTCGCGCACGGCGTCAGGGCCCGCGCGATCATAGAGGGCGAACAGCCACAGCGCGAATGGCATCAGCCCGAGCAGCGCGAAAGCACCGGGCAGTAGCCAGGCGCGCAGTTTGAAGCGGCGCTCAAGCCACAGCGTCTCGAACAGCAGGAACGCGAAGATGACGATGCCCGGTATGGCAAGACCGACTACGCCTTTACTGAGTGTGGCGACCGCGATGCCCGCTGTGTACATGGGCCAACCCCAGCGCGTTGGCGGGTTTTCGCGCGTGCAATAAAATCCGAACAGAGCGAGTGCGATGCCGAGCGTGAGCAGTAGGTCCTGCCCGGCAGTGCGTGCATTCGTCCAGAATGACGCCATCGTCAGCAGCGCGAGGGTCGCGACCCACGCGGCGCGCTCGTTGCCAGTGGTGCGTCGGGCACAAGCAAACAGCAACCAGACACAGGCGAGCGCGGCCAGAATCGACGGCAGTCGCGCGGCGAGCGGCGTGGTGCCGCCGATCCGCATCGATGCCGATTGCAGCCAGTAGCTGAGCGGCGGTTTTTCGAGAAATGGTTGGTCGTTCAGATGCGGCACGACGTATTGCTGGTCTTGCAGCATCGCGGCGGCGATGCCGGCTTCGCGCGGTTCGGTGGAGCCTAGCAGCGAATAGCGGTCGACGCCGGCAAGCAGCAACACAGCGCCGAACAGCAACAGGACAACATAGGGATGTTTACGTAGTACGGCAATGAAGGGACGCAAGAGAATTTCCTCCCGGTTGCTACGGTAGATAGAACGCGAGGAACGAATCGCCATTGAATTGCCCGCTGGCGACACGGGTCGCGGCCAGCAGCGCGGATTCCGGCAATGCTTTGGCGGCGCTCGCGTCGATCACGACATAAGCGGGCCTTGGCAGCGCGGCGATGGCGTCGGCATCGCGCGGGAATTGCGGTTCGAGGTCGGCATCGGCATTGACGAGGTATTTGATTGCTGTGCCGTCGCGCGTCATGCCGAACAACGCGAGCGTACCCGGCTGCATGCGCCGCTGTGCTTCTACTGTTGCGACGAAATGCGAGCTGTCCTGTTTGCGTAATGTCACGGGTTCGACGACGAGCACCGCGGCGCTCCACAGCGCGAGCGCGGCGATGCCAGCATAGATGGCGCCGCGCCGCGGCGCTTCTATCTTGACGCGCGCGATCAGAAGGGCAATCTGCAACGCGGCGAGGACAGCGCAAGGAACGATCAGTGACAGATCCTGATATTCGCCGCGGCGATGGATGACGACGAGCGCTGCGATCAGCAGCAGCGGCAATACGGCGAACAGGCTTTCAAGCACGGCGCGCAGCCAGCGCAGCTCACGCGATCCGGCATCGGCCCACGGATAGGCGGCGAGTGCGGCCAGCGCTGGCGTGGCCGCGAGGATATAGCGTGCCTTTTTCGTTTCCGGCACGGAAAGACCGGCCAGTATCAGCAGCGCCGACGCTGCGAGGGCGAGCACAAGTTGCAGCGCTGCGCTTCGCGGCTGTCGCAGCAGCGGGCGCGCGAGCAGCACCAGCGTCAGCACGGCCAGCGGATAGCTCGACGCGTAATTACCGAACGAACTGGTGAAATAGTAAAACGGCCTTGACCCGTCCTGCGCTTCGAGGCGACCGGCGACTTGCATGCGCACTACCTCTCGCACGAAATCGGCGCCGTGCTGCCAGTACGCGAGCGCGAGCAGGGCGAGCCACAGCAGCGCCAGCAGCAATGCTGCCTTGATAGCGAAATGCAGCAGCGTGCGCCACTGCGAACTCAGCGCGTAGTAGCTGATGACGACGCTGGCGGGAATCACGATGCCGAGCGGGCCGCGCACACAGAAACCGAGAATCAGCACGAGTGGCAGCCAGCGCCGCAGTTGCGGTTGCACTGTGCGATCGGCGGTGTATGCCAGGTAGAACGCCAACAGCGTGAGTGTCGCGACCATCTGGTCGAGCGAAATTGAGCGCGCCTCGGCAAGGAAGGTCACCGTCATCACTTGCAGGCACAGCGCTAGCCGCGCCCAGTCTTTGGAATGCGGCGCCAGCAGGCGGTACAGGATCACCAGATTGAGCGCGGCGGCGAGCGCGGTCGGCAATGCGGCGCTGAAGCGGGTGACGGCCCCGAATGGCAGCGAACCGAGCGCGATCAACAGCGTGCCGGTCACCGGATAATCGGGGTAGGGTTCGCCCCAGGTGGTCGGGAACCAGCTTGGGCCGTGCCGCAGCATTTCCTGCGCGAATACCGCGAAACGGCTTTCGAAACCGATGAAGGGTTGCTGCCACAGCCCTGCCATAAACAGCAGCAGACCGATGCCGCCGAGCAGCCAGCTCTCGCGACGGATCGCGGCGGCGTCGCGGCAGCACGCGGAATCGTTCATGGCGCGTGAAGTTTCGCGGCGTCGCCTGTTTGCGGCTCGATCCTGGCGCCTGGTTCTACACCCTGACCGATGATTTCCTCGATGATGAAGCGCGGACGCGCCCGCACGTCGGTATAGATGCGCCCGATATATTCGCCAAGCAGGCCGAAGCTCATGAATTGCGCGCCGACAAAAATGAACAGGATGGCGAACAGCGGGAAGACACCGTTCACGCCCCACGCCGCGCCGTGAATGATGCGCAGCGTCAGCAACAGCAGCGCGAACAGCGTGCCGGCCGCCGCGATTGCGCCGCCGATAAAGGACAACAGGCGCAGCGGCGCGGTCGTCATCGCGGTCAGCAGATCAAATTGCAGGTTGATCAGCTTGAGCACGCTGTATTTCGAATCGCCGGCGGCGCGCTCCTCGTGCCGAACCGGGATCTCCGTGGTGTGGCGGGCGAACGAATTGGCCAGCATGGGGATGAAGGTGCTGCGTTCGTCGCAGCGCAGCATGGTGTCGACGATGTGGCGGCGATAGGCGCGCAACATGCAGCCGTAATCTGTCATCTGCACCCCGGTGGCGCGGCGCACGAAACCATTGACGACGCGCGAGGCGAGGCGGCGGAACAGGCTGTCCTGGCGCATCTGGCGCACCGTGCCGACCACCTCGTAGCCTTCCTCGGCGGCGCGGATCAGCTTCGGTATCTCCTCGGGCGGGTTTTGCAGATCGGCGTCGAGCGTGACGATCAGGTCGCCGCGCGCCCGCGAAAACCCCGCCATCACCGCTGCGTGCTGGCCGTAGTTGCGATTGAGGATGACGCCGACGAACAGCGGGTCGGCTGCCGCCGCGCGGATGAGTTCGGCAGAGTCATCGCGACTGCCGTCATCGACGAGGATGATCTCAGCGGGCAGACCGAGTTGCTGGACCACGGCGCGGCAGCGCTCGAACAGCGCCGGCAGGTTGTCCTGCTCGTTGTAGACGGGAATGACGATCGACAGCAATTCAATACGATGAGAACGTGGCATGAGATTACCTTGTTGTGAGCACAGTGCGCATGGTATGGACGACACGCTCGGCATCGGTATCGGCCATGTCGGGGAACAGCGGCAGCGAACAGATGCGCGCCGAGTTCCACTCGGTATTGGGCAGTGCGAGGGGCAGGGGAGCACCGGATTTTGCATGTAACTCGCGATAGTATTTTTGCTGGTGCACGGCGCGGAAATGGATGCCGCAGCCGATGCCTTGGGCTTTCATCGCTTCGATGAAAGTATCGCGCTCCGGCACGCGCACGACGAACAGATGCCAACTGTGTTTATGCGGCCACGCCGGGGCGATCAGCGGTTGCACTTGCGGCAGGTCGCGCAGCAATTCGTGGTAATGCGCGGCGAGTTCGGCGCGGCGCGCATTGATGCGGTCGAGCCGTGCCAACTGGCTCAAAGCCAGCGCCGAGCACATATCGGGCAGGTTGTACTTGAAGCCGGGCTCGATCACTTCGGCTTGCGGGTTGCGCCCCTGCGTCGCACGGTCGTAGGCATCGACGCCCAAGCCGTGAAAGCGCAACCGGCGCAGCTTGGCTGCAAGTTCGTCGTCGTCAGTAACGAGCACGCCGCCCTCGGCGGCAGTCACATTCTTGATCGCCTGCAACGAGAAAATGCTGTCAGCGCCGCGCCCGACCGGGATTGATTTGTACTGCGTACCGAGTGCGTGGGCGGTGTCCTCAAGCAGCGCGATGCCGCGCGCGGCGGCGAGTGCGCGGATTGGATCGAGATCGAGCGGTGCGCCGGCGAAATGGACGGGGATGATCAGTTTCGTGCGCGGTGTGATCGCGCGCTCGATGGCGTCGGCGGTTGCCATCAGGTTGTCGCGGTCGACATCGACGTACACCGGCTGCGCGCCGAGCAGCGTGATTAGGTTGATCGTCGATACCCAGGTCAGCGATGGCGTGATCACTTCCGCGCCTGGGCCGATTCCCTTTGCCAGCATATAAAGATGCAGTGCGGCGGTCGCCGATGCCATCGCCACGGCGTGGCGCGCGCCGGTCAGCTCGCAGAACGCGGCTTCGAGCGCAGCGGTCTTGGCGCCGGTGGTGATCCAGCCGGAATTCAATACCGCAGTAACTGCGGCGATGTCATCGGGGCTGATCTGCGGTCGGCAGAAGGGCAGGAATGTTTCTGACATGGGGTCGGGGTCCGTCGATCAAAACGGCGGCAGTGTAGCGAATTCCCGGCTGCCGCGCACGGCAGCGGGCATGAAACAACCGGAAACTTGCCCCGTCCTCGACAACAGGAGCGGTTTCTTGCGCGTTTCTGCTTTATTTTTCCGGTGGTGGTTTGTCAGGTTGCTGCTGCGTAGTACACTGCCCGCCTTCCCTGAGCTAGCGAGAGACTTCACACATGAAAACAATCGTGTTCGCCTATCATGATTTTGGTTGTAGCGGAATTCGCGCGCTGCGCGCGGCGGGTTTCGAGATCGTGGCTGTATTCACGCACCGTGACAATCCTCAGGAGAATATTTTCTTCGAATCGGTGGCACGGTTGTGTGCAGAGCTGGATATTCCAGCATACGTGCCGGATGCCATCGACCATCCGCTGTGGCAGAAACAGATCGCCACGCTGGCGCCCGATTTCATGTTTTCGTTCTACTACCGCGAGCTGATTCCGGCGTCTATCCTGGCGCAAGCACGCAAGGGCGCGTTCAACCTGCACGGCTCGCTGCTGCCGCATTACCGTGGCCGCTCGCCGCTGAACTGGGCGATGCTGAATGGCGAGCAGGTCACTGGCGTCACGCTGCATCACATGGTCGAGCGCGCCGATGCTGGCGACATCGTCGGTCAGGTCGAGGTCCGCATCGAGTCGGACGATTACGTGCAGCAGGTGCATCGCAAACAAGTGACGGCAGCACAGCAACTGCTGGCCGAATGCCTGCCCGCCATCGCTGCCGGCGCCGCGCCGCGTACTGTGCAGGATATTGACAAGGGTAATTACTGTGGTCGTCGGTGTCCGGAAGATGGTGCAATCGATTGGAGCCAGAGCGCCACAGCGGTGCGTAATCTGGTGCGCGCTGTCGCCCAACCGTTCCCCGGCGCATTTTCCTATGCCGGCAGCCGCAAGATCATCGTCTGGGAGGCCGATGCCGTCGCGGCGCCAGCACCAGCCCGAGCGCCTGGAACCATCCTGTCGACGCAGCCGTTGACTGTGGCCTGCGGGCAGGGCGCGCTGACCATCCGGGTCGGTCAGATTGATGGCGGCATCTGCCAGTCCGGCCCGCAACTGGCGCGCGAACTCAATCTCGTCGACGGCATCCGCCTTGGCACGATGGCGGCGCCAACGCCGCGCCGCCAGCGGCTGCTGATCCTCGGCGTCAATGGTTTCATCGGCAATCATCTGACCGAACGCCTGCTGGCCAGCGGCAAATACGAAGAGTATGGCATGGATCGCAGCAACACGGCGATCTCGCGGCTGCTCGATCAGCCACACTTTCATTTCCTCGAAGGCGATATCACCATCCACCGCGAATGGCTCGAATATCACATCAGCAAGTGCGACATCGTGCTGCCGCTGGTCGCCATTGCAACGCCCATCGAATACACGCGCAATCCGCTACGCGTGTTCGAGCTTGATTTCGAGGAAAACCTCAAGATCATCCGTGATTGCGTGCGCTTCAACAAACGGGTGATTTTCCCGTCCACCTCCGAGGTATACGGCATGTGCCAGGAGGATGAGTTCGACGAGGACAACTCGTCGCTGGTGCTCGGGCCGATCAATAAACAGCGCTGGATTTATTCCGCCAGCAAGCAATTGCTCGATCGCGTCATCTGGGCTTACGGCGATCGCGGCCTGCGCTTCACGCTGTTCCGCCCGTTCAATTGGATGGGGCCGCGCCTCGACAGCCTGGATTCGGCGCGCATCGGCAGCTCGCGCGCCATCACGCAGTTGATCCTGAACCTGGTCGAAGGCACGCCGATCCGCCTGATCGACGGCGGCGAGCAGCGCCGCTGCTTCACCGATATCGCCGACGGCATCGACGCGCTGTTCCGCATCATCGAGAATGACAAGGACGCGTGCAACGGCAAGATCATCAACGTCGGCAATCCGCAAAACGAGGCGAGCATTCGCGAACTGGCGGAAATGCTGCTCGATGCCTTCAACCGGCATCCGCTGCGTGACCGCTTCCCGCCGTTCGCCGGCTTCAAGGTCATCGAGAGCAGTTCCTATTACGGCAACGGCTATCAGGACGTGCAGTTCCGGCGGCCGAGCATCCGTAACGCCAACCGTTATCTCGGCTGGCAGCCCAGCGTGCCCCTGCAGCGCACTATCGAGACCACACTCGACTTCTTCCTGCGCTCGGCGCTGACCGAAACGGAAGCTGACCGTTGAGCGTCGCCGCGCAGGCGCCGCTGCCGGTCGGCCTGCGTGTCGACGTCGATACCTTGCGCGGTACGCGCGACGGCGTACCGGCGCTGGTCGAGTTGTTCGCTCAACATTCGGTAAGTGCGTCGTTCTTCATGAGCGTCGGCCCCGACAACATGGGCCGCCATCTGTGGCGAATGCTGCGGCCGGCGTTTTTCGCCAAGATGCTGCGCTCGAAGGCGGCCAGCCTGTACGGCTGGGACGTGTTGCTGCGCGGCACGGCGTGGCCTGGCCCGATTATCGGTGACCGTCTGCGCGATTGCGTGCGGCTGCCGTACGACGCTGGCCATGAAGTCGGCCTGCACGCTTGGGATCACTACAGTTGGCAAATGCACGTCGATCGCTATTCACAAGCAACGCAGGCGCGGCATATCCAGCTTGGCTTCGACAAACTCGGGGATATCCTGGGCTGTGCGCCGCAGTGCTCAGCCACCGCCGGTTGGCGCAGCAACGAAGCCACGCTGCTCGCCAAGCAGGCATTCCCGTTCGCCTACAACAGCGACTGCCGTGGCACCGCTGCGTTTCGTCCTGTCGTCGCTGGCCAAGCGCTGACGCCGCAGATTCCGGTAACATTGCCGACCTACGACGAGATGATCGGCCGCGACGGCGTCACCGACGCCAACTACAACGCCCGCATCCTCGACCGCATGGTTCCGGGGCGGCTCAACGTCTACACGATTCACGCGGAAGTCGAAGGCATCGCGCTGCGCCAGCGCTTTGCCGAACTGCTCGATCTCGCGCGCGAACGCAATATCTGCTTTCAGCCGCTCGGCGATCTCGATCTTGGCGTACTGCCGCAATGCACGCTCGCGCGCGGTAAACTGGCGGGGCGTGAGGGTTGGCTAGCCGTGCAGGGTGGCGTAGCGGCATGAACCCTTGGTTCGCCATCGCGGCGACGATCATCCTGACAGTTGCCGGGCAACTGCTGCAAAAGCGTACGGCATTGCGTTTTCGTGCGGCGGCGCATGGTTCAGCGTTGTCGTTTTATCTGCGTGCGTCCGATTTCTGGCTGGCGCTGCTGTGTCTGACCGGCGCGATGGTGCTGTGGCTGGTGGTGCTGGCGAGCTTTGAGGTGAGCAAGGCGTATGCGCTGCTCGGCGTTAATTATCTGCTGGTACCGCTCGCTGCAATCTGGCTGTTCGGCGAGCGTTTGCCGGTACGCGGCTGGCTCGGCGCGCTACTGGTCTGCGTCGGGATATTCCTGATCGGCCGGAGCTGAGCCCACGTGCCACGCGTTCGCAGCTTCCTGCGTCCGGGTCTCGGGCACGCCGTGGCCAGTGTGCTACTGGTTAGCATCGCGCAACTGGCGCTCAAGCGCGCCGCCACTGACCTGCACGAAATCGTCGCCGCGCAGTCGCTGGCGACGCTGGGGGTGCATGGCGCGGCGCTGATCGCCCTGTTGGTCGGGCTCGCTTGCTACGCGGCGTCGATGCTGCTGTGGCTGCGTGCACTCGGCGAATTGCCGCTCAGTGTCGCCTATCCGCTGCTCGGGCTCAGTTATCCGCTCGTCTACCTCGGCGCGCTGCTAGTACCGGGCTTCGAGGATACCCTGAGCGCTACGCGCCTACTCGGCATCTTGCTCACGCTGCTCGGCATCGCGCTGCTGGCGCCGCGGTCGGTACGCTGATCCGCCAGACTTGCTTCTTCCCGCTCGAAATGCTCGTTGAACTTCCGCTCAGGCGGGGAAGACGCTACAATTGAAAGGCTTTTCTCGGCGCTCATGGTCGGGAAGGCGGTTGTCGGCGTGATGTCGGCAGCGAAATCCACACATCCGCCGATTAAGGGTGTGCGCCAGAACAACAGAATGGCGTGCGTTTCCGGCGGGTGGCGGTTCAACCCTTAAGGAGTTTTACATGTCCGTTACCATGCGCGAAATGCTGGAGGCTGGTGTTCATTTCGGCCACCAGACCCGTTTTTGGTCGCCCAAGATGGCCCCGTACATCTTTGGCGCCCGCAACAAAATTCACATCGTTAACCTCGAAAAGACCCTGGCCAAGTACAACGAAGCCATGTCTTTCGTGAAGAAGCTGGCTAGCAACCGCGGCAACGTCCTGTTTGTCGGTACCAAGCGCCAGGCCCGTGAAATCATCGCCGAGGAAGCGCGTCGCGCCGGCGCCCCGTACGTCGACCAGCGCTGGCTGGGCGGCATGCTGACCAACTTCAAGACGGTCAAGACCTCGATCAAGCGCCTGAAGGAGATGGAACTGGCTGTCGAAGCTGGCGAACTGGAAAAGATGTCGAAGAAGGAGGCGCTGACCTTCCGTCGCGAGCTGGAGAAGCTGCAGAAATCCATCGGCGGCATCAAGGACATGGCCGGCCTGCCGGACGCCATCTTCGTCATTGACGTCGGCTACCACAAGATCTCCATCACCGAAGCCGAAAAGCTCGGTATCCCGGTCGTCGGTGTGGTCGATACCAACCACTCCCCGGACGGCGTGTCCTACGTCATCCCGGGTAACGATGACTCTTCCCGCGCCATCCAGTTGTACGCCCGCGGCGTGGCCGACGCCATCCTCGAAGGTCGCAGCCATGTCGTCCAGGAAATCGTCGCGGCTGGCGATGACGAGTTCGTCGAAGTTCAGGAAGAGTCTGCACAGTAAAGTGGTGACGGCGGAGCCGGCAGGCTCCGCCGGTTTCATAAGCTCAGGAGAATAAATATGGCGGCAATTACCGCAAGCATGGTGGCCGAACTGCGCGGCAAAACCGATGCGCCGATGATGGAATGCAAGAAGGCCCTGACCGAGGCCGACGGGGATATGGCCAAGGCTGAGGAAATCCTCCGCGTTAAACTGGGCAACAAGGCCTCGAAGGCCGCTTCCCGTATCGCGGCCGAAGGTATCGTCGCAGTCAGCCTTGCCGCCGACGGCAAGAGCGGCGCGATCATCGAAGTCAACTCGGAAACCGATTTCGTCGCCAAGAACGATGATTTCATCGCGCTGACCAATGGCTGCGCCAAGCTGGTTGCCGACAAAAATCCGGCCGACGTTGCCGCGCTGTCGGCGCTGCCGATGGGCGAGGGCACCGTCGAATCGACCCGCACCGCATTGGTCGGCAAGATCGGCGAGAACATGTCGATCCGCCGTTTCGTCCGCTTTGCCGCCAAGGGCAAGTTGGTTTCCTACATTCACGGCGGCGCCAAGGTCGGTGTCGTCGTCGACCTGGTCGGCGGTGACGAGCAACTGGGCAAGGATCTGGCGATGCACATCGCCGCCTCCAAGCCGAAGGCGCTGGACGCGTCCGGTGTGTCGGCCGAACTGCTCGACACCGAGCGCCGCGTCGCTGTTGAGAAAGCCCGCGAATCCGGCAAGCCGGAAGCGATGCTGGAAAAAATCGCCGAAGGGACCGTGCAGAAATACCTGAAGGAAGTTACGCTGCTTGGCCAAGTCTTCGTCAAGGCCGCCGACGGCAAGCAGACTATCGAACAGTTGCTGAAGGAAAAGGGTGCTTCCGTCGCCGGCTTCACGCTGTTCGTCGTCGGCGAGGGCATCGAAAAGAAGGTCGACGACTTCGCCGCCGAAGTTGCCGCCCAGGCCGCTGCAGCCGCTGCCAAGAAGTAATCTGCAAGGAAAAAGCCGATGACCGCACCCAAATACAAGCGCATTCTCCTGAAGCTCTCCGGCGAGGCCCTGATGGGCAGCGACGCCTACGGCATCAACCCGCAGACCATCGCGGAGATTTGCCGAGAGATCAAGGCGGTTGCCGATTTGGGTGTGGAAATCGGCGCCGTGATCGGTGGTGGCAACATCTTCCGTGGCATGGCCGGCACGGCCACCGGGATGGATCGCGCCACTGCGGATTACATGGGTATGCTGGCCACGGTGATGAACGCCATGGCGCTGTCCGACGCGATGCGTCAGTGTGGCCTGAATGCCCGCGTGCAATCGGCCCTGAATATCGAGCAGGTCGTCGAGCCGTACATCCGCGGCAAGGCGATCCGCTATCTCGAAGAAGGCAAGATCGTGATCTTTGGCGCCGGCACCGGCAACCCTTTCTTTACCACCGATACCGCTGCAGCCTTGCGCGGCTCGGAAATCGGCGCCGAAATCGTGCTCAAAGCGACCAAGGTCGACGGTATCTACACGGCCGATCCGAAGAAGGACCCGGCCGCCACCCGCTTCGACAAGATCAGCTTCAACGAAGCAATTGCAAAAAATCTGGCGGTCATGGATGCGACCGCCTTCGCGCTGTGCCGCGACCAGAAACTGCCGATCAACGTGTTCTCGATCTTCAAAGCCGGCGCGCTCAAACGCGTGGTCTGCGGCGAAAACGAAGGCACGCTGGTCTATTGCTGAGGGAGACGACGGATGATTGCCGAAATCAGGAAGAACGCCGAACACAAGATGCAGAAATCCCTGGAGGCGCTAAAGAGCGACCTCTTGAAGATTCGTACCGGCCGTGCCCATATCGGCTTGCTCGACCATGTCCAGGTCGATTACTACGGCTCCATGATGCCGGTGAATCAGGTCGCCAACATCACCCTGGTCGATGCCCGCACGCTGGGTGTCCAGCCTTGGGAAAAGAACATGGTCGCCAAGGTCGAAAAGGCCATCCGCGACTCTGACCTCGGCCTCAATCCGGCCACCCAGGGCGAGTTGATTCGCGTGCCGATGCCGGCCCTGACCGAGGAGCGTCGGCGCGAGATGACCAAGGTCGTCAAGAACGAAGGCGAGGGCGCCAAAGTGGCGATCCGCAACCTGCGCCGCGATGCCATCACCCACCTTAAGGATGCGCTGAAGAAGGGCGAAATTCCCGAGGACGACGAGCGCCGCGCCCAGGACGACATGCAGAAGCTGACCGACAAGTACATCGCCGAAGTCGACAAGATGCTCGCCCACAAAGAGGCCGAGCTGATGCAGGTCTGATCGCCGTCCGCAGCTGATCTCCGGCGGTATGGCGATTTTCTCCAGTTCGACGCGACAGGTGCCCGAGGCGGTCGCCGTGCCGTGTCACGTCGCCGTAATCATGGACGGCAACGGACGCTGGGCCAAGAAACGCCTGCTGCCGCGCGTCGCCGGTCACGTCAAGGGCGTCGAACTGGTGCGCGAGATGGTTCGTACTTGTCTCGAGCGTGGCATCGGCTTCCTGACGCTGTTTGCCTTTTCCTCGGAAAACTGGCGGCGGCCGCAAGAAGAGGTCACGCTGTTGATGCAGCTGTTCGTCAAAGCCCTGGAGCAGGAGGTCGAAAAGCTGGGGCGCAACGGCGTGCGTTTGCGCGTCGTCGGCGACCTGCCCCGTTTTGGCCCGCAGTTGCAGGAACTGATCCACCGCGCCGAGGAAAAAACGGCCGGCAACAGCCGTCTGACGCTGACCATCGCCGCCAACTACGGCGGCCGTTGGGACATCATGCAGGCCGCCAACCGCTTGGCGCAGGCTACCCCGGAACGGCTCGGAGCGTGGACCGAGGCCGATCTTGAGCCCTTCCTGTCAATGCATTTTGCCCCGGAACCCGATCTGTTCATCCGTACCGGCGGCGAAGAGCGGATCAGTAATTTCCTGCTCTGGCAACTGGCCTATACCGAACTCTATTTCACGCCTACCCTGTGGCCCGATTTCACGACCGCCGAGTTTGACAAGGCCATCGCCTCCTTCCAGAAGCGCGAGCGGCGTTTCGGCCGGACCAGCGAGCAGTTGACGGAACCCCCCAATGCTTAGAACGCGCGTCATCACGGCGTTGGCCCTGATGGCATTGCTGCTGCCCAGCCTGTTCTGGTTGCCGCAGTCCGCCTGGGCGCTGCTGGTCGCCCTGTTCATCGGCATTGCCGGCTGGGAGTGGGGCGGGCTGCTCGGCTGGAAGGCGCTGGCGCGCATCGTTCTCGGTGTTCTTACCACGCTCGTTTGCGCCGCTCTGTCCCTAGCCGATCCGGCCGCCATCGGCGCCGCTGGATTCGCTCCGGGCCAGCCTTGGGTGCAGGTCCTCTATTTGTGTTCGGTGTTGTTCTGGGGCCTGCTCATGCCGTTCTGGCTGCGCGGCAAATGGACGCTCGGCGGCATCGTCGGCCTGCTGGTCGGGGCCGTAGTGCTGTTACCGACCTGGCTGGCTATGGTCCAGTTGCGGGCGCTCGGGCCGGGCGTCCTGCTCGCCGTCTTCGCTATCGTCTGGATGGCCGATATTGCTGCCTATTTCGCCGGTCGCCGCTTCGGTAGGAACAAGCTGGCGCCGGCTATCAGTCCGGGCAAAACGCGGGAAGGTGCCTATGGTGCCGCGGTCGGCGTGCTGTGCTACGGGCTGCTGGTTGGTCATTTTTTCTTCGCCACGCTGATGCCTCTACCGTTGTGGATCGTTGTGCTGCTGGTGTTGACCGCAGTCAGTATCGTCGGCGATCTGTTCGAGTCGTTGCTCAAGCGCAACGCTGGCATCAAGGACAGCAGCAACGTGTTGCCCGGCCACGGCGGCGTGCTCGATCGCATCGACAGCCTGACCTCGACGCTGCCCGTCGTCGCCGCACTGTGGCTGTTTTTCCTGCGGGATACCTGATGCGTCAGCAGAACATCACCGTGCTCGGTTCGACCGGTTCGATCGGCACCAGCACGCTCGATATCATTCGCCGCCATCCCGAACGCTATCGTGCCTACGCCCTGTGCGCCCACCGCCAGGTCGACAAATTGTTCGCCCAGTGTCTGGAATTCCGGCCGGCCTTCGCCGTTGTCTGTGACCAGGCGTTGGCCGCCGATCTGGCCGGACGTTGTCGGGCGGCGGGTTTGCCGACGCAGGTCCGCTTCGGTGTCGAGGCCCTGATTGAGCTGTCGGGCGCACCGGAAGTCGATGCCGTGATGGCCGCCATCGTCGGCGCCGCTGGCCTGGAACCGACGCTGGCCGCCGCCCGAGCGGGCAAGAAGGTGATGCTGGCCAATAAGGAAGTGCTGGTCATGGCCGGCGAGCTATTCATGCACGCAGTGCGCGAGTACGGTGCCACGCTATTGCCGGTCGACAGCGAGCACAACGCCATTTTCCAGTCGCTGCCGGCCGATTTCGGGCGCGGGCTGGCGGCCTGTGGTGTCCGCCGCATCCTGCTGACGGCCTCCGGCGGCCCGTTCCGCAACACGGCGTTGGCCGATTTGCAGCAGGTGACGCCGGAGCAGGCCTGCGCGCATCCAAACTGGGTCATGGGACGCAAGATTTCCGTCGATTCGGCGACGATGATGAACAAGGGGCTGGAGGTCATCGAGGCCCGCTGGATTTTCGATGCGGCGCCGGAATTGATCCAGGTAATCGTACATCCGCAGAGCGTGATGCACTCGGCCGTGCAGTACAATGATGGTTCGGTGCTGGCGCAGTTGGGCAATCCCGACATGCGTACCCCGATCGCCTATGCCATGGCCTGGCCCGAGCGTATCGAAGCCGGTGTCGAGGCCCTGGATCTGTTCACGGTCGGCCGTCTCGATTTCCAGCCGCCCGATCTCGAGCGTTTTCGCTGTCTGCAACTGGCTTACGACGTGCTGCGCGAAGGCGGTACCGCGCCAGCCATCCTCAATGCCGCCAACGAAGTCGCGGTGGCCGCCTTTCTCGACCGGGCTTTGCCTTTCCTCGGCGTTGCCCGCCTCAACGAGGCGGTGTTGCAGGCCGTTCCGGCTGGTCCCGAAGGCAGCCTCGACGATGTCCTAGCGGCCGATGCAGCAGCTCGCCGTTGCGCCGAGCAGATGATTCGGGAGCGACGTTTCGCGTGAGCGAGTTGCCGTTCTATCTGGCCGCCTTCGCGGTGGTCCTCGGTGTCCTGATTGTGGTCCATGAATATGGCCATTACGTTGTGGCGCGCCTATGCGGCGTCAAGGTGCTGCGCTTCTCCATCGGCTTTGGCCGGACGATCTGGCGCAAGCAACTGGGACGCGATGGCACCGAATGGGCGATCAGCGTCTTTCCGCTCGGTGGCTACGTCAAGATGCTCGACGAGCGCGAAGGTGATGTGGCGCCGGAAGAAGCTCATCGGGCCTTCAACCGCCAGTCGGTCGGGCGGCGCAGCCTGATCGTCGCCGCTGGGCCGGCCGCCAATTTCCTGCTGGCCATCATCCTCTACTGGGGCGTCTTCATGCATGGCAGCAACGAATTGCTGCCGATTCTCGGGACGCCGCCAAACGGCACGCCGGCGGCCTTGGCGGCCATCGTCAACGGCGAACAGGTGCGCAGTGTTGACGGACAGCCGGTGGCGACCTGGAACGATCTGCGCTGGCTGTTGCTGCGAACTGCCGTTAACCATGCGAGTGCCGACCTAGAGATCGTCAACGAACGGGGCGAAATCGCGGTGCGGCGCCTGTACCTCGCCGCCGCCGGAGAACAGGGCTGGGAAGGGGATGCCCTGGAGCGCCTGGGCGTTGTCTTTTTCCGCCCGCAACTACCGGCGGTCATCGGGCGAATGGTGGAGGACGGGCCGGCGGCCCGGGCCGGCCTGTTGCCGGGCGATCATGTGCTGGCGCTCGATGGTCGGCCGATCGCCCTGTGGCATGAGTTGGTTCTGCATATCCGCGAAGCGGCCGATCGGCCGGTACGTGTCGAATTCGTGCGCGACGGCCGGACTATGGCCGTCGAGGTCATTCCGGAGACCGTGACCGAGCGCGGCCTGCGGGTAGGGAGAATCGGTGTGGCGGTGGCAGACGGCGAAGGGGCGCAGCGCGAGGTCCGCAGCTTTGTCCGCTACGGTTTTGTCGAAGCCGGGCGCAAGGCATTCGGTGAAACCTGGGATAAATCGGTATTCAGCCTGGTCATGCTGGGACGCATGCTGACCGGCGAAGTATCGTGGAAAAATCTCTCCGGGCCGGTGACCATCGCCGACTATGCCGGGCAGTCGGCCAAGCTCGGCCTCGATTACTATGTCAAGTTCATGGCTTTGGTCAGCATCAGTCTCGGCGTCCTCAACCTGCTGCCCATTCCGGTGCTGGATGGCGGGCATTTGATGTATCATGCGCTCGAAGTCGTCAGGCGCAAGCCGCTCTCCGAGCGCGCTATGGGGATTGCCCAGCAGATCGGGATTTCCCTGTTGTTCGCCCTGATGGCTTTCGCTTTTTTTAATGATTTGAACCGCCTGTTCTCGGGCTGAATAATGAATCGATCCCTGCTGTCCGCCTTGGTTGCCAGCCTGTTTGCCGTTCCGGCATGGGCATTTGAACCTTTCGCCGTCAAAGATATCCGCGTCGAAGGCATACAGCGTACGGAAGCCGGCACGGTTTTCAGTTACCTGCCAGTCAAGGTCGGTGACATGCTGACGGAGGAAAAGTCGGCCCAGTCGATCAAGGCCTTGTTCGCCACCGGCTTCTTCAAGGACGTCCGCATTGAGGTGGAAAACGATGTGATGGTCGTCGTCGTCCAGGAGCGGCCGGCGATTGCCCGGATCGACTTCGTCGGCATGAAGGAGTTCGAGAAGGACGCCATCATCAAGGCGCTCAAGGAAACCGGCATCGGCGAAGGGCGCATCTTCGATCGGGCGCTGCTCGACAAGGCCGAGCAGGAACTCAAGCGACAATACCTGTCGCGCGGCAAGTATGCGGCGAACATCACCACCACGGTGACACCACTGGAACGCAACCGGGTCGGCATCAATTTCAACATCGACGAAGGCGAAGCGGCCAAGATCAAGCAGATCAACATCGTCGGCAACAACGCCTTCACCGAGAAGACGCTGCTCGGCCTGTTCGAGCTGACAACGCCGGGCTGGATCACTTGGTACACCAAGAACGACCAGTATTCCCGCCAGAAACTGGCGGCCGACTTGGAAAAGCTGAAATCCTTCTACATGAACCAGGGTTTTCTGGAGTTCGCCGTCGAATCGACGCAGGTTTCCATTTCGCCCAACAAGCAGGATGTGTTCATCACTCTCAACATCAACGAAGGCGAGCGTTATCAGGTGTCGTCGGTCAAGCTGGCCGGTGATTTCTCGGTGCCCGAGGAAGAGCTGAAAAAGCTGGTGACGGTCAGGCCAGGCGACATTTTCTCGCGCGAGCAGTTGAACAATTCCACCAAGGCGATCGGCGAACGTCTCGGCAAGGAGGGCTATGCCTTCGCCAACGTCAACGCGGTGCCCGAGGTCGACAAGGACAAGCGTCAGGTGGCGTTCACTATTTTTGTCGATGCCGGCAAGCGGGTCTATGTCCGGCGCATCAACGTCACCGGCAACACCAAGACCCGCGATGAGGTGGTTCGCCGCGAGGTCCGCCAGATGGAAGGCGGTTGGTACGATGCGGAGCGCATCACCACATCCAAGGAACGCATCGACCGGCTCGGTTATTTCACCGATGTGGCGGTCGAGACGCCGGCGGTGCCCGGCACAGCCGACCAGGTCGACGTCAACCTGAACGTCACCGAGAAGCCGACCGGCAACCTGATGCTCGGCCTCGGCACCTCCAGTACCGACAAGCTGATCCTCTCCGGCGCCATTACCCAAGACAATTTCATGGGTAGCGGCAACAATGTGGGAATCCAGGTCAACTCAGCCAAGTCGCAGCGGACCTATGTGCTGTCCTACACCAATCCCTATTTCACCATCGACGGCGTCAGCCAAGGCTTCGATGTCTATCACCGCACGGTCGACACCAGCAGCACGGAACTGGCCTACTACAAGTCGGCTTCCACCGGCGGCGCTATCCGTTTCGGTTTCCCGATCGGCGAGAAGGAGTCGATCGGGATCGGCCTCGGCATCGATTCGACGTCCATCTCGGTCGATAGTAGCAGCCCGAAACGTTACCGTGATTTCGTCGGCTACCCCGGATCCAAATCGGACAGTAACCTGACCCTGCCGCTGACCCTGAGCTGGACCAGCGACGGCAAGGACAGCTTCTTCTTCCCGACCAAGGGCACCTACCAGAGGGCGGGGATCGAGGTTGCGCTGCCGGGTGGCGATCTGCAGTATTATCGTGCGACCTATCAGTTGCAGCATTTCTTCCCGCTGAGCCAGCGCTTCACCCTGATGCTGAACGGCGAACTGGGTTATGCCAACGCATACGGCAATACTGACGAAATGCCGTTCTACAAGAACTTCTATGCCGGTGGCGTCAATTCGGTACGTGGCTACAAGGCTTCCAGCCTCGGTCCAGTCGACTATTCGAGCGACAACGAACGTCTGGGCGGTACCCGCCGGGTCGTGGCCAATGCCGAACTGCTGTGGTCCTTGCCGGGGATGGAGCGGACTGTCCGCCTGGGCTGGTTCTTCGATGCCGGTCAGGTCTATGGCAAGGACCAGGACGGCAAGGATCAGAAGCTCGACCTGGGCGACCTTCGTTATTCGACAGGTCTATCGGCCGCGTGGATTTCACCGATCGGTCCGCTCAAGTTCAGCTTTGGCGTACCGCTCAACAAGAAAACAGGGGACAAGACCGAGTTGTTCCAGTTCCAGTTGGGTACTACTTTTTGATTCAGGAGTGTCATCTTGAAAGCTAAGTCTCTCGTTGTTGCCGGATTGTTGTCGGCTTTGTTTGTTACCGGTGCCGTTGCCGCCGAGTTGAAGGTTGGTTATGTCAATACCCAGCGCATTTTCCGCGATGCGCCGGCAGCCCAGAAGGCGGCCAAGAAGCTGGAAAGCGAGTTCTCCAAGCGTGACCAGGATTTGCAGCGCATGGCCAAGCAATTGCAGGGGTTACAGGAGAACCTGGAGAAAAACTCGGTGACGATGGCGGAAAGTGACCGGCGCGCCAAGGAGAAGGAATTCGGCGAGTTGTCGCGCGAGTTCCAGCGCCGTCAGCGCGAGTTCCGTGAAGACCTGAACCTGCGCCAGAACGAGGAAAACGCCGCAGTGATCGAGAAGGCCAATCGCGCCATCAAGCAGATCGCCGAGACCGACAAGTTCGACCTGATCCTGCAAGACGTGGTCTGGGTCAGTCCGCGTCTGGACATCACCGACCAGGTGATCAAAGCGCTTGCCGAAGGCAAATAATCCTGAAAACCGCAGTTGACCGCTTGTGATCTTTGCGAGAGCAGCATGAACATTGACTGTCTGGGCTTCAATGACCGCTACCATTCGGGTGAGTCCGCTACGCGCCCGATCAAGCCACCCTCGGGCGCGCTGGCGGCGTTACTCCTCCTTGCAGGCATGAGCCTGCCGCGTCGTCGCGCCTTGCCAGCCCACCCGATGACGACCTGCTCGGGCGCGTCCAACTACGGTTTTCAGGATAATGCCTGATCCGGCGGGTGTGGTTCTCTCGCTGGCTGACATCGCCGCCCGCCTGGGCGGCGATGTGCTTGGTGACGCGCAAACGCGTATCCACCAGATTGCCCCGCTGACTTCAGCCGGCACGGGCGAGATCGGCTTTCTCACCAACTTGAAGTACCGCGGCCAATTGCAGACGACACGCGCCTCGGCGGTCATCCTGGCGCCGGAATTCGCCGATGCGGTCAGCCTGCCGCGCATTATCTGCAAGAATCCCTATGCCTATTACGCACGCTTAGCGGCGTTGCTTAATCCGCCGGCGGTCGTGGTTCCTGGCATCCATGCCTTGGCCGACTGCGCATCGCCGGTGCCGGCCAGTGCCTACATCGGCGCCCATGTCAGCATCGGCACCGGGGTGGCGTTGGGCGAGGGCGTCGTGATCCATCCCGGCTGTGTGATCGGCGATGGCGCTGTGATCGGCGACGGCAGTGTGCTATATCCCAATGTGACCGTCTATGCCAGTTGTCAGATTGGTCGGCGATGTATTCTGCATGCCGGTGCGGTGATCGGCGCCGACGGCTTCGGCTTTGCGCCGGATGACGGGCAGTGGGTCAAGATTCCGCAGATCGGCCGGGTCATTATCGGTGACGACGTCGAGATCGGTGCCAATACCACCATCGACCGCGGGGCGCTGGATGACACCCTGATCGGTGATGGCAGCAAGATCGACAACCAAGTTCAGATCGCCCATAACTGCATCATCGGCCGCCATTGCGTAATTGCCGGCAGTGTCGGCATGGCTGGCAGCGTCACCCTGCAGGACAACGTAATCCTCGGCGGTGCGGCGATGATTTCCGGGCATGTCAGTATCGCGTCCGGCGCGGTGATTTCCGGCGGCTCGCTGGTGATGAAGAGCATCACCCGGCCAGGGCGGTACACCAGTGTGTTCCCGCTCGAGGAGCACAGCCGCTGGGTGCACAACGCAGCGCATGTTCGCCATCTGGCCCGGCTGGCCGAGCGCGTATCTGAACTTGAGAAAAAACTTAAAGAAACAAATATAGAGAGTTGATTAAATGGATATTCATGAAATTCTTGAACACTTGCCGCACCGTTACCCGTTTCTGCTGGTGGATCGGATCGTCGCCATCGAGCCGGGCAAGTCCATCCATGCCTATAAGAACGTCACGATCAATGAGCCGTATTTTGCCGGTCACTTTCCGCATCATCCGGTGATGCCCGGTGTGCTGATCATGGAAGCGCTGGCCCAGGCTGCCGGCATCCTGTCGTTCAAGACCATGGAAGCCAAGCCGGACCCCCATTCGCTGTTCTATTTCGTCGGCATCGACGAGTGCCGTTTCAAGAAGCCGGTCATGCCGGGCGACCAGTTGCACCTACACATCGAAATGCTGCGCCAGATGCGCGGCATCGGGAAATTCAAGGCCGAAGCCCGAGTCGATGGTCAGATTGTCGCCGAAGCGACGCTGATGTGCGCCAAGCGGGATATCTGACATGATCCATCCGACCGCCATCGTCGATCCGGCTGCACGGATCGCCGCCAACGTCGAGATCGGTCCCTACTGCATCATCGGGCCACATGTCGAGATCGGCGAGAACACCGTGATCGGGCCGCATGTGGTGATTAGCGGCCATACCCGGATCGGGCGCGATAACCGCATCTTCCAGTTCAGCTCGCTGGGCGAAGCGCCGCAAGACAAAAAATACGGCGGCGAGCCGACCCGCCTGGAAATCGGCGACCGCAACACCATTCGCGAGTTCTGCACCTTCAATCTGGGTACGGTTCAGGATGCCGGCGCCACCCGCATCGGCGACGACAACTGGATCATGGCCTATGTCCACATCGCCCATGACTGCCAGGTCGGCAACAAGACCACTTTCGCCAACAACGCCCAACTGGCCGGCCACGTCGTCGTCGAGGACTGGGCCATTCTCGGCGGCTATACCGGCGTTCACCAGTTCTGCCGGGTTGGCGCTCACGTCATGACTGCGGTCGGTACCGTCGTGTTGCAAGATGTGCCGCCCTACCTGATGGCGGCGGGCAACACCGCCCAGCCCTACGGCATCAACGTCGAGGGGCTGAAGCGCCGCGGTTTCACTGCCGATTCGCTGACGGCCCTGAAGCGTGCCTATCGGACGCTGTACAAGTCGGGCCTGCTGCTTGAGGAAGCCAGGCAGAAACTCGCCGAGGACGCGAAGACGCAGCCGGACGTGCAGCGTTTCGTCGATTTCCTCGAAGTTTCGCGGCGCGGCATCATTCGCTGACATGGGCAAAGCTGTACGGATTGCCATGGTGGCCGGGGAAGCCTCCGGCGACCTGCTGGCCAGCCACCTGATCGCGGCGCTCAAGCAGCGCTTGCCGGAGGCCGTGTTCTTCGGCATCGGTGGCCCGAAAATGCAGGCGCAGGGATTTGATGCCTGGTGGCCGCTGGAGAAGCTGGCGGTCATGGGTTACGTCGATGCGTTGCGCAATTACCGGGAGATCGCCGGCATCCGCCGACGCCTGAAAAAACGCCTGCTCGACCTACGTCCCGATATCTTCATTGGCGTCGACGCTCCTGACTTCAATCTGGGACTCGAAGCCGACCTGAAGGCTGCCGGCGTCAAGACCATCCACTATGTCAGCCCGTCGATCTGGGCTTGGCGCGGCGGTCGGATCAAGAAGATCGGCAAGGCCGTCAACCGCGTGCTGGCACTGTTTCCGATGGAGCCGCCGCTGTACCAGAAAGCGGGAATCCCGGTCACCTACGTCGGTCATCCGCTGGCCGACATCGTTCCGCTGCAAACCAGCAAATCAGCCGTGCGCGAAGCCTTGCAGATCGCCCGCGAGGCGCCGGTGTTCGCGCTGCTGCCGGGCAGCCGCCAGGGCGAGCTGGCGATGATGGCCGACGTTTTCGTGCAGACTGCCAAGCGGGTCCGTGAACACCTGCCCGAGGCGCTGTTTGTGGTGCCCTTGGCGACGCGCGAGACGCGCCTGCAATTCGAGGCGGCGATCTATCGCCAGCAGGCAGCCGATTTGCCTTTCCGCCTGTTGTTCGGCCACGCCCAGGATGCCCTTGGTGCCGCCGACGTATCGCTGGTCGCCAGCGGCACGGCAACACTGGAAGCGGCACTGCTCAAGCGGCCGATGGTCATTACCTACAAGATAGCCGGCGCTTCCTACTGGATCATGAAACGCATGGCCTACCAGCCCTTCGTCGGCCTACCCAACATCCTGGCCGGCCGCGAGGTGGTGCCGGAAATTCTTCAGGACGACGCCACGCCGGAAAATCTGGCGGCCGCCCTGGTCAAGCTATATGAGGACAAGGAGAACGCACGCGCCGTGGCCGATGCCTTCACCGACATCCATCTGCAACTGCGCCAGAACACGGCGGAGAAGGCCGCCCAGGCGGTCATCGAATGTCTGGATTGATCATCCCCCCCGGCCTCGTCTGCGGCATCGACGAAGCCGGACGCGGGCCGCTGGCCGGACCGGTGGTAGCGGCGGCGGTGATCCTCGACACGGCGCGACCGATTTCCGGCCTCGACGACTCCAAGAAACTGAGCGAGAAGAAGCGTAGTGAACTGGCGGTGCTGATCCACGAGCGGGCTATCGCCTGGGCGGTAGCCGAGGCCAGCGTCGAGGAAATCGACCGACTCAATATCCTGCATGCCACGCTGTTGGCCATGCAGCGGGCCGTCGCCGGCCTGGCCGTGACGCCGGAGCGGGCGCTGGTCGACGGTAACCGTTGCCCGAAGCTGCCGATTCCCGCCGAAGCGGTGGTCAAGGGCGATGGCAAGATCGCCTCGATCGCCGCCGCCTCGATTCTCGCCAAAACCGTGCGCGACACCGGCATGCTGGCCTTGCACGCCGCCTATCCGCAATACGGTTTCGACCGCCACATGGGCTACCCGACAGCGGCGCACCGCGCGGCGTTGGAGGTCCACGGCGCCTCGCCGGTGCATCGGCGCAGCTTCGGGCCGGTGGCGGAACAGTTGGCCTTGCTGTGAAACTGATCCGCTCACGCGACAACGCTTTCTTCAAGCAGCTCAAGCGCCTTGCCGAATCGGGGCGCGAGCGGCGCAAGAGTGGCCGGACACTGCTCGATGGCGTCCATTTGGTCGCCGCCTATGAAGCGGTACATGGCCCGGTGGAAACGTTGGTGGCAGCTGAGTCGGCGATCGGTGGCGGCGAGATCGGCGATTTCGTCGGCGGCCGGGAGGTAGCCGTGCTGGCCGACGGTTTGTTGCGCGATCTCGGCCTGGTCGAGACGCCGAGCGGCCTACTGGCGGTGGTGCCGCTGCCTGCCACAGCAGGTATGCCGCAAGCGGATGCTGATGTGGTGTTGCTCGATGGTGTGCAGGATCCCGGCAATGTCGGTGCCTTGCTGCGTACTGCGGCGGCAGCCGGAATCCGGCAGGTATTGCTGTCGCCGGGCTGCGCCGCGGTATGGTCGCCGAAAGTGTTGCGCGCCGGGCAGGGCGCTCATTTTGTCCTGGCCGTCTACGAGGAGGCCGATCTCCCGGCCTTTCTTGCCGCCTATCGTGGTACCTCCGCCGTCACTTGCCTCGACGGCGCCACCTCGCTCTATGCGGCGCACTGGGCTGGGCCGCTGGCCTGGGTATTTGGCGCCGAGGGGCAGGGGGTGCGGCAAGAACTGATCGAGCAGGCCGGGCTGCGCATCCGCATCCCGATGCCAGGCGCCGTCGAGTCGCTCAATGTCGCGGCCGCCGCCGCCGTCTGCTTGTTCGAGGCTGTACGCCGCAAACAGGCGGTTTAGCGCAGCTTCAGTTCCTGCAGGATGGTGGTCGAGATTTCCTCGATCGACTTGGTAGACGAATCCAGCCAGCGGATGCCTTCGCGGCGCATCATCTTCTCGGCCTCGGCGATCTCGAAACGGCAGTTGGGCAAGGAGGCATACTTGCTACCGGCGCGCCGCTCTTCGCGGATCTGGTGCAGGCGCGCAGGCTGGATGGTCAGGCCGAACAGCTTGCTGCGGTGCCGTTCCAGCGTGCCGGGCAGACGGCCGCGATCGAAATCCTCGGGAATCAGCGGAAAATTGGCGGCTTTCAAGCCGAACTGCATGGCCAAGTACAGCGAGGTCGGGGTCTTGCCGCAGCGCGATACGGCGACCAGGATCACGTCCGCCTCTTCGAGATCGCGGTCAGTGATGCCATCATCGTGGGCCAGCGTGTAATTGATGGCCTCGATGCGCTTCTTGTAATCGGAACTGTCGGCCGTGCCGTGCGAGCGGCCGACGGTGTGGCTGGATTTGACGCCCAGCTCGGCCTCCAGCGGTGCCAGGTAGGTGTCGAAGTAGGACAAACAGAAGGCATCGGCCTGGTGGACAATCGCCGCCAGCGACTGATCGACCAGTGTCGTGAACACGACCGATCGCATGCCGTCAGCCTCGCCCTGGGCGTTGATGCGGGACACTGCATCCTGGGCTTGCTCGATGCTGTCGAGGAAGGGAATGCGGATTTGCTTGAACTCAATATCTTCGAATTGCGTCAGCAGGCTATGACCGAGTGCCTCGACAGTCAGGCCGGTACCGTCGGAGATGAAGAAGACGGTGCGTTTGATCGGATTGGGCATGGTTCAGGCGGAACGGAAAGGCTGAGGCCGCCGATTCTAACCGCTACTGCGCCATCCTGATGCTTGCGGCTTGCTTGGGCGTTGGCTAAAATATTCTGGTCTTACCAATCAAATTGGTCTTACCTATGGCAAACAAGCTGCGGGTTCCGCGACTATCCGATGCCGTTGCGGCATCGCTGGAGCGTCGCATCCTCGAAAGCTCGCTGAAACCGGGCGACCGGTTACCGCCGGAGCGCGAGCTGGCCGCCGAGTTCGGCGTGTCGCGCCCGAGCTTACGCGAGGCGATCCAGAAGCTGGCCTCGAAAGGCATGGTGCAGAGCCGCCAGGGCGGCGGCACCTATATTACCGATAGCCTCGATTCGTCTTTCTTCGATCCCTGGCGCGACATGCTCGGCAGCCACCCGGAGCTGCGCGAGGACATGCTCGAATTCCGCCATATGCTCGAAGGCCAAGCCGCCGCCTGGGCCGCCGAGCGGGCCACCGAGGCCGACCGGCAACGCCTGGAGAGGGCTTTCGCCGAGCTGCGCAACGCTTTCGAAAGCGACGACGCGGAACAGCGCTCGGCGGCCGACATCGCCTTCCACCAAGCCATCAGCGATGCCGCCCACAACGCATTGCTCGGCCACCTATCGACGGCACTGCTGCGCTTGATGCACGACAACATCCGTCTCAACCTTGGCGAACTGAAGGCCATCCCGGCCGCCAATGCGCTGCTGATGAACCAGTACGGGGCGATCTACAAGGCCATTGTCGAGCGTAAGCCGCAGGTGGCCCGTAGCGCCGCCGAGACACACATCGATTTCGTCCGCGAGACGTTGGCCCAGTCGCTGCATGCCGCCGTCCGACGCGAGACCACCGAATTTTCACCTTCCACATCCGTTTGATTTTTAATTTGACCCCACTGAAAGGAATCCGCATGGAGCCCCTGGTTATTCCCTTTGAGAAGCTGCGCATGACCGATGTCGAACAGGTCGGCGGCAAGAACGCCTCGCTCGGCGAAATGATCAGTCAACTGGCCGACACCGGCGTGCGTGTCCCGGGTGGCTTCGCCACCACGGCGCACGCCTATCGTATTTTCCTGGCCCAGTCCGGCCTCGACGAGAAAATCAACGCCACCCTCGACGCGCTCGATGTCGACGATGTCAATGCCCTGGCCCGGGCCGGCGCCGAGATTCGCCAGTGGGTACTCGACACGCCGTTCCCGATGGAACTGACCATTGCCATCACCGAGCAGTACCAGCGCCTGGTCGCCGACTCCTCGGCCGGCATGTCCTTCGCCGTCCGCTCCTCGGCCACCGCCGAAGACCTGCCCGACGCTTCCTTTGCCGGCCAGCAGGAAACCTTCCTCAACATCGTCGGCCTGGAAAACATCATGCACGCGATTAAGGAAGTGTTCGCCTCGCTGTACAACGACCGCGCCATTTCCTATCGCGTGCACAAGGGTTTTATCCATGCCGACGTCGCGCTGTCGGCCGGCATTCAGCGCATGGTTCGTTCCGACAAGGGGGCTGCTGGTGTGATGTTTACGCTGGATACCGAATCCGGCTTCCGTGACGCGGTATTCGTCACCTCCGGCTATGGCCTGGGCGAGACGGTAGTGCAGGGCGCCGTCAACCCAGATGAGTTCTACGTGCACAAGCCGACGCTGGCCGCCGGCAAGAAGGCCGTCGTGCGCCGCAACCTTGGCTCGAAGATGATCAAGATGACCTTCGCTGCCGAGAAGGTGGCTGGCAAGTCGACGATCACCGAGGATGTCGAGGAAAGTCTGCGCCACCAGTTCTCGATCAATGACGAGGAAGTCATGGAACTGGCCCGCTATGCCCAAATTATCGAACAGCATTCTGGTCGCCCGATGGACATCGAGTGGGGCAAGGACGGCGCCACCGGCACGATTTACATCCTCCAGGCCCGGCCGGAAACCGTGCAAAGCCGCGCCGGGCGCACCCTGCAGCGCTTCCGGCTGAAAGCCACGCCCTCACGGGTGCTGACTTCCGGCCGCAGCATCGGCCAGCGCATCGGCTCAGGTCCCGCGCGCGTCATTCGCGATGTCAGCGAGATGGCCCGGGTGCAGGCCGGCGATGTGCTGGTGGCCGACATGACCGATCCGGATTGGGAACCGGTCATGAAACGCGCCGCGGCCATTGTCACCAACCGCGGTGGCCGTACCTGTCATGCGGCCATCATCGCCCGTGAACTGGGCGTGGCCGCCGTGGTCGGCTGCGGCAATGCGACCAGCAGCATCCGCGACGGCCAGAACGTGACCGTCTCGTG
>JAISPT010000061.1 GCA_031274715.1 Azonexus sp. | reverse complement strand
TCAGGAAGGCGCCAGCGTCGGCATTCTCGATGCCGACATTTACGGCCCGTCGCAGCCGCAGATGCTTGGTCTGGCCGGCCAGCAGCCGGAATCGCGCGACGGTACGAGCATCGAGCCGCTGGAAGCGCACGGTTTGCAGGCGATGTCGATCGGCTTCATGGTCGATGCCGAAACACCGATGGTCTGGCGTGGCCCGATGGTCGTCCAGGCGCTCGATCAGTTGCTCGGCCAGACCAACTGGCGCGACCTCGATTACCTGATCGTGGACATGCCGCCGGGGACGGGCGACATCCAGTTGTCGCTGGCCCAGAAAGTGCCGGTGACCGGCGCGGTCATCGTCACCACGCCGCAGGACATCGCCCTGATCGACGCCCGCAAGGGCCTGAAAATGTTCGAGAAGGTCAATGTCCCGATCCTCGGCATCGTCGAGAATATGAGCATTCACATCTGCTCGCAGTGCGGCCACGAGGAGCACATCTTCGGCAGCGGCGGCGGCGAGAAGATGGGGGCCGACTACGACGTCGAATTCCTTGGCAGCCTGCCGCTCGAACGGGCGATCCGCGAGATGGCCGATGGCGGCAAGCCGACCGTGGTCGGTGCCCCGGACTCGCGCAGCGCCGAGATCTATCGCGCCATCGCCCGCCGCGTCGCGGTCAAGATCGGCGAGAGGGCCAAGGACATGAGCTCGAAATTCCCCAACATCGTGGTCCAGAACACCTGAGTTTTTGCCTATGCAATGGACTAAAGGCGGGTAGAATCCCGCCTTTGTTTTTTGCCGCACGGACGCGAACAAATGGCTATCAAATCGGATAAGTGGATACGCCGCATGGCGGCAGAGCACGGCATGATCGAGCCGTTCGAGCCGGCGCTGGTGCGCGAGGTCGACGGCCGCAAGATCGTCTCCTACGGCACCTCAAGCTACGGCTACGACATTCGTTGTGCCCGCGAATTCAAGGTGTTCACCAACATCAACTCGACCGTGGTCGATCCCAAAGCCTTCGATCCCAAGTCTTTCGTCGAGGTCGAGTCCGATGTCTGCATCATTCCGCCCAATTCCTTCGCGCTGGCCCGTACCGTCGAATACTTCCGCATTCCGCGCTCGGTGCTGACCGTCTGTCTTGGCAAATCGACCTATGCCCGCTGCGGCATCATCGTCAATGTCACCCCCTTCGAGCCGGAATGGGAAGGCTACGTGACGCTCGAGTTCTCCAACACGACGCCGCTGCCGGCCAAAATCTACGCTGGCGAGGGCTGCGCCCAGGTCTTGTTCTTCGAGTCCGACGAAATCTGCGAGACCTCGTACAAGGACCGCGGCGGCAAGTACCAAGGGCAGCATGGCGTCACGCTGCCGAAAATCTGATCCGCCCTTACCGCGAAGCCATCTTTTTTTGACCCGCTACGGCGGGTCGCTGTCTTTTGAGGAGTGACGCCATGCGTTTCCACTTTCCGATCATCATCATCGACGAAGATTTCCGCTCGGAGAACGCTTCCGGTCTCGGCATCCGCGCCCTGGCCGCGGCCATCGAGAAGGAGGGTATGGAAGTGGTCGGCGTTACCAGCTACGGTGATCTGACCTCCTTCGCCCAGCAGCAGAGCCGGGCCTCGGCCTTCATTCTGTCGATCGACGACGAGGAACTGGCTCTGGAGCCGGAGGAGACATTGGCCGAACTGCGTGCCTTCGTCGGCGAAATCCGCCACAAGAACGCCGAGATCCCGATCTTCCTGCACGGCGAGACGCGCACCAGCCGCCACATCCCGAACGACATCCTGCGCGAGCTGCACGGCTTCATCCATATGCACGAGGACACGCCGGAGTTCATCGCCCGCAACATCAAGCGTGAAGCGAGGGCTTACGTTGATTCGCTGCCACCGCCCTTTTTCCGGGCGCTGACTCATTACGCTGCCGATGGCTCCTATTCCTGGCACTGCCCTGGCCATTCGGGCGGCGTCGCTTTCCTGAAGTCGCCGGTCGGCCAGATGTTCCACCAGTTCTTCGGCGAAAACATGCTGCGCGCCGATGTTTGCAACGCCGTCGAGGAACTCGGTCAACTACTCGACCACACCGGTCCGGTTGCCGCCTCCGAGCGGAACGCGGCGCGCATCTTCAACGCCGACCACCTGTATTTCGTCACCAACGGCACCTCGACCTCGAACAAGATCGTCTGGCACTCGACCGTCGCCCCGGGCGACATCGTCGTCGTCGACCGTAACTGCCACAAATCGATCCTGCACGCCATCATGATGACCGGCGCAATCCCGGTATTCCTGATGCCGACCCGCAACAACTACGGCATCATCGGCCCGATTCCGAAGCGCGAGTTCGCCTGGGAAAGCATCCAGAAGAAGATCGCCGCCAATCCCTTCATCGCCGACAAGAACGCCAAGCCGCGTGTGCTGACCATTACCCAGTCGACCTACGACGGCATCCTGTACAACGTCGAGGACATCAAGGCGGAACTGGACGGCAAGATCGACACTCTGCACTTCGACGAGGCCTGGCTGCCGCATGCCGCCTTCCACGACTTCTACGGCGACTACCACGCGATCGGCGCCGACCGGCCGCGCTGCCGGGAATCGATGGTGTTCTCGACGCAATCGACGCACAAACTGCTGGCCGGCTTGAGCCAGGCTTCGCAAATCCTGGTCCAGGATGCCGAGCGCAACCAGCTCGACCGCGACATTTTCAACGAGGCCTACCTGATGCACACCTCGACCTCGCCGCAATACGCAATCATCGCCTCGTGCGACGTGGCAGCGGCGATGATGGAGGAACCGGGCGGCACGGCGCTGGTCGAGGAGTCCATCGCCGAAGCCCTCAACTTCCGCCGCGCCATGCGCAAGGTCGATGAGGAGTGGGGCAGCGACTGGTGGTTCAAGGTCTGGGGGCCGGACGACCTGTCCGAGGAAGGCATCGAGGAGCGCGACGCCTGGATGCTGAAGCCAGGTGCCCGCTGGCACGGCTTTGGCCAACTGGCCGACGGCTTCAACATGCTCGACCCGATCAAGGCCACCATCATCACCCCGGGCCTCGACGTCGGCGGCGATTTCGCCGACGACATCGGCATTCCGGCGGCCATCGTCACCAAGTACCTCGCCGAGCACGGCATCATCGTCGAGAAGTGCGGTCTGTACAGCTTCTTCATCATGTTCACCATCGGCATCACCAAAGGCCGCTGGAACACGATGGTGACCGAACTCCAGCAGTTCAAGGACGACTACGACAAGAACCAGCCGTTGTGGAAAGTGCTGCCCGAGTTCGTGCAGAAGCATCCGCGCTACGAGCGGGTCGGCCTGCGCGACCTGTGCGCGCAGATCCACGACGTGTATAAGCAGAACGACGTGGCCCGCCTGACCACCGAGATGTACCTATCGGACATGGTGCCGGCCATGCGCCCGGCCGAAGCCTTCGCCAAAATGGCGCACCGCGAGATCGAGCGGGTGCCGGTCGACGCGCTGGAAGGGCGCGTCACCGCTGTACTGCTTACTCCTTATCCGCCGGGCATCCCGCTGCTGATTCCGGGCGAGCGCTTCAACGCGACGATCTGCAACTACCTGAAATTCGCCCGCGCCTTCAACGCCCGCTTCCCCGGCTTCGAAACCGACATCCACGGCTTGGTCAAGGGTGCCGACGGCAGCTACTACGTCGACTGCGTCGCGCAGAAATAGGCTGCTAGCGACGACGCGGTAATCTGCTGACCTCGCCATTCATGGCGAGGTCATGCTTGCTCCCCTTGCGCCAGCAATTGCACCAGCGGCACATTGATGAAATACAAATACTTGCCCTGGCTATGCTCCTGCACCAGTCCCGCCTGCGCCAGTTGGCGCAGATAGCGCGCGGCTGTCTGCCGCGTGATGCTCAGGTCGCGCTGCACGAATTCGATGCGCGTATAGGGGTGGCGGAACAGATTGTTGAGCAAATCCTGTGAATACAGCTTGGGCGTCTTGGTGCGCAGGTGGCGCTTGGTCTCGGCCATCAAATCGCGCATGCCGCCCACCAGTTGCACGGCCTGCCGGGCGGTCTGCCCTACGGCGTTCAGCATGAACAGCACCCACGCCTGCCAACTTGTCGCACGGGCGGCCGCATCGCCCGACGCATCGCGCACCGCTTGCAGTAGGCGGTAATAATCTCCCTTGTGCCAGTTGATGTAGCGCGACAGGTACAGCAATGGCGTATCCAGCAAGCCCGTGCGCACCAGATACAGCACGCACAGAATCCGCCCAACCCGGCCATTGCCGTCGCTGAACGGGTGGATGCTTTCGAACTGGTGGTGAATCAGCGCCATTTTGATGATCGGGTCCAGTTCGCACGCCGCGTCATCGTTGATGAAGCGCTCCAGCGCCTGCATATGAACCTGCACCTGTGCGCCATCCTGTGGCGGCACGAAGACGGTGGCCCCGGTTTTTTCATTCTTGAGCACCGTGCCGCCGCCAGTGCGAAAAGTCTCGCTGCTGTTTTTGAGCAGTTGAAACAATGCGATCAGCGTGCCATTGCTCAGAATTCCCTGCTGCTGACGCATGCGTTCAAACCCATGCGCCAGTCCCTCGCGGTAGCGCGCAACCTCCTTAGCCGCGGACGACACCCATTCCGCAATGTGTAAATCGGCCCGGAACAGTTCATCCTGCGTGGTCACATAGCTTTCCACTTCCGAGCTGGCCTTGGCCTCCTGCAAGACCAAGGTGTTGATCAGAATGGCCTGGTTGGGAATGCTCGCAGCACAACCCTTCAGTTCCGCCAAGTAGCGGTGCGCCGATACCAACGCCTTGAGCAATTCCGGCGCCTGAAAGTCCACGCCTGGCGGAGGAAGCTTGGGGATGAGGTAGCTGGACTGCAAAGTCATGGGAATTGCTCCGTTCATGTCGAAACCGAAGCCAGAATAGAACATGAACGCACAGTGATGTTAAGAAAGTCACTAATTTTTAACATGTCGAGTGCCTCATGTTAAAAATAGAGACACTCGGCAATCATGCTTTCTTCTTTCCTGGCGTTTTCTTGATCGCTACCGCTAAAGCTTGACTACGTAGCAACGTAGCTTGATGCAGCTTGGCAGCGAAGCGGGGATCGCAAGACAGCGGCTGAAAAGCTCGCTAAACCCGCTTCCAGGTGACGAAGGCGTAGCCAAGACCGGTTTCGCTGCGTTGCGTCTGGCGCGCGGTCTCGTGCCATTGGCTGCGATCCCAGACGGGGAACCAGGCGTCGCCCTCGGGTTCCAGGTCAAGCTCGGTCAATTCCAGGCGGTCGGCCAGCGCCAGGGCCTGGCGGTAGATGTCGCCGCCGCCGATGACGAACACGGTTTCCTGCCCGGCCACGAGTGCCAGGGCCGCGTCCAGCGACGAGGCCAGCTCGGCGCCCGGCGCCGTGTAGTTGGTTTGCCGGGAAATGACGATGTTGCGCCGTCCGGGCAGCGGCCGGAAGCGTGCTGGCAGTGATTCCCAGGTCTTGCGTCCCATCAGCACTGCATGGCTCTGGGTCAGCGCCTTGAAGTGCGCCATGTCTTCCGGCACGTTCCACAGCAGTTGGTTGTCGCGGCCGATCACACGGTTGCGGGCGATGGCGGCGATGAGGACGATTTCGGGCATGCCAAGATTCTTTCAGCGATGGGCGGCGAGAGCGTCGCGGTACAGGCGGCTATAGTCGTTAGCGGCGTGGTGCCAGGAAAAGTCGCAGCGCATGCCGTTTTGCTGGATGCGCAGCCACAGCCGCTTGTCGAGCCAGGCTATGGTGGCACGCTGCATGGCTTGCCATAGGGCGTCGGTGCTGCCGTCGGCCATGACGAAGCCGTTGGCGGTCTTGTCGGCCAGCGTGGCTTCGTTGACATCGACAACCGTGTCGGCCAAGCCGCCGGTGGCTTGGACCAGCGGCGGCGTGCCGTAGCGCAGGCTGTACATCTGGTTCAGGCCGCAAGGTTCGAAGCGCGACGGCATCAAGAAGCAATCAGCGCCGGCCTCGATGCGGTGGGCCAGGGTCTCGTCGAAGCCGAGTTTGACTGCGACCTGTCCCGGCAGTTTTTCCGCCAGTGCGAGAAAACCCGCTTCGAGCGCCTTGTCGCCGCTGCCGAGGATGACCAACTGGGCCGGCAACTCGGGCAGGGCATCGCCGAGGGCGAGTAGCATGTCGTGGCCCTTCTGTTCGGTCAGCCGGCTGACGACACCGAATAGCGGCCGGTCGGTTGCCGGATCGAGGCCCATTTCCTGTTGCAGGGCCAGTTTGTTGGCGCGCTTGGCGGCCAGCCGGTTGGCCGCGTAGGGGGCGGCCAGCGCCGGGTCGGTGGTGGGGTTCCAGAGAACCGGGTCGATGCCGTTGAGGATGCCGTGCAAAGCTTCGCGGCGATGACGCAGCAATGGGGCCAGGCCGTAACCAAAGGCTTCATCCTGGATTTCCCGGGCATAGCTCGGGCTGACCGTGGAAATCCGCGTCGCCAGTTGCAGACCGGCTTTGAGGAAGGACAGCAAGCCGTGATATTCGACGCCATCGAAGCGCCAGGCGGCTTCCGGCAGGCCGAGGGCGGCGCGCAGCGGCTCCTCGAAGCAGCCCTGGAAGGCGATGTTATGCACGGTGACGACACTGGCCGCGCCGCCCTCGTAATGCAGCCAGGCCGCTGCCAGCGCCGTTTGCCAATCGTTGACGTGCACCACGTCGGGCTGCCAGCCGAGCGGCGAGGCGGCCTGACCGAGCAAGGCCGCGACCCGCGACAGTAGGCCGAAGCGGATGGCGTTGTCGGGCCAGTCGAGGCCATCGGCACCGACATAGGGGTTGCCCGGACGGTCGTACAGCGGCGGGCAGTCGAGCAGCAACAGCGGCAGGCCGTCGGCCTCGGCCGCCAACAGGCGAGCGGCGGGCAGGGCCGGGGCCAGTGCTGGCAGTTCGGCGACCGCCGTGGCCTGCGGGAAGGCCTGGCGCAGCGCCGGATAATGGGGCAGCAGTACGCGGATGTCGTTGCCGGCGCGGTGCAACGCCGCCGGCAACGCGGCGGCGACATCGCCAAGACCGCCGGTCTTGACCCAGGGCGCCATTTCCGAGGTGGCGAAGAGGATGGAGGTGGTTTTCATCGTTGGTTATCGCTACGTTAACCGGCGGCGAAGCCGTCCGGGTTGAGCACAGTGTTAGGCACAACGCCAGCCATGCCTTAAACCCACCCAAACAGTAGCAGTTGAAAAATGGTTTTTCGACTGCCGAAGAGTGCGGCCAAGAAGGGAATTGCGCCAGCCACTAGAAAACCGAAAAACCCGTACGGATTGAATAATGGAACGGCGAGCCAGAACCATGCAGCAACCCCCAATAGGCATAGCCCAATCACAATGTGAATAACGCGAACCAAAATTTCACCTGAAGTTTGATCGGAAGCTAAGAGTTTCAGTGTCATTGCTAAGCCTAACGCCTGTTGAGCGCCGCCAACAAACCACGGGTCGAGCTATCGAAGGCGCTGTCGTCGCCTTCTGTGGCGATGAGCGGCTCCAGCCGGCCGGCCAAGGTCTTGCCGAGTTCGACGCCCCACTGGTCGAAGGAATTGATGTTCCACAGCACGCCGAGGCAGAACACTTTGTGTTCGTACAGCACCAGCAACTGACCCAGCGTGTAAGCGTTGAGCGTCGGCAGCAGCAGCGTGGTCGACGGCTGGTTGCCGGGGAACAGCTTGTACGGCAGCAGCGTTTCGGCGACGCCGGCGGCGCGTACTTCCTCAGCGGTTTGGCCGAAGGCCAGTGCCGCCGACTGGGCCAGGCAGTTGGCCAGCAGCGACCGGTGGTGATTGGGCAGCGGGAAGTCGCTATCGCGCAGGGCGATGAAGTCGCAGGGGATGAGTTGGCCGCCCTGGTGTAGCAACTGGTAGAAGGAGTGCTGGCCGTTGGTGCCGGCCTCGCCCCAGACGATAGGGTTGGTGGTTACGGCCAACCGTTGACCGGCGCGGTCGGTCTGCTTGCCGTTACTCTCCATTTCGAGTTGTTGTAGGTAGGCCGGCAATCGTTCCAGCGACTGGCTGTAGGGCAGTACAGCGGTGGTGTGGGCGTCGAGGAAGTCGGTATTCCACAGCGTGAGCAGGGCCAGTGTCAGCGGCAGGTTGTCGGCGGCCGGGGCGCTGGCGAAGTGCTCGTCCATTGCCCGGGCGCCAGCCAGTAACTGCTCGAACTGATGCCAGCCGACGGCCAGCGCCAGCGACAGCCCGATCGCCGACCACAGCGAGAAGCGACCGCCGACCCAGTCCCAAAATTCAAAGACGTTGGCGTCGGCGATGCCGAAGGCGCGGGTCCGTTCGCGGGCGGTTGAAATGGCGACGAAGTGGCGGGCTATGGCAGTTTCGTTATCCGCGGTGGCGAGCAGCCAAGCGCGGGCGGTGGCGGCGTTGATCAGCGTCTCTTGCGTGGTGAAGGTCTTGCTGGCGATGATGAACAGCGTTGTGCGCGGGTTGAGGCCGGCGAGTAGCGGGGCGATGTCGGCACCGTCGACGTTGGCGACAAAATGCACGCGCAAATCCGGCTGTTGCTGTGCGGCCAGTGCCCGAGTGGCCATGCGCGGACCGAGGTCGGAGCCGCCGATGCCGATATTGACGACGTCGGTGATGCGCTCGCCGGTGTAGCCGCGCCAGGCACCGCTGTGGATGCTCTCGCAGCAGGCTTGTAGGCGTTCGAGTACGATGCGCACTTCCGCCGGCGCGGCGCTGCCGGCGCGTAGCGCGACATGGCGGACGGCGCGGCCTTCGGTGTGGTTGATCGCTTCGCCGGCCAGCATTTTTTGCCGCCAGCCGTCGATGTTGGCAGCGGCGGCGAGGTTGAGCAGGAGGCGGTGGGTGTCGGCGTCGATGCGCTGCTTGGAAAAATCCAGCAGCAGACCGTCGTGTTGCCGGGAAAAACGGGCGAAGCGCTGGGCGTCCTCGGCGAACAGTTGGCGCAGGTGGCGTTGGCGTAGGCTGGCGGCATGCGTCGCTAGGGCTTGCCAGGCGGGGGAGTGTGGCAGGTTCGGGATCAGGGTCATAGCCAGAGCATCAAACCGGTTTCGAAGGGGTGGATGAGGGCGGTATGGGCTGGGAAGACGCGGATGCGGTATTCCAGCCGGCCGCACTGTTCCGGTGTCAGGTCCAGGGTATACAGCGCTTCGCCGTGCTGGGTACCGCCGGTGCATTGCAGCGGATAGCGGCGCAGCTTGCCGTTGCCGGCTGAGAGGCCGGGGCGGCCAATCAGAGCCTCGACGGTAACGTCGCCGGGGACGAGGCCGTTCAACTGCACGGCGATTTCGATGCGCAGCGCGTTGCCGAACTTGAGCCGTCGCTCCGGCTGGTCCAGGCGCAGCAGGCGCACGCCCGGCCAAGCAGCGCGGACCCGGGCCTTCCACCGGGCAACGTCGCGGGCGACGGTGAAATCGCCGGCGGCGTAGCGGCGGCCGACTTCGGCCGCCGGCGCGTAAAACTTGCGGACGTATTCGCCAACCATGCGCGTGACGTTGAAGCGCGGCGCGATCGAGGCGATCGAGCGCTTGGCCATGGCCACCCATTCCGCCGAGTAGCCCATCGGCCCGGTGCGGTAGTAGGTCGGGATCACCTGGTCTTGCAGGATCTCGTACAACGAGCGGGCTTCCTCGGCATCGCGCTGGACCTCGTCGAGATGCGCCGGCACCGGCTTGATCGCCCAGCCGTTGGTGATCTCGCCGCTGTCGTCGTAGCCCTCGCCCCACCAGCCGTCGAGTACCGACAGGTTGAGCGCGCCGTTCATCGCCGCTTTCATGCCGGAGGTACCAGAAGCTTCCAGCGGGTAGATCGGGTTGTTGAGCCAGACGTCGACGCCGGCGACCAAGGAGCGCGACAGATGCAGATCGTAGCCCTCGACCAGCAGGATGCGCCCCTCGAATTCCGGCCGTCGGGCCATCTGGGCGATGCGGCGAATGATCTCCTGGCCTGGCTGGTCGGCCGGATGGGCCTTGCCGGCGAACAGGAAGAGCACTGGCCGGTCGGCTTGGCAGATCAACTCGCGCAGCCAGCGCGGATCGTGGAACAACAGTGCCGCCCGCTTGTAGGTGGCGAAGCGGCGGGCGAAGCCGATGGTCAGGATGTTCGGATTGTCGGGATCGACGAATTTCAACAGCCGGTCGAGATGCGCCGGCGAGCCCTGGTTGCGCTGGTGCTGGGTGCGGATGCGCTCGCGTACCAGCTTCAGCAGTTTGGCCTTCAGTTGTTGGCGGATGCTCCAGAAGGTGGCGTCGGGAATCTCGGCGATGCCGCGCCAATTGACCGGCTCGGTCTGCCGCTCCTGCCAGCCGATGCCGAGGTAGCGCTCGAAAGTGTCGAACCATTCCGGGGCCAGGAAGGTCGGCAGATGGACGCCATTGGTCACGTAGTCCATCGGGTTCTCGGCAGGTTGGATCTGCGGCCACAGGTAGCGGCAGATATTGGCCGAGACGCCGCCGTGAATGCGCGAGACACCGTTGTGGTGGCGTGAGCCGCGCAGCGCCAGCGCCGTCATGTTGAAGTCGCTCTTGCCCGGCTGGGCGCCGAGCGCCAGCAGCGTCGCGGCATCGAGGCCGAGTTCCTGGCACCAGGCCGAGAAGTACTGGCGGATCATGTCCTCGGAAAAATGATCGTGGCCGGCCGGCACCGGCGTGTGCGTGGTAAACACCGTGCCGGCCGCCACGGCTTCCAGCGCCGCGGCGAAGGGTAGGCCACCGCCGACCAGGCCGCGAATGCGTTCGAGGATCAGGAAGGCGGCATGGCCCTCGTTGACGTGCCACACCGTCGGCCGTAGGCCGAGCTTGGCCAGGGCCCGGGTGCCGCCGACGCCGAGCAGGATTTCCTGCTCGATGCGCGAGGTCTTGTCGCCGCCGTACAGGCGGTGAGTGATCTCGCGGTCGAAGGCGGAGTTTTCCGCCAGCCAGGTGTCGAGCAGGATCAGCCGGACATGGCCGACGCGGACCTCCCAGACCTTGGCCTGCACCGTCCGCCCCGGCAGCTCGACGCCGATCCGCAATTCGCCGCCTTCGGCGTTGAGCACCGGTGATACCGGCAGATCATCGAAGTCGGAATCGGCATAGGTCGCCTGCTGCTGGCCGTCGGCGTCCAGCGTCTGGGAAAAGTAGCCCTGGCGGTAGAGCAGGCCGACGCCGATGAAGGGCAGGCCCATGTCACTGGCCGCTTTGCAATGGTCGCCGGCGAGGATGCCGAGACCGCCGGAATAGATCGGCAGGCTTTCGTGGAAGCCGAATTCGGCGCAGAAATAGGCGATCAGGTCGTCGGCACGGAAGGGCTGGCCGTGCACGTGGGCCAGGCCGGGCATTGCGTGGTAGCCGTCGTAGGCCGACAGTACACGGTTTAGGGCACCGAGGAAGACCGGGTTCTCGGCCGTGGCCTCGAGTCGCTTCTGGTCGGCACGCTTCAAGAAGGCTTTGGGGTTGTGGCTGGTGGCCTCCCACAGCGGATGCGACAGGCTGGCGAACAGACCCTGGGTCGGCCGGTCCCAGCTGTACCACAGGTTATTGGCCAGTTCTTCGAGGCGTTCCAGTCGTTCCGGCAGTTGCGGATTGACTTCGATTTGGTAGACGGTACCGGTCATGACGAGAGGGGAGCGATGCTCAGTTGGAGGCATAAGGTGCAGGCGGCGTCGGGAATTACCCAGCACCATTGCAGTTCGGCCGATTGCATGATTTTCTCAAAGCCGGCCTCGGATTGCGAAACCGTCTGATGGGGCCGGCATTCCAGTGCGGCAGCGGGCGTCGCCCGCAGTACGATGTGGCCGCCGAGTACGCCGTCTTCCAGCGTCAGGGACTCGGCTTCAACCAGTTGCAGCGGCTGGCCGAAACCGCCGCCGATGCTGCCGTCGGCCAGCACATAGCGGCCGAGGAAGCCGTCGCAACTGGGCATGGCCAAGTTCAGCTCGGTGGCGAAGCGGCGGCCGGCCAGACCGGTGAATTCCCAGTAGATAGTCAGTACGCCGGCATCGACCGTATAGCGCTTGGTGATGCCGGGCCGGATGAAGTGCGCTGCCATTGCTTCGGCCACCCGGTAGTCAGTGACCGGAACGTCGTCGAGGCGGTCGAGGCAGAGCGCGCGCGGCAGGGTGTCCGGCATGATGTCGGCAGCGCTGATTGGCTGCTTGCAGCGGACGATGTCGTGGGCCGAGGCGATGCCGTCGCCCTGGTGTTCGCTTGGCGCACTGCCGATGCGGTCGTGGTAATGCTCGTGGTAGCGGCGCAGGCTGTCGGCGAAGTTGTGCCGCAGGCGGTAGCTGGATAGCTCGCAAGCGGCGGCCAAGCCGTCGTCGCGCACCACGACTTGCAGTTCCGGGCCGTGGACGAAAATTTCACCGTGGCCGTCGAGGTCGAGGTCGAGCACTTGCACTGCCGGGCGCGGTTGCAGTGCGTCGAGCCCGGCTTCCAGTTCGACCAGGTTGGCCCACACGGCCCGCCGCAGGTGTGGCAGGTAGAGGCCGCCAAACAGACCGTGCCAGTAGGCGTCGTTGGCCTGGGCACGGTACAACTCGGTGGTTAGCGCCGGCGGCGGCGCCGGCAGTTCGGCGAGACGGGCCGAGAGGCCGAGCATGCGCTTGTGCAGCCAATTGGCTTCCGGATAGCGGCTGAGGAAATTGCGCCAGATGCCGCCACGCAGGAAGGGACGGTAGCGTTCGCCGCGGCCGGCAGCCTGCTCGGCGGCGAGTAACTCGGCGTAGATGCCGGCAGCCGGCATCGGCAGTGTCCATTCATTCATCTCGCTGTACGAGGTGGTCGGCAGATAGACGACGCCGTGCGAGGCATTCCGGGCGTGGAAATCGCCATAGGTGGCGGTGGCGATCGTTGGACTGGCCAACACGCCCTCGATCATGGCCCGCAGCCAGCCGCGGCCGTAGACCCAGTCGTGGGTTTCCGGCCAAATGCCGAATTTCTCGATGTCGTCGAAGTAGATGGCGGCGCTGCGTCCGGCGGCGGCCAGGCCTTCGAGATAGGCAACGACCTCGACCGCTGGCGCGAAGGGCAGGCGGTAGCGCAGGGCTTCGGAGATGGGGAAGAGGTCGAGCCGGGTACCGCTTTCCTCGGTGCTGAAATAGCCGTCCAGCCCGTCCACCGTCTTGCCGGTGCACAGGAAATGGTAGTCGTCGACAGTGACGTAGGCGATGCCACTTTCGGCCAGCGCTGGCACTACTGACGATTCCCAGACGCGTTCAGTCAGCCAGGCGCCACGCGGACGCACGCCGGTCCATGTGGCCAGCTTGTCATTTAGCGCACGTAGCTGGCCGACCCGGTCGCGGTGCGGAATGGCCGCCAGCACCGGTTCGGTGTCACCGGAACTGAACAACTCGACTTGGCCGCGGCGGACCATGGCCGCCAGCAATTCCATGTCGTCCGGATGGCGCTCGCGCAGCCAATCGAGCAGCCAACCGGAGAAGTGCGCGGCGAAACGGAATTCGGGATAAGCGTGCAGGGTTTCGAGGAAGGGCTTGTAGCAGCGCTGGTGAGCATCCTCGATGACTTCCGGGAAATTGCCGACCGGCTGGTGGGCATGCACGCCGAGGAGCAGGGTGAGGGGGCGGTTCATGCAGTCTCCATCACCAAAGTTAAGCGGCGAAGCTGTCCGGGTTGAACGAATTGTTAGGCATCACTAGCCTCCAAGCCTGGATACGCGATGCCTAGAGCATTTGCAATGATCTCAAAGCCACGATCGTCCTTATATGCTTCCATATCTAGGCCACGGGTGAGTACACGCTCCCAACCAGATGCTGAGATCTGATGGTTGGCTCTGATGAACTCAGTCGGCAAAGTGTAGAACTCAGGCTCACAGAAACCTGAGCGGACTGGCTTGTTTTTGTAGTAGTAGCCAATGTTAAGGAAAGCGATGATCAGGTAGTCAAATGCGTCAAAGGATTTCGCTTTGACGGGGAAGGCACGATCATTGTCCGTTTGGTAGCGACTCTTAACTTGAACGCGAATCTGCTCCGCGCTCTTTCTCGGATCGGGATGAATGCAAATCAGGTCGTAGCCTTCGTTGTTGGGTGGCGCTTTGTAAGCAAGAATATTTCTGCGCATGAGATGCCCGATCACTAGGTGCTCCGCTCCAAGTGAAATTACGGGATATCGACGTGCGTCCTTGTTTCCCATGTGATGTCTAACAAGACAACAAGCGGTCAACTGTGGTTTCTAGGATCATGATTGAGTCTCGGTGGCGCGGCGCATGGTACCGCCGCTTTCGGCTGCGCTGCCGCCGCTGCTCAGCGGATGGTCGAGGGCAGCCGGCGGTGGCAGTTCGAGCAAGTGGTAAAGGGAACGCAGGTTGTGGCGGAACAGGCGGTCGAAGGTAGCCACCGATTCGGCCGGATTGTCGTCGCCCAGCCACCAGAACCAGTCCGAACTTTCGCAGACGGCCAGGCGGTGACGTACCTCAGCGCAGACGGCGGCGTCGAAACGACCGCTGTCGAGCGCCCGGTCGGCGCACAGCTTGAGTTCGCACAGCAGTTCCCAGGCGCGGTTTTTGTCCGGGTGGCCGATCCAGGTCGACAGGGTGCCGTACACCCAACTGCCGGCAGTTAGTCGCGGCAGGCGCGGGCTGTGTTCGCGGTGCGCGGCGGCGGCTTCGGCCAGCGTCACGGTACGGATGTCCGGCGTCTGCTCCAGCGCGGCGTAGAGATCGGAGAAGAAATACCAGGCGTTGTAGGGGTAGTACTCCCACGCGTTTTCGCCGTCGAGGAAGACCGAGATCAGGCTGTCCGGATCGCGCTGGTGGATGGCCTTGAGCTCGCTGATGAAGTCCTGAGCGGCGTCGCGCCCATGCCATTTGGCGTACTCGAAGCCGATCAGATCGGACAGCCGCTCATCACGGAAAAACAGCACGATGTCGCTAGGCGTGCCCTCTGGCGGCAGCCACGGCGTCGTCGTCCGTGCCGCGTCGCCGGCCGAGTGGCGGAGCACGCCGCGGCTGCTGGCCGTCCACTGAAAGCCGGCGACGGCGATTTGCTTGAGGAATTCGGCCGACAGCGCGCCTTCGGCGGGCCACAGACCTTCGGCCGGCCGGCCGAAGCGGCGCTCATGGCTGGCACGGGCGCTGGCTAGGTGCTCGGCGATGCGGGAGCGGCCGCCGGGATATTCCGGCGCCGCTGGTAGAAGGCACTCGGGCAGCGCCTCGCGGGCACTGGCGAAGTCGAGCATGAGCGGCGCCAGCGGATGGTTGGCCGGCGTACAGCTGAGTTCGATCTGGCCGCGTTCGGCCAGCGCCCGGTAGCGCGGAATTAGCCCGCCGATGGCGTCGCCTAGCTCGGCCAGCAGCGCTCGCCGCTCGGCCGCCGAAAAATTGCCGCCCTTGGCCATCAGTTGTGGAATCGTCCGGCCGCTGCGGCGCAGGCTCTCGCCACTCCAGGCCAGCAGGTACCAGACGGCCAGGTCGGCGTAATAGGTGGCGGACAGATAGTTCAGGCTATGCCCGTCCTGGTCGCGGACGAAGGTCAGCAGGTCGCGTAGGCGGCGGTAGGGGGCGAAGGGGTCGAGCATCGTCGGCGCATGACAGCGGAAGGCGACGTCGAGCAGCCAGGCGCGGTCGGCAGCCGTTGGCACGGCGTCGTCCGGAGCGGCGACGAGGCGCAGCAGCGGGTCGCGCCACTGGCCGCTGGCGAATTGAGCCGCGTAATCCTCGATCTGGTCGAGCAGCACCGGCACGAAATTGACCGTGCAGCGGATGCCCGGGTGGCGCTCCAAGTGCGCCGCCATGTCGGTGTAGTCCTTGGCCGCATGCAGCAGTACCCAGGGCATCAGGAATTCCCCGCTGTCCGGGTGCCGGTAGTCCGGCTGGTGCATGTGCCACAGGAAGGCGAGATCAGCCATGCGCGGCGGCCCCTTGGCCGAGCATCTCCGCGGTTACCAGGACGATGCCTTCGGCGCTGACGTGAAAGCGCCGGCGGTCTTCTTCCGGATCGACGCCGATCTGTATGCCGTCCGGAATGCGGACGCTCTTGTCGATGACGCAACGGCGCAGCACGGCATGGCGACCGACGTCGACGCCGGGCAGGATCACCGTGTCGGAGACGCTGGCCCAGCTATGGACGTAGACACTGGAGAACAACAGCGAACGCTTGACCTCGGCGCCGGAGATGATGCAACCGCCGGAGACCAGCGAGTCGATGGCCTGGCCGCGCCGGCCGTCGTCGTCGAAGACGAACTTGGCCGGCGGCAATTGCTCCTGGTAAGTCCAGATCGGCCAGTCGCGGTCGTAGAGGTTGAGTTCCGGCGTCACCTTGGTCATTTCCATGTTCGCCTCCCAATAGGCGTCGATGGTGCCGACATCGCGCCAGTAGGGATTCTGTCCGCTGCCGATGCAGGAGTCGGCGAAGCGGTGGGCGTAGACGCGGTGGCGGGGAACGATGTGGGGAATGATGTCCTTGCCGAAGTCGCGGCTGGAACCGGGGGTCGCCGCGTCACGCTCAAGCTGCTCAAGCAGGAACTGGGCATTGAAGATATAGACGCCCATCGAGGCCAGCGCCCGGTCCGGCTGGCCGGGGATGGACGGTGGGTGCTCCGGCTTCTCGACAAAGTCGATGACCCGGTCGTCGCCGTCGATGCCCATCACGCCGAACTCGCGGGCCTCGGCCAGCGGCACGTCGATGCAGGCGACGCTCATGTCGGCCTGGTGCTCGATGTGGCTGGCCAGCATGCGGCCATAGTCCATCTTGTAGATATGGTCGCCGGCGACGATCAGCACGTACTGCGGCTGGTAGCGGCACAGGAAGTGCAGGTTCTGGAACACAGCGTCGGCCGTGCCCTGGTACCACTGTGTCTCATCGATCTGCTGCTGCGCCGGCAGCAACTGGATGAACTCGTCGAAGCGCCCGTCGAGGAAACTCCAGCCGCGCTGAATGTGGCGGATCAGGCTGTGCGCCTTGTATTGCGTAGCGACGCCGATCTTGCGGATGCCGGAATTGACGCAGTTCGACAGCGTGAAATCGATGATGCGGAACTTGCCGGCGAAGGGGACCGCCGGCTTGGAGCGGAAATCGGTCAACTGCTTGAGGCGGGTACCGCGGCCGCCAGCCAGGATGATGGCGAACGTATTGCGTGTCGCCTGGCTGATGAAGCGCTCGTGATGTTCGTGCAGCGCCTGGTTGGAACGACGGGTGTTGATGGGCATGATGGCCTCCCTGTTCACTGGTTTTGTCCTATCATACTGCGCAGGGGAGAGCCTATGCAGCATTCGAAAGCACTTTATCTGTTCAACGAGGGGCGGAATTTCCAGGCCTATCGCTTGCTCGGCGCCCATCCTGGGCCGGAGGGGACCACCTTTCGCGTCTGGGCGCCGAACGCTGCGACGGTTAGCGTAGTCGGCGAATTCAACGACTGGCGCCCCGGCGTTCATGGCCTGCGGCCACTCGGCGATTCCGGCATCTGGGAAACCTTGGTGCCCGAGGCGGCGGCGCATCAACTCTACCGCTTCGCCATCGGTACCCGCGATGGCGGCATGCTCATCAAATCCGACCCCTACGCCCGCGGTATCGAACTGCGTCCCGGTTCGGCCGCCTACGTCGCGCCGCCCTCAACCCACGTCTGGGGCGATGGCGAATGGCTGGCCCGGCGCGCGGCGTGGGACTGGCTGCATGCGCCGGTCAACATCTACGAAGTACACGCCGGCTCCTGGCTGCGCCATGCCGACGGCCGGCCCTACCTGTGGCGGGAACTGGCCGAGCGGCTGATTCCCTACGCGCTGGAGATGGGCTACACCCACCTCGAATTGCTGCCGGTCACCGAACATCCGCTCGACGAATCCTGGGGCTACCAGACCACCGGCTATTTCGCCCCGAGCGCCCGCTACGGTTCACCGGATGACCTGCGCTACTTCATCGACGCCTGCCACCAGGCCGGCCTCGGTGTGCTGCTCGACTGGGTGCCCGGCCATTTCCCGCAGGACGACTGGGCGCTTGCCCGTTACGACGGCACGGCGCTGTACGAGCACGACGATCCGCGCCTCGGCGTGCATGTCGAGTGGGGTACGCACATCTTCAATTATGGCCGCCACGAAGTGCGCAGCTTCCTACTCTCCTCGGCTCACTGGTGGCTATCCGAGTTTCATTTCGACGGCCTGCGCGTCGACGCCGTCGCCTCGATGCTCTATCTCGACTACTCGCGCCAGGACGGCGAATGGCTGCCGAACCAGTACGGCGGGCGCGAGAACCTCGACGCCATCGCCTTCCTGCAAGCGCTGAACGCCATGGTGCACGGCGAATTCCCCGGTGCCCTGACCATCGCCGAAGAATCCACCGCCTGGCCGCAGGTTTCCCGCCCGACCTGGGTCGGCGGTCTCGGTTTCTCGATGAAGTGGAACATGGGCTGGATGAACGACAGCCTGCGCTACTTCAGCCGCGACGCCGTCCACCGCCACTGGCACCACGACGAGCTGACCTTCGGCCAGATGTACGCTTACAGCGAGAATTTCGTGCTGCCCCTGTCGCACGACGAAGTGGTACACGGCAAGCGCGCGCTGCTCGACAAGATGCCGGGCGACGACTGGCAGCGCCTGGCCAACCTACGCCTACTGCTGGCCTGGCAAGCGCTGACGCCGGGCAAAAAATTGCTGTTTATGGGCAGCGAGTTCGGCCAGTGGCGCGAATGGTCGGAAGCCCGCGAACTCGACTGGTACCTGCTGGCCGAGCCGGCGCACCAGGGCGTACAGCGTCTGGCGGCCGACCTCAACCGCCTCTACCGCGACCTGCCGGCACTGCACGAGCAAGACTTCAGCGCCGCCGGCTTCACCTGGATCGACTGCCGCGACAACGAGCAATCAGTGCTCTGCTGGCTGCGCTGGGCGCGCGACGGGCGCTTCGTGGTCGCCGCCCTGAATTTCACGCCGGTGCCACGCTACGGCTACCGCATCGGCGTGCCGCAAGCCGGCCGCTACCGCGAGATTCTCAACAGCGATTCGGCCTGGTACGGCGGCGGCAATCTCGGCAACGGCGGCCTGTTGGAGGCCGCTGGCGAAGGCTGGCGCGAGTGGCCGGCCAGCCTGACCGTCACCCTGCCGCCGCTGGCGGCCGTGGTGTTACAGGCGGAGTGAGGCCGGGGCCGGACCTGGCCGTTAGCGGCAATTAGCGGCGGCCAGGGCCAGTGCGCCGCGCAGGCCGATTTCCGCGTCGGTGACCAGGTACAGCGGCATGGCCGGCATCAGCTCGGCATGCTCACGCTTGGCGTGAAAGGCGGCCAACAGCGGGGCACAGTCGACCTGTGGCAGCAGCCGGGCGGCGATGCCGCCGGCGAGATAGACGCCGCCCCTGGCCAGCCAGTGCAGCGCCAGGTCGCCGGCGAAGGCGCCCAGGCAAGCCAGCCATAGTTGCAGCGCGGCGTGGGCGCGGGCGTCGCCGCCACGGCAGGCGGCGTTGCCGATTGCCTCGGGCGTTGCCGGCGGGCCGCCGAGAAAAGCGTACACGCGGGCCAGGCCGGGGCCGGAAACGATGTCTTCGGTGGTCGCCCGGCCGTGCTGCGCCAGCAGCCAGCGCCACAGTTCGCCCTGTTCGGGTGTTTGCGGCGCGAAACCGAGATGACCGCCTTCGCCCGGCACAACCCGGAAGCCACCGTTTTCCGGCAGTAGTCCGGCGACACCGAGGCCGGTACCGGCGCCGAGGACCAGGCGCGGCGCGGCGGCATCGGGCGAGCCAGTCTGCAATGCGATGAGGTGTTCAGGTGCTACATGCGACAGCCCGTGGGCGGCGGCCGCGAAATCGTTGATTAGCGCTACCCGGGCGATACCGTAGCGACGACCGAGGTCAGCCGCTGATAGTTGCCATGGTAGATAGGTCAGTTGGGCGGTTTGGCCATCGGTCGGGCCGGCGATACCGAAGCAGGCGGCGGCGATGTCACTGTCGCCGGAAAGAAAATCGGCTAGCAGGTCGGCGAAGTCGGGATAGTCGGCGCTGGCGTAGCGGCGCTGGCGGACGATGTGCCCGTCAGCATCGGCCAGCGCCAGCAGCGTCTTGGTTCCACCGAGATCGCCGCCGAGGAGCATTAGACTGCCACCGGCGCGGCGATGTGTGGGTGCGGGTCGTAGCCGTCGAGGCGGAAGTCTTCGAAGCGGAAGGCGAAGATGTCCTTGACCTCCGGGTTGAGCCACATCGTCGGCAGCGGACGCGGTGCGCGCGTCAGTTGCAGGCGGGCCTGGTCGAAGTGATTGGCGTAGAGGTGAGCGTCGCCGAAAGTATGCACGAACTCGCCCGGCCGGTAGCCGCAGACTTGGGCCAGCATCAGCGTCAGCAGCGCGTAACTGGCAATGTTGAATGGCACGCCGAGGAAGATGTCGGCGCTGCGCTGATAGAGCTGGCAAGACAGCTTGCCGTCGGCGACGTAGAACTGGAATAGGCAATGGCAGGGTGGCAGGGCCATGTTGTCCACGTCGCCTGGGTTCCAGGCCGTGACGATGTGCCGGCGCGAATCCGGGTTGTGCTTGAGGCCGTGCACCAGTTGCGCGATCTGGTCGACGACGCGGCCGTCCGGCGTTTCCCAGCGGCGCCACTGCTTGCCGTAGACCGGGCCGAGGTTGCCGTTGGCATCGGCCCACTCGTCCCAAATGCGGACGCCGTTTTCCTTCAGGTAGGCGATGTTGGTGTCGCCCTGCAGGAACCACAGCAGTTCGTGGATGATCGATTTCAGGTGCAGTTTCTTGGTGGTCAGCGCCGGAAAGCCCTGGCCGAGGTCGAAGCGCATCTGCCAGCCGAATACCGAGCGCGTGCCGGTGCCGGTGCGGTCGGATTTGTCGTGGCCGTGCTCGAGCACGTGGCGCATGAGGTCCAGGTATTGCTGCATGGAAAGCTTGCCGTCAGATCGAAAGAAGCAATTTTACTCCGCGTCGACGCTCCGGCTGCGCGATGGAGCGAATCTGGAGCTACACTAACAAGACGTGAAGATTGCCATGCGAGGACAGTGTGTTGAGTCAAGTAACGGGGCCGGGTGGAGCGTTCGATGGGAAGACGATGCATCCCTTGGCCGATGCGCAGGAACTGCGGCGGGTCATCGCCGAGTTGCCGAAGGACAATACTTTCAAGGCCATTGATGAGGTCGTCCGTTGGTTCGAGTCGACGCAGAATGCCGGCGGATTGAGCGTTGATCGGTTGTACGAGGTGGCGTGGCAGCTGGAGGACGCGGTGCAGGGACATATGGGCCGGTTGTGCCGCGATTACCTGCATACCTCGCGCCTGTCGCGCACCGAGGAAGAACGCCTGTGGTCGATCAGCCATGGCTATTGGGATTTGCTCGCCGGGATCTATGAGCGCTGCTTGCGCGGCCTGGCTATCAGCGGCCGGCCGGCCGAAAATCTGAAGGCGTCGCTGCCGGCCCTGTGCGCTCGCCTGATCGCCGCGCTCGGCGCGCTCCTGAAGTGGGACCGTTTCCGCTACGGTCCGCCCGCCGAAGGCGTCTGGCAGCGTCTCGGCCAGGCTCTGCTGACCGCCGAAGCGGCCGGCGTGGCAACGCGTATGGTGACCATAGGACGCGGCGGCACCAGTTCGCCGGCGCAGGAATACGAAAAAATAATGATTTTCCACGCGGCTTCGACGGACAGTTTGACGCCGCTCGAAATCGAGCTGGCCGAACGACTGATCGAGCACTTCCTGGCCGGTTTTGTGTTTACCGCCGAGGCCAGCCACGACTGCGTGTATTGGGTGGACCTGAAGCTTGCCCAGCCGCCGCAGCGCTTGGCGCGCATGCCGACCGAGGCGCGGCCGAGCCAGCGCTTCTATCGGCCGGGTCCGGCCCATGCCGAATTGAGCGCGCTGCTGCACAATCTTGAGCGCGGCGGCCAGGTACCGGCCGATCTTCCCCTCGGTGGCCACTACCAGGGGCGCACGTTGATTCCGGTGTTGCGCCATCTGGTGGCCTATCTGGCGCCGATTCCGCCGCAGCGCCAGCATGATCGGCATCGCGTCAAGCACCGGATGTCGGTGTTGAACGGTCTGATCAATGCCTTCGTCGCCTTTTCCAGCGAATTCGGCGGCCGGCCGGCCGGCCTGCAGATGGAAAGCTGGGTGGTGGACAACGTCAGCCGCGGCGGTTTCGGCGCCGTGGTCAGCGACATGCCGGCCGATTGGCTGCGCGTCGGCGCCTTGCTGGCCTTGCAGCCGGAGGGTGGCGACAACTGGTTGCTCGGCATCGTCCGCCGCTACTTCCGGGAGAATGACAAGGAGGCGCGGGTCGGCATCGAGACGCTAGCCCGTCAGGCTTTCTCGGTCGAGTTGAATGTGCGCGGTGCACCGTCTTATGCTACCGGTATGCCGGCGCTACTGCTGGAAAATCGTGGCGAGCCGGGGGAGGTGCGGGTAGTCTTGTCGCCGGACAGCTTCGATCTCCAGGAGAGCCTCGAATGTACCATTGACGGTCGGCGCTGCCAACTCTCGCCGGCCGTACTGGTTGAACGGACCGCCGACTACGAACTGGCCCGCTACCACCTCAGCCGGCTTGCTTAGGCGGGCCGGTAGGCCGCGCTCAGCGCGGTGGACGTATGGCCGATTTCGGCCGGAAAGCTTTGATTACCGCCGGATCGGTTTCGGCATAGGGGCCGCCGATCAGGTCGATGCAGTAGGGCACGGCGGCGAAGATGCCGACGTGGGCGACTTCGCCGCCGGCATGGCGGACGCCTTCGAGCGTTTCGCGGATGGCTTTCGGTTGGCCGGGCAGGTTGATGATCAACGCCTGCTTGCGGATCACCGCTACTTGGCGCGAAAGGATCGCGGTCGGCACGAAGTTCAGGCTAATGCGCCGCATCTCCTCGCCGAAGCCGGGCATCTCCTTGTCGCCGATGGCCAGCGTGGCTTCCGGCGTGACATCGCGCAGCGCCGGGCCGGTGCCGCCGGTGGTCAGGACCAGATGGCAGCCGGCGTGGTCCACCAGTTCGATCAGCGTTTGTTCGATGGTGGCCCGTTCGTCGGCGATCAGCCGCGTTTCCGCCTGCCACGGCGAGGTCAGCGCGGTGGTCAGCCATTCTTGCAGGGCCGGGATACCCTGGTCGGCATAGACGCCGGCCGAAGCGCGGTCGCTGATCGAAACCAAGCCGATTTTCAGGGTGTGAGTCTCCCCAAGCTGAAGCTTGGGGCTTCCTCGCCACGAGTTTGGGGTGCCCTCGGCGCCAAGTTGGCTTGTCTCGCTCACCACGCCATGAATGGCGGAGCTTGCGCTCGACTCGTGGTCATTCGCCTGCATCGGGCGGCGTTCCTTCCCTGTCGAGTTCCTGCAACACCTGAAAAATGGCGCGGAAATTTTTCGGCGGCTTGCCGCCTTCCTGTTCCTTTAGCGCATTGCGGCGCAACTGGCGCAAGTGCTGAAGATCGGCTTGCGGCCACCGCGCGGCGATTTCGCTGAGGCTGGATTCGTCCTCAAGCAGCCGTGCACGGGTGCGCTCCAGCCGATGCAGGCGCGCCGTCTCGGCCGCTGATTCGCCGCGTAGCAGCGCTAGGCCGGCGCGGATTGGCGCATCGTCGGTGCCGCGCATCAGTTTGCCGAGATACTGAATCTGTCGGCGGCGGGCGCCGTGGGCGGTGATCTTCTGACATTCGCGTACCGCTTGCAGGATGTTTTCCGGCAGGTCGATGCGCTTCAATTGGCCGACCGACAATTCGACCAGCTCGGCCCCGAGATCGCGCAACTCGTGCATCGCCTCCTTCTGCTTGGTTTTCGAGGGGCGGCCGGTGCTTTCGGTGAAGTCTTCTTCGTGCATAGGGTGTTCGCAGACGGGCGGGAGCGGGCTGCTATGATAGCGGCTTTCCCCTTTTGCCGCCGCCTCCATGCCTGATACCGCCGCCTTCTCATACCCCTTCGCCACGCTACAGCAACTGGCCGCCGACGTCCTCGGCCATGCCCGCCAGAACGGTGCGACGGCCTGCGAGGTGGATGTTTCCGAAGGCTTCGGCCAGACCGTCGGCGTGCGTTGCGACGAGGTTGAGACCATCGAGTTCAACCGCGACAAGGGCGTCGGTATCACCGTCTATAGTGGTCAGCGTAAGGGCTATGCCAGCACCTCCGATTTTTCGCCGCAGGCGCTGCGCGAAACCGTCGAGGCGGCGCTGGCCATTGCCCGCTTCACCGCCGTCGACGATTGCGCCGGGCTGGCCGATGCCGCCTTGCTGGCCCGTGACTGCACCGATCTCGATCTCTACCATCCGTGGGCGCTTAGCGTCGAGGATGCCATCGAGACGGCGCGGCGCTGCGAGCAGGCGGCCTTCGACGCCAGTCCTCAGATCAGCAATTCGGAAGGGACGACGGTGTCGACGCAGCAGGCGCAGTTCGTCTCGGCCAACAGCCTCGGCTTCATGGGCGGGTATCCGACCTCGCGCCATTACATTGCCTGCTCGGTGATTGCCGGCGAGCAGGAAACGATGCAGCGCGACGACTGGTACACCACGCATCGCGATGCATCCCGCCTCGACGATCCGCTCAGCGTCGGGCGCATTGCCGCCGAGCGTGCAGTGGCTCGGCTCGGCGGCCGGCGCATCAAGACCGGCGAATTCCCGGTCCTGTTCGAGGCGCCGCTGGCCGCCGGCCTGCTCGGCAGCCTGGTTCACGCCGCCAGCGGCGGCGCGCTGTACCGCAAATCCTCCTTCCTGCTCGACCATCTGGGCAAGCGAGTGATGCCGGAATTCGTCCGCATCGTCGAGCGGCCGCACATTCCCTGCGGCCTTGGTAGCGCCGCCTTCGACAGCGACGGCGTCGCTACCCGCGACCGCGACGTGGTCGCCGGAGGCATTCTGCAAGGCTATTTCCTTAGCGCCTACACTGCCCGCAAGCTGGGCATGGAAACCACCGGCAACGCCGGCGGCAGCCACAACCTGATCATCGAGCCGGGCGAACTCGATCGCGCCGGTCTGCTGGCGCGCATGGGGCGCGGCCTGCTGGTCACCGAGCTGCTCGGCCACGGCATCAACTACGTCACCGGCGACTATTCGCGCGGCGCCGCTGGCTACTGGGTGGAGAATGGGCGGATCGCCCACCCGGTCGAGGAAATCACCATCGCCGGCAACCTCCGCGACATGTTCGCCGGCATCGTCGCCGTCGGCAGCGACGTACAGGTGCGCGGCAGCAAGCAGACTGGCTCGATCCTGATCGAACGAATGACCGTCGCCGGCGAATAGCGCTGCCTCAAGAGCAATAGGCAGTAAAAAGCCCGCGCAATCCGCGGGCTTTCTTGTCCTGAGGTTTTGCCGATCAGGTATCCAGCATGCTGCGCAGCATCCAGGCGTTCTTTTCGTGAATTTGCATGCGCTGAGTCAGCAGGTCGGCGGTCGGCTCGTCGCCGGCCTTGTCCGCCGCCGGGAAAATGCCGCGGGCGGTCTTGACCACAGCTTCCTGGCCGGCCAGCAACTGCTTGAGCATCTCGGTGGCGCTGGGCGAGCCTTCACTTTCCTTGATCACCGTCAGCTTGGCGAAATCCCGATAGCTGCCCGGCGCCGCCACGCCCAGGGCGCGAATGCGTTCGGCGATCTGGTCCAGCGCGTTCCACAACTCGGTGTATTGCTCCATGAACATCACGTGCAGGGTGTTGAACATCGGACCCGTGACGTTCCAGTGGAAGTTGTGCGTCTTCAGGTACAGGGTGAAAGAATCTGCCAACAGACGGGACAGACCTTCCGCGATCTTTTCCCGATCTTTCTTGCTGATGCCGGTATCCATGGTCATATGAAATTCCTTTCTTGCGTGGTCAGATGAAAGTTTGGCCTGGCGGCCAAGCGGTTGGGAGGGGAGCATTTTTCCGGGATTGCTTGGACGACGCCCGTGGCCTGCCCGGAAGAGGAATATGATACTCCGCTATTGTCGTTCCGGTCCGGCGGGTTTCTGGCAGAGGGGGCGGATCGTTGCCGACGCGGAAGGATCGCGGGGCATCCTTGACCGGTTGCTAAAATATCCAGTTCTACAACGCTGGCTGGAGGCTTGGACGAAAGCTTTCCAGACGAATTCACGGAAAAGGAAGCACTTGAAATGACGGAGAGATCGGCAAGCCCGACCACCCGCCTATGTCTCGTACGCCACGGCGAAACCGAGTGGAACGCCGCGCGGCGCATCCAGGGACAAACCGACATCGATCTCAATGCCTGTGGCCGGCGCCAGGCCGAGGCGGCTGGCCGTTGGCTGGCGGCGGCCGGCATCGACGCGCTCTACAGCAGCGATTTGCGGCGTGCCTGGCAGACGGCGCAGGTTATTGGCGGCGCCCTGGAGTTGGTACCGCTGGCCGAGCCGGCGCTACGCGAGCGGCGTTACGGCGTGTTTGAGGGGCTGACCTACGAGGAGCTGAAACGCGATTATCCGGCGGGCTACGCGGCCTTTGTCGCGCGCGACCCGGACTACAATTTCGAGAGCGGCGAGAGCCTGAGGTCGCTGTACGCCCGTGTCACCGGCGCCGTGCAGCGGATCGCCGGCCGCCATCCGGGGCGTAATGTGGCGGTGGTTGTCCATGGCGGCGTGCTCGACATCGTCAATCGCTTCGTCCGTGGCAGTCCGCTCGACACGCCGCGCGATTTTCTGATTCCGAATGCCGGGCTGAACTGGATTGTCTGCCGCGATGGCGACTGGTCGATTGAGAGCTGGGGCGCAACCGACCATCTGGTGCCGGGTGCCCTTGACGAACTGCCTTCGTGATAGCATTTCTACCCTTTTCAATGGCTTGAGGCTTCCTCCCCATGTTCTCCGCGAAAGATACCCTGGCAAAAGTTGATCCCGACCTGTGGCGGGCCATCGAGGCCGAAAACCGGCGTCAGGAAGAGCACATCGAACTGATCGCGTCCGAAAACTACGTCAGCAAGGCGGTCATGGAAGCGCAAGGTTCGCAGCTGACCAACAAGTATGCCGAAGGTTATCCGGGCAAGCGCTACTACGGCGGCTGTGAGTATGTCGATATCGCCGAGCAGATCGCCATCGACCGTATCAAAGCCCTGTTCGGTGCCGAAGCCGCCAACGTCCAGGCCAACTCCGGCTCGCAGGCCAACCAGGCGGTGTTGATGGCCTTCGCCAAGCCGGGCGACACGATCATGGGCATGAGCCTGGCCGAGGGCGGCCACCTGACGCACGGCATGGCGCTCAACATGTCCGGCAAGTGGTTCAACGTCGTTTCCTACGGTCTCAACGACAAGGAAGAGATCGACTACGACAAGATGGAAGCGCTGGCCCGCGAGCACAAGCCGAAGATCATCATTGCTGGTGCCTCGGCCTATGCCCTGCGCATCGACTTCGAGCGCTTCGCCAAAGTCGCCAAGGCCGTTGGCGCCATCCTCTGGGTGGACATGGCCCACTACGCCGGCTTGATCGCCGCCGGCTTCTATCCGAACCCGGTGCCGCACGCCGATGTCGTCACCACCACCACCCACAAGACGCTACGCGGCCCGCGCGGCGGCGTCGTGCTGATGAAGGCCGAGCACGAGAAGGCGATCAATTCCGCCATCTTCCCAGGTTTGCAGGGTGGCCCGCTGATGCACGTGATCGCCGCCAAGGCCGTGGCCTTCAAGGAAGCCGCTACGCCGGAATTCAAACGCTACCAAGAGCAGGTGATCATGAACGCCCGCGTCATGGCCTGCGTGCTCGGTGAGGAGCGCGGCCTGCGCATCGTTTCCGGCCGTACCGAGAGCCATGTCTTCCTGGTCGACCTGCGGCCGAAGAATCTTACCGGCAAGGAAGCCGAGGCTGCGCTGGGCCGTGCCCACATCACGGTCAACAAGAACGGCATTCCCAACGATCCGCAGAAGCCTTTCGTCACCTCCGGCATCCGCATCGGTTCGCCGGCCATGACGACGCGCGGCTTCACCGAGCTTGAGGCTGAGCAGGTCGCCCACCTGATCGCCGACGTGCTCGATGCGCCAAACGACGAGGCCGTCGCTGCCACGGTGCGCGGCAAGGTCGCGGCGCTGTGCAAGAAATTCCCGGTCTACGGCGCCTGAGTTCGGGATCGATGATCGAGCGGTTGGCTGCCGGCAAGCCGCTCGATCTTGACGTCCAACTACGATGAAATGTCCTTTCTGCGGCGCTGAAGACACGGCGGTGGCCGATACCCGGCTCAACGACGACGGCGACGTCGTGCGCCGCCGCCGTAAATGCCCGGCTTGCGACAAGCGCTTCACCACCTACGAGCGGGCCGAAATCCAGTTGCCGCAGGTGGTCAAGAAAAACGGCATGCGTGCTGAGTTCAGCCGTGCCAAGCTGCGCGCTAGCCTGGAACTGGCGCTGCGCAAGCGGCCGGTCAGCATCGAGGCGGTCGACGCCGCCGTCGCTGACATCGAGGAGCGCCTGCTGTCGGCCGGCGAGCGCGAAGTCAGCACGCAGCAATTGGGTGAACTGGTGATGCGCGAGTTGAAGAAACTCGACAAGGTCGCCTACATCCGCTTCGCCTCGGTCTATCGCAATTTTGAAGACGTCGATGCCTTCTCCCGGGCGATCCGCGAAGTCTCACCGCCATCCGCAAAAAAATGAGCTTTACCGCTGCCGACCATCGCTGGATGGCGCAGGCATTGCAACTGGCCGAGCGCGGCTTATGGACGACCAGTCCCAATCCGCGCGTTGGTTGCGTGCTGGTTGCACCGTCCGGTGAAGTCGTCGGCACGGGCTGGCACGAGAAGGCCGGCGGGCCGCATGCCGAAATCCATGCCTTGCGTACCGCTGGCGAGCGGGCACGCGGTGCCATTGCCTATGTGACGCTGGAGCCGTGCAGCCACCACGGGCGCACGCCGCCCTGCACCGAGGCGCTAATCGCCGCCGGTGTGGCGCGCGTTGTTGCTGCGATGCGCGATCCCAATCCGCTGGTCGCCGGTCGTGGCCTGGCGGGTTTGCAGGCGGTCGGGATCGAGACAGCCTGTGGTCTGCTGGAGAGCGAGGCAGGTGAACTGAATATCGGCTTCGTCTCGCGCATGACGCGTGGCCGGCCGTGGCTGCGCCTGAAGGCGGCCGCTAGCCTGGACGGCAAGACGGCGCTGAACAATGGCGCCAGCCAATGGATCACTGGTCCGGAGGCGCGGCGCGACGGTCAGCGCTGGCGGGCGCGGGCCTGCGCTGTCCTGACCGGCATCGGCACGGTGCGCGACGACGATCCGCAACTCAACGTGCGCGAGGTCGACACGCCGCGCCAGCCGCTGCGGGTCATCGTCGATAGCCGACTGGAAACGCCGCTGACCGCCCGCATCTTGCAGGGTGGTGGGCCGGTACTGGTAGCTGGAGCCGTGGCCGACGCCGCGAAAATGGTTGCCTTGCAAGCAGCTGGGGCGGAAGTCGTGATCCTGCCCAACGCCGAAAGCAAGGTCGATCTGGCCGAACTGCTAGCCGAACTGGGCCGGCGCGGCGTCAACGAAATCCATGCCGAGGCCGGGTTTAAGCTCAATGGTTCGCTGCTGCGGGCGGGGCTGGTCGACGAACTGCTGCTCTACCTGGCGCCCTGCCTGCTCGGCCACGCCGCCGCCGGCCTGTTCAACCTGCCCGAACTGGAGCGTCTGGACGGCAAATGGCCGCTGCAAATCCGCGATTTGCGCCAAGTCGGCGCGGATATCCGGCTGCTCGCCCGGCCGTTACCGGCGGTGTAGTGCCGATTGCTGAAAAGATGAGTCTCGATTCATTGATAATCAAAGCATGCCATTGTGCAGTGAGGATTCGAAGACAAAGTCAGTGCCATGACTGGTGTGCGTCGAGCGTTACCGAAGCGAGGGTGGCCAGCGAATGAAGGGCGGTTAATGGATGAAAAAGCAAATCGGGTTCGGATTCTGATGGAATGCAAGATGAGTGGAAAATTAAATCGATGCTGACCCCAGGGTATTCAGACCATTCTTGATTGCCGGGCGATTAATATGCTTTGGAAATCTTGCAATTAGGAACAAGTTGTTGAATGGCGTATGCAAGTTCCTGGGGTTTTTGTGACCCTATGAGGATATCTTGGGAAGGCAAGAAAATGGATTGGAGTCTGCTTGCAAAGGATTTTAACTCAGAAAATTTTAACCTCACTCCTTTACCACTGCATTTTACTGTGTACTGATTTGTATCGTACACAATGCCATGGAACTGTTTGCCACCAGCAACGTAGGTAATCGGGTAACTGGTGTATCTATTCGATTTGTAGGTTGTAATCTCGATTAGTGCAATGTTTTCTATGGAAATTTTCCTGCGAAGTGGAAAGCGCAGAGGAAGGTGGAATGGGAAATAATCAATATACAAACCGCCTTGGTTAATTTCCGTGGTCATTTTCCCGTAAAATGGGGAAATGATGATCCCGAGTAATAATGTGGAAACCGTGAGCCAGATTAAAATAAACCCGTAGAAACCAAAGCCGACACTGTTACCATTCCGTAGCAGAAACCACAAGACAACCTCATAATTCATTATGGCGGGAAGCCATACGACAACGAGAATAGCGAGGGGAAGTCCAATGCTGGCCCATGACATGGGAAATTTCTGAACCTCTTGAAAAGAAACCGCGGGGTTTTTCCAACTGGTCATGATCGGCAACTCCTCACCAAAAAATGGCATCGCTTTTGATTTTCTGGGAATAGGCGAAATTCGATGTCGCCCCAAGCAGGGCATCCACACTTGCCTATCATAACCACCAGCGGGGTCAGCATCGGATTTCTATTTCCCCTTTTTCAAGCGTTGTCGTCAGCGGCAAAGTAGCTTGCGCTGGGAAAGGGAAAGCTACGGAGGGTAGCGGCCACCATCGTCGATGCCTTGACGATGGCTTGGTTCAGCATCGGCCAACTATAGCCCTTGGGCTGCCATCTTTCTCCGCAGGAACGCGATCTGCGTTTGCAGCGGCAGCGATTTGGGGCACACGTCATGGCAGGCGAGCAGCGACATACAGCCGAACACGCCGGTATCGTCGCCGATCAGTTCGTAATAATCGTCGTCCGTGCGGGTATCGCGCGGGTCGAGCCGGAAGCGCGCGATTTTGCCGAAACCGACCGCGCCGACGAAGTCCTTGCGCATCTGCGCTGTTCCGCAGGCGGCAATACAGCAGCCGCACTCGATGCAGCGGTCGAGTTCGTAGATTTGCTCGGCAAGATCAGGATCCATGCGTTCTTCGATGCGGCAGAGATCGGCTTCGTGCTCCTGCGTGTGCAGCCAGGTTTGCAGACGCTCGCTCATGCCGCGCATCCATTTGCCGGTTCGCACCGAAAGATCGGCAATCAACTCGAAGAATGGCAGCGGCGCCAGCGTGATTTCGTCGGGCAAATCGCGGGTCAACGTACGGCAGGCCAGCTGCGGACGGCCATTGACCATCATCGCGCAACTGCCGCAGATGCCTGCCCGGCAGACGAAATCGAATTGCAGGGTCGAATCCTGATGTTCGCGGATTTCGGTGAGGGCGATGAACAGCGTCATGCTGTCGGCCTCTTCGATCCGGTATTCCTGCATGTGCGGCTTTGCTGCGGGATTCCTCGGGTCGTAGCGCAGGACGTTGAGCTTCAGGTGGCGATACTGGCGGGGCGCGGCGTTGTCGCTCATCGCGAGGTCTCCAGCGGCTCATCGAGCCGTTCGTTGCGCCCCGTCAGCGAGGCAGGCAATTTATCGGAAAAAGGCATCAGGGCTTCCTGGACAGCGAAGCGACCCTGCCCCTCCATGCGGCTACGGGTAGCATCCACTTCCTGTTGACGGCGCGGTGTGTCCGGGTGGTCGATATAGTCTTTCGCGCCGTAACCGCGCCAACCCGGCGGCAGTTCCATTTTCATGACATCAAGCGGTTCGTACTCAAAACTCGGCATACCGGCCGCCTCATCCGGCCAGAAAGCCAGCGTGCGTTTCAGCCATTCCTGGTCGTTGCGGCGCGGGAAATCCTCGCGGAAATGCGCACCCCGGCTCTCGGTGCGCAAATAAGCGCCTTGCGCGATGATCAACGCCAGCTTGAGCATGCGTCGGATGCGATAGGTTGCCACCAGTTCGGGATTGGCGGCGCGTGATTTGCCGGAAACGCCGATATTGGCGCTCCGTTCCAGCAAACGCTGCAGATGCGCGATCCCGTCGAGCAGTTCATCGCCGTTGCGGAAAATGCCGACGTGGCGGGTCATGATGTGCTGCATCTCGGTGCATAGCTGAAATGGGTTTTCGTGTCCGTCGCCGTCAAGGATGGCGGCGAGCTTCGCCTCTTCGCGCTGCACGAACTCGCGCGCCAGCGTGAGCGGGAATGGAGCGTCGTTTTCCGGCTTGTCGCAGAAGTCGGCGATGAATTCGCCGACGATCATGCCGGCGACCACGGTTTCGGCCACGGAGTTGCCGCCCAGCCGGTTGAAGCCGTGCAGATCCCAGCAGGCCGCCTCGCCCGCCGCGAACAGCCCCTTGAGCCAGGGTGACTGACCAGTGTGGTCGGTGCGTATGCCGCCCATCGTGTAATGCTGCGCCGGACGCACGGGAATCCATTTCTCGGCCGGGTCGATGCCGAGGAAGTACTGGCAGATTTCCTTCACTTCGCGCAGGTTGTGCTCGATGTGCCGCCGGCCGAGCAGGGTGATGTCCAGCCACAGGTGCGTCCCGAAGCGCGAGTGCACGCCCATGCCGCCGCGGATGTGTTCTTCCATGCGCCGTGAAACGACATCGCGTGAGGCGAGTTCTTTCTTTTCCGGCTCGTAATTCGGCATGAAGCGGTCGCCATTCACGTCCCGCAACAAACCGCCGTCACCCCGGCAACCCTCGGTGACGAGAATGCCCGCCGGGAAAATTCCAGTCGGGTGAAACTGCACGGGCTCCATGTTGCCCAGGCGCGCGATGCCGGTTTCCAGCGCTATCGCGTGGCCCGAGCCATCGCAGATCACCGCGTTGGTCGTGACATGGTAGAGCCGCCCGGCGCCGCCGGTGGCAATCGCCGTGGCCTTGGCGAGATAGGCGATCAACTCACCGGACACGAGATTGCGCACTACCGCGCCGTAACAGCGTTCCCCGTCATGGATCAGGGCCACTGCCTCGGCGCGCTCATGCACCTCGATGCCATGACGAATCGCCTGATTCGTAGTGGTGTAAAGCATGGCATGCCCGGTTCCATCCGCCGCGTAGCAGGTGCGCCATTTCTTGGTGCCGCCGAAGTCGCGTTGCGCGATCAGGCCGTGTGCCTCGGCGCGCTCGGTGAGGGTGACTCTCTGTTCATTGATGACGACTTCATGATCGCCGCCGCGCACCCGGCTCCAGGGCATGCCCCAGGCCGCCAGTTCGCGTACTGCCTTGGGGGCGGTGTTGACGAACATGCGGGCGACGAGCTGATCAGCGCCCCAATCGCTGCCGCGCACCGTATCCTCAAAGTGCACGTCCTCGCTATCGCCGATACCCTTAGTGACATTGGCCAGCGAGGCCTGCATGCCGCCCTGGGCGGCGACCGAATGCGACCGTTTGGCCGGAACCAGCGAGAGCACCACGGCTTCATGCCCGCGCTTGCGGGCCGCAATGGCCATTCGCAAGCCGGCCAGGCCGCCGCCAATCACCAGCACATCGGTCATGAACGTCTTCATTGTCCGCCTCTCCGGTGCGCTTCCTTCTCTACTGCCCAGGCCGGCGTATAGCGCTCTCCCGCATGGGCGCGGTGCTCATAACCGATCTTCATGTAGGCGCCCAGTGTCGCCAACCCCAGTACCAGGAAAAATCCGGTCAGCGCCCATTTCATTTTCTTCAAGGTCTGGCGGGATGCGTTCGGCCAGCCCCATTTGACCGTCAGCCGGTACAGGCCGATACCGCCGTGCAATTCCACGGCCAGTAGCATGACCAGATAAAACGGCCACAAACCGTCGCTCCACATACGGTCGGATGACGCAAAGGGGCCGATGTTCTGCGGCCAGAAAAACATCTGGTAGAGATGCGCTGAAGCGAGAAAAAACAACAGGAAGCCGGTGTAGACCTGCCATATCCACAAGGTGGAATCCTCATGGCGCATTACTTTGGTATGGGCGCGAATGGCACGCCACTGCCGGTAGTTGATCGGGAATTTGCGCACCGCCAGGAGCGCGTGCCCGACGAATACCAGCGCCACGAAACCGACGACGCAGGACACCAGCCACGGATAACTCTTGCCGAAGAAGAAATAGCCCTCGAACAGCTTGGTGATCGTCCACATGGCCGACTCGCCCAGCAGAATCGAGGCGACGAAACCCATGTGCGCCCACATGAAAAGCGCCAGGAAAAGACCGGTGCTGCTTTGCAGCAAATCAAGCCGGGCCGGCCATCTGTTTTTCCGGGATTTGTCGGCCAATCCCGCATGAATGAGAAGAGTTTCGTTAGCCACTGCCTGCCCTCAAGGGACATTGACACAGTGCAGCATAATAGCTGTTTTTCAGGCAAATGCCATCATGCTTGGGGAAAGCTCCACAAGAGAAAGCCCTTGCTGCGGGCTGTACACTCCGCTGTCTTGCTTTTGCAGCAGAAATGGAAAATTACGACCCACCCGTGCCGCAGACGGCGCAGGCTGGATCCTTGCCGAAGCGCACGCTGCGCCATTCCATGCTCAGCGCATCAAGCAGCAGCAGGCGACCGGCCAGGCTCTCGCCGATGCCGGCCGCCAGCTTCAGCGCCTCGGCCGCCTGCATGGTGCCGATGATGCCGGTCAGCGGAGCGAAAACACCCATGACCGCGCAGCGCATCTCCTCGACGTCGGCGGCTTCGGGAAACAGGCAGTGGTAGCACGGGGCATCGGCGCGGCGCAGGTCGTAGACGCTGATCTGACCGTCGAAACGGATGGCGGCACCAGATACCAGCGGCTTCTTGTGTTGGACGCAGGCACGGTTGATGGCGTGGCGAGTGGCGAAGTTATCGGTGCAGTCGAGCACTAGGTCGGCGCTGGCTACCTGTGCTGCCAGTACTTCGCCGGCGAGGCGCTGCGGCAGCGGCACGATAGCGATTTCGGGATTGATCGCCTGCAGCGCTTGCCGTCCCGATTCGGCCTTGGCCATGCCGACGCGCGCCTGGGTGTGCAGGATTTGTCTTTGCAGGTTGGTGAAGTCGACGCTGTCGTCGTCGACCAGCGTAATCTTGCCGATTCCGGCCGAGGCCAGATAGAGGGCTGCCGGTGAACCGAGACCGCCAGCGCCGATGACCAGCACATGAGTGGCGAGAATGCGTTCCTGCCCCTCGATACCCAGTTCGTTGAGCAGGATGTGGCGGCTGTAGCGAAGAAGCTGCTCGTCGGTCATCGGTGAATCTTGGGTCGGGCGGTGGGACGGCGAAACGTCGCTGCCGACGACCGGCAAGCGGTACTTGGCAACTATTTGTACTCCCGCCACTCCGGCGGCGTATCGTCATGGTCGCCGTGCGGGTGGTGTTCCCAGGCTTTGATGTAGGCTTCCTGCGCGGAGCGCTTGATGCGCTTTTCCGGCGCGTCGATGTTGTGCAGTTGGGTGTCCTCGACGTAATAGATCAAGGCCCGGGTCAGCTTGGTCATCAGCGTGTTGTCGAGATGGTAGCCCTTGTCCACCAGATGCTCGTCGAGTTCGCGCAGGGTGTGCTGGCGCAGATCGTAGGCGACACCGATGACGCGCTTCTCGTAGCTGGCATCGACTTCCAGTTCGTCCATGCGGCGCAGATCGTCCGCCGCCTCCGGCACCTGGCCGGGCGGGAACTTGGAAAACAAAATCTCGCGTTTCTTGTTCAGGTCAGAGCTGGTCATCGTTCCTCCCCGTGACTAAGTGTGCCACCCCGCAAATACCTGCACATGAATCGTGTCCTTCACGCCTGCGGCGGCGTTGCAAATACTCGCGATACCGCCCGGTATCGCTGCACTTTGTGCCTTGCCGTAAACGTGAATTTATCAATTTCATTGGGCAGCCATTTACGGGGCAGCACACTGACTACTTCGGCTTGTGCTGCATGATTTGCAGACCCTTGAGCAGATTCAGCGCCTGCTGGAACTGGTAATCGCCGGCACTGGCGTACTCCAGGCGTTGCGGCATGCTTTCTTCGTCCTCTTCCTTGCCACTCTTGTCCTTGCCCGGCTTGCCGTTGGTCGGCTTTGTCGCGGCCGGCTTGGCTTCGCTGCGCGGTGGCGCCTCTTCCTTCTCGCGGTCGTTGTTCAAGTGGCGTTCGAGGTCGACCTCGCGGATGCGGCCGATGGTCGATACGTTACCGTCGGCGGTTTCTTCGACGACGATGTCGGGGACGATGCCCTTGGCCTGGATCGAGCGCCCTTCCGGCGTGTAGTAGCGGGCCGTGGTCAGCTTGATGGCGGTGTTACCCGGCAGCGGTACGACCGATTGCACGGAACCTTTGCCGAAGGTCTGGGTGCCCATGATCACCGCCCGCTTGTGGTCCTGCAGGGCGCCGGCAACAATTTCCGAGGCCGAGGCCGAGCCGCTGTTGACCAGCACCACCAGCGGTACCTGCTTGATGTCGATCGGCAGGCCGCGCAACGGGTCTTCGCGGGTGCCACGCAGGTAGTCGCGTGGCCGGGCGAGGAATTCCTGCTTGGCGTCCTCGGTACGGCCGTCGGTCGAGACGACCTTGACATCGGGCGGCAGGAAGGCGGCGGCAACACCGATGGCACTGTTGAGCAGGCCGCCCGGGTCGTTGCGCAGGTCGAGCACCAGGCCGTTCAGTTTGCCGTTGCTGTCCTTGTACAGGTTGCCGATATGCTTAGCCAGGTCGGCGACGGTGTTCTCCTGAAACTGGGTGATGCGAATCCAGCCGTAGCCCGGTTCGACCAGCTTGGACTTGACGCTCTGCACCTTGATGACTTCGCGGATTAGGGTGATTTCTAGCGGTTTGGCCTCGCCCTTGCGCAGGATGGTCAGCTTGATCGGGGTCTTCGGCTTGCCGCGCATTTTCTTGACGGCATCGGTCAGGGTCAGGCCCTTGACCGGTGTTTCGTCGAGCTTGAAGATCAGGTCGCCGGACTTGATGCCGGCGCGATA
>JAISPT010000053.1 GCA_031274715.1 Azonexus sp. | reverse complement strand
TTCCAGGAGGCCAGCGGCGGCCGGCGGGTGTTGTTCGTCGAGGCCGTGGCCGAGGATGCCAGCATGGTCGGCAATGTTTTTGTCGCCTCGGTGCAGGACGGCAGGCTCGGCGTGGTGATGTCCGATACCGGCCACCAGCGCGTTGCCGAGAACGGCGACCGCTTCGTGGTGCTGGAAAGCGGGCGCCGCTACGAGGTCGAGCCGGGGACTCCGGAATTCAGGGTCATGGAGTTCGAGCGCTACCATGTGCGCGTTGAGGAGGGCGAGGCTAGGCCGGTGGACCGCTCGCCGAAGACGATGCTGATCACCGATCTGCTCCTCGACCGTAGCGAGCGGGCGCGCGGTGAATTGGTGTGGCGCATCGGCATGCCGGTATCGGCGCTGGTCCTGGCGCTACTGGCGATTCCGCTCGGCTTCGTCAATCCGCGGGCGGGACGTTCGGCCAATCTGCTGATCGCCATTCCGATCTACGCCATTTACAACAACCTGCTGTCGATCAGCCAAGCCTGGGTAGAGCAAGGCCGCTTGTCATTCTGGATCGGCTTGTGGGCGGTGCATGCGCTGATGCTGCTGCCGTTACTGGTGCTGTTCTTCCAGCGCATGAGCGTTGGCAATCCCTTCTCTCGGAGGCGTCGCTGATGTTCCGCCTGCGTCTCTACCAGCGCTACGTGATGCGCGAAACCTTGGCCGCGGTCTTTCTCGTCCTGCTGGCCTTCCTGGCGTTGTTCAGCTTTTTCGATCTGATCAACGAATTGCGCAAAATCGACGGGAACTACGGGCTTAAGTATGTCATCCTGACCGTCGCCCTCAATCTGCCTGGCTTCATCTACGAGCTGATTCCGATCGCGGCGCTGATCGGCACGCTGTATGCATTGTCGACCCTGGCACGGCATTCGGAGATCACTGTTTTGCGTGCCTCGGGCTTGGCCACCCGTGATCTGCTGCTGACCCTGTTCCGCGTCGCCGGCTTGCTCGCCGTGCTGACCTTTGTCGTTGGCGAGGCGTTGGTACCGTTCTCCGAGCGCATCGGCAACGAGATCCGAGCCAGGGCGCTCAGCGAGGCCATTATCCAGCAGGGGTTTACGTCGGGGCTGTGGGTCAAGGATGGTCGCAGCTTTATCAACATTCGCACGGTGACCCCCGATTCGGCATTGCGCCAGTTGCGCATTTACAAGTTCGACCCGAACAATGCCCTGGAATCGGTGATTGATGCCGAGGAGGCGCGTTTCGATGCATCCGGCGCCTGGCAGCTGAGCAATGTCTCGCGCACGACGCTGGTCGGGGATGTGGCGCGCGTCGAGCATTTGCCGAGCATGGACTGGACCTCGGCGGTGACGCCCGATCTGCTGGCGGTGTTGATGGTGGCCCCAGAGCGGATGACGCTGTTCGGCCTACTGAACTTCACCCGGCATCTTGCGGAAAATCGGCAGCAGACCGAACGCTACGAAATCGCCATCTGGAAGAAGCTGGTCTATCCGCTGGCGGCCTTTGTCATGGTGGCGCTGGCGCTACCGTTCGGCTACTCGCATAACCGCGTTGGCGGGGTCAGCCTGAAGATTTTCGCCGGCGTCATGCTCGGCATTCTGTTCTACGCGCTGAACGGCCTATCCTCGAATCTCGGCATCATCAATTCCTGGCCGCCGTTTGCCAGCGCCACAGCGCCGTCGGCGATGTTCATGCTGGCCGCGGCGATCATGCTGTGGTGGGTCGAGCGGCGCTGAATCTCTGATCAGGCGGCCGGCTGGTTGACGATGCGGGTGCCAGCGATGCGGTCGTGCAGGAACTGGCGGTCACGGTCGACTAGCGCCCACAGGATACCGACGCCGAACAGCAGGATGCTCGGCCACGCGGCGAGATAGCGCAAAACCGCTTGGAGCGGCCGTAGCGGCGTGCCGTCGGCGCTGGCGAGGCGCAGTTTCCAGGTTTTCATCGGCAGGGTTTGGCCGCCGTGCAGCCAGAACCAGACGAAATAGAGCATCAGCAGCAGCAGCACATGCAGCCACAGCAGGCGCGGGCCGATGCCGAGGCCCATGCCAGCCAGCAGAGCCTGTGGCAGCCAGAAGCCGATCAGTAGCACGGCGAACACGACCAGGCCTTCGTACAGCATGCTGGCCAAGCGCCGGCCGATGCCGGCGAGCGAGGCGCCGGTCATGGGGTGCCTGCCGCGTCGGTGGGCGGCGTGTCCGGTTCGGGTGGGCTGATGGCCATCTCTTCGGCTGCCGTCGTCTCGGCCGGCGGTGCCAGCAATTGTGCTGATTTCCCTTCTTCGCGCAGCCGCTGGCGCTCTTCGGCGGGCAGGTTGAGGTAGGCCTTCCATTTTTCCTTGATGATCTGCTTCTGTTCGGCGGGCAATTGGTTGAAATCCTTGTAAGAGTCGCGCACCTGGTCGCGCTGGCTGGGCGTCATGCGTACCCATTCCTGCATTCGTGCCTGCATGCGACCTTGCTCTACGACTTGCATGCTCGGATAGCGTTCGGCGATGCCCAGCCATTTTTTCTTGCGGATGTTGTCCATCGCGTCCCAGTCCTTGGCCAGTGGCGCCAGGACGTTTTTCTGGGCGGGACTCAACTGCGCCCAGTCGGGTTGTGGCGGGGTGCCGATGATGGCAGCCGTCGGCGGTCCGGCCAGAACGCTGCCGGTCAGGACCAGGCCGAAGATCAGTGGGGCGAGGAGTCGTCTTTTAACCATTCGATGAATTCGTGGTCGAGGAAGGCTTCGGGCGGCAGGTCGTCGGCCAGCAGCGCGCTGTCGACCGCTTCGATTTCATTGACGTACTGGATGCTGTGCCAGTAGAAGGACAGCCACATGCCGGCAAGTAGGGCGGCGATGGCGAGAAGGGGCTTGACGCGGGCGAAATCGACGCCGGAGCGCAGCAACATCGGCCAGGGCAGGCGGTTGTCGGTACTGGCCAGGACCAGTTGCGGTGCTTCCTGCTTTTGCCGCGACAGCGCGAGGTGGCGTGCCGCCTCAAGGCGGCGGGCGGCGGCCGGCGGAATGTCGTTCAGTCCATGGTTTAGGACTTGCCGGATACGGGAAGCGTAGCGTTGTTCGTTCATAGCTCGATACCTTTGGCCGATAGCGCGACGGCCAGTGTGTGCGTGGCGCGGGAGCAATGGGTCTTGACGCTGCCTTCCGAACAACCCATCGCGGTTGCGGTTTCGGCGACGTCCAACTCTTCCCAGTAACGCATGAGGAAGGCTTCGCGTTGACGCGTTGGCAATTTTTTTATTTCCTGGTCGATGAGATTCAGGGTTTGCGCCTGCAGCAGCGTGCTTTCCGGCGTTTTTGGGCCGCCTTTGTCGCTGTCGACGGTCAAAGTTTCGAGCGGATCATGGTCTTCGTCGTCGTCGGAGGAGAAGGCAGAGAGCAGGGTGGTCCACATCGAACGCACCTTGCTGCGTCGGTAAAAGTCGCGGATGGTGTTTTGCAGAATGCGCTGGAAGAGCATCGGAAACTCTTCCTCCGGCCGGTCGCCGTATTTTTCGGCCAGCTTCAGCATCGAATCTTGGACGATATCAAGGGCGGTTTCCTCCTCGTGGACGGCGAACATGGCCTGCTTGAAGGCGCGCCGTTCGACCGATTCGAGAAAGCTGGAAAGTTGTCGCGGTGAAGCCAGAAAGATCTCGTCCAGTGAAAGCCGGGTGGGCTGGGGTTGTGCCGGCAAACCTTGACCGGAATCTTGACCGAAAATCGGCGCTCGATTAAGGTTGCACCCTTTAAGCAACAGCTTTTTTGGGCTCGAGAATGATGATCAGCGGTGCAGAAATTGTAATCAGGTGCCTGCAGGAAGAAAAGGTCGATTGTGTTTTCGGCTACCCCGGTGGGTCCGTTCTGCATATTTATGATGCACTGTTCAAGCAGGACGAGGTCAAGCACATTCTGGTCCGCCACGAGCAGGCTGCGGTTCATGCTGCCGACGCCTATTCGCGCTCGTCGCAGAAAGTCGGCGTGGCGCTGGTGACTTCCGGTCCCGGCGTGACCAACACGATTACCGGCATTGCCACCGCCTACATGGATTCCATTCCAATGGTCGTGCTTTGTGGTCAGGTGCCGACCCAATACATCGGCCAGGATGCCTTCCAGGAGTGTGATGCTGTTGGTATCACACGGCCCTGTGTCAAGCACAATTTCCTGGTCAAGGACGTCAAGGATTTGGCCGTCACCATCAAGAAGGCTTTCCACATCGCCGCCACCGGCCGTCCCGGGCCGGTCGTCGTCGATATCCCCAAGGACGTTACCGCTCAGATGGCCGAGTTCGACTATCCGAAGTCGATCCAGATGCGTTCCTACAATCCGGTGGTCAAGGGGCATCTCGGCCAGATCAAGAAAGCCGTACAGGTGCTGCAGGAAGCCAAGCGGCCGATCATCTACAGCGGAGGCGGCGTGATCCTGTCGGAGGCTTCCGGAAAGCTGACCCGGCTCGCCCGCCAACTCGGCTTTCCGGTCACCAGCACGCTGATGGGTCTCGGCGGCTATCCGGCCACCGACCGCCAGTTCGTCGGCATGCTCGGCATGCATGGCACGTTTGAAGCCAACAACGCGATGCATTACGCCGACGTGGTTCTGGCCATCGGTGCTCGTTTCGACGACCGTGTGATCGGTAATCCCGAGCATTTCGGCGAAGAAAAGCGGCGCATCATCCACATCGACATTGATCCCTCGTCAATCTCCAAGCGTGTCCGGGTCGACGTGCCAATCGTCGGCAACGTTGCCGATGTGCTCGACGAAATGCTCAAGCTGATGGATGGCGGCTGCAAGACCGATCCGGAAGTGGCCGACTGGTGGAAGCAAATCGACGCATGGCGCGGCCGCAAGTCGCTGGCCTATCGCCAGAGCGAGCGCATCATGCCGCAGTTCGTCGTCGAAAAGCTGTACGAAGTCACCGGCGGCGACGCTTTCGTCACCTCCGATGTTGGCCAGCATCAGATGTTCGCCGCGCAATACTACAAGTTCGACAAGCCGCGCCGCTGGATCAATTCCGGCGGCCTGGGCACCATGGGTGTCGGCTTGCCATACGGCATGGGGGTGCTGATGGCCAACCCGGAGGCGCAGGTCGCCTGTATCACCGGCGAAGGTTCGATCCAGATGTGCATCCAGGAAATGTCGACCTGCAAGCAATACGGCTTCCCGATCAAGATCATCAACCTCAACAACGGCATGCTGGGCATGGTCCGCCAGTGGCAGGAGATGTTCTATTCGAAGCGCTATTCCCAGTCCTACGTTACCTCGCTGCCCGATTTCGTCAAACTGGCCGAAGCTTACGGCCATGTCGGCATGCGCATCGAGAAGCCAGAGGACGTCGAGCCGGCGCTGCGCAAAGCCTTCACCGAGCACAAGGACGATCTGGTGTTCATGGATTTCATCATCGATCCGACCGCCAACGTTTTCCCGATGGTCGCCGCCGGCAAGGGCCTGACCGAAATGATCCTCGCCGAAGAACTGTAAGCGGGGGAGGAACACACTATGCGACACATCATTTCCATCCTGATCGAAAACGAATCGGGCGCGCTGTCCCGCGTCGCCGGGCTGTTCTCCGCCCGCGGCTACAACATCGAATCGCTGACCGTGGCACCGACGGAAGATCCCTCGCTGTCCCGGATGACCATCCTGACCTGGGGCTCGGACGACGTGCTCGAACAGATCACCAAGCAGCTCAACAAGCTGGTTGATGTGGTCAAGGTGGTCGATCTCTCCGAGGCGCCCCACGTCGAGCGCGAACTGATGCTGATCAAGGTTCGCGCCACCGGCAAGGACCGCGATGAGATGAAGCGGATGGCCGACATTTTCCGCGGCCGCATCATCGACGTCACCGAGACGACCTATGTCATCGAGTTGACCGGTGCCAGTTCCAAACTCGATTCCTTCATCGCCGCGCTTGATGGCGGCCTGATTCTCGAAACGGTTCGTACCGGCGTTTGCGGCGTTGGCCGCGGCGACCGTATTCTCAAAGTTTAACTATCTGCTTATAAAGAGGATTTCATGAAAGTTTATTACGACAAGGACGCCGATCTCTCCCTGATCAAGGGCAAGGAGGTCACCATCGTGGGTTACGGTTCGCAAGGGCATGCCCATGCCCAGAACCTGAAGGACTCCGGCGTCAAGGTCACGGTTGGCCTGCGCAAGGACGGTGCGTCCTGGAAGAAGGCCGAAGCGGCCGGCCTGAAAGTCGAGGAAATCGCCAAGGCCGTCAAGGATGCCGATGTCGTCATGATCCTGCTGCCGGACGAGAACATCCCGCAGGTGTACAACGAAGAAATCGCGCCGAATCTGAAGAAGGGCGCCGCCTTGGCCTTCGCCCACGGTTTCAACGTGCATTACAACCAGGTCGTGCCGCGTGCCGATGTGGACGTGATCATGGTCGCCCCGAAGGGCCCCGGCCACACCGTGCGTTCCGAGTACCTGAAGGGCGGCGGTGTGCCGTCGCTGATCGCCGTCTACCAGGATAAGACCGGCAAGGCCAAGGACATCGCTCTGTCCTACGCTGCGGCCAATGGTGGCACCAAGGGTGGCGTCATCGAGACCAATTTCCGCGAAGAAACCGAGACCGACCTGTTCGGCGAGCAGGCCGTGCTGTGCGGCGGCGCCGTCGAACTGGTCAAGATGGGCTTCGAGACCCTGGTCGAAGCCGGCTACGCGCCGGAAATGGCCTACTTCGAGTGCCTGCACGAGTTGAAGCTGATCGTCGACCTGATGTACGAAGGCGGCATCGCCAACATGAATTACTCGATCTCGAATAATGCCGAGTACGGCGAGTACGTCACCGGTCCGGAAGTCATCAACGCCCAGTCGCGCGAAGCTATGCGCAACGCCCTGAAGCGCATCCAGACCGGCGAGTACGCCAAGATGTTCATCCTCGAAGGCCGCACCAACTACCCGAGCATGACCGCCCGCCGCCGCCTGACCGCTGCCCACCCGATCGAGCAGGTCGGCGAGAAGCTGCGCGACATGATGCCGTGGATCAAGAAGAACAAACTGGTCGACCAGTCCAAGAACTGAGTGCTTACCGGCTCGACGATGCGTCGTTGTTCGCGCTTACCGTACTAGAGTACTGTCTGCGCGCTCACGCCTAGCCTCGTCTTCGCTTTGGGCGGTGCAGGAATCTGCACCGCCCATTTGTTTTTCGGGCTATGCCTGCCAAGGTGTATCCTTTTGCAGTTCTGGATGATCCGCCATCTCCCATGACCGAACTCAAGCCCCGTAAGACCCTGTTTAACCCTGAACTCAAGCGGCGCGGCATTTACGTTTTGCCCAACCTGTTTACCACGGCGGCCCTGTTCGCCGGTTTCTTCGCCATCGTCCAGGCGATGCAGGGCGATTTCGAGCGGGCGGCGATGGCCATTTTCATCGCCATGGTGCTCGATGGGCTGGACGGCCGGGTGGCGCGTCTGACCAACACTCAGTCGGCCTTCGGCGCCGAATACGATTCGCTGTCCGACATGGTCAGCTTCGGCGCCGCGCCGGCCCTAGTGATGTACGAATGGGCCTTGCGCGATCTCGGCCGGCTGGGCTGGATCGCCGCCTTCGTCTATTGCGCCGGGGCCGCGTTGCGCCTAGCGCGCTTCAATACGACGCTGGAAGTCATCGACAAACGCTTCTTCCAGGGGCTGCCGTCGCCTGCCGCCGCGGCGCTGGTGGCAGGCTTGGTCTGGGTCATGATTCTGGCTGAGGTACCCGGCTATGACGTCCGCTGGTTGGCCTGCGGGCTGACTATCTTTGCTGGAGTGACGATGATTTCCAATATCCGTTACTACAGCTTCAAGGACGTGAACCTGAAGAAGAGTGTACCTTTCTTTGCCATCGCCGCTATTGCCCTCGGTTTCGCGCTGGTCGCTTACAGCCCGGAAATCGCCCTGTTCGCCTTCTTCGTTGTCTATGCTCTGTCCGGCTACGTAGTGGCGGCCGTCGATCTGGCCAGGCGCAAGAGTGCGGACAAAATCGCGTGAATTCCCGGAGCATCCCATGAGCAAGCAGCATCTCGTCATTTTCGATACCACCTTGCGCGATGGCGAGCAGAGTCCTGGCGCCTCGATGACCAAGGAAGAAAAAATTCGCGTCGCCCGGCAACTGGAGAAGATGCGCGTCGACGTCATCGAGGCCGGTTTCGCCGCCGCCTCGCCGGGCGATTTCGACGCCATTCAGGCCATCGCCCAAAGCGTTCGCGAATCCACCGTCTGCTCGCTGGCGCGCGCCAACGAGACCGACATCCGGCGTTCCGGTGAAGCCATCAAATCGGCGGCATCCGGCCGCATCCACACCTTCATCGCCACCTCGCCGATCCACATGGAGAAGAAGCTACGCATGACGCCCGACCAGGTCGTCGAGCAGGCGGTCAAGGCGGTCGGCTGGGCGCGGCAGTTTACAGACGATATTGAGTTCTCGGCCGAGGACGCCGGGCGTTCCGACATCGATTTCCTGTGCCGTGTCTTTGAGGCGGTGATCCAGGCCGGGGCCAGGACCATCAACGTGCCGGACACGGTCGGTTACGCCATTCCTTTCCAGTACGCCGAGACCATCCGTCGGCTGATCGAGCGCGTGCCCAATTCGGACAAGGTGGTATGGTCGGTGCATTGCCACAACGACCTCGGCCTGGCCGTCTCCAACTCGCTGGCCGCCGTGCTGGCCGGCGCCCGCCAAGTCGAGTGCACCATCAACGGTCTCGGCGAGCGGGCCGGCAATGCGGCGCTGGAGGAAATCGTCATGGCCGTGCGCACGCGGGCCGATATCTTCCCGGTCGAGACGCGCATCGACACCACGCAGATCGTGCCGGCCTCCAAGCTGGTGTCACAGATTACCGGCTACCCGGTGCAGCCGAACAAGGCCGTGGTTGGCGCCAACGCCTTCGCCCACGAGTCCGGTATCCACCAGGATGGCGTGCTCAAACACCGCGAGACCTACGAAATCATGCGCGCCCAGGATGTCGGCTGGGCGCAGAACAAGCTGGTGCTCGGCAAGCATTCCGGGCGCAACGCCTTCAAGACTCGCTTGGCCGAGCTGGGCATCGAACTGGCCAGCGACGAGGCGCTGAATGCCGCCTTCGCCCGCTTCAAGGAACTGGCCGACAAGAAGCATGAAATCTTCGACGAGGACCTGCACGCGCTGGTTTCCGAGGAGCTCGTGACGCCGGAGCAGGAGCATTACAAGCTGGTCTATTCGCACGTCTGTTCCGAGACCGGTGAAATGCCGCTGGCTACCGTCATCCTCAACGTCGGCGGCGTCGAGCACAAGGCACTGGCCGGCGGAGGCGGGCCGGTTGATGCCACCTTCAAGGCCATCGAACGCATCGCCGGTAGCGGCGCCGAACTGCTGCTCTATTCAGTCAATGCCATCACCACCGGCACCGACGCCCAGGGCGAGGTGACGACGCGGCTGGCCAAGGGCGAGCGCATCGTCAACGGCAATGGCGCCGATACCGACATCGTCATCGCCTCGGCGCGTTCCTACCTGAATGCGCTGAACAAACTGCATTCGTCGCTGGACAAGGTGCGTGCCCAAGGCGACATCTGAGCGGGGTAGGTTGTTCTCTGGAAGGTCGTTTCAGGACTGCGGGCTTGGTGCATTGCGCTACAGCCCAGTCCACACGGGCTAGCTCAGGACAGTCCTGGCCCTGCAACTTCCGCCGTCCACTGGAAAATCCTGGATACCCCCCAAATAGCCAGCCAGACAGTGGCTGTCACTTTGTCGCAAGCGCGAAGCTCGCATCGGTCCGGCGGAAAATTTCTTCTATGGGAACGGAACCATCAAGACACACCGTAAACCAGTGTTTTTTATTCATGTGATACCCCGGAAAATATTTCTTTCCATCCACCAAGTCGTCTATTTCTTCCGGTCTGATTCGCAAATCAATAATATCGACCGTACCCTCTTCGCCCAATCCTAATTTCTGCTTTTGTAAGATCAATAATGCTGCGTACCATTTCGCGTTGTCCTGGCGCCGGAAGATCGCATTGTTGGGAAAGCGTTTCCACAGAAATTGAAGTTCGTCTCGGTATTTTTCCCTGACATACTGAATAACCCGCCTTGCACCTTCGCTCTTGAATACATCAGATTCGAAGCAGGCATCGGCAACCGTGGCGAGTACACCCTCGTATTCTTCCCGAACTTTCCCGACAAATGCGCCTGTGGCATCGGGAACACGATGAAGCACATAGTATTCATTTGAAATGCTGTCGATCACTTCCGCCGATACTTTTCCTTTTTTCGTAACAGTCACTGTCATTTCAAATTGACCGTCAACCAAGCTGGTGGAATAGGTATAAGCATCCCCGCTTTCAGAAAAACCAAAAGGAAGGAGTTGTCCGATCCTTATTTTGCGGTTTCTAAATAAAGTATCTATCTCTATCATGGAGCCTCTGCGCAAGCTCCCATCAACCAGGTTAATGTGAGCGCTATCGGGTCGTTTTCCGGAAAGCAGTCTCAGTTTTCCCCGGTGGTTTGGGGTCGTGTGCTGCGGATGTAGAGGATGGCCGCGACGAAGACCGTCATCGCCAGCAGCGTTTCGCCGACCGCCAGCCATTGCGCCAGGCCACGGTCGCTGGTGGCGCGGGTCAGTCCTTCGAGCAGGTAGAGCTGGATCAGCAGCGACAGCCATTTGTAGGTGTAGCGCTTGCCACGCAGTATGCCAAACAGCGGCAGCAACAGCACGGCGGCTTTCAGCGTCAGCCACGAGCCGCCGGGGCGTAGTGGCGCCAGCCAGCCTTCCCACGCCAGGCACAGGAAGATCAGGGCGATCAGGCTGGCGCTGGTCAGCGTCTGCCAGCGGGTGGCGTTCACCATATGACTCCCGGTTTGGCGGCGAAGGTGGCGAGGAGGGTATCAGCATGGACCGCTGGCGGATTGCCGGGGATGTTGGAGACATGGGTGTTGCGCATGGTCGGCTATTATACGGGCCCATGCTGACCCGTTCCCGCTATCGCCGCTCCCGTCGCCCGTCGGCGCCGGCCGACGGCATTGTCCACCGTTTCTTCAGCGAGAACATGCTGCAAACCAGCGCTGCCCTGGCCTTCACCACGCTGCTGGCGCTGGTGCCGCTGGTTGCGGTGATTGTGGCGGTGGCCGATGCGGTACCCTATTTCGACCTGCTCCTTGGCCGCTTGCAGCCGCTGTTGCGCGAAACGCTGCTGCCCAGCGCCGCCGCCGGCACCATCGCCGGCGGCATCGGCCGTTTCTCCCACCGGGCGCAGGAACTGACCGTGGCCGGCTTGCTGTTGCTCGGCCTGACCGATTTCATGCTGTTGTACACCATCGAGCGCACCTTTAATCACCTGTGGCGGGTCGAGCCGCGTCCGCTGGCCGCCCGCCTTGGCTTGTACGCCTTCGTGATGACGGTCTGGCCGTTCATCCTCGGCGCCATCGCCTTGGCCATCTCGATGGCGGTCAGCATTTCGCTGGGCATCATCGACTGGCCGGACTGGGTCCGCCTGCTGCTGTCGAAAGGCACCTCGGTGCTGCTGCTCGGCCTGTTCTTCGCCTTTCTCTACTATGCCGTGCCGAATACCCGGGTGACCCGGCGCGCGGCGCTGGTCGGCGGCACCTTTGCGGCGCTGGCGGTGGTGGCCATGCAGAAGCTGTTCGAACTCTACTTGAGCACCTCGGGCATGTTCCGGAGCATCTACGGTGCCTTGGCGGCCGTGCCGATCTTTCTCATCTGGCTCCACCTGTCGTGGGCGATCGTGCTGTTCGGCGGTCTGCTGGCGGCTAGGCTGAATGGTCCGGCGCAACGCTGAACAGTTCGATGCTGCTGGTCTGCTCGTCGAGGTTCTCGGTGCGAATCTCGCGGATCAGCAGATTGTCTTTTTCGACCAGCAGAATCAGCGGCGCGCCGGCGTTCTGAATCTTGCCCGGGGCCAGTAGCAGCGATTCGGACAGGCGTAGGGGCGGCGTCTCGGGCAGGATCAGCACGGCCACGCGGCCGGCGTCCAGTTCGTAGGGCTGGGCGATTTCGGCGGCGATGGCGCGGGGGGCGATCAGTTGCAGGCCGAGCTCGATGTGCTCCGGGTTTTCCGAAATGGCCCAGCGGATGATGCAGATACGCTGCGGCGCGTTGCCGTCATCATCCTGTTCGTCGATCGCCTGCAACGCTACCACGTCGCCGATGCGCAGATCGTCGGTGTTGCCGCTGACATGCATCAGCGCATAGCCGTCCGGGCTTTCGTTGGTGACCATCCATTCGCTCAGCGGGACCGGGCTGCCGGTATGCCGCATCAGCCGCCACAGATTGTCCAGGCCGAGGCAGAGGTTGGCGCGATACGATTGCCGCCGCCGCGGAAAACGCCGCTTGGCCGGCTTGCCCCAGAGCTTGGTCAGGCGCCGCAGCACGCCGTGGCCGGCCCGGGTTTCGGCGAAGGCCGGCAGATCGAGGTCGGCGGCGCTGGTGCCGTGCTCAAGCTCGCCAAGTTGGCGCCGTGCTTCGGCGGCGATGGCGTCGCAGGCGAAGTACAGCGGTAGCGACTCGGCTGCCGGCAGGCGGCGGATCAGCGCATGAGCGGGAAAGTCCCGGTCGAGATCGATCCAGAAAACGGCATCGGCACCGGTCGGCGGTGTTTCGGACAACTCGACGCCGAGTGGGCTAGCCTCGATGTAGTCGTTGATGAATTTCAGTTCGCTGGCCGAGAAAGAGGCTGGCTGCGCAGTCGCGGCGAGCAGGATGTCGGTGTAGGCGCGCTCGATGCTGGCGCTGCCGCGCGGACCGGGAATGGCCTCTAGGCCGAAGCGCCGGGCGGTACGGAAGGCGGCATGCAATTGCTGCCACAGGCCGACGCCGGTCGGTGCGGCGACCAGGTGATTGATCTTGATCTGCCAGCCAATGCCCTGCATGGCGCGCAGCAGCGAGTTGTGGGGCGAGCGCAGCGAATTGCTGCCTTCGGGGTCGAACAGTTCGGCCAGTGAGTTGAAGTAATCCTGGGTCAGAGGTTCGAGCAGGTCGACGACCTGCTTGACCCGCTGGCGCATCTTGCGCGCAACCGGCAGCGATATCTTCTGGAAACACGGCAGTTCGGCCTTGACGACGCGCTCGACATGGCCATGCAGCATATCGAGTAGCTTGATGCGATGGAAAATCGGTACCGGCGTGCCGCGCAGCTTGTGCAACTGGCGGTAGAGCTGCTCGGCATCGTCGCTGCCGCTGCGATCATGTGCTGCCGCCAGCCACTCGAGGATATTCCTGATGCTGGCCTCGGCGGCAGGGGAGGGTGAGGGTTCGGGTAAGGTGCTCATGGAAGAAGCATGAATAGCAAATAATTCGCCAGTGCGCCAGTGCGCTGCACCTCGGCCAGTGCCGCTTTCGTGCTTACCCGCGATGCTGCTCGTCGGGAATCACCGGAGTGCGGCAAGTGGCTTGTTTTTCCTCGCTAAAGCGCTATAATCCCAAGTCTTTTTTCCAGCTAGGAAATCCATCTCATGGTTGTTATTCGTCTTGCCCGTGGTGGCGCCAAGAAGCGCCCGTTCTACAATCTGGTTGTCACCGATTCTCGCAACCGCCGCGACGGCCGTTTCGTCGAGCGGATCGGCTTCTACAACCCGGTGGCTTCCGGCAGTGCCGAAAAACTGCGTATTTCCGCCGAGCGCCTGGCCTACTGGCAGAAGAACGGCGCCCAACTGTCGCCGACCGTCCTCCGTCTGGTCAAGCAGAACACTGCCCAGCAGGCAGCTTAAGTTTTCCCCTTGTCCGGCAACGACATCGTCGTCCTGGGGCGGCTCGCCGACCCCTACGGGATTCGTGGCTGGATCAGGTTGATCCCTTTCGGCGACGATCCCCTGTCTTGGGGAAGCATGCCGCTTTGGTGGATTGCCCGTGATGGCGAGCCGTGGCGCGAAGTGGCGCTGAAGGGATTGAAGGTGCATGGCGATGGTCTGGTGGTCGCCCTCGAAGATGTTGCCGACCGCACCGCCGCCGAGGCCCTGAAAGGGGTTCTGGTCGGCGCGCCGCGCGCGGCCCTGCCAGCGGCCGGTGAGGACGAGTTCTACTGGGCCGATCTGCTTGGCTTGGAGGTCGTCAATACCGCCGGCGAGCGGCTCGGCACGGTGGCTGGACTGATCGAGACCGGTGCCAGTGACGTCTTGCGAGTCGTCGACGATGACGGTGGTGAGCGCCTGCTGCCTTTCGTGGCGGCGGTGGTGCTGGCGGTAGACCAGGCGGCGCGGCAAATTCGTGTCGAGTGGGGAAGCGACTGGTGATCCGCTTCGACTGCGTAAGCATCTTTCCGGAGATGTTCGCCGCCGTGACCGACAGCGGTATTACCCGGCGTGCCCTGGAAGAGGGGCGCTGGGTGTGGCAGGGCTGGAATCCGCGGGATTTCGCCGACAATGCCTGGCGGCGGGTAGACGACCGGCCGTTTGGCGGTGGGCCGGGCATGGTGATGCAGCCGGGGCCGCTGGAAAAGGCGATTGCCGCGGCCAAGGCGCGGCAGCGCGAGGTGGGGCTGGCCAAGAGCCGGGTCATCTACCTCTCGCCGCAGGGCGCGCCGCTGACCCATGAACGGGTGATGCGGCTGGCGACCGGTGAAGAGGGGTTGATCCTGCTCTGCGGTCGTTATGAAGGAGTGGACGAGCGTTTGATCGAGCGCTGTGTCGATGAAGAAATTTCGATCGGGGATTTTGTGCTGTCCGGTGGTGAATTGCCGGCGATGGCGTTGATCGATGCCGTCGTCCGCCAGTTGCCGGGCGTGCTTGGAGATGCCGCTTCGGCGGTGGAAGATTCGTTTGTCGGTGGTCTGCTCGATTGTCCGCACTACACCCGGCCCGAGGTCTATGTCGACCTGGCGGTGCCGGAAGTGCTGCTTTCCGGCGATCACCAAAGAATTCGTCGCTGGCGGCTCAAAGAGTCGCTGGCGCGGACCCGGAAGCGCCGGCCGGATTTACTGGCGCAACGCAGTCTGACTGCGGAGGAAACGCAACTCCTCACGGAAATTTCCGGAGCGGAGCAATGCGGTGAGTAATGATGTTTGATAAGAAGGATCTCACATGAACCTGATTCAGCAGTTGGAACAAGAAGAAATCGCCCGCCTGGGCAAGACCATTCCCGAATTTGCCCCGGGCGATACCGTTGTCGTCCAGGTGAAGGTCAAGGAAGGTAACCGCGAGCGTCTGCAGGCCTACGAAGGCGTCGTCATCGCCAAGCGCAACCGTGGCCTGAACTCGGGCTTCACCGTGCGCAAGATTTCCTCCGGCGAGGGCGTCGAACGTACTTTCCAGACCTATTCCCCGCTGGTTGCCTCGATCGAGGTCAAGCGCCGCGGTGACGTGCGTCGCGCCAAGCTGTACTACCTGCGCGAGCGTTCTGGCAAGTCCGCCCGCATCAAGGAAAAGCTGCCGGCCAAGAAAACCGCCGCTGTGTAATCGGTTTTCGCATTCGCTAAATGCAGACGGGGCGCCACGGCGCCCTGTTTTTTATTGCCGTTTTCCCCGGATCGTTGTTGTCGGTCGTGAGAACGCGGTGATCGATCAGGAAGCCGTTTTATCCTTCTCGATCAACGCGTAGGCCGAGTGATTGTGGATCGACTCGAAGTTCTCCGATTCGACCACGTAGGCGTCGATGCGGGGCTCGGCATTGAGCCGGGCGGCAACGTCGCGGACCATGTCCTCGACGAATTTCGGATTGTCGTAAGCGCGTTCGGTGACGTACTTCTCATCCGGGCGCTTCAACAGGCCGAACAGCTCGCAGGAAGCCTCCTGCTCGACCAGCTCGACCAGTTCCTCGATCCACACGAAGTCGTTGGTGCGGGCGGTGACGGTGACGTGCGAGCGCTGGTTGTGAGCGCCGCGCTCGGCGATTTTTTTCGAGCACGGGCATAGGCTGGTCACCGGTACGACGACGCGGACCGAGGTGCTGATCTGGCCGTGGCTGATGTCGCCGATGAAGGTGACGTCGTAGTCCATCAGGCTCTGTACCCCGGAAACCGGGGCCGTCTTGTTGATGAAGTATGGGAAGTTCGTCTCGATGTGGCCGGTTTCGGCTTCCAGCTTGACCAGCATGTCGCGCAGCATGACCGGGAAATTCTCGACCGAGGTTTCGCGTTCGTGGCTGTTCAGGATTTCCACGAAGCGGGACATGTGAGTGCCCTTGAAGTTGTGTGGCAGGCCGACGTACATGTTGAACACGGCGATCGTGTGCTGGACGCCGGCGGATTTGTCCCGAACCCGGATCGGGTGGCGGATCGACTTGATGCCGACCTTGTTGATGGCGATACGGCGGGTGTCGGTGGAACTTTGGACGTCGGGAATGGCGAGGCTGGGGCTGTTCATCGGGCTGTTCGGGAAAAATTATTGTCGGGTGGTGCGTTGGCGTACGGCGTGCACGATGCCATCCTTGTCCAGGCCGAGTTCGGCCAGCAACTGGCCTTGTTCGCCGTGGTCGATGAAGCGGTCGGGCAGGCCGAGGCGCAGTACCGGCACGCAGATGCCGCGCTCGGCCAGTATCCGCTCGATTTCCGAGCCGGCGCCACCGATCACGGCATTCTCTTCGATACTGACCAGCAGTGAATGGTTCCCGGCCAGTTCGACGATCAGCTCGACGTCGAGCGGTTTGACGAAGCGCATGTTGGTCACCGTGGCGTCCAGCTCGTCACCGGCCTCCAGCGCATCCGGCAGCAGGCTGCCGAAGGCGAGCAGGGCGACGTTGCGGCCGCGGCGGCGGATTTCGCCCTTGCCGAGCGGCAAGGTGTCGAGCCCAGGGCCGGGCGGTGTACCGTTGCCGCCGCCACGCGGATAGCGGACCAGGGCCGGGCCGTCGTAGGCGAAGGCGGTGGCCAGCATGCGCCGGCATTCGGCCTCATCGGACGGGGCCATCACCAGCAGGTTTGGGATGCAGGCGGCGAACGACAGGTCGAAAGTGCCGTGGTGGGTCGGGCCGTCGGCACCGACCAGGCCGCCGCGGTCGACGGCGAAGACGACCGGCAGGTTCTGCAGTGCGACGTCGTGGATCAACTGATCGTAGGCGCGCTGCAGGAAGGTCGAGTAGATGGCGACGACCGGCTTTAAGCCCTCGCAGGCCAGCCCGGCGGCGAAGGTGACGGCGTGCTGCTCGGCGATGCCGACGTCGAAATAGCGGTCGGGATACTCGCTGGCGAAGCGGACCATGCCCGAGCCTTCACCCATCGCCGGGGTAATGGCGACCAGCCTGGAATCGGCCTTGGCCTGGTCGCACAGCCAGTCGCCGAAGACCTGGGTGTAGGTCAGCTTGCTGCCGCCGGTGGGGATGCCCTGGTCGGCGGAGAACTTGCCAACGCCGTGGTAGAGGATGGGGTCGGATTCGGCCAGCTTGTAGCCTTGACCTTTCTTGGTGATGACGTGCAGGAACTTCGGCCCCTTGAGCTGCTTCAGGTTTTCCAGTGTCGGGATCAGGGCGTCGAGGTCGTGGCCGTCGATCGGACCGTAGTAATGGAAACCGAATTCCTCGAACAGCGTGCCGGGGGCGATCATGCCCTTGACGTGCTCCTCGGCGCGGCGGGCCAGTTCGAGCAGCGGCGGCGCGAAGCCGAGCATGTGGCGGCCGGCCTCGCGGGCGGCGTTGTAGGTCTTGCCCGACATCAGACGGGTCAGGATTTTGTTCAGCGCGCCGACCGGCGGCGAAATCGACATCTCGTTGTCATTGAGAATGACCAGCATGTCGGTATCGGCAACGCCTGCGTTGTTCAGCGCTTCGAAAGCCATGCCGGCCGACATTGCGCCGTCGCCGATGACGGCCACCACTTTGCGCTCCTCGCCTTTATGCCGGGCGGCCAGCGCCATGCCCAGAGCCGCCGAAATCGAAGTCGAGGAA
>JAISPT010000050.1 GCA_031274715.1 Azonexus sp. | reverse complement strand
AGCTGCTCGCCATCCAATGAGCAGCGACGACAAGAAGGGCCGGCGGCCGCCCGTCGCGGTGGCCGAGGATCCCTGGGCGAAGTGGCGCCAGCCGGCGCCGGCGGCAGACAAGGCCGACGAGCCGGCCAGGCCGGCCAAGTCCGCTGGACAATCCCAGCGGCCGCCGATGACGACGGCCGGCGCGAGCGTGCCGCCAGCACTGGTCGAAGCCGCACCCGCCGAACCGGTTGTCCGGTCGCGGCCGGCCGGGACGCTGAGTCCGCTGAAAAAGGCGGCGCCGGCTCGCAAGACAGCGGCCAAAGGCGCTGCCAAGCCCATGCTTGCCAAGCCTGCGGCCGCGGAACCGGGGGCGGATGGACTGAAGCGCATTCATGCCCAGTCGCGTGGCGGCAAGGCCCGCGATGCCAAGCCGCTGCGGCCGGCAAGCTCCGTGCCGGCAGTGGCGCCGCGCGATCCGGCCACGGCGCCAAGTGGCGTGCGTTTGTCCAAGGTGATGTCCGAGCGCGGCCTGTGTTCGCGGCGCGAGGCCGATCTGTGGATCGAGCGCGGCTGGGTTTTCGTCGATGGCGTGCAGGTGGCCGAACTCGGTTCGCGCATCGATCCGGCGGCGGCCATCGTCATCGCCAGGGAAGCCGAGCGGGATCAAGCCAAACAGGTCACGATCCTGCTGCACAAGCCGGTCGGCTACGTTTCTGGCCAGCCTGAGCCGGACTGCAAGCCGGCGGTCGCGCTGATCTCGGCCGAGACCTGGGTACGCCAAGCGGGTGATCCGGAATTCAAGCCGTGGATGTTGCGCGGTCTGGCGCCGGCCGGGCGGCTCGACATCGACTCGACCGGCCTCCTGGTACTGACCCAGGATGGGCGTGTTGCCAGGAAGCTGATCGGCGAAGATAGCGAGACCGAGAAAGAATATCTGGTCCGCATCAGTGGCGAGATGATTGCCAACGGCCTGGAACTGCTGCGCCACGGCCTCAAGCTCGATGGCAGGCCGCTCAAGCCGGCCTGGGTCAAGCAATTGAACGAGGACCAGTTGCACTTCATCCTCAGGGAAGGCAAGAAGCGGCAGATTCGCCGCATGTGCGAACAGGTCGGCCTGCGCGTTACCGGCTTGAAGCGGGTACGCATCGGTAAGGTGCGACTGGGCGACCTGCCGCTCGGACAGTGGCGTTTCCTGCGGCCCGACGAGCACTTCTAAAATAAAAAAGCCGGCATCAGCCGGCTTTTTCGTGACCCCCGTTGTGGTTCAGCAGGCCGTGCCGCCCGCTGCCTCGCGTACCGGCGGCATCGCCAGGCCTTCGCCCTCGATTACCACCTTGCCGCCAACCGTGCATACGGTGTCGAGTGTGACGCGGTTCTTGGCGACATTGACTTCCTTGACCGTGACGGTGGCCGTGACGGTATCGCCGGGGCGCACCGGCGCCTTGAACTTCAGCGTTTGCGATAGGTAGATGGTGCCGGGGCCGGGCAGCTTGTTGGCCAGCACGGCGGAAATGAAGCCGGCCGACAGCATGCCGTGGGCGATGCGGCCGCCAAACATCGTGTTCTTGGCGTATTCCTCGTCGAGGTGAGCCGGGTTCACGTCGGTCGAAATACCGGCAAAGAGGATGATGTCGGTTTCGGTGACGGTCTTGGCGGTGCTGGCGCTCATACCCGGCGTCAGGTCGTGAATGGTGTAGGTGGTCATGCCGATTCTCCTGGATGGTCGTTGGCTCGAACAGGCGCACTCTAGCACGGCACTTGGCGTGATTCCCTTATTCGGCGCGCAGGGCCTCGACCGGATCGAGGCCGGCGGCACGGCGGGCGGGCAGTACGCCGGCGGCGAGACCGATGGCCACGGCTACCGCCTCGGCGAGCAGCACGAAGCTGAGCGGCGTATGTACCGGCAGGCTCGGTACCGCGAGGTGGATGAGCTGGGCCAGGCCAATGCCGAGCATGAGGCCAAACAATCCACCGAGGGCCGAGAGCGCTACCGCCTCGCCGAGGAACAGCGCCAGCACAGTGCGGCGGCGGGCGCCGAGGGCAACCAGTAAGCCGATTTCGCTGGTGCGCTCGGTGACGGCGATGGTCATGATGGTGACGATACCGACGCCGCCGACCAGCAGCGAAATGCCGCCGAGTGCGCCGACGGCCATGGTCAGTACGCCGAGAATGTTGGACAGGGTTTTCAGCATCTCTTCCTGGCTGACGATGGTGAAATCCTCGCGGCCGTGGCGGGCGATCATCCGCTCGCGGATCGCCGCCGCGACGTGGGCCGAGGGCACGCCTTCGGCGGCGGCGATGTTGATTTCGTCGAGTCCTTCGCGGTTGAACAATTCTTGGGCGCGGGCGGCCGGGATGAACACGGTGTCGTCGAGGTCGATGCCGAGGAACTGGCCTTTTGGGGCGAGCACGCCGATCACCCGGAATTGCAGGCCGCCGATGCGCAGGCGCTGGCCGAGCGCGTTCGCGCTCCCGAACAATTCTTCCTTGACCTTTGGTCCGAGCACCACGAAGGCGCGGGCGCTGCCTTCATCCTCGTCGGGTAGGAAGCGGCCGCTTTGCAGCGTCGATTTATAGATCGTCGGTAGGTTGGCGTTGACGCCGGAAACCAGCGTCCGCCGGGTGCGGCCGTTGGCCGACAGTTCGGCGTTGCCGCGCACGTTTGGCGTCACGGCGACGATGTTGGGCAGGCGTTCGAGTGCCCGGGCGTCGTCGAGGGACAGCGGCCGGGCGCTCGACGGCAGGCCGGAGGGCGCGCCGCCGGTCCGGGTCTTGCCGGGGGTGATGGCGATGACGTTGGTGCCGAATTGGGTGAATTCGCCGAGCACGAAGCGGTGGATGCCTTCGCCGATCGAGGTGAGCAGGATCACTGCGGCAATGCCGACGGCAATGCCGAGCAGGGTCAGGAAGCTGCGCAGGCGCTGGGCAGTGATGGCACGGGTGGCAAGATGGAGAGAGTCGGCGAACAGCATGCTCAATGCTTCATCAGCGCCTGCACCGGGTCCAGCCGGGCGGCGCGGCGGGCCGGCATGACGCCGAACAGTAGGCCGGTGGCGAGCGCCGTCGTCAGCCCGGCGATCACCGCCCAGTCCGGCGGATAGGCGGGAAAGATGGGAAAGGCCAGGCGCAGCCCCAGGGCGCCAAGCTGGCCGAGCAGGTAACCGACGACGGCGCCGAAGCTGGAGAGCATCGCCGCCTCGGTCAGGAAAGCCAGGCGGATGGTTCGTGCCGGCGCACCGAGCGCCTTCAGGAGGCCGATTTCGCCGGTGCGCTGGGTAACGGCGACCAGCATCACATTCATGACCAGAATGCCGGCCACCGCCAGGCTGATCGCGGCGATGCCGGCGACCCCCAGGGTCAGCGTGCCGAGCAGTTTGTCGAAGGTGGCCAGGATGGCGTCCTGGGTGATCACCGTCACGTCCTCCTCGCCGTGGTGGCGCTGGCGGATGATCTCGGTGGCTTGCTCGCGGGCCAGCGGAATCGCTTCGCGGCTGCGCGCCTCGATCAGGATACGGAATAGCGTGTTGGTGTTGAACATGGCCTGGGCCAGCGCCACCGGCACGATGACCAACTCGTCGGTATTCATGCCAAGGCCCTGGCCGATCGGTTTCAATACACCGATCACGCGCAGGCGCCGGTCGCCGACGCGGATCAGCTTGCCGACCGCTGGCTCGGTGCCAAACAACTCGTCGCGCACAACGGCGCCGATGACCGCGACGGCGCCGCCGCTGTTCCAGTCACCATCGGGCAGGCCGCGCCCCTGGATAAGCTCGAAATTGCGCATCGGCAGGAATTCGGCGGTTGAACCGGCCACCATGATCTCGCGTAACCGGCCGCCATAACTGATTTCCGAAGTGCCGACGGCAAGCGGGGCGACGCGGCGGATGGCGCTGGCGCGGCGCAACGCGGCGGCATCGGCTATGGTCAGGTCGCGTGGCGTGGTGGTGACGACGTTGGCCGGGTTGAAGCCACCGGTACCGGTGCGGCCGGGCAGGACGATGACCAGGTTGGTACCGATCGAGGAAAACTGGCCGACCACGTAGCGACGGGCGCCGTCACCCAGTGCTGTGAGGACGACCACGGCGGCGACGCCGATCGACATGGCCAGCACCGACAGCGCAGTGCGCAGCGGATAGCCGAGCGCCGCGTCGCGGGCAAAGCGCAGGGTGTCAGCCAGGCGCATGGCTGGTAGGCGGGGAGTCGGGGGTGGCCGCCGAGTCGTGCTGCAAGCGTCCGTCCTCCATCAGCAGGCGGCGACGGGCGCGGGAACCGAGCGCCTGGTCGTGGGTGACGATGACTAGGGTGACGCCTTGGGCATTGAGTTCTTCCAGCAGCTTGACCACCTCCTCGCCGGTGTGGCGGTCGAGGTTGCCGGTCGGCTCGTCGGCCAGCAGCAGCGCTGGCCGCATGATGGTGGCGCGGGCGATGGCAACGCGCTGGCGCTGGCCACCGGAAAGCTGGTCGGGACGGTGGTCTGCGCGCTGGTCGAGGCCGAAATCCTTGAGCGCCTGGGCAACGCGGACCTGGCGTTCCCTGGGCGCAATACCGGCCAGCATCATCGGCAGCGCGATATTCTCGGCCGCCGTCAGTCGCGGTACCAGGTGGAAGCTCTGGAACACGAAGCCGATCCGCTCGCTACGCACCTGCGCCAACTGGTCGCTGGAAAGTGTCGTCACGTCGTGGCCTTCGAGACGGTAATGGCCGGCATTAGGGCGGTCGAGCAGGCCAAGCAGGTTGAGCAGTGTTGACTTGCCGGAACCGGAAGGCCCCATCACCGCGACGTATTCCCCGGCCTCGATGGACAGGTTGAGGCCGGCCAGCGCGTGTACCACTGAGTCGCCGAGATGGAAGCTGCGCTCAATGCCGGTGAGTTCGATCAGGGGCATGCGGGGTTACCTGTCACGTACAAGGTAAGCGGCGGCCGAAGGGCCGTAGGGCGGGGCAAGCCCCGCCTTTCGCTCGCTTTCCCACCACAGCATAGCGGTGGTGGTAGGTTACGAGGGCGTCGGCGTTGCTGCCTTGTTTTCGTAAGTCTTGAGTGCTTCGCGGATGGCTTCAGCCTGCGGAAAGATGTCGTCCACGGTCTTGATCTCAACCTTCATAGCTTCCTTGTTCGCTTTGACGATCTCTACACTCCATTTGTCCGGCCTGTCAATGTCGAGCACAAGCCGCACAAGCGGCTTTCTGATTGAGTCATCGAGGATAACAACCGAGCGCCCAACGCCTGCGGTGTTGCGAAGGAATACCCGGTTTAGGTCGATCAGCCCACCAATGGTCGCTTTCACAATGTAGAAGGCTTGCTGCTCGGCATCTGTAATGTAATCGCCTTCCTCTACTTTTGTTTCTGCCTGCTGTGGAGCTTGGGCGGGCTCTTCTTTTTTTTGCGAAGCTGATAGCGCGGTTTTTAACCGGGTGTTGATTTGCTCACTCAAAAACTCCTCGAATGCGCGCTTTACGTACCCGGCGAACATTTCCAGCGTCTTCTGTGTCGCTCTGAGGTCGGCTTTCTTAACGAAGTACCCAATAAAATCCTCGTCTGGCTGGGCGATGTTTTGCTCAAGCAGCGTTTTGATATGGCGGTTATACCGTAGCTCGCTCACTGTCTCCAGCGTCGTCTTGAGGTCAAATTTGCCCTTACAGAGCTTGCGTAGCTCCGGGAGCAGCGTCTTGTCGACGTTTTCAAGGTTCAGTTCCATAAACGGGCGGGAGTCCATCTTCTTTCCATCCTCGCTGCGTGAAAAGAAAAGGTATCGAATACCGTCCGTCAGTATCCCGATGCTCGATTCGAGCGTCAGAAAATAGCGGTGAAGCTGCTCGCGCTTGTCGTCGTCAAGGGGCGTGCCGCAAACCTTGCATTCAATAATCATGATCGGCTTGTCGTCCTGCATGATGGCGTAGTCGACCTTCTCGCCCTTCTTCCCCGCAACGTCCGCAATGAACTCCGGGACAACCTCCAGCGGGTTGAAAACGTCGTACCCTAGAACCTGGATGAACGGCATGATGAGGGCGTTTTTCGTTGCCTCTTCCGTGGCAAGGCTGCTACGTACCTTCTTTGCCCGCTCTGCAAGTAGGTTGATTGCGTCTTCCAAGGTCGTTCTCCTGTTCAAAAATACTGATTATGCGCTGGTGGTATGCAACTGCAAGGCCAAGCACTGATCGGGTGCGGTGCAAGAAATTGAAAGCAGCATGGAGTCAAAAATGAAGGTGGTGGATTGCCAGCCAGACTTCACTTCGCCAGCCCATCCTCCGGCCGCACCCTCGCCCCCGCCTTGATCCCATCCTTTTCCAGCGCCGTGGCGATGCGCTCGCCAGCTATCAGACCCTCCAGCACTTCGCTGTATTCCCAGTTGCTCAGGCCGGTGCGGATGGTGCGCTCGACCAGTGTGCCGCTGGCCGCGTCGTAGACCAGCACGCGGCCACCTTCGCGGATGGCGGCGGTGGGGATGCGTAACACGTTGTCGCGGGTTTCGAGAATGATTTCGACATCGGTGCTGTAGCCGACCAGCAGTTTGCCGGGCGGCGGCGGGTCGGTGAAATCGACCTCTACGTCGACAGTCCGCGCCTGCTTCTCGACCGCCAGTACATAGGGCGCGACGCGCCGGACCTTGCCGGCCAAGTGTTGCCCCGGCAGCGCATCGAGGCTGATGCGCACGGCTTGGCCGGGGGCGATCTTCGGCGCGTCCACCTCGTCCATCGGTGCCGTGACGTAAAGGCAGGAATCGTCGAACAGTTCGATGGCCGGTGGCGTCATGACGCCCGGCGGCGATGGTGTCGAGTATTCACCCAATTCGCCGACGATCTTGGCGATGATGCCGTCGAATGGCGCAACCAGCGTAACGCGGCCTTGCTCGACGCGCGTCGCCCGGTAGCGGGCCTCGGCCTGGGCGACGTCGGCGTGGGCGGTATTGCAAGTAGCCCGGCGCACCTCGGCTTCGGTACGGGCGGCTTCCTCGGCGCTACTGGAGACGAAGCCGCGCTCGCGCAGTTCGGCCTGGCGGTAGGCTTCCCGCTCGGCGTTGGCGGCGGCGATGCAGGCTTCGTCGACGCGCTTGGCGGCGACCGCCACCTGGGCCTCGGCCAGCGCGGTATTGGCCTGCTGGTCGTCGTTCCACAGCTTAAGCAGTAACTGCCCCTTCTTGACCTTGTCGCCTTCCTTGACACCTAGGTAGTCGATGCGCCCGCCGACGATGGTCGACAGCTTGGTGCGCAAGCAGGCCTCGATGCTGCCGGCGCGGGTATTGGTCAGTGTGGACTCGACCCGGCCGGCGGCGACTTCGGTGAGCACGACTGGAATCGGCTTGGGTCGGGTGCTCCAGAACAGCATGGCGGCGAGGACGACGAGGGCGAGGACAACGAGGGTGATGCGGCGCATAAATTCCTAGCGAAAACCGGGCAGCCAGCCCGACTGTTGATAACCCCAGACCGGCTCCAGCGTGCCCTGGAACAGGGCCTCGATGACTGGCGGCTCGGGCCAGGGTTCATTCATGAAAGTCAGGCCGATTTCCTCGACGGTGCGCCCCGACCAGTAGTGGTCGGCGACTTCGTCGAGGGCTGCCAGCGACAGGCTGTGCGGCAGGCGCAGGTAGTCGAGCCAACTGGCGTCGTGGAAGGAGCAGATATAGGCGCCCTGGGTCCGGGCGCAGACCAGGTTTTTGCCGAACACGCGCTGCGGATGCTTGTGGCGGAAGGTCATCGCATCGGTACGCGTGGCGAACAGCAGCAGGGCGTGCAGGCGGCTGGGGAAGTGGTTGTAGCGGCGCTGGCGGAAATATTCCAGATGGTATTCGGCGAAGTAGTTTTGTACCGAGATTAGTTGGTCGCCCGGCGTTGGTTCGCCGCCCTCGGGCGCCGCCAGCGTACTGCCGAACGGACTGCCCTTGAGGATGTCCCAGCCTGGCAGTTCGGCACCGGGCTCCAGCCAGCAGAACAGTTCCAGCGTCGCGGTGTCCTTGATCAGGTTGTCCATCGGCTGTCGGGAGAAGGGAGCATCCCGCCATTCTGACCGATCGCCGGCCGTTGTCCAATCCTGGATGACGAGACGGCTGTTCGGCGGAGGCATTGCCTGTGGCCGAGGGGGAAATTTTGGCGGGTCAGGGGCTGCTTGTTTCGTTATTTGTCGACGGTGTGAATGCTGCCGATGCAGGGAACGAGGTGTGGTGTTTTGTCGAGGTGGATGTTGTTTCTGGTGTTGGCACAGAGCTCGCCAGTCTGCCTTTAGGCGGCCAGCGCGAACGGTTCAAGCTCCCGTTCAACGGCAAACGGCCCGGTCGCAAGCAGCCGGGCCGTCAAACTTCAAATGTTTAAGCGGATCAGTCTTTCTTGACACCCTGATTCTTCAGGGCTTCCAGGCCCGCAAGATTGAGACTCATAACGGCGGTCTTGAGTTCGTTGATCGAGTCGGTGTCGCCCGATACCTTCACCGAGAAACGCTCGCCGAGCACGATACTGAACTCTCCGCTGTTGGACTGGTTGTCCCATTCTTCATGCATGAGGCGGCCGCTCTGCGTGTAGGTTTTTTCGTAGCCCTGGTCGGTTTCCTTGCTGTTCTCCACGCCAGCCCAACCGGCGAGGCTCATCAGACCCTTCACGCTGCCCATGTCGGTGATATCGAGATGCAGCGAGCGGCCTGAGTCGTCCGAGTACGTCGCCCGCGCTTCGGATATTTGCATGCCCATCGCGCCATTGCGCTCGGCGGAAAGGCTGGTGCGCTTCAATCCGGCCAGCGTTTCGGGCAAGAAAGGCTTGAGCAGATCCGGCGCCAGCGCTTCGACCTTGTCGCCGCCGCCGAGCACGGTTCCCATCATTTCGCTGGCTGCTTTTTGCTGCGCGTCGGTATCGCCTGATTTCTGTGCTGCTTCCATCTTTTTGCCGGCTTCCTCCATCTTGCCGAGCCAGGAATCCCTATCGAAGCTTGTATTGCCGCTCGTGCTATGGGATGCACTACCCATCATCGACATTCCGGAGCCGGTGATACCAGCAACCGCAACCGAGATGATCCAGCCGAGCACGATCGCGCAGAGAATACTGAGCGCGGTGTAGCCAGCGGATTTTTCGGGCGGGCATTTCATCATAACCGGCAGGCCCAGGTACAGCAGGTAGATGCTGTAGACGACGCCAGCCAGAACAATCAGTATGCCGAGCCAGGGAACAAGCAGGCCGATGTTGGCGATCCAGCTTGCGGTCAATGCGTAGGTGGCGGTTTTCAACGCTTGGATCTGATTTTTCTCGCCGCTGAAGGTGGGCGCCAGCGCGTCGATGATCAGCGCCATCACATAGATCATCGCCAGGCTCAGCGCATAGCCGATGACCGCTCCGGTCAAACCGCTGCCGATCGAGGTGCGGACAGTCACGCCGAACGCGCTGTGGCCGATCAGGCTGCCCTTGATGAAACCCGCGATGGCCGGGATGGCGGCGACGATCACGATGTAGTTCTTGTAGAGATCAGTCACCGTCGCTGGTTCGGCGGCGATGACCTGCCATTCGGTTTTCGGTGTCGTCAGGATGTTCTTGATGCGTTCGATGATCTTGTCGGCGTTCATAAGTCTTCCCCCTGGGTTTTGAGGCTTTGCCTCGGGTAATTTTCCAAGCAACGGGCGGGATCGATGGCCGGCGTTGCCTCCGCCGCTGACTGGGGCGGAGGCAGGCCGTTCACTTAGGCAGATCCTTGACGTTGATCCTGGTCCCGCCGGGTATCTCCATGTCGCCCGGTTTCCAGCCCGCCGGGCAAGCACCCAGCCACCTGGCTTGCATTGTCATGGCGGTATCCTGCCCCGCCTTGCCCGTCGTCTTGCCTTGGACGCGCCCGGTCTGCTTCATTGTGTAAGCGGAGTTGAAATCACCAGCAAATTCCGTATGCGATGTAACCGTCATCCCCATGGTTTCACATACCGCATCAATGACATAACCGGCCGAGGTTTTCCGGATATCTTGCTTCGAGCACTTGTGCTGACCGCCTTGCGAGGCAGCCATGCCTTTCATCTCTTTCTCGAACGCCGCGTCGATACACTGCCGTGTAATGTTTTCAGGCATTCCAGCACTGGACATTTTCATTTCCCACAGACCAGCCTTGCGCGTCGGCAGTTCGTCCGCTTGTGCGCCTGTCGCCGCGGCCAGCGCGAGCAACAAACCGCTGGCGCAGAAGAGAGTTGTGGATTTCCGTTTCATACAGTGGACTCCTGCATAGTGAATGAAACCCTAAGTATAGGCCTGGTGGCGCAAGCCTCGACGGCCTAGGTCCAAATTTGGGTGCCTTGAAAAACCGTAGTTTTCAAAAACATACATTTTAAAAATCAATGGGATATGGCAACTGTTTCGGCGAAACGGTGGGTTTTCCGCGGTACCCGTTCGAGAAAATTTTGAACAATGGGGTATTTGCTCAGATTCTCACAAGGAATGCGTATCCCGCCAGTACCAATTTCTTCGCCCGGGGACCAGCGCGTCGCTGCTTCACTCTGTGCGTGAAATAGTACGCGTCCAGTTGCAATACGTTGCCGTTTCTGACTGGTAATTTTCACCAGGCGTGATAAGCTGAAATCGTGTCGAGGTAAGCAGCTCGCCGCGGCATGTAGGAGTAGCAGAAGCTGCGTTGCAGGAGAGTCTATGGTCGTTGTCAAAGGAAGCATTTCTTGAGATTACCGAGTAGTACTCTGAAACGGCGATAAGCCGAAAGCCCCGGTCGGTAAGGCGGGGGCGCAGCGAACGAAGCCCATGCGGTTGAACGCATGGGCTTCACTCATTGGAGAATCCGCACATGTACGCCTGGCTGCCAGCCGGCGGTAGCTGCTAGGGACGGTCGAGGAATAGTTCAGGATTGACTGGCGTACCGTTGAGGATCACCGTCCAGTGCAGGTGGGGGCCGGTGGCGCGGCCGCTGGCGCCGACGGCGCCGATTTTCTCCCCGCGTTCGAGCGTCTGGCCAGGGCGGACGGCGATGTCCGAAAGATGCATGTAGGCGCTGAGCAGCCCCTGGCCGTGGTCGACGAATACCGTTTGGCCGCTGAAAAAATAATCGCCAGTATCGATTACCACACCGGGGGCCGGCGCCCGCACCGGCGCACCGGCGGGCACGGCGAAGTCGAGGCCGCTGTGCGGATTGCGCGGCTGGCCATTGAATACCCGGCGCAGGCCGAAGCGTGACGACAGGCGGCCGTCGGCCGGACGGGCGAAGGCAGTGTCCGGCTCGGCGTCCGAGAAGCGTTGTTTAATGTGGTCGGTATGGGCTTTCTCCCGCGTGATGCGCGCCAAGTCGGCCGGACCGGGTTCGACCAGGCGCTGATTGGCGATGTGCAAGCGCTGCTCCGGGTAGTTCTTGATGCCGACCGGTACGCTGAGGCGGCGTGTGCCGTCCGTATCGGCGACGACGATTTCCAACGGAACCGGCAAGGCGTCGAGCGGAATGCCGAGCAGGGCGTGCCAGCGGCCATTGTTCCCGATTACCGCCAGTGCTTGTCCATGCCAGCGGGCGCTCGGCTTGCCGGTCCCGGCCGGGCCGAGGTCGACGACGGCAATGCCGCCCGGCACCGGGGTATGGGGCGGTAGGGCATGGGCCGCGCCAGTCAACAGCAGGCCGGCCAGCAGGAAGGACAGGCGGGTAGCCTTCATGTGTGGCTGGCCCACCACAGGCGCAGGCGCAGCCCCAGTTCGCTGGTATAGCCGAGGGAAACGAAACGGATGTTGCCGTCCGGGGCGATCACCACGAAGGCGGGAAAGCCGGGCAGACCGTAGCGTTTAAGGATGTCGCCACGGCTGTCGGGGACGGTCGGCCAGGCATAGCCCCGTTCCTGCATCACGCGGGCGATCGCAGCGGCGTCGCCGGATTGGCTGGCGATGCTGGTCACCGGCCAGTCGGCGGCCAACGCCGTGACGTTGCCAGCGGTGGTTCGGCAGACGGGGCACCAGTCGGCCCAGAAATAAAGCAGGGTGGCCTGTCCATCGTGCCGGCCGGGGATGTGGACGGGGCTACCGTCGAGTTGGTGGGTAGCGATTTCCGGCGCTGGACCGCGTGCCGCATTGCGTACCTGCCAGATCTGAAAGGCGGCCAGGGCGACAAGGAAAAGCCAGCGGGGCGCTGCCCTCTGTTCCGTGCTCAAAGCTGTGCAGCCTTGAAGGTGTTGCATTGGTTCATGTCGCCGGATTCAAAGCCACGTTTGAACCACCGCATGCGCTGGGCGGAACTGCCGTGGGTGAAGCTTTCCGGCACGATGCGACCGCGCGCCTGCTGCTGCAGGCGGTCGTCGCCGATGGCCGAGGCGGCGTTCAGTGCCGCTTCCAGGTCGCCTGGTTCGAGCACCTTCTTCATCGTATCGGTCCGTTTTCCCCAGACGCCGGCCAGACAGTCAGCCTGCAGTTCGAGGCGCACCGACAAGGCGTTGCCCTCGGCCTCGCCGACCCGCTGCCGGGCGCGCTGGACCTGCTCGGAGATGCCGAGCAGGTTCTGCACATGGTGGCCGACTTCGTGCGCGATCACATAGGCTTGGGCGAATTCGCCGGGGGCCTTGAAACGGGTCTTCAATTCGTCGAAGAACTGCAGGTCGATATAGACCTTCTGGTCGCCCGGGCAGTAGAACGGCCCCATCGCCGACTGGCCGGTGCCGCAGGCGGTCGGCGTGACGCCGGAGAAAAGCACCAGCTTCGGCTCCCGATACTGCTTGCCGCTGGCCTGGAAGACTTGGTGCCAAGTATCTTCGGTCGAGGCCAGCACCTGCGAGACGAAACGGGCCGTTTCGTCGTCGGCTGGCGGCCGGTGGGCTGCCGGCGCATTCTGCTCGACGGCCGGCAATCCGCCGCCGCCGAGCATGTTGAGTACGGTCAGCGGATTGATGCCGAGAAAATAGCTGGCGACCAGAGCGATGATGATGGCGCCCAGGCTCAGGCGGCCGCCACCCAGGCGTAGACCGCTACTGCCGGCGCTGCGTCGATCCTCCAGATTGTCGCTTTCGCGTTGACCGTCCATGCGCATGACCGGCTCCTCAGCGGTAGCGGTTGATCGCGATTCGGGTTTCCTCCGCGACCCGGCGGGCGGCGGCGGCGAAGTGCTCGTCCTGGCCTGCGTAGAGGATGGCTCGCGAGGAATTGATCAGCAAGCCGCTGGCCGCCGCCGTACGGCCGGCCTTGACGGTGGCTTCGATGTCGCCACCCTGGGCGCCGATGCCGGGGACGAGCAGCGGCATGTCGCCGACGATTTCGCGCACTCGGGCGATCTCGGCCGGGAAGGTAGCACCGACGACCAGACCGATCTGGCCGTTGCTATTCCACACGTCGGCCGCCAAGCGGGCGACGCGCTCGTAAAGCTTTTCGCCATCGACGTCGAGAAATTGCAGGTCAGAACCACCGGGGTTCGAGGTACGGCAGAGCAGGATCACGCCCTTATCCGGCCAGGCGAGCCAGGGCTCGACCGAGTCGCGGCCCATGTAGGGATTGACCGTCACCGCGTCGGCCCGGAAGCGGTCGAAGGCTTCGACCGCGTACTGTTCGGCGGTGGAGCCGATGTCGCCGCGCTTGGCGTCGAGAATGACCGGAATGCCGGGATGCTTTTCGTGAATGTAGGCGATCAGCGCTTCCAGTTGATCCTCGGCGCGATGGGCGGCGAAGTAGGCGATCTGCGGCTTGAAGGCGCAGGCCAGGTCGGCGGTGGCGTCGACGATGGCGGTGCAGAATTGGAAAATGGCGTCGGCGCGGCCCTTCAGGTGGATGGGGAATTTGGCCGGATCAGGATCGAGGCCGACGCAGAGCAGGGAATTGTTCTTTTGCGCAGCGGCGGCGAGGCTTTGGGTGAAAGTCATACGGCGTCCTTTGGCGGATCGGGCGGGAGAAAGCGGGAAAACTGGGCGGGCAGCAGACAGGTTTGCAGACTGCGCTGGGTGAACAGGAAACGACCGTCGCAAACGAAGCCAAGTTGCTGCCAGTCGACTTCACGGTTGAGCATCAGCGTGCATTCAATCAGATCGCGCCGGGCGATTCCCGTGTTCTTCGGAAACAGCGCCAGCACCGAGCCATCAAAGCTGTTGCAGTCGTGCAGGAAGAAGGGCTCAGCCTTGCGTGTGCGGCCATTGACGTAAATGCGTGGCTCGTCGTTGAGTGGGCAGGCGCGTCCCCACTGCCACCAGTTGCTCTCGTCGAATTTCTTGACACGGCGGGCCAGTAGCTCGCGCTTATGTTTTTTCAAATGCGGGTGCTGGATATCGTATAGCATGCGCCGTGTCTCGCCGGTGTCGACGGTTTTCGAGCAAACGAACTCCCGGTTGCCTGCCGGGTGCGTATAGATGCGGTCGGCGCCTGAAACGGCCCCGACCTTGACCGCGAACACATCCGCGAGGCGCAGGTCGTGGTCGTCGCGCAGGAACATCAATTGGCCGTCGACCTCGGTGAATAGGCGGCCATCGGCCATGTGCCGGTCGAAGCAGCCCTTCTCGAAGCGGAAGATGCAGCAATTCGGCGTGGCGTCGGCGAAAACGCGCACGTCGCCGGTCTCGTAAAAATGCGTGATGCTGCCCTGGCCGTAAAGCCAGGCGTTGAGCTTCTTGGCCGCGGTCAGCTTGATGAGTTCGCGCGGCACGATGAATATCAGTTCGCCACCCGGCTTCAGATGGCGGACGGCCTTTTCGATGAAAAACAAGAAGAGATTGCTGCGCGTATCGAACAGATCGGAATCGAGCTGCTGCCGGGTCGCGGCGGGAATATCCTGGTAGCGGACATAGGGGGGATTACCGACGATGCTGTCGAACCGCTCGCTCAACGGATAGGTGAAAAAATCGCGGACCTTGGCCCCAGCCGGGGCGATGCGTGGATCAATCTCGATCCCGACACAGTCAGCGCCGCGCTGGCGCAGGGTGTCGAAAAAAGCCCCATCCCCCGCCGAGGGTTCGAGAAAGCGCCCCCGGTTGCGGCACAGGCCGAGCATGAATTCGACGACGTTGGTTGGTGTGAATACTTGGCCGAGATTTATGACGTCCCGTGTCATGGCGCAGCAATCTTGCTGTGCGCGTCGAAACTTTCCAAAGCTTTCGCACGGAGTACGAAAGTCTGGCGCAAAACACCGAGAATGTAGGCCTCGGCCTCCTTACGCGAGCGGCTGGCACGCACTCGGTTTCTCGACCAGTTGCACTGAAAAGGCGGGTTGTTGCCGTTGGGTGTTAGCTCGGGGAGGTGTTTCAGGCTGGTCCAGAAAACATCTCCCGTAACCCGCTTATTGACGACCAGGAAGTAGTAGTCGGCTTCCGGCTGCGTTGCCAGATATTGACCGATCGCCTCGCAATAGCGCTCCCAGTCGTTGATTTTCACCGTTTTGGGATCTACTCCGGTCAAGGCGAAGAAAACCCCTTCCTTGCTGGACAAATTGTCGTTTCCTCCGAGCGAAGACACCTTAACGTTGACCGGAAGGAAAACGCCTGGACCGCGGATGCAGAAATCGAACCAGAAACGTGGCGGGGAAACTTCGACCTTCAATTGCGCCGATTGAAATCGCTCGTTGGCCAACCCGAAAAGCTTCAGCGCTTGGCTGATCTGTTGCTCGTTGGCCTGGGAATTCAGGCGGCCATCGGTCTGCGAATTGTCCAGTTGCAACGTGCTTTCCCGCATCGAGCGGGAGAGGTAATCGCAGAGTAGATCGAGGATGTTTTCGGTGGAGAGCGTGTTCATGGCGGCAGTCGAGGGGAGGCCAATTCAGGGCACAATCGGCAGCCCTCGGCGCAGCCGTTCGTGGCGGTCGCGGGTTTCCGGTGTTTGCGTCAGCAATGTGAACTGGCGGGCGGCTTCTACCCATTCCAGGCGCTGCATGGGAGTCAGGCGGGCAAAGGCGGCGAGTTGTTCGTCACTGACGTAGTAGCTGAAGCCACCAGTAATGGGGGGTTTGGCGTTAGCGGCCACGCAGGCGCTCCAGATGTTCGATGTCGCTGGCATCCTGGGCGCGGCCAGTATCGCGCTTGAGGGCGATCATGTCGTCGATGGCGGCGAGCGTGACGGGGGTGCCGTCGAGGTCACGGGTGAGGGCGCGCTGGAAGGCCGTAGGGAGATTGATGCCGGGGTCGATCAGCACGTCGACCATGGCGGCCGCGCCAGCCTTGGGATTGATGAGGCCAAAGGCGATCATGTGTTTTTCCTCGGCCCATGTTTTGCGTTGCGCGGGGTCTTTCAGGGCCGTGAGCGGCACTGGCACGCATGGTGCGAGGCCCAACTCCTCGGCGCAGGCGATGAAACGGTCGAGATTCTCTGCATCCAGGACGAGGATGAGGTCGACGTCCATGGTCATGCGCGGCACGCCATGCAGGTTCATGGCGAGGCCACCGACCAGCAGGTAGCGAACCCGGTGTTTTTCCAGAGTGCGGAAAAGCTCCAGATAGATCATTTCGGCGCCGCCTCGTTGCGTTCCGCCACTGCTTTTTCCCGCGCCTTCTTTTCCCAATACCGCTCGTTCTTGCTCTCGTCAGCGAAGCGGTAGCGTCCGGCAAGCTCGCAGCCCTTCATTCCCGGATCGCACGGCAGGTTGTTGACTTTGGTGCAGCGATTGTCCACTTCATGTGGGCAGCCCCAACTGCCAGCCATGTCAGTTCTCCTTGCCCCAGGAGTCCTTGAGCGTCACCGTGCGGTTGAATACCGGTCGGCCCGGCTGCGAATCGAGGCGGTCGGCGACGAAATAGCCGTGGCGCTCGAACTGGAAGCGTTGTTCCGGTTGGGCGTCCTTCAGGCCCGGCTCAAGCTGGGCGGTGATTACCGTCTTCGAGGCCGGGTTGAGATCGGCCAGAAAATTGCGCTCCAGGTCGGGAGCGTCGCCCTCGCGCCGGGCGCCGGGGGCTGGCACGCTGAACAGGCGGTCGAACAGGCGGATTTCCGCCGGGTAGGCGTGGGCCGCCGAGACCCAATGCAGATTGCCCTTGACTTTGACGCTGTCGGCGCCCGGCGTGCCGGATTTGGTTTCGGGCAGGTAGGTGCAATGCACGGCGGTCACTTTGCCGTCGGCGTCCTTGTCGCAGCCAGTGCATTCGACGACGTAGCCATAGCGCAGGCGCGCCTTGTTGCCGGGGAACAGGCGGCGGAAGCCTTTTTCTGGCACTTCTTGGAAATCCTCGGCCTCGATCCACAGTTCGCGGCCGAAGGGCATGGTGCGCTCGCCGAGTTCTGGATGCAGCGGATGGTTGGGTGCCTGGCAGTCCTCGAACTGGCCGGCCGGGTAGTTGTCGATGATCAGCTTGAGTGGATCGAGCACGGCGACGCGGCGCTCGTCAGATTCATTCATGACCTCGCGCTGGGCGTCTTCGAACAACACGTAGTCGATCAGCGAATCGTTCTTGGAGACGCCGATGCGCTCGACGAAGAGCCTGAAACCTTCCGGTGAATAGCCGCGCCGGCGGGCGCCAACCAGGGTTGGCATACGCGGGTCATCCCAGCCGGAGACGTGTTTCTCATCGACAAGTTGGATCAGCTTGCGCTTGGAAAGCACGATGTAGGTCAGGTTCAGGCGCGAAAATTCGATTTGCTGCGGCAGCGGCCGCTGCACCAGGCCGCCCTCGGCCAGACGCTCCAGCAGCCAGTCGTAGAACGGGCGCTGATCCTCGAATTCGAGCGTGCAGATGGAATGGGTGATGCACTCCAGCGCATCCTCGATCGGGTGGGCGTAGGTGTACATCGGATAAACGCACCATTTGTCGCCGGTGTTGTGGTGGCTGGCGTGGCGGATGCGGTAAATGGCCGGGTCGCGCAGGTTGATGTTGGGTGCGGCCATGTCGATTTTGGCGCGCAAGACGTGCGCGCCGTCGGCAAACTCGCCGGCCCGCATCCGTTTGAACAAATCCATGTTCTCGGCGGCGCTACGGCTACGAAAGGGCGAATCCTGGCCTGGTTGCGTCAGCGTGCCGCGATTGGCGCGCATGGCTTCCGCCGACTGGCTATCGACGTAGGCATGGCCGGACGCAATCAGGTATTCGGCGAAAGCCGCCATCCAGTCGAAATAATCGGAGGCGTAGTAGAGGTTGTTCTCGCCGCCGGTTTCCCACGAGCAGCCGAGCCATTTGACCGAGTCGACGATGGAATCGACGTACTCCTGCTCTTCCTTTTCCGGATTGGTGTCGTCGAAACGCAGGTGGCAGCGGCCGCCGTATTGCTCGGCGAGGCCGAAGTTGAGCAGAATCGATTTGGCATGGCCG
>JAISPT010000027.1 GCA_031274715.1 Azonexus sp. | reverse complement strand
GCACGGAAGCCGGCCAGCTTGCCGCCCGACGCACCACCGACGGCCCGCGTTGGCGGCAGTATGCTCAATGTTTGTCACGACCGTTATCGCTTTCTGGCCGGTATCGCCGCCGGTCTGATAACCGGCAAGGTCAGCCTGTTGCCGTCCGCGCAAACGCCCGAGGCCGTGCGCCAACTCAAAACTTATGCTGCCGATGTCTTTTGCCTGCATGATGGTAAAGGCGATGCCATTGACCTGCCGAAGCTGGTTTTTCCCGGACTGCCCGCAGGCGATGTCGACACAGTGCCGCAGATTCCGGCCGATCAGACGGCCATCGTTCTGTTTACCTCCGGCTCTACCGGCACGCCGATGCCGCACATCAAAAAGTGGGGCGCGCTTGTCGTCAGCAGTCAGGGCGAAGCAGAATATCTGGGCGCGACGCAATCTGCCTATACGCTGGTTGGCACTGTGCCTGCACAGCACAGCTACGGCTTTGAATCTCTCATCATGCTGGCCTTGCAGAGCCGTGCCGCACTCTGGAGCGGCTGGCCCTTCTATCCGGCTGACATAGCCGCTGCGCTGGCTGCCGTGCCCCGGCCTCGCCTGCTGGTGACTGCGCCCGTGCATGTCCGCGCGTTGCTCGACGCCGATGTCGACATCCCGCCGGTGGACAAACTGCTTTCCGCAACTGCGCCCCTTGCCGACAATCTCGCCCGTGAGGCCGAGCGGCGGCTGGCCGCGCCCATGCACGAAATTTACGGCTGCACGGAAGCCGGCCAGCTTGCCGCCCGACGCACCACCGACGGCCCGCGTTGGCGGCAGTCGCCTGGCATCCGGCTTGAACAGGCCGATGACATGACTTACGCGCTAGGCGGCAACGGTGGCATTCGCCAGCCGCTCAGCGACATCATCGAACTGCATGGCGACGGCACTTTCACCCTGCACGGCCGTAATGCCGATATGGTTAACATTGCCGGCAAGCGTACTTCGCTGGCTTGGCTTAATCATCAACTGACCGAAATCGCCGGTGTTACCGATGGCAGTTTCTTCATGCCCGATGAGGCGGGTGCCGAGGGTGTTACCCGTCTGGTTGCCTTCGTTGTTGCCCCCGATCTCGGCGCCGGCGAGTTGCGCGCCGCCTTGCGAGAGCGCATTGATCCGGTTTTTCTGCCGCGGCCTTTGATTTTTCTTGATCGCCTGCCGCGCAATCCGACCGGCAAGCTGCCGCGTGCCGAGTTGCAGGCGCTGCTCGCCGCGCACAGCCGGAGCGCATCATGAATGCCGCTCACTGGCGCGTACCCGTCGATCATCCGGCCTTCGCCGGTCATTTCCCAAGCCGGCCCATCGTGCCCGGCGTTGTCCTGCTCGACCGCGTGATTCGGCTCATCGCCGCCGAGTGCGGCAGCCGGATTGCCGCCATCGGCAATGCCAAATTTCTGAGTCCGGCCGGCCCCGATGCCATGCTCGACATCCACTGGACGGCAGGCGCGGGCCGCAACATCCGTTTCGACATCACCAGCGCCGGCGTTGCCATCGCCACCGGCACCCTGACGCTGGCGGAATGAGCGCGATCATGGCCGACGAGCAAGCAACCTCCTCCTGGGCCGAGCGTCCTGAACGCAGCAATGTGCTCATCTTGCGGGTGATGGTCTGGCTTTCCCTGCATCTGGGTCGTACCCTCAGCCGGGTCGTTCTCTATGGCATCGCTGTCTACTTCTTCCTGTTCGCGCCAACTGCGCGGCGTGCCAGCCGCGCCTATCTGACACGGGCGCTGGGTCGCAAACCTCGGTTGGCGGACGGTTTCAAGCAGATACTGGCCTTCGCCAGCACTATCCATGATCGTGTTTATCTGCTCAACGGCCGCTTCGACCTGTTCAATATCGAAATTACTGGCGCAGATCAGATCCGCGCCGTTATGGATACCGGCAGCGGCGTTTTACTGATAGGCGCGCATCTGGGCAGTTTTGAAGTCATGCGCGCGCTGGGCCGCAAATATTCGCGCCAACCCGTCACCGTGTTGATGTACGAGGAGAATGCCCGCAAGGTAAATGCCGCCCTTGCGGCCATCAATCCGGCTGCCATGCAGGACATCATTGCGTTGGGCCGCATGGATTCAATGCTGTTGGCGCGGGAAAAACTTGCCGCCGGCCATTTGGTCGGTATGCTTGCGGATCGCTGCCTGGGCGATGATTCGTCACAGGCTGTGGAGTTTCTCGGTACGCTGGCATCTTTCCCGATCGGCCCCTTCCGGGTCGCTGCCATGTTGCAGCGGCCCGTGCTGTTCATGGCCGGTCTCTATCTGGGTGGCAACCGTTATCGGATCCACTTTGAGCCGCTGGCCGACTTCACCGCCGTGCCGCGCGACCGGCGCGATGCGGCCATTGCTGCGGCCCAAACCGCTTATGTGGCGCGTCTAGAGCATTTCTGCCGCTTGGCGCCTTACAACTGGTTCAACTTTTTCGACTTCTGGCGGAGCGCCGAACCATGAAATCAATGGGAACTACATACCGAAAGCCGCTGGATTCCCGCCAGAGGCACGCGGGAATGACGGGGTTTAAGCGCGGCATATTGCCCTGGCTGAGCCTGTTGGCGCTGCCGGCGGCCTGGGCCGGCAACTGGGACATCGACACTCTGATGCGCAGTCTCGCCAAGTACGAGGGCGGTCGGGCGAAATTCGTCGAAACCAAAACCCTGGCCATCCTCGACCAGCCGGTCGTTTCATCGGGCGAGCTTAACTATGTGCCGCCGCATCGTCTGGAAAAGCGCACCCTCAAGCCCAAGCAGGAACTGATGGTGTTGGACGGCGACACGCTGCGGCTGGAGCGCGGCAAGCAGGTATTCAACATCCGTCTCTCGGAACATCCTGAGGCGCTGGCCTTTGTCGATAGCCTGCGCGGCACCCTGTCCGGCGAGAAGGCGGTGCTGGAAAAAAACTACAAACTGATTATGTCCGGCACCGAGGCGCGCTGGACGCTTGACCTGCTGCCCGACGATCAACGCATTGCCGCTTTCGTCCTGCGCATCACCTTCGGCGGCAGCGGCAACCGCGTCGATTCAATCCGCTATCTGCAAGCCGATGGCGATAGCGCCGTCATGACCATCGAACAACTGGACAACAAATGACCCGTACTGGCCGCAACATTATCTTCATCTGGCTTGCCGGATTGGCCGTTTGCGTTCTGCTGATCGCGCGCGGTCATTTCACCGCCGACATGTCGGCCTTCCTGCCCCAGCGGCCAACGGCCACGCAAGAGGTGCTGGTCGAGCAGTTGCGCGAAGGCGGTTTGTCGCGCCTTTTGCTGATCGGCCTTGAAGGCGGCGATAGCGCGACACGCGCGCGTTTGTCGAAGGAATTGGCGCCGCGCCTCATGGCCAGCGGCCTGTTTGCCGGCGTGCAGAATGGCGACGAGGCCGCTTTCGCGCGCGACCGCGAAATCTTTTTCAACAACCGCTATCTGCTCAGTCCGGGCGTAACGCCCGAACGCTTCAGCGAAACTGGTCTGCGCCAAGCCATTGGCGACAGTATCGACCTTCTGGCTTCGCCGGCCGGTTTGATGATCAAAAACCTGTTGCCGCACGATCCCACAGGCGAGCTGGTTGAACTCATTGGAGCCTTTGAGGGACGTGACAAACCGGCCAGCGGCGGCGGCGTCTGGGTTTCGCGCGATGGTCGGCGCGCGCTGTTGATGGCGCAGACGCTGGCCGCCGGATCGGACACCGACGCTCAGGCCGGCGCGGTGGCGCGCGTGCGCAGCGAGTTTGCCGCCCTCGCCGACACTGCCGGCGTGCATCTGCTCATCACGGGGGCGCCGGTTTTCTCGCTTGAAGCGCGCGCGACCATCAAGCAGGAAGTCAAACGGCTGGCGTTCATCAGCGCAGCCGGTATTCTCATCGTCCTGCTGTTCGTCTATCGTTCCTTTACCCCCCTGGCGCTTAGCCTGCTGCCGGTGCTGTCCGGCGTGCTGGCCGGCATTGCGGCAGTCATGTTCGGCTTCGGCAGCGTGCATGGCATCACCATTGGTTTCGGCACCACCCTGATCGGCGAAGCGGTCGACTACAGCATCTACTACTTCATCCAGTCGGGTCAGGGCAGCGATGCCAACTGGCGCGCGCGCTTCTGGCCCATTATTCGCCTCGGCGTACTGACTTCCATCTGCGGCTTCATCATCATGGTCTTTTCGGGTTTCCCCGGCGTTGCCCAGCTCGGCCTTTATTCCATTTCGGGCCTGATCGCTGCTGCTCTGGTGGCGCGCTTTGTGCTGCCGCAACTGCGGCCGGCCGGTTTTGCCGTCCGCGATACTTCCGCGCTCGGCGCGCGCGCGTTGCCTCTGGTGCGGCGTCTTGGCACCCTGCGCTGGCTGCTGATTCCGCTGGCCATCGCGGCCATCGCCGTCATCACCATCAAACGCGACCATCTCTGGAGTGATCGCCTGTCCGACCTCAGCCCGATGCCGCCGGCGATTGTGGCGCTCGATGCCTCCCTACGCGCCGATCTGGGCAGCAGTACCGAACAAAACAGTCTCGTCGTGCTGCGCGCCGGCAGCCGCGAACAGGCGCTGGATGCTGCCGAGCGTGTTGGCGAGCGCTTGCAGGCGCTGGTCGACGCTGGCGCTTTAGGCAGCTTCGATTCACCCGCCCATTTCCTGCCGAGCGAAAAAACTCAAGCCGCCCGCCGCGCCGCCCTGCCCGAACGGGCCGAACTGGAAACCCGCCTGCGTGCCGCGCTACGTCCGCTGCCGTTGCGTATCGACAAGCTGGGCGGTTTTCTTGATGATGTCGCTGCCGCCAGATCGGGGCCGCTGCTGACTGTCGAATCACTCAAGGGCAGCACAGTTGGCGTTGCCGTTGATGCCATGTTGCAGCAACA
>JAISPT010000018.1 GCA_031274715.1 Azonexus sp. | reverse complement strand
TACCCGGCAGCAATTCAGCAATCCGAAACCATTGTGTGTCGCTCAACATTCGCCGATCCATGTGTCACATCCAAATCCCAGAATGGGAACACAAATTGGCTACTGTGAACAGACCCTAGTCCCTGGCGGCAATGCCGCAGGATCAAGATCGAAATCACGCACATCTACGTCTATGCGATGGATGTCTACTCGTTCAATGACGACCCCCAAAGCACTACCTCGCAATATCTCGGCCACTGGAACCGCGAGGGCGTCATCATTCCCCTCGATGCAACCATGGCCGATTCCATCTCGAATGCACTGGACCCCAAGCTGCGCTTTGAAAAGGGCAACCACCCCGAATTCGACACACCTCCCGGATACTATTTGCCGCCCCTGCCGCCGGGTCTCGACAAGCCAGTCGATGCCAAGGACAGACTGCGCAAGGCAGAAGTTTACTACCCGGTACGCAACCGCGATTTCCAGCGCTGGCGCGAACTCAAGGAGCGCGGCGGCGATTTCCGCATCTTCTCCAGCTTCGAGAAGATCAAGCTGCCCACGCCCATCGTCTTCGAGTTTGATGAAGTCTGCGGTGAATACAAATCACGAGCCTGACGCAATCCGAGGGGAGTACAGATCACCATGAATTGGAAACGGGCCTTACGCTGGGTAGTGATCGTCTTGTTTGTCATTACGGCCACCCCATATTTGTTCTGGTTCACCCTGATGCGCCCGAGTGACTATAGGAAATGCGACCTCTATACCAAAGAAATGAATGGCGGCATCCGGGAGTTTCAAGGTCAGCCATACCATATCGTGTTGTGTGGAAAGCATGCCTTCATTGATCCGACTAACTGGCCGAATAACGAAGTCCGGCTTCAGGTTTTTTCGATGGATGAGGAGTTGTTGGCGGAACGGTTTTATGAGCCTCTATTGGGTATGCGATATAACATGCAGTTAGAATACTATGATGACCATATAGCCTACGAAACAAAAGGAACGGGACCAACCCAGACAATTGCCATGCCCCCAAGTCGCTGGGAATGGCTACGCGCCCATCTACCCAGAATGTGGCCGTAACCCCTTGAAAGCCTCAAGCCACGAACGCGGCAATAACCCCAAGCGTTACTTACCGCCCTTGCCGCTACATCTCGACAAGCCGGTTGACATCGAAGACAAATTACGCAAACCGGACGTTTTCTACCCGGTACGCAACCGGGATTTCCGGCGCTGGCGCGAACTTAAGGAGCGCGGCGGCGATTTCCGCATCTTCTCCAGCTTCGAGAAGATCAAGCTGCCCACGCCCATCGTCTTCGAGTTTGACGAAGTCTGCGGCGAATACAAAGCGCGAGTCTGACGCGATCGGAGGGGAGTACAGATCACCATGAATTGGAAACGGGCCTTACGCTGGACATTGATCGTCTTGCTGGTCATCGCGGCCATTCCCTATTTATTTTGGTTCACCCTGATACGCCTGAGTGACTACAGGAAATGCGACCTCTATACCAGAGAAATGAATGGTGGCATCCGGGAGTTTCAAGGTCAGCCATACCATATCGTGTTGTGTGGAAAGCATGCCTTCATTGACCCGACTAACTGGCCGAATAACGAAGTTCGGCTTCAGGTTCTTTCGATGGATGGGGAATTGTTGGCGGAGCGGATTTTTGAGCCGATACTGGGCATGGGAGGGCCAATTTGGCCTTTAGAGTATGGTGAAAATTATCTGATCTACAACGATGGAGAAGGATCGGGTTTTCAAACCAAGCTGGCGATGCCCCCCAACCGCTAGGACTGGCTACGCGCCCGCCTCCCCCGAATGTGGCCGTAACGCCTTAAAGGCGTTACGCCACGAACGCGGTAATCACTCCCAGCGTTACTTGCCTCGATCAGCTAGCCACCCTCCACTCGCCCTCAGCGATGCCGGCTACCGCTGCGGTGCTGGGCCGGTCCGCCCGGCTGGGCGGTGCCCTTGCGGCCTGGTGCGCGGCCACCCGGTTGGCCACCGCGCGGCGGGCGTGGCGGCTGAGGTGGGCGCGGTGCAGCGACTGCCGTCGGCTCGAAGCCGGGCACGACGACGCGCTCGATGCTGCGCTTGATCAGTTTTTCGATGTCTTTCAGGTTGCCGCGCTCGTCGTGGCAGACCAGCGAGATCGCTTCGCCTGCCATGCCGGCCCGGCCGGTGCGGCCGATGCGGTGCACGTAGTCTTCGGCGACGTTGGGCAGTTCGTAGTTGATGACATAGGGCAGCGCGTCGATGTCGATACCGCGGGCGGCGATGTCGGTGGCGACCAGGGCCGCCAGTTTGCCGTCCTTGAAATCGCCGAGCGCCCGCGTGCGAGCGCCCTGCGATTTGTCGCCGTGGATCGCCGCCGCCTTGATGCCGGCCTTGTCCAGCGTCCGCGCCAGGGCGTCGGCGCCGTGTTTGGTGCGGGCGAAGACCAGTACCTGATGCAGGCCGCGCGTGTCGAACAGGTGTTTCAGGAGTTCCTTTTTCTGCTCGCGGTTGGTTTCGATGACTTTCTGCGTCACCGTCTCGGCCGCCGTGTTGCGCGGCGCGACGTCCACCGACACCGGCTGGTGCAGCAGGCCAGCCGCCAGTTCGCGGATTTCCGGCGAGAAGGTGGCGGAGAACAGCAGGTTCTGCCGCTGCTTGGGCAGCAGCGCGATGACTTTACGGATGTCGCGGATGAAGCCCATGTCGAGCATGCGGTCGGCTTCGTCGAGGACGAAAATTTCGATGCCGCCGAGGTCGACGGTCTTTTGCTGGACATGGTCGAGCAGTCGCCCCGGCGTCGCCACCAGGATGTCGACGCCACGGCGCAGGCTGGCGATTTGCGGGTTGATGCCGACGCCGCCGAAGACGGCCAGCGAGTTGATCGGCAGGTGCTTGCCGTAGGTGCGTACGCTTTCCTCGACCTGGATCGCCAGCTCGCGCGTCGGCGTCAGCACCAGCACGCGCGGCGTGCGGGCGACACGGGCGAGGCGATCGTTGGGGCCGGATGCCAGCCGGTGCAGGATGGGCAGCGTGAAGCCGGCGGTCTTGCCAGTGCCGGTCTGCGCCGTGGCCATCAGGTCGTGGCCGGCGAGCACGGCAGGAATGGCCTGCTGCTGGATCGGCGTCGGCGTGTCGTAGCCCTGTTCGGCGACGGCACGCTGGATTTCGGCCTTGAGGCCGAGTTCGGAAAACAACATGGGATGCTCCAAAAAAGGATGGCGGCCGCCACGGCGGCCGAAGAAAATTCAGCGCGCGCCTTCGACGTAGTAGTCGATGCGGCCGCGCGGGGCGAGGTATTCGACGACTTCGACCGGCAGCTTGGCCGGGCTGATCACCGCTTCGATGGTCGAATCGGTTTCGCGCAGGTCGAGCAGCAGGGCTTCGCCGCGCGGCACGCCGGGGTCGTACAGCATGATCAGCGGATGCAGCAGGTCGTCGCTGTTGCTCTCGACCACCAGGCCGATGCTGCCGTCGCTCAGCGCGACGAAGCTGCCCGGCGGGTAGACGCCGATGGATTTGATGAAGAGTTGCAATAGTTCCGGGTCGTAGCGGCTGTTTTCCTGCTTGAACATCGCCGCCAGCGCTTCGGCCGGCGTCTTTGCCTGCCTCAGATCGAACGGGTTACACAGGTTGTCGTAGCGATTGGCGATCGCCGCGATGCGCGCCAGCCGGGGAATCTTGGTTCCAGCCAGGCGGTTGGGAAAGCCCTGGCCGTCCCAACGCTCGTGATGGCAGGCGATGATGTTTTTGACGGCAACCGGCAGGTCGTTGATGGCTGCCGCGTGCTTGATGCCGTAGCCGACATGGGCCTGGTAGAACTGTTCCTCGGCCGGCGGGCGCTGCGGGTTGCGCAGCACGCGGGCCGGCACGTCTTGCTTGCCGAGGTCGTGGAACATCGCACCGAGGCCGAGCCAGCGCATCTCTTCTTCGGCGAGTTGAGCCGCTTTGCCGAGCAGCAGCGACAGCACGACGACGTTCATCGCATGGTGCGCCGGGCCGGGTTCCTTGACCTTCAGGTTGACCAGATGCACGGCGACGCTTTCGGCATTGAGCAGGCCACCGACCAGCCGGCCAACCGTGCTTTTGGCCCGGCTGTAGGCTTCGTTCGGGCGACCGCCCAGATCGCGCAGGATTTCGCCGACGCCGGTCGCCTCTTGCTCGAACAGGCGCTCGCAGCGGGCCAGGCCCTCGCGCTGGGCACGCACCCGCTCGGTGCGCGAACGCTTGATGTCGAGCATCGAGTCGATCACCGAGGCGGAAAAATCGACTTCGACCTCGGCTGCCTGCTCTTCCGGCAAGGGCTCGGCGGTGCTGCGCTCCGGGTCCCATTCGACGGTGTCTAGGCCGAGGCTGCGCAACACCCGGATCTGCTCCTCGTCACTCAGGCGGAAACGATTGAGCAAGAAAGGATGATCGAGCCAACGCAGCTCATCCAGCGAGATGAAGACGCCGGGTTGCAGGCGGTCGACGGCGATCCGGGGTTTCATCTACCGATCAGGGCCAGACCACGTTCGAGGTCGGCCTGCAAGTCTTCCACCGCTTCGAGGCCGACGGCGACGCGCAGCAGGCTCTCGTCGATGCCGGCCGCGGCCCGTGCCTCGGGGGTGAGCCGACCATGCGTGGTCGTGGCGGGATGAGTGATGGTGGTCTTGGTATCGCCGAGGTTGCCGGTGATCGACAGCAGGCGACAGTGGTCGACCACTGTCCACGCCTCGGCGCGGCCGCCCTTGACCTCGAAGGAGACAATGGCACCGCCGGAGCGCTGCTGGCGACGCGCCAGTTCGTGCTGCGGATGCGAGGCAAGGCCGGGATAGAAAACACGCGCCACTTGCGGCTGCTCGGCCAGCCAGGTAGCCAGCCGGATGGCATTGGCCGCCTGTGCTTCGAGTCGGATTTTCAAGGTCTCCAAGCCCTTGAGCAGCACCCAAGCGTTAAAGGCCGACAATGTAGAGCCAGCCGTGCGCAAGTATTTGAAAACTTCCTCGATCAAGGTCTTCGAGCCGCAGACGGCCCCGCCAAGCACCCGGCCTTGGCCGTCGAGATACTTGGTCGCCGAATACGCCACCAGGTCGGCGCCCAGTTCCAACGGCCGTTGCAAAGCCGAGGTACAGAAGCTGTTGTCGACGGCGAGCAGAATTCCGCGAGCGTGAGCGATGTCGGCCAGGCGGGCGATGTCGGCGATTTCGGTCAGCGGATTGGACGGCGTTTCGACGAAAAAGAGTTTGGTTTCGGGGCGGATCGCCGCCTCCCAAGCCGTCGGGTCGGTCTGCGCGACAAAGGTGGTGGTGATGCCGGTGCGCGCCAGGATGTTGGAAAAAAGCTGCACAGTGGCGCCGAACAGGCTGTTCGAGGCGACGATGTGGTCGCCCTGCTGCAGGTGCGCCAGGCACAGGGCCATGATCGCCGCCATACCGCTGGCCGTAGCGATGCAATCCTCGGCACCTTCGAGGGCAGCCAGGCGCTCCTCGAATAGGGTCACGGTCGGGTTGGTGAAGCGGGCATAGACATGCCCTTCCTCTTCGCCGGAAAACCGCCTGGCGGCCTGCGCCGCATTCTGGAAGACGAAGCTGGAGGTCAGGTACAGCGCCTCGGAGTGCTCGCCGAACGGGCTGCGCTCCTGGCCGGCGCGCACCGCCAGCGTTTCGGGACGGTAATCCGGCCGCTCGCTCATGCCTCTGATTCACCATTGCCGAGGCCCAGCACCATCTGCGAGGCACGACCCTCACCATCATCCTCGCCGCTCTTGGCCGGCTTGCTGCTGCGCTTGCCCTCGGCCGCGTCGAGGTAATAGTCGTCGATGTCGCCGGTGACGTAGCAACCATCGAAACAGGAAGCGTCGAACACGGTCAGGTCGGAGCGCAATCGGGTAACCGACTGCTTGAGGGCTTCGATGTCCTGATAGACCAGCGCGTCGACGCCGATCTCGGCGGCGATCTGGGCATCGCTGCGGCCGGTGGCGATCAGCTCGGCGCGCGTCGGCATGTCGATGCCGTAGACGTTCGGGTAGCGCACCGGCGGCGCCGCCGAGGCGAAATAAACCTTGGTCGCACCAGCCGCCCGTGCCATATCGACGATCTCGCGGCTGGTCGTACCACGGACGATGGAGTCGTCGACCAGCAGCACGCGCTTGCCCTTGAATTCCTGGCCGACGGTGTTGAGCTTCTGGCGCACCGATTTCCGGCGCATCGCCTGGCCCGGCATGATGAAGGTGCGGCCAACGTAGCGGTTCTTGACGAAGCCTTCGCGGAACGGAATGTTCAGCGCCTGCGCCAGTTGCATCGCCGACGGCCGGCTGGAATCGGGAATCGGGATGACCACGTCGATCTGGTCGACCGGAATGTTGGCGCGGATCTTCTCGGCCAGCAGTTCGCCCATCGCTAGGCGCGACTCGTAGACCGAGACGCCGTCGATCACGGTATCCGGGCGGGCGAGATAGACGTATTCGAAGATACACGGCGCGTACATCGGCTGCTGCGCACACTGGCGGCTGTGCAACTGGTGGTTGAGGTCGATAAATACCGCCTCGCCCGGCTCGATGTCGCGCACCACCTGGAAACCGAGGGTGTCGAGGGCGACCGATTCGGAGGCGACGAGGTATTCCATTCCCTGCTCGGTCCGGTTCTCGCCATACACCAGCGGCCGGATGCCGTGCGGGTCACGGAAGGCCAGCAGGCCGTAGCCGGCGATCAGGGCGACGACGGCGTAGGCGCCGCGGCAACGGCGATGGACGCCGGCCACCGCCTGGAAGATGCTGTCCACGTCCAGCTCATAGCCATGCGCGGCGGCCTGCAACTCGTGCGCCAGCACATTGAGCAGCACTTCGGAATCGGAATTGGTGTTGATATGCCGGCGGTCGAGGCGGAACATCTGCTCCTTCAACTGCTCGGCGTTAGTCAGGTTGCCGTTGTGGCCGAGCACAATGCCGAACGGCGAATTGACGTAGAAAGGTTGCGCCTCGGCGAAATTGTAGGCCGAGCCGGCGGTCGGGTAGCGGACGTGGCCGATGCCCCAGTTGCCCGGCAGGGCGCGCATGTTGCGGGTGCGGAAAACGTCGCGCACCAGGCCCGGCCCCTTGTGCAGGTGGAAGGTACTGCCTTCGGCCGTGGCGATCCCGGCCGCGTCCTGGCCGCGGTGCTGGAGCACCATCAGGCCGTCGTAGAGCAACTGGTTGACCGGCGTGTTGGCCATGACCCCGAGAATCCCGCACATA
>JAISPT010000013.1 GCA_031274715.1 Azonexus sp. | reverse complement strand
GCGCGGGTCTTGGATAGCACCAGGCGCATGCGTCCATCCTGGGGGACGCGCTTCTCGGCGATATTCAGGCGGGAGATGACCTTGATCCGGGAGGCCAGCTTTTCCTTGATGGCCAGCGGTGGCGTGGCGATTTCACGAAGAACGCCGTCGACGCGGAAACGGATGCGGTAAAACTTCTCGTAGGGTTCGAAATGGATGTCCGAGGCGCCGTCGTTGATCGCATCCAGCAGCATTTTCTGGAGGAACTTGACGATCGGAGCATCGTCGATATCCTGGCCGACCGCTTCTTCCGTTTTCGTGCCGGATTCTTCGTCGAGGAGACCGAGATCGATGTCTTCGTTGGCCAGGTTTTTCAGCGTGTCGTTGGCCGACTCGGCATATTTGGCAACCAGCGGTGCCAGCTTTGGATGCTCGACGACGATGGGGTCGACTGCCAAGCCGGTCTGGAAGCGGATTTCATCCAGGGCACGCAGATTGGTCGGGTCGGCGATGGCCACCGAGAGCCGGTTGCCGCGCTTGTTGAGCGGGATCACCTTGTGCGTGGCGATCAGCTTGCGGTCGATGGCGTCGGTGGGGATGTACGCGTCGTCGAAGGCCGCCAGATCGAGCAGGGGATAGCCGAAGGTTTCTGAGACGAAACGGGCGACTTCATTCGCCGTGGCTTTCTGGCTGACGATAATCTGCTCGATCAGGGAAATCTTGGCATTGTTGGCTTGCGACAGCAGTTGCTCGGCTTCTGCCTCCTTGAGTTGTCCAGCCTGCACCAGCGCGCGTGCCAGACCACTGAGCGGAGGAGATTGGGGAGTTGCCGCCATGGGATATCGTCGAATGCCTTTTAGATTGCCTGATGATGCTACGCGGGCCTGGGTTTGTAAAGGCTGGCCGGCCATTTACTCTGGCTTCCGGAGGTTTGGTGCTGATCCGGTGTCGACTTGAGTGAAGCCGGTCAGGATGTCAAATTCCTGGGGAATGCTCGGTGCGACCCGGCGGGAATTGCGATACAGGTCGCGTCAGCCGCAGATGGTTGCCTAGGTGTGGTGCAGAATGACCTCGCCGACGAAGCGACTGCCGACATAGGCCAGGATCAGCAGCGAAAAGCCGGCCAGAGTCCAGCGTAGCGCACGCTTGCCGCGCCAGCCCCAGGCGTGGCGGCCGATCAGCAGGGTAGCGAAGATGCCCCAGGAAGCGAAAGCGAACAGGGTCTTGTGGTCGATGCTCAGCGGCTTGCCGAACAAGGCCTTGGAAAAGAGCACGCCGCTGCCGACTGTCAGCGTCAGCAGGGCGAAACCGACGGTCAACATGCGGAACAACAGGGATTCCATGGCCATTAGTGGCGGCAGGCTGGCCAGACTGCGCTTGAGCGAGCGCTTGTGCAGCGCATTTTCGATGAAGCCCATGAAAATGGCGTGCAGGGCCGACAGGGTCAGCAGGCTGTAGGCCAGCATGGCGGTTAGGAAATGCAGCTTGAAGCCGGTAGCTTCGGCATGGGCGACCAGATGGACGTAGGGGAAAAGCACCGGCAGGATGGTGCAGGCGGCGGCCAGTGGCAGCACCATCGGTTGCAGGCCCTCCATGCGTGCCATGAAACTTTCCAGCCAGTAAATCAGGACCGCCAGCCACATCATCAGGGAGAGCGCGAAACTGAACGAGAAGCGCATGCCCATTTCGGCGAACAGGCCGTTGTAAAGCCCCCAGGCGTGGATGATCAGGGCGCCGGCGATGGCCGAACGTTCCCAGCCCAGCATCGGACAGGTGACGCACTGTTTTTCGCTTTCCCGCCAGCGGGTGTTCCAGAAATGGAGGCCGAGCCCGCCGTAGATCAGGGCGGCGAGAATGTGCGGCAGAAGCTGAATTACAATGTCGGACATTCACAAATTCTACTCGAAGCCCACCTGCCATGCTCGACAACCTGACCACCCGCCTTGCCCGCGTCATGAAGACGCTGAAGGGCGAAGCCCGCCTGACCGAAGCCAACATCGCCGATGCCCTGCGCGAAGTGCGCATGGCGCTGCTGGAGGCCGACGTTGCCTTGCCGGTGGTTAAGGATTTCATCGCCGCCGTCAAGGAAAAGGCCGTCGGCGAGAGCGTGATCGGTTCGCTGAGCCCGGGTCAGGCGCTGATTGGCGTGGTTCATGAGGAACTGGCCAAAATCATGGGGGCGGCGCATGAAGGGATCAACTTCAACACCCAGCCGCCGGCCATCGTGCTGATGGCGGGTCTGCAGGGGGCCGGCAAGACGACCACGGTCGGTAAGCTGGCCAAGTTCCTCAAGGAAAACCACAAGAAAAAGGTTCTTGTCGTCTCCTGTGACGTCTATCGGCCAGCGGCCATCGAGCAGTTGAAATCGGTGGCCGGGCAGGCTGGTGTCGATTTCTTCCCCTCCGCCGTCGGTGAAAAACCGGAAACCATCGCCCTGGCAGCGGTGGACTGGGCTAAGCGCCACTACCATGACGTGCTGCTGGTCGATACCGCCGGCCGGCTGGCCATCGACGACGAGATGATGGCCGAGATCAAGCGCCTGCATGCGGCGGTTAAGCCGATCGAGACGCTGTTCGTGGTCGATGCCATGCTCGGTCAGGATGCGGTCAATACTGCCCGCGCTTTCAACGAGGCGCTGCCGCTGACCGGTGTCGTGCTGACCAAACTCGACGGTGATTCGCGTGGTGGCGCGGCATTGTCGGTGCGCCACGTTACCGGCAAGCCGATCAAGTTTGCCGGTGTTGGCGAAAAGCTCTCCGGGCTGGAGGCCTTCCATCCCGAGCGGATGGCCTCGCGTATTCTCGGCATGGGCGATGTGCTGTCGCTGATCGAGGAGGCGAAGAAAGGCCTCGACGAAGAAAAAGCCGTGGCCTTCGCCAAGAAATTGAAAGCAGGCAAAGGCTTCGATCTCAGCGACTTCAAAGAGCAGATGGCGCAGATGCGCAATATGGGTGGCCTGTCGGCGCTGATGGACAAGATGCCGGCGCAGGTCGCTCAGGCCGCCGGGCAATTGCCGGCCGGGACCGAGAACAAGATGATCGGGCGTGTGGAAGGCATCATCAATTCAATGACGCCAGCCGAGCGGGCCAAGCCGGAACTGATCAAGGCCAGCCGCAAGCGGCGCATCGCCCTGGGGGCGGGAGTCCAGGTGCAGGACGTCAACCGTCTGCTCAATCAGTTCGAGCAGACGCAGAAAATGATGAAGCAGTTCTCCAAGGGCGGCATCGGCAAGCTGATGCGCGGCATGAAGGGCATGCTGCCGGGGATGGGCGGCCTGGGCCGCTGACAGGGAAGGTCTGCAAATCCCTAGCGGCTGTTGCATCCTGGTTTTGGGCGGTCTGCGGTGTTGCAAATGCGCGCGATACCGCCCAGTATCGCTGTGCTTTGTGCCTTGCCGCCCATCCCAAATTCAGGCGCGCCAACTCGCAGGAATCTGTTCAGACCTTCCTTAGTCGCCGTTCTGCGCTAGCCGGGCCGGCTTGTCGTAATGCCAGTGGTTCTGCCAGGCGGCACGGACCAAGTTGGGATACTCGGCCTTGCCGAGACTACCGTTGTAGCGGCCCAGGGCTCGGAACAAGTCACCCTTCTCGATGTCCAGATAATGGCGCAGGATGGTACAGCCGTAGCGCAGATTGGTGCGCAGATCGAACAGTGAGTCCTCGGAGCGGCCGATCAGCTCGACCCAGAACGGCATCACCTGCATGTAGCCACGGGCACCGGCCGAGGACACGGCGTATTTGCGAAAACCCGATTCGACATGCATCAACCCCAGCACCAGTTGCGGATCGAGTCCGGCGCGGGTAGCTTCGTAATGCACGCTGCGCAGCAGGTCGATGCGGTATGCCCGGTCGGGAATCCGCTTTTCCAGGCGGCGCGACATTTCGCCGAGCCAGTCGGCAGCATCCTGGGGCATCTTGAACGAACTGACGCTCGGGCGGGCATCCGACACCGCCTTGTGCAGCGCCGCCTGGACGCTGGCCGACAGCGGCTCGTATTTCTGTGCGCCGGCGTGGACCGCCGAGACAGCGCACAGCAACAGCGCGGTAATTAGCCAGCGCACAGCTTCTCCCGGACAAAGGCCAAGATATTGTCGCTGGCCAGCATCGTCGCTTCGGCGTCCTGGCGGCCCTTGTACTCGACCTGGCCGTCCTTCAGGCCGCGCTCGCCGACCACGACGCGGTGCGGAATACCGATCAATTCCATGTCGGCGAACAGAACACCGGGCCGCTCGTTCCGGTCGTCGAGGACAACGTCGATGCCTGCGGTACGGAAGGTCGCGTACAGCCGGTCGGTCTCGGCCTTGACGGCGTCACTCTTGTGGTAGCCCATCGGCACGATGCAAACGGTGAAAGGAGCGATGGCGACGGGCAAGATGATGCCCCGCTCGTCGTTGCCCTGTTCGATAGCGGCGCCGACGATGCGCGAGACACCGATACCGTAGCAGCCCATTTCCATGATCTGACTTTTGCCGTGCTCGTCGAGATAGGCACAGTTCAGGGCGGTAGCGTACTTCTGGCGTAGTTGGAAGATATGGCCGACTTCGATGCCGCGCAGAATTTTCAGATATCCCTTACCGTCCGGCGAGGGGTCGCTGCTGACGACCTTGCGCAGGTCAGCCACTTCCGGTTCCGCCAGGTCGCGGCCGAAATTGACACCGCACAGGTGATGGCCAGCCTCGTTGGCGCCGCAGACGAAGTCGCTCATGGCAGCGACGCTGCGGTCGGCGACGACCAGAATGTTTCGGCCATTGGCGATCACTGGGCCGATGGTGCCAGGTTTGCAACCTAGCTGTTCCTCGACTTCCGCTTCGCTGGCGAAGCGGAAGGGGTTGAGCGCCGCCAGCTTGCCGGCCTTGATTTCGTTCAGTTCGTGATCGCCGCGCAGCAGCAACAGGGCAAAGGTCTTGCCGCCGTCCTCCTTCTCGCTGACCACGGCAATCGATTTGACGATCCGCTCCAGACCGATATCCAGAAACTCGGCGACTTCGGTGCAGGCTGTCTTGCCGGGCGTCGCCACTTTTTCCATGGTCTGAGCAGCGGCCGGGCGCGGTGCGGACGGGGCGACCGCCTCGGCCAATTCAACGTTGGCCGCGTAATCGGATTGCGGACAGTAGGCGATGGCGTCCTCGCCGGAGTCGGCCAGCACGTGGAATTCGTGCGAACCGGTGCCGCCAATCGCGCCGGTGTCGGCGGCTACTGCCCGGAATTTCAGGCCCAGGCGCTCGAAGATGCGGCTGTAAGTTGCGTACATGTTGCCGTACTCGCGCTGCAGATCTTCAAAGGAGGCGTGGAAGGAATAGCCGTCCTTCATCAGGAACTCACGGCCGCGCATGACGCCGAAGCGCGGGCGGATCTCGTCACGGAACTTGCTCTGAATCTGGTACAGGTGGATCGGCAACTGGCGATAGCTCTTGACGTCGCGGCGCACCACGTCGGTGATGACCTCCTCGTGCGTCGGGCCGATGACGAAATCGCGTTGATGGCGATCCTTGAAACGCAACAGTTCGGGGCCGTAGGCTGGACCACGACCGGATTCCTCCCACAATTCGAAGGGTTGTACGGCCGGCATCAGCAGTTCCAGCGCTCCGGCCTGATTCATCTCCTCGCGAACGATGTTTTCCACCTTGCGCAACACGCGTAGTCCGAGCGGCATCCAGGTATAGATGCCGGCTGCCGCCCGCTTGATATAGCCGGCGCGCAGCATCAGTTTGTGGCTGATGACTTCGGCGTCGGCGGGGGCTTCCTTGAGCGTGGTGAAGAAGAACTGCGAAGTGCGCATGGGATGCTCTTGAATTCGTTGATAAAAGGAGATTTTACACGCTGGGCGTGCTTTGCACCCAAGCGGCCTTTATGGAAGAATCGAGGCAACTTTCAATTTTTACAGGTTTCTCATGCTCGACCGTGAAGGCTATCGCCCGAACGTCGGCATCATTCTTTGTAACGCCAAAAACGAGGTTTTCTGGGGTAAGCGCATACGGGAGCATTCCTGGCAGTTTCCGCAGGGTGGTATCAAGCGCGGCGAATCGCCGGAGCAGGCCATGTATCGCGAACTGTACGAAGAGGTCGGGCTCTTGCCGGAACACGTGCGCATCCTCGGGCGAACCAAAGGCTGGTTGCGTTATGAAGTGCCGACACACTGGATCAAGCGCGAATGGCGCGGTTCCTACAAAGGCCAAAAGCAGATCTGGTTTTTGTTGCGCCTGACCGGGCGTGACAACGACGTCAGCCTGCGGGCGACCAGCAAGCCGGAGTTCGATGCCTGGCGCTGGAACGATTACTGGGTGCCGCTCGACTCGGTGATCGAGTTCAAGCGCGGCGTATACGAGCAGGCGCTGGCCGAGTTGATCCGTTTTCTCGATGTCGACCGCCGCGGCCGGTATCGTCGCGCTGGCGGCGGTGCGCACGGGGCGTCCGGCGATAGTCCGGCCAAGGCCGAAGGAGAGTGATTCGTGCTGACTGTGCGACGCTGCCTGTTGCTGTTGTGTGGGTTCCTGGTCTGCGTTTCCGTGTGGGCAGCATCGGGTGATGATGAGGACGAGGCCTATTTGCCGAAGGCCTGGAAGGAGCTCAATATCGAGCTCCCGCCGCCGCCGGTTGAAGGCAATCTGCAGCCCATTTATCTCAACGCGGTAGCGCGGAACCAGTTTCTCGTCGATACGGAAAGCCTGCGCGTCGATGCCGATGGAGTCGTGCGTTACATGCTGGTCGTGCTGACGCCCGGTGGCGCGCGCAACGTCACCTACGAGGGCATGCGCTGCGAGACTCGTGAGTGGCGAATCTATGCCTCGGGACGTTCCGACGGCAGTTGGTCGAAGGCGCCTCGCGCCGAGTGGCTACCGATTCGCGACGAGTACGTGAATCGCTATCACGCGGCATTGTTCCTCGATTACTTCTGTGTCGGCGGCATCATCGTCGATAACGTCGAGGCGGCCAGGAAGGCGCTGCGTCGTACCGGACAGCCGCTGGTTACGCCCTGAAGGAGCTGATAATGAACCTCGATCGCGCCATCGTCGAAGTCGACCGGGCGCTGCGTACCCTCTGGGCGTCGGCGCATAGCGTGCGTCCGCTGCCTGGCGGAGATCTGCCGGATGTTCCGCTGGATAGGGAGCAGCGTCGGCATGTGGTTGGGCTGATGCGAGTCAATCATTGCGGTGAAATTTGTGCTCAAGCCTTGTATCAGGGGCAGGCGCTGACGTCGCGTGATCTGGTCGTGCGCGAGGCGTTGCGTGGCGCCGCTGACGAGGAAACCGAACATCTGGCCTGGACCGAACAGCGGATTGCCGAGCTGGGCGGGCACAAGAGCCTGCTTAACCCTCTCTGGTATGGCGGCTCGTTGGGGCTGGGGCTGCTGGCCGGCGTCCTAGGCGATAAATGGAGCCTCGGTTTTCTGGCCGAGACCGAGCGTCAAGTCGAGGCGCATCTCGACGGGCACCTGTCCTGTCTTCCCGAGGAAGATGCCCGTTCTCGCGCCATTGTCGGCCAGATGCGCCTTGATGAAATCCACCATGCTGAAACGGCGGTGGCTCACGGTGCTGCCGAATTGCCAGCAGTCTGCAAATTGGCCATGAAAGGGATGGCCAAGCTGATGACCGGCTTGGCCTACCGGGTGTAACCCGCGCTCAAGCCTCGTCGACGATTTCGAAGTTGTAGGTGATGTCGGCGGTCTTGCCAAGCATGATCGAGGCCGAGCAGTATTTCTCCTTCGATAGCTCGATCGCGCGTATAACGGCCTCGGGCTTGAGATTCTTGCCCTTGATGCGATAGTGCAGGTGGAGCTGCGTAAAGACCTTGGGGTCTTCTGCGGCACGTTCTGCCTGCAAGTGGACTTCGCAGGCGGTTACCGCGTGGCGGCCTTTTTTTAGGATCAGGACGACATCGAAGGCGCTGCACCCGCCTGTGCCGGCCAACACCATCTCCATCGGGCGTGGCCCGATGTTCCGGCCGCCTACCTCTGGTGCGCCGTCCATCACCACTGCGTGACCGCTTCCTGTTTCGGCAACGAAGCTCATTCCGGCATCGTTGCCCGTCCATCTGATCGTGCACTCCATGGCAATTCCTTGAAATGGGGCGGATTCTAGCGGATATCGGGTGGGTGATCAGTTGTGGCACGAATTGTTGTGCTGCAGCAATTTTAGGGCTCTCAGAAGAGAAAAAGGTCGCGCTCCAATGGTTAAACATGGTGGATAATATGTTGTTACATTGCAATAAAAATGTTTAAAAACATTGGTAATTTATAAATAAATAATATCTATTTATAAATAAATATGATAATTGTGCGTCGCACAAATATTTCTTGCGCCCAATGCCACCTTCGTGCAGAATGCGAAGCGTACGGACTGTGGTGACTTAGCAGCATAAGTTTCCCGTTCAGATTTGTCTCCTCCACCCTCCTCCTTTGGTGTGGATTTAACGCGGCTCAGCGAGCCGCGTTTTTTTTGCCAGCAGAAGCAAGCGGCTCAGGAGGGCATTGACATTGGTTGCGGGCTTCAACTAGAATCCGCGCCTTTCTCCAATCTGCGCCCATATTTTCAGGACGGCACACACATGAAAACGTTTTCCGCCAAGCCACATGAGGTGAAGCGCGAGTGGTTTGTGGTAGACGCCACAGACAAGGTGCTCGGCCGCCTCGCTACCGAAATTGCTCGTCGCCTGCGTGGCAAGCACAAGGCCATCTACACTCCGCACGTTGATACCGGCGACTTCATCGTGGTTACCAACGTCGACAAGATCACCGTCACCGGCAACAAGGCGGACGACAAGAAGTATTACCGTCACTCCGGCTATCCGGGCGGTATCTACGAAACCAACTTCAAGAAGATGCAACAGCGCTTCCCGGGCCGTGCCCTCGAAGCTGCCGTCAAGGGCATGCTGCCGAAGGGGCCGCTGGGTTATGCGATGCTCAAGAAGCTGAAATGCTACGCTGGCGGCCAGCATCCTCATACCGCCCAGCAGCCGAAGGCTCTGGAAATTTAAGGGGACATCATGGCTGAAAATTATTTCTACGGTACCGGTCGTCGCAAGAGTGCTGTCGCCCGTGTTTTCATGAAGCGTGGCTCTGGTGCCATCGTGGTCAATGGCAAGCCGGTCGACCAATTCTTCTCTCGCGAAACTGGCCGCATGATCGTGCGCCAGCCGCTGGAACTGGTTTCCCAATTGAACGGTTTCGACATCAAGGTCAATGTGACCGGTGGTGGCGAGTCCGGTCAGGCCGGTGCGGTTCGTCATGGCATCACCCGGGCGCTGATCGAGTATGATATTGCACTTAAGCCGGCGTTATCCAAAGCCGGTTTCGTGACGCGCGATGCGCGTGAAGTTGAGCGTAAGAAGGTCGGTTTCCACAAAGCTCGTCGTCGCAAGCAATTCTCCAAGCGCTAATTTTGCGCACTCCCAAAAAGGCTGCCTGTGGGCGGCCTTTTTGTTTTTGGGGGTGGCCGGGGTATCATCCAATCTCTGGAAGGAGCGAAAGCGTTGCTGGTACATGTTTTCGCTGCTTTGCCCGGTAGGCCGTCTGTGGCTGCTCCCCCAAGCATTTGCGGCGGGGGGAAACCTAAGCTCTGTATTCGCCAAGTGATGCCGACTCCCGCTGTCAGTCTCAAACTTCGCAAACTCCGTCGCCGTTTCGGTATCGCCGCTCCACGTGTCGTGGTGCGTAGTCATGTTTCCTGGCAATGGTACTTGCTGCCGGGATCGCTACTGATTTTGTTGCTCCTGGCTGGCGGCTGGTTGTTGATGCAGCGTAACGAGGCTGGTGCAGTCGGCAAGGAGTTGCAAGAATTGCGTTTGCAGTTTCAGTCGCAGCGGAGCGAGTTGGACTCTCTACGATCGACGGCAGGAACGCGCCAGAATGCGGTGAATATCGAGCGGGCCACGCAGCGTCAATTGCTTTCGAGAATCAAGGAACTGGAGCTGGAGAACGGGGCGCTGAAGGAAGACATGCGACTTTTCGAGCGCCTGATTCCTGTGGTTGGCGAAGAAGCGGTCGTGCGCGTCGAGAATTTCCGCGTGACGCAGGATGAGAGTGGGCGCTATCGCTATCGTTTGCTTGTCGCTTTCCAGCCAAGCCGGCAAAAACCGGAGTTCGTCGGTCGCTTGCAGTTGGCTGTCGGCTATCTGCTGAATGGTGTGGAACATCAGTTGCTGGTGCCGGAGAAACCCGAAGCCACCCAGGAATATCAACTGGCCGTCAAGCACTTCCTGCGCCGCGAAGGGGGCTTCGAGTTGCCTCCCGGGGCACGGCTGGCGACCGTCGAAGCGCGTGTGCTACAGGGTGCTACACTGATGAGCAAGCGTTTGGCACAACTTTAGGAGCGGTGATGTTCGGAAAAAAAAGTGATGGTGCGCCGCAAGGGCGGATCGACAGTCTGATCGGTGCCGGTACGCGAGTGGAAGGCAGCATCCGCTTTACCGGCGGCTTGCGAATCGATGGCGAAGTGGTCGGGAGTGTCGAGGCGGCGGAAGGGGCAAGTTCGTCCACGCTGGTGTTGAGTGAGCACGCGCGTATTGAAGGTGCTGTCCATGTCGCTCATCTAGTGACCAATGGCACGGTGGTGGGGCCGGTTAACGTCGGCGAATCGCTGGAGATTCAGTCGAAGGCTCGCATTGCGGGCGACGTCGAATATGCCATCATCGAAATGCATCAGGGGGCTGTTGTCGAAGGGCGCATGGTGCACCGCGCTGGAAAGTCCGGGGAACTAAAGTGGGCGGCTGCCAACCAAAGCAATTGACCCTTGTCTTGCGGGCTCGCATAATCCGCCACGATTTTTCTCAGGAGTTTGCAAATGAATGCAGCAGTCGAAGTTTCCTCTCCGCTTGTTTTCACTGATAGTGCGGTTGCCAAGGTCAAAGAGCTCATCGACGAAGAAGGCAATCCGGCATTGAAGCTGCGTGTGTTTGTGACCGGCGGTGGCTGTTCCGGCTTCCAGTACGGTTTTACCTTCGATGAGGAAGTCAGTGAAGACGACACGACCCTTGAAAAGGGGGGGGTGACCCTGCTCATCGATCCGATGAGCTACCAGTACTTGATTGGTGCTGAAATCGACTATTCGGAGGGGCTTGAAGGATCACAGTTCGTGATTCGTAATCCGAATGCCACATCGACTTGTGGTTGTGGCTCTTCGTTTTCGGCATGAATGGTGGAAGATTGAACAAAAAAGGCGGCCTAAAGGCCGCCTTTTTTGTGTCCTGTCCAGTGCTTTTCAATTGTTAATTGTCGGGCTGCCAAGTTGGCTCAGCAATTCGATTTGCTCTCTGGTAGTCGACGTTGCTTTGCGGAACTGTCCTAGCTGGTCGGGACGCAACGGTGTTCCGGTTGCGATGCGTGTATTCAGCGGATTGGTTGGGGTGCCGTTGATCCGGAACTCATAGTGGAGATGGGGGCCGGTTGCCCAGCCGGTGCTCCCGACGTGCCCGATCGTATCTCCCTGGCTGACCTTGCTGCCTTTGCGGATGCCCTGTGCGAAGCGTTGAAGATGGGCGTAGGCGGTGGTGTGTGTGCCGGAGTGTCGAAGGATCACCATGTTGCCATAACCGTGCTGTGTCCCGACGAACTCAACCGTAGCGTCGGCTGTTGCGCGGACCTTGGTGCCGGTGGGGGCGCCATAATCGACACCGGTGTGGGCGCGCCATTGCTGCAGTATCGGGTGGAAACGCTGGCTGAAACCAGATGTGATCCGCGAAAACTCCAGCGGAGAGCGGAGAAATTCCCTCTTCAATGGCTTGCCGTCGTCGGTGTAGTAGCCGCTACCGTTGGTACCATCGAACCAAATGGCCCGGTAAGTCTTGCTGTTGTTGATGAATTCCACGCCGAGCACTTTGCCGCTGCGTGCCGCCTGTCCCTGCAAGTAATCCATTTCGTAGGTGACCACAAAGCGATCGCCTTTACGCAAATCGCGGTGAAAGTCGATGTCGCCGCTGAGGATTTCCACCAACTGCAGGGTAATGGCATCCGGGATGTCGAGGGCGTCAGTCGCGGCGAACAAGGAGCTACGAATTTCCCCTCTTTTAACCAGAACGTTCCGTTCGTAGTTTTCGGTGGTTGCCTTGGCAGTCAGATCGCCATTGCTTCGCTCGATGAGTAAGGCCTGTCCTCGTTCATTTAACGGGAAGTGCAAGCGGAGCAATTCACCTGTGGCCGATGTGGTTGCCGCTACTCTTTTGCCAGGGGCAAGTTGTTGGCCAATGACACTGGCTTCCGGCGCGCTGCGAAGGTAGGCCAAAGCGCTTGAGTTGGTTATGCCGAGGCGATTCATCAGGCTCCCCAGCGTATCTCCCGGCTCAATTTTTTCTTCCTGTAGATAGCTAAAACCATCGGTCGGCAAGGCTTTGCTTTCTTCAAGTCCAAGTTGTTCGATGACAAGCTTGGGGGCGGGAGACGGGCTGGTCGGGGCAACGGCGATGGCCGTTGCCGTACCGAGGACGAGTAAGCTGAGGAGAGATCCTCCCCATATCCAGCGATGATGCAAAGACTTACTTGGAGTGCCAGCGAGAGGGAGTGGAACTAAGCTTTTCATCATCGACTCAAGCAGTGATGTGCCATAAATAGTCAAGTGTAGCAGATCGTTTTTCTCCCCTGGGAGCTCAAGGAGGGCTTTGGCCATGCACCTGCCTGTTAGGAAGGATAAGGGGTCACGGTCCGTCGCGTGCGCGGATGTGATGTTCGATTTCTTGAAGGGTCTTGACGGCCTTTTTTTTCTTTATATAATGCGCACCTCTTCAGCGGTGGCGGGGTTTTCCGGCGGTTGCTGAAGAGTGAAGTGAGTGGATGAAGTTGAGATTGACTCTTGACTGT
>JAISPT010000036.1 GCA_031274715.1 Azonexus sp. | reverse complement strand
CATTTCGAAACTCACCTTTTTTATCGTTATCTCGATTGGGAGTTTCAAGCATGTCCGAGTCCGCCACCGCTAACCGCGAGACCCTCGGCTTCCAGACGGAAGTCAAGCAACTGCTGCATCTGATGATCCATTCCTTGTACAGCAACAAGGAAATCTTCTTGCGCGAACTGATCTCCAACGCCTCCGATGCCTGCGACAAGCTGCGCTTCGAGGCGCTGAACAATACCGCGCTGTACGGTGATGATAGTGAATTGCGGATTCGCGTCGCTTTCGACAAGGAGGCACGCACTGTCACTATTTCCGACAACGGCGTCGGCTTGTCGCGTGACGAGGCAGTCGCCCATCTCGGCACCATTGCCAAGTCAGGGACCAAGGAGTTCTTCTCGGCATTGACCGGCGACCAGGCCAAGGATGCGCACCTGATCGGCCAGTTCGGCGTCGGCTTCTATTCTTCCTTTATCGTCGCCGACAAAGTCACGGTGATTTCCCGCCGTGCCGGCGTCGAGGCCGGCCAGGCGGTGAGGTGGGAGTCGGCCGGCGAGGGTGAGTACAGCGTCGAGATGGTCGACAAAGCCGGTCGTGGCACCGATGTGATCCTGCATCTGCGTGAGGGCGAGGATGATTTCCTCAGTGCCTGGAAGCTGAAATCCATCATCCGCAAGTACTCGGACCACATTACCCTGCCGATCCTCATGAAGAAGGAGGAGTGGGACAAGGATAAGGGCGAGCAGGTTATGACCGAAGAGGATGAGACGGTCAACCAGGCCAGTGCGCTGTGGGTGCGCGGCAAGTCTGACATTAGCGATGAGCAATACAAGGAGTTCTACAAGCACGTTGCCCACGATTTCGAAGATCCGCTGTGCTGGACGCATGCTCGCGTCGAGGGCAAGCAGGAATACACCCAGTTGCTGTACATCCCGGCCCGCGCCCCGTTCGATTTGTGGGACCGCAATGCCCGCCACGGCATCAAGCTTTATGTCCGCCGCGTTTTCATCATGGACGATGCCGAGCAACTGATGCCGATGTATTTGCGCTTCGTGCGCGGCGTCGTCGATTCGACCGATCTGCCGCTCAACGTATCGCGCGAAATCCTGCAACAGAGCAAGGATATCGACAATATCCGCAACGGCTGCGCGCGCAAGGTGCTGGCCATGCTCGAAGGGTTGGCCGGCAGCGACGAGGCGGCTGACAAGGAGAAGTACGCCAAGTTCTGGGAAGCCTTCGGAGCCGTGCTGAAGGAAGGCATCGGCGAGGATTTCGCCAACAAGGACAAGATCGCCGGCCTGCTGCGCTTTGCTTCAACCCATGGCGATGGCGACCAACAGATCGTTTCGCTGGCCGACTACATTGGCCGCATGAAGGAAGGCCAGGAGAAGATTTACTACGTCACCGCCGACAGCTTCAACGCAGCCAGGAATAGCCCGCATCTGGAAATCTTCAAGAAGAAGGGCATCGAGGTGCTGCTGCTGTCCGATCGCGTCGACGAGTGGGTGGTCGGCCATCTGAGCGAATTCGATGGAAAGCCGTTGCAATCCGTCGCCAAGGGTGGCCTTGATCTCGGCAAGCTGGAGGACGAAGCCGAGAAACAGGAAGCCGAGAAGGCCGCCGATGAGTACAAGGAACTGCTGGAAAAGATCAAGGCCGCGCTCGGCGACAAAATCAAGGATGTGCGCATCACGCACCGTCTGACCGATTCGCCGTCCTGCCTGGTTTCCGACGAGCACGATCCTTCCGGCAACCTGGCCCGCCTGCTCAAGGCGGCCGGGCAGAAGGCGCCGGATGTCAAGCCGATCCTCGAAATCAACCCGCAGCACCCGGCGGTGATGCGCTTGAAATACGAGGAGGCGCGCTTCGCTGACTGGGCGGCGCTGCTGTTCGAGCAGGCGTTGCTGGCCGAGGGGGGGCAGCTCGACGACCCGGCTGGTTTCGTCAAGCGCATCAATGACCTGATGATGGCCCTCTCGGGCAAGTAAGGAGAACGGGGCCGCGGCCCCGTTTTTTTTCATGCACCCGGAAGATCTGGAAAAACTCGTTACGTGGCATATGCCCTTCGGCAAATACCAAGGGCGGCTGCTTGCCGATCTGCCCGGCCATTATCTCGGCTGGTTTGCCCGCACCGGGTTCCCCAAAGGGGAGCTCGGCCGGCTGTTGGCCCTGATGCACGAACTCGACCACAATAACCTTACCAGCCTGCTTGAACCGTTGCGGCGGCGCTGACGGGGAGTGTGGGGTGACATGCTATATTGCCACCGATGAATGACAAATCCGTGAGCGAACACCGGCTGACTTTAGCCGAGGTGCTACAGATGATGGTCGACGACGGCCTGGTGGCGGCCGAGACGGCCGACGCCCTGAAGCATGAGCGGCGGCTGCACGGCGGCAAGATTCACCCGCTGGTCACCATTGCCGACCAACAATGGCGTTCGCTGCAGCCGCCGGTTCGCCTGCTCGGGCTGGAGGCGCTGACCGAGTGGCTGGCTGGGCGCTGCGGTCTCGACTATCTGCACATCGATCCGCTCAAGATCGACTTCACCGGCGTCGCCGAAGTCATGTCCAGTGCCTATGCGGCGCGTTTCGGAATCCTCCCGGTGCGGGTCACGACACGCGAGGTGGTGGTCGCTACCGCCGAGCCTTTCGTTCGCGAATGGGTTGAGGAATTGCGGCCGATTCTGCGCAAGGACATTCGCCGGGTGCTGGCCAATCCCGAGGATATCGGTCGCTATCTGGTCGAATTCTTCAACCTGGCCAAATCGGTCAAGAAGGCGGCGGCGCGCGGCGAGACCACGGCCGGCCTGTCGAGTTTCGAGCAATTGGTCGAACTGGGCAAAGGCAACCGCCAGCTCGATGCCAACGACCAGCACATCGTCCATATTGTCGACTGGCTGTGGCAATACGCTTTTGACCAGCGTGCCTCCGACATCCACGTCGAGCCACGGCGAGATATGGGTATCGTGCGCTTTCGTATCGACGGGGTGCTGCATCAGGTGTATCAGATCCCGATGGCGGTGATGAACGCGATGACCAGCCGCATCAAGTTGCTCGGGCGGATGGACGTGATCGAGAAGCGCCGCCCGCAGGACGGACGGATCAAGACGCGCACGCCGGGCGACCAGGAAGTCGAGCTGCGTCTGTCCACGCTACCGACGGCGTTCGGCGAGAAGCTTGTGATGCGCATCTTCGATCCGGAAGTCCTGGTTCGCGACTTCCGCGCCCTCGGCTTCTCCGAGGATGATCGGGGGCGCTGGCAACAGATGACTACTGCGCCGAATGGCATTGTGCTGGTTACCGGCCCGACCGGTTCGGGCAAAACGACGACGCTGTACACGACGCTCAAACAATTGGCGACGCCGGAAGTCAATGTCTGCACCATCGAGGATCCGATCGAGATGGTCGAGGACTCATTCAACCAGATGCAGGTCCAGCACAGTATCGACATCGGTTTCGCCGACGGCGTGCGGGCGCTGATGCGCCAGGATCCGGACATCGTCATGATCGGTGAGATCCGCGACCTGGAAACGGCGGAAATGGCGGTGCAGGCCGCGCTGACCGGCCACCTAGTGTTGTCGACCCTGCACACCAATGATGCGCCCTCGGCCGTCACCCGCCTGCTCGACCTTGGCGTGCCGGCCTACCTGATCAACTCGACCCTGCTCGGCATCATGGCTCAGCGCCTGGTGCGCACGCTCTGCTCGCAATGCCGCAAGGCGATGCCTATCAGCGACGAGCAGCGGGCGGCCTGGCGCGCGCTGGTGGCGCCCTGGAAGGCGGCTGAACCGGCGCAGTTGTGGCAGCCGGTCGGCTGCCTTGAATGCCGGATGACCGGCTACACCGGGCGTGTCGGTATCTACGAAATCCTGCTTAACTCGGTCGAGGTGCGCAAACTGATCACGCCGCAGATGGAGGTGGCTCGCCTACGCGATCAGTGCTATCGCGAAGGGATGCGACCGCTGCGTATTTCCGGGGCGATGAAGGCGGCCCAGGGCGTCACCTCGCTGGAGGAGATCATCAAGGTGGCGCCGCCGGCCGACGAGGCTTGAGCGGCGTTCAGCGCACGCAGTGGCGGTCGTTGCGCGGGCAGGGTGGCAGGGGCTCTACCGGTGCTTGCTTTGGCGGCTGCGCGGGTGGCCGGGCCGGCGGCGTGACGCCAACGCCCCGGCATTGGGCGATGCGGCGCTGCTGTTCGGCCGGTGCCAGGCGCAGGCGCATGATTCGGGCGACACAGTCATCGACCGGGTTGCCGATACCACCATAGACGGGAACTCCAACCATGGCCGGTGTGTTGGTGACCTTGGCCCGGCAGATCGCTTCCAGTTCGGCCCGACGTGGGGCCGGCAGCGTCCATTGACCGAGCTCGGCCAGGCAGTCGTCCATGTTTTCTGCCGCGTAGATCCGGCGCGCCGCCTCGGCCTGGTTTTCTTCGGCTTGGCGCTGTTGTTCGGCGGCGGCTTCCAGGCGCGCTGCGGCTTCGCGCCGATCGACGAAGCCGCGCATCCGTTCGACGTCGCGCTGTGCCTGTTCGCGTGCTTCGTCCGGTACCGTGTCGTCAGGTCGCACGCTTAACGTGCCGTTGTTGATCGAACAGGGGATATTGGATATTTCGGTGCGACCGTCGGCCGTGCGGCACTTGTAGATATCTGCCACCGCTGGCCAGGCCGGTGCCAGTAGCATCAGTGCCAGGACAAGCGACACCGCACGCCACCAAGCCGATTCACTGGCCACCTGGCTGTTCACCTCCGGCACCGTTGTCTTGCCTTGCGGCATTTCAATGATCAACGCGTTCTTGCACTTGGCTGTCCAGCGCTTGATTTTTTCTTCCATCATCGTGCTCATCGTCGAACTCTTTCAGAATTTAGCACGTTGATCAAGGTTGGTTTCCCCGGCTGATTTTTTTGCGACAATGGCGACCCTGCCGGGTTGCCCGGCTTGTTGTTCCGGATGCCTCCGTGCCGTTCGCTTTCTGTTTCTGCCTCGTCGCTGTCTGTTTCGCCATTTCGCGCCCTGGAAGGGGTTGATGCAGGTCCACTCGCGTTCGATCGCCAGCGCCCAGGACGGGCCGCACCGCGACTTGGAGGCACGGGTGCGCCGCCATCTGGCCTATCCGTTCCGGAAACCGATTCTCGACTATAACCGGGCGGCACTGGCGACGGCGCTGGCCGCCCATGCCGACTGGAACCCGCAGGCGCCGCTGATCCTTGATGCCGGCTGTGGCGTCGGCTGGAGTACGCAGCGCCTTGCCGAGCGTTATCCCGACCATTTCGTGCTCGGCATCGACCAGTCACTGGATCGCCTCAACCGCGGCAAGCCGCTGCCGTTACCGGCTAACGCCTTGCTGCTGCGCGCCGATCTGGTCGATTTCTGGCGTCTGCTGGCGGAGGATGGTATCCGCCTGGCGCGCCACTATAACCTGTACCCGAATCCGTGGCCGAAGATCGGTCATCTCGCTCGGCGCTGGCATGGGCACGCGGTATTTCCGGTGTGGCGCGCACTGGGTGGCGAACTGGAGTGCCGCAGCAACTGGCGCATCTATATCGAGGAAATGGCGCTGGCGCTGGGCTGGCTGAACGACCAGCCGGTAGCCGCTGAGCCGTGGTGGACCGAAGATCCGATAACGCCGTTCGAGAAGAAATATCTCGCCTCCGGCCATCAGCTGTGGCGCTGCCGGGTAAGTCTCGGATGAGCGTGTGCCAGAGTTGCGGCGCCTGCTGTACCAGCCTGCGCGTCGATTTCCATCCGGCCGAACTGGCCGGTGGTGCTTTCGCCTGGGGCGATGGCGTGCCAGTCGCCATGACGGTGCCGGTGACGCCGGCCATCGTCCGCCTGTACGGCACCGATGCCGTACCGTCGCGCTGTGTGGCCTTGATCGGCGAAGTCGGCGTCGCCGTCGCCTGCGATATTTACCCGGCGCGGCCGTCACCATGCCGCGAATTCGACGTCGAGCATCCGGCCTGCAACCGGGTCCGCCGCCAGTGTGGCTTGCCACCGCTCGCTTGAATCCACGCCGGTGGCGGCCGACTTGTCCCCGTGTTGGTCGGGTAAGTCTGTGGACAAGCTCAGGAAAAGTTTCGGAAGTGGTTGAACGGCCAAGGGAAAATTCGACTGCCCAAAAAACAGGCAGAGCTCAATGCGTCTTGCGCGTTTGCCGTCGGCGGCGCTTGGGCGTCAGCAACTGGGTCTCGATGACTTCGGCCGGCAGCGGCTTGGAGAACAAGTAGCCTTGCAACTGGTCGCATTTGAGTCGGGCCAGCATCTCCCGCTGGGTACCGGTCTCGACGCCCTCGGCGACCACTTTCATGCGCAGGCTGTGAGCCAGTGCCAGGATGCCGGTGACGATGGCCACCGCGTCCTCGTCGGCGGGGACGTCCTGGATGAAGGAGCGATCGATTTTTAGCGTGTTGGCCGGCAGATGCTTGAGATAGGACAGTGACGAATAGCCGGTGCCGAAATCGTCGATCGACAGGTGGATGCCGAGCTTGCGCAGGTCGCGCAGCAGGTTGATGTTCTGGGCGGCGCGAGCCATCAACACGCTCTCGGTGATTTCCAGTACCAGCGCCGAGGGCGGTAGGCCGCTGTCGGCGAGCGCACGCTGGACGATGTCGAGCAGGTTGGGTTGCTCCAACTGGCGGGCCGACAGGTTGACGGCGACGCACAGGTCGCTGCGGCCATTGTCAATCCAGGCGCGGGCCTGGGCGCAGGCGCTGCGCAGCACGTGCTCACCGAGCGCCAGGATCAGGCCGGTTTCCTCGGCGATCGGAATGAAATCGCTTGGGGGAATCAAACCTTGTTCCGGATGCAGCCAGCGGACCAGGGCCTCGACCCCAGTCACCCGGCCGCCGACGGTGTCGACCACAGGTTGGTAGAAAACCGTGATTTCGTCGCGCTCAAGTGCCCGGCGTAGGTCGTTCTCCATTTTTAGGCGGTCGGAGATGGCCGATTCCATGTCCGTCTCGTAGTAGCAGAAACCGCCACCACTGTGCTTGGCCCGGTACATTGCGGTGTCGGCGTGGCGCAGTAGGCTGCTGACGTCCTCGCCGTCGTCGGGGTAGAGCGAAATGCCGATGCTGGCAGTCATCACGACTTCCTGGCAGCCGACGACCAGCGGCGCGGCGACGGTGCGGCAAATATTCTGGGCGATGCCGGCGGCGACACCGGGATTGGGCAGGTCGTTGAGGAGGATGGTGAATTCGTCACCGCCCAGACGGGCGACGCAGTCGTCGGTGCGGATACAGCCTTTCAGGCGCAGGGCCATGGTTGCCAGCAACTGGTCGCCGGCTTCGTGGCCGTGCGTGTCGTTGATGAACTTGAAGCGGTCGAGATCGAGGAACAGCACGGCCAGCATGCCTGTGTTGGCCGTGCAGTGGGAAATGGCATCGTTTAGGTGCTCGACGAAAAGTAAGCGGTTGGGCAGGCCGGTCAGGGTGTCGCTGTAGGCCAGTTGGTGCACGTGGCGCTCGGCGCGGGTGGCGTCGATGATCCGGCGTACGCGCTGGTTGACCACCGACAGGTGGATCGGCTTGGGAATGAAGTCGCTGGCGCCGGCTTCGAAGGCGCGCTCGATTGAGTGACGGTCGTTGAGGGCGGTGATCATCAGTACCGGGATGCCCTTCCACTCCGGATGCGCCTTGACCGCGTGGCAGGTGATGAAGCCATCCATGACCGGCATCAGCGCATCCATCAGGATGGCGTCGACCGGATGTTCCTCCAGCCAGGCCAGCGCTTCCGTGCCATTGCTCGCTTCGTTTACCCGGAAGCCACTCTGGTGCAGGGCGTGGCGCAGGGCGGCGCGCGTACTGCGGTCGTCGTCGACAACCAACACCACGGCAGCATCGGCTTGCGGCTGCGGCTGCGGCCGCGGCAGGCTGGGTGGCTCGTCCAGCTCGGCGAGCAGGGTTGGTTCGATGACCGCGAACTCAGTGCGCAGGCGCAGCAGCAGTTCGTTGCTAGTGGCGTGCGTCCCGGCTTCGGCCAGCGCTTCCATGTCGCGGGCGACGCTGGCCATGGCCAGGGCACCGAGATTGCCAGCCGCGCCTTTGACGACGTGGGCGAGCCGGCGTAGCGTGTCGGCATCGCTAGCGGCGATCGCCTCTTCCATCTCTTGCAGGTAGCTCGGCATGTCTTCGAGGAAAGGACGGATCGCTTCGCCGAGGGCTTCGCCGAGGCAATCGCGCAAGCATGCCATCACACCGCCGTCGAACGACAGCGCGGGGATTGCTGCATCGGCCGTATCGCCTGTTTCGATCGCTGGCGCATCGTTATCCGGCGCCACCCAATGCAGCCAGCGGTGCAGATGACCGGTCAGCGCTTCCAGGGTCAGTGGTTTGGCCATGTGGTCATCCATACCGGCTTCCCGGCAATGCTCGACGTCAGCGGCCAGCGTGTTGGCGGTCATGGCGATGATCGGCGTGTGCCGACCGTCGGCTTCCTCGCGGCGGATGGTGGCGGTGGCCTGGAAGCCGTCCATTTCCGGCATTGCGCAATCCATCAGAACTAGATCCCAGGCTTCCTCCCGCCAGCGGGCCACGGCCTCGGCCCCGTTGCCAGCGATGCCGCAGGTGCAGCCCAGTCGTCGCAGCATGCCGACGGCCACGGCTTGGTTGGTGGCATTGTCCTCGGCAATCAGGATGCGGGCGTGGCGGCCGAGGCGTTTTTCGGTAGCGGGGTGGCGGCTGGCCTGGTTCAGTTGGCCGGCCCGGCAGGGCAGGGTGAACCAGAAGCGGCTGCCGGTGCCGGGGTTGCTATCGACGCCGATTTCGCCACCGAGCAGGCCGACGATCTGTTTGCTGATGGCCAGGCCGAGACCGCTACCGCCGTAGCGGCGGGTAGTGCTCGGATCGGCTTGAGTGAAGGAATCAAAAATACTGGCACGCTGGTCGGCGGCGATACCGATGCCGGTGTCGCTGACTTCGAAACGCAACTGCCGGCCGTCGTAGCTGCCGGTCACGGAGAGCTTGACCGAGCCGCGCTCGGTGAATTTGACGGCGTTGCCGATCAAGTTGATCAGCACTTGGCGCAGGCGTGCCGGATCGCCGCTGAGGACCGGCGGCACCTCCGGTGCGATGTCGGTTTCGAGGCTCAAGTGCTTGGCGGCGGCGGTCGCGGTGAACATGCCCAGAATGCTGTCGATCAGCGGTTGCAGCGCGAAGTCGCTGATGTCGACTTCCATGCGGCCGGCCTCGAGGCGGGAGAAGTCAAGGATGTTGTTGATCAGTTCCAGCAGATATTGCGCGGAATCCCAGGCCAGACCCAGCAATTCCGCCTGCTCCGGTGTTGTTCGGCCGCTTTTCAGCATGTCCAGGGTACCGATCACGCCGTTGAGCGGTGTTCGGATCTCGTGGCTGACCGTGGCCGCGAAATTGGCCTTCAGGTGGGCGAAGCGCAGGGCGCTGTCGCGCGCCGTGCGCAATTCCTGTTCGCGCTGCTCCAGGGCTTCCATCATGTTGTTGAAGGCATGCGCCATATCGGCCAGGTCACGCGGACCGGACAGGTCGGCGCGCAACCCGCTTTCGCCCTGTCCGGCGCGGGCCATGGTCGCCGACAGGTCGGCCAGGGGCCGGATCAGGCGACGGGCGAGCTGGCGCAGGCCGAAGGCGAACAGGGCAGCGAAGGCGATGCTGACGGCGAAATTGACCAGGAAGACTTCGCGGACCAGCGTTTTCAGTGTTGCCTTGCTTTGTTCGACCAGTACGAAGCCGAGCAGGACGTCCTTGCGTTCGGTCGTTTCGAACGGCGAGTCGGGGCCGGACAGCGACCAGACCGGGGCAACGAAGCGCCAGCCGGCAGCGTTTTCCTCGTCGACGTAGGCGCTCCGGGCGTTGGCGTCGGGTGGCCTGGCCGGGGTGTCGGCGGCCATGGCCGTACCGTATTCGAACAGGATTCGGCCATCGGTGTAGCGGATTTCGATGTGTGTGATGTCGCGAGAGGCGGCGGCGGTGGCGAAAGCCTCGGCGACGTTTTCGGTCGACCCGAAGGCCAGGGCCAGGCGGCTTTGCATGGCCAGATTCTGCGAAACACGCAGGCCATCCTGCAGCTTGTTGGCATGGAGCTGACGGCTACCCTGCCAGGAGGTGGCCAGTGCCGCGAGCAGTGAGACGCACAGTACGCCGATGGTGAACAAGACCGCCAGTTGACGGCGGAAGGTGGTTTTCCGGAAACGGCTGTACAGTCCGGAGAGGTAGGCCATGAACCCTTACTGCTCCGGGAAGAGCAGGTCGAAGCTACGCTGCTGGGCCGGCGATGGCGCCAGGCCGAGGTGGCTGGCGGTACGCGTATTGAAGGCGGTCAGCACGTTGCGCAGGGGCAATACGCCACGCGCGCCGGGATTGCCGCTGGCCAGGCCGACGGCGGAGGCGGCCAGGTTGCGGCCGAGCTCGATGTTGTCCGGGTAGAGGGCGAACAGTGCGCCGCGCTTGACGTGGACGACATTGCTCGAGAACACCGGAATGCCCCGGACCCATGATTCCTGCAGCACCAGCGGTAGGACTACCGACTCATCGACGGTGGTGCTGTCCTGCGGTAGCCACAGCGCATCGCGCCGGGGGTCGGCGTTGGCGAAGATGTTGCTGTAGATGGCAACGGCGTTTTGCAGGTCGCTTGCTTCGTAGGTCAGCAGTTCCAGGCCCTGGTTGCGGGCCGCTTCGCGGGCCAGCTTGATCAGCCAAGTATTCTGGCGTGGATCGAACACGACGTGGATGCGCTGGATTTTCGGGGCCAAGCTTCTCAGCTTGGCGAACAGCAGGGCCGGGTCTGGCGCCAGGCTAAGGATGGTGCTGCTGCGCTCGTCGCTTGCCGGTACCGACACGATGCCGCCGGCGACCACCACGATGTCTTTGTCGAGCGCGCTAGCGGCGCGCAGGCCGTTGCGTCCGAGGGCGATGATGACACGGATGTCGCGCTGCTTCAGTTCGCTGGAAACGGTTTCGGCGTTGAAATTGCTGCCGATGGCGTAGCTGGTGACCTTGGTATCGGCATTTTCCTCGATGCCCTCGATGATTTTCGAGAAGACACTGCGATAGGGTTCGCCGATGTCGGGGTAGAACACCGCGATCGGACCGATGCTGCCAGTGGCAGCCAGCTTGATGATGACTTTGCGTTGGGCGAGGAGCAATGATGAGTTGACGAGAAGCGGATCGTCGGGATTGTCCAGCGCCAAGTGCAGAATCTCGATGCCGGGAAATTGGTCGATGCCCTGCAAGGGGCCGGCGAAGTGCTGTTGCGCCGGGTCGTCGTCCTCGGCATAGATCACGGCGATGCGCTTGACTTCGGCATGGGCCGCGAGGCTTGCAGCAACCAGGGAAACTACCGCCAGGATATGAGAGAGTGATAATTTCATGGCGGTGCTAAAGGTTGTAGCGGGCCTGGAGCCAGAACGACCTGCCCGGTAGCGGCAGGTCGTAGATGATGCCGGAGTCCGCCCGGCTCGGTTCGCGGATGTCGGCGTTGAACAGGTTGTAGACCGACAGCGAGAAATCCCAGCCCTGGCGGGGTCTGGTGCTGCGTAACGTGAGGTCGGTCGAGGTGTAGTCGGGCAGCGCCGGACGGGTATCGCCCCAGGCCCGCTTGCGGTCGGCGACACGGTTGACCTGGCCGCTGAGCATCCAGCCGGAGCCGAAGCGCCAGTCGGCACGGGCATATAGGTGGTGGTGCGGGGCATAGCCGGCATCGTGGCCGGTCGTCTCGTCGGTGTTCTTCTGGTAGGCGTAATGGCCGGTCAGTTGCAGGTTGTCGGTCGCCGTCCAGTTTACCTCCAGCTCACCGCCGTGGCCTTTTTGCTTGCCGCCATTACGGTAGGTGTCGCCGACCTGGCTGATGATGTCGGTGATCTTGTGTTGGAACAGGCTCAGGCTGGTTTGCAGGTCGCGGTTCAGTTGCCAGGTGAAGGCCGCTTCCAGGGTATCGATCTTTTCCGGCCGCAGATTCGGATTGCCCATGATGAGCGGGTTGCCGGTGGCGTACAGCTCGACGAAGGAGGGGGCGCGGAAGGCGCTGCCGTACATCAGCTTCATGGTCAGGTCGTGACGCGCTTCCCAAACCAAGGCCAGGCGCGGGTTGGTGGTACCGCCGAAATCGGAGTAGATGTCGCGGCGGATGCCGCCGGTCAAGGTCCAGTCGCGGGCGAAATTCCATTCGTCCTGCAGATAGAAATAATTGACGCGGCGCTGGTGCGGGGAGAGAAACAGATTGGCGCCGCTGGCCCGGTACATTGGCAACTGGCTTGGCGGTGGCAATAGGGTGAAGTTTTTGTTTTCGCGGGTCTTGTAGATTTCCAGGTTATCGTGGCCTAGGCCCAGGCGGATCCGGTGCGTGGCGAAACCGGAATAGATGCCGGTTGCCGAGAAGCGAGCTTGGCGTTCCCATTTGCTTGGGTCGCCGATCATGCCCTCGGGAAAAGTCGGATCAACGCCGCCGGGAACCACCACCAGGGGTGTCGTCACCTCGTTGGCCAGGTGCATGAAAGCGGCTTGCAGGGTCAGGCTGAAATCGCGGGCAAAATTGGCGTCGCTCCAGGAGAGGTCGCTGGAGAGACGCTCGCTACGGATCTTGCCGGTGGGGTCCAGGGCGCCGAAGATGCCGACGCCGGTACCGACGTCGCGGCGCAGCGTATAGCTGGTGCGCCAGCGGAAATTGCCATAACCGATGTCGAACTGGCCGTCGACGCTGTCGTAACCGACATTGACCGGGCCGCTGCGGCCGATGGCGTCGTGGGCGATGATTCGCCGCTGGCCATCGGTACTCCCCACCTTGAAGTAGGCGGCGACATCCAGATCGCCATGCCGGCCGCCGTGTTGGAACCAGGTGCCCCAACTGTCGAACGAGCCGCCGCCAGCACCGATCAAGGTACCGTTGATGTCGTCGGCCGTCTTGGTGATGATGTTGATGGTGCCGGCGAAGGCGTCGGCGCCGTAAACGGCCGAGCCGGGGCCGCGGATGACTTCGATGCGGGCGATGTTGTCGACCGGCAGTTCGACCATCTGTTCGTCCGGGTTGCCGAGATAGACGCTGGTCCGCGGAATGCCGTTGACCATCATCAGCACCTGCGGCGACGTGCCGGTCAGGATGCCGCGCATGCCATAGGTCGGGGTGTAGAGGTTCTGCAGATTGTTGCGTGAAATGTGTAGACCGGGCACGGCCTCGAGAGCTTGGCTGACGGTACGGGCGCCCATGTTGGCGATGGTTTCGGCGGTGATTACCGTCGCCGCCGAGGGTGCTTTGCTGAGTAATTGCCGAGTGCCGGTGGCGATCGAGACGAAATTCTTGTCGCCGTAGGCCTGCGCCAGATCCTCTTCTTCCGTCAGTGGCTGGGCGGCAACCAAACCGCTGGCGGTGACCAGCAGCAAGGCTGAAAGCGGGCGCAATCGCTGCATCGGTAACCTCCCTCCCGAGGCCTGGGGCTTATTCCATTCGTTGTAGCTGGCAATCTAGCCGAAAGCCCTAGTCATAGCAATGCATCAATCATGGTCGGAGGCGTTCTGCTCCCGCCAATGGCGGCGCGGCGGCCCCTGGTAGACGATGGCGCTGCAGCGCCAGGGCATGGTTGCCTGTTCCGGCCGGGCATCGGCTTCGATGAAGCACGGCGGCATGCCGGCGAGAAAGGCGGGCAACATATACAAATAGTATTCGCGCGGACTCAGACCGATATCGAGGGCCAGCGCGGCGGCCAGCGCGGCGTATGTCATGCGCATCCGCCAGCGGCCGGCCAGCAAGGTCTGCTCGGTGGCGAAGGCAAGCTTGACGTAGGCGCCGTCGGCCAATCCCTGGCTGGCTGCCAGCTCGAGAACCACGGCGTTGCGCTCGTCGGCCGCGCCCTTGGCGACCGGCCGGCCGTAGCCGCTGATGCGGCGATTGGCCTGCAGTTCCGCGGTGACGATGTCGACCAACGACTGGCCGGCCGCTAGCGCGGCCTGAGCGCGAACCAGGAAATCGGCGGTGGCGATGTCGATCTGGCGGCCATAGATGGCGGCCTCCGAGGTAGCGAGCGCGGCGCTGATGGCCAAGTTGCCGGTGCTGCGCGCGCTGCCGGCCAGTGCCGCAACGCGGTTGTTCCACAGGCGGGCGTCCGGGTAACTGGTGTTGACCCAGATGGCGTGCAGCACCTTGAGCTGGGCCGGGGTATGCCGCCGGCCGGTGATGCCGAACAGGTAGAGGTCGAGCCAATCGGCGCCGCGCAGCTCGGCGTGTAAATCGTGGCCACGAAAGACCGCGCGTTCGCCAGGAAAGCAACCGCCCACCGTGCTGCGCAGCGTTCCTTCCCATGCTTCCAGCAGGCTCATGGGAGGCTCCTTGCGGCCGGACGAGCGGGGTCGTCGACGATATCGATGGCCGGGAAGGGAAAGCGGCGAAAACCGATCTCCTGTTGTTCCAGCGCATGGGCGGCGGCGCCGGGAAGGCGTAGCAACAGCGTCAGCATTTCACCTTGTTCGGCGTTCAATCCGAGATCGGCGAGCGCGGCGGCGATGACGCCGGGCATCGCTAGGGGGCGGCCGGCCCACTGTACCAACTGCGCTTGGTGCTGCTGCAGCCAGTGGAGGCGCCCATCGGCAAGAACCGAGGTCAGTGCCGCCAGGGTCTGTTGCACTGGAAGCGCGGTACGGTCGCCGTAAGGCGCGTGACCGGGCGGGTGTTCTGGTTCTGGCCAGACCTCCATTCTGCCGTTGCCGGGACGGCGCCAGTCGTGCATTTGCTGTTGCCATCGTTCGAGGTCGCAGGCGCAGCGCTCCCAGGCCCGCAGGCACAGGAAGACCTCACGCGCGCCGCCGGAGACGCCGGCACCGGAAGCCAGCGCCGCCATCAGTACGGCGGCGGCCGGGGAGCCGCCGACACCGGCGCTTATCGCCGCATGTACCGAGGGGTCGCGCGGCCCGGGGTTGGCGATGGCCACGGCCAGTATCTCGAGCGCCCGGACCTGCCCGGGGGCGGGTTTCTCACCGCGGAACAGCAGGTACAGGTAGGCCGGGTAGGTGGCATGTTGCAGCAGGTCGCCGAACACGTTGTAGCCGCTGCAGTAGCAGGCGTTGGCCGTGAACGGATCGTCGGCTTCGGCATCCTCGGCCCACAGGCGGCTGTGGAGGACGGTACCGGTTGGGGCGGAGCGGGTGTCGTGCGAATTCATCCAGCGCCTCTCACAGGTCGGTTCCGAGTACTTGCATGCGCAGGTTCATCGGCGGGACTTCCTCGCCGTCGATATGCACGTCGAGCAGGGTCGGGCCGCGCCGGTGGCAGATCGCGGCGATATCGAGGTCCGCCAGGTCTTGCGGCGAGCGGATGGTATGGCCGTTGGCGCCCATCGCTCGCGCCATGGCGGCGAAGTCGGTGGCCGGCAACTGGAAGCCGATGCGCTCGGCGCCGGCCAGGCGCTGCCCGTGCTTGACCATGCCCAGCGCCTGGTCATTGAGAACGACGAAAATCACGTTCAGTCCCTCGGCCACGGCGACCGAGATCTCCTGGCCGTTCATCAGCAGGCTGCCGTCGCCGGTGATGCAAACGGCTGGTGCTTGCGGATTGCCGGCCGCCGTGCCGATGGCGCCACCGATGGCCCAGCCCATCGGCGCGAAATCCATGGTCAGACGCAGCCAGCCACCGACACTGTGGCGCCGGCCGCTATTGCGGCGCTGGCTGTCACCGCCGAGACGGCGTTCACCGTGGCGCCGGTCGGCCGGATTGAGGTAATGGGCCGACCACGCGACGCTATTACCAGCATCGGCGAGAAAGCGGGTTTTCGGCGGAAACAGGCGGCCGAGATCGCGCATCAGGCGCTGCGGGGTGATCGGGCTAGCCGGACTGTTGAATTGCGTTGGAGCGGCCAGCATGTCTTCGTGCGAGCCGCGTGGCGCTGGCCGGTTGACGCTGGCGTGGCCAGCGTTCCGCGGCCCGGGGCTGCGCTCAATCAAGCGGGTGAAAATATTCAGCAGCCGGCCGTGTACATGCAGGCGGGCCATCGGCGAACGGGCCAAGTGTTCGGCCGATTCGTCGATATGCACCAGTTTTTCGTTGAGCAGGGTGTCGCTCCAGCCGCTGCTGGTCCATTCATTCATGCTGGTGCCGGCCGCCAACACCAGATCGACAGCCTCGTCATCGAGTAACGCGTTGGCCGTGTGGTGGCCGGCGAAACCGAAGACGCCGCGATACAGCGGATGGCAGGGATTGATCAGACCCTTGCCGTCCGGCGTGGTAGCGAAGGGGATGTCGTGCTGTGTGGCGAACTGCAGGATGATACCGATGGCCTCGCCGCAGGAACCGCCAATCAGCAGGCGGACGTTGCGCGCCCGCCGCAGCAGCTCGAGCAATTCGTCGGTAGCCTCGGTGTCGAGTTGAGAGACGGGGCGCAGCTTGTCGCCGATGTCGTAGGACGGTACCTGGACCGGGCTGGGGCTTTTCAGAATGTCGAGCGGAATGCTCAGGTGCGCCGGCCCGCGCGGTGTCCGGACGGCTCGTTGCAGCGCGGTGATCAACTTCGACTCGATCTGCTCGGGATGCGAGATCAGCGAGTTGTAGCGGGTGCAGTGGCGGAACATGCCGAGCGTATCGACGCCGGTACAAGCTGATTCTTGCAGGGCGCGCTTGCCGAACGAGGGCAGCGACGGCTGGCCGGTGATGACCAGCATCGGGATGCTGTTGTCGAAGGCGCAGGCGACCCCGGTGATCAGATTGGTCGCGCCGGGGCCGGAGGTCGCGCAGCAAACGCCGATCTTGCCGGTTTCGCGGGTATAGCCGTCAGCCATGAAGGCAGCACCAGCTTCGTGGCGGGCGACGATCGGCCGCGGGCCGCCGCGCCGGCTGCTGCGCGCCAGGGCGTTGTACAGTGGTTCGATGGCGCCGCCGGGAATGCCAAAAATGTAGTCGATGCCCAGTTGCTCGAGGTAGGCGACGATCAGGTCGGCGACCTGCGGCGTCTCCTGGGCGGCGTTAGCGGGAAAATCCTCAATGCGGGCGTCGCATGCCGGCGTGATGCCATGGCTGTTCATGAGTGGCTCCGTGGCTAGGGTTGTTATGAGAAATGAACAAGCAATGGGCCACTATCTACGACTTTAGTCATAGTGGCCGTGAGTTTTTCCACGGAGATTTCCAGGATTCGGAGCGGTGTTGGCTTTTCGCATCATGTCGCCAGACAGCGCGTACGACATGGACGACAGCAGGGCTGGCCCAATGTCTGGGGCGATGTGGGGTGATCGGCAGCAGGAACTTCACAGTCAGCCATATAAAAGATAAAATATATAAGACTTGGACGGAGTGTCTTGCGGCGGCCATCCTGAACCGATTTTTCCGGCCGCTGTCGTAAAATGTTCCGATTTTCCCAGAGCAACCCTTTACGAAAGGAAGTCGCCGTGCTTGAAGCCTATCGCGCCCATGTTGCAGAGCGTGCAGCCCTCGGTATCCCGCCGCTGCCCCTGTCCAAGCAACAGACCACCGAACTGGTGGCGCTGCTGAAGAATCCGCCGCGGGGCGAAGAAGCGGCGCTGGTCGACCTGATCACCTATCGCGTGCCGGCTGGTGTGGACGACGCCGCCAAGGTCAAGGCCGAATTCCTGGCCAAGGTCGCCAAGGGCGAGGAAAGCTGCGCCCTGATCTCCCGGGAAAAGGCCACCGAACTGCTCGGCACCATGCTCGGCGGCTACAACGTCAAGCCCTTGATCGACCTGCTCGCCGATGGTGCTTGTGGCGCTGTTGCCGCTGCCGGTCTGAAGAAGACCCTGCTAGTCTTTGACTACTTCCACGATGTCGCCGAACTGGCCAAAAAGGGCAACGCCAACGCTAAGTCCGTGATGCAGAGCTGGGCCGACGGCGAATGGTTCACCTCGCGCCCGGCAGTGCCGGCCGCGCAGAAGCTGACCGTGTTCAAGGTCACCGGCGAAACCAATACCGACGATCTGTCGCCGGCTCCGGATGCCTGGTCGCGTCCGGATATTCCGCTGCACGCACTGGCTATGCTGAAGAACCCGCGTCCGGGCATCGAGGCCGATGAACCGGGCAGCCGCGGCCCGATCAAGCAACTGGCCAAGCTGGCCGAGAAAGGCAACCTGATCGCCTACGTCGGCGACGTGGTCGGCACCGGTTCTTCCCGCAAGTCGGCCACTAACTCGGTGCTGTGGTTCACCGGCGAGGACATCCCTTTCGTGCCGAACAAGCGCTTTGGTGGCGTCTGCCTCGGCTCCAAGATCGCCCCGATCTTCTTCAACACCATGGAAGATGCCGGCGCCCTGCCGATCGAGATCGACGCTGGCCAGATGGACATGGGCGACGAGATCGAGCTGAAGGTCGATGGTGCCAGCGGCAAGGTCACCGCCACCAAGAACGGCGCCGTGATCGCCGAATCGCAACTGAAGACTCTGGTCATCCTCGACGAAGTGCGCGCCGGCGGCCGCATTCCGCTGATCATCGGCCGCGGCCTGACGGCCAAGGCGCGTGAGGCGCTGGGCTTGCCCGCCTCGACGCTGTTCCGCCTGCCGCAGCAGCCGGCCGATCCGGGTACCGGTTACTCGCTGGCCCAGAAGATGGTCGGCCGTGCCTGCGGCCTGCCGGAAGGCAAGGGCATCCTGCCCGGCACCTACTGCGAACCGAAGATGACCACCGTCGGCTCCCAGGACACCACCGGCCCGATGACCCGCGATGAGCTGAAGGATCTGGCCTGCCTCGGCTTCTCGGCCGACTTGGTGATGCAGTCTTTCTGCCATACCGCCGCCTATCCGAAGCTGGTCGACGTCAAGATGCACCGCGAACTGCCGTCCTTCATCTCGACCCGCGGCGGCGTCGCGCTGCGTCCGGGCGACGGCGTCATCCACTCCTGGCTGAACCGCCTGCTGCTGCCGGATACCGTCGGCACTGGCGGCGACTCGCACACCCGCTTCCCGATCGGTATCTCCTTCCCGGCCGGTTCCGGCCTGGTCGCCTTCGCTGCCGCCACCGGCGTCATGCCGCTGGACATGCCGGAATCGGTGCTGGTCCGCTTCAAGGGCTCGATGGCCGATGCCGCCAAACGCGGCATCACGCTGCGCGACCTGGTCAACGCCATTCCGCTGTGGGCCATCAAGCAGGGCCTGCTGACCGTTGAGAAGAAGGGCAAGAAGAACGTCTTCTCCGGCCGTATCCTGGAAATCGAAGGTCTGCCGGATCTCAAGGTCGAACAGGCCTTTGAACTGTCCGATGCCGCCGCCGAGCGTTCCGCCGCTGCCTGTACGGTCGCCCTGAACAAGGCGCCGATCGTCGAATACATGCGCTCGAACATCACGCTGATGAAGTGGATGATCGCCGAGGGCTACCAAGATGCCCGCACGCTGAAGCGCCGCATCAAGGCGATGGAAGAGTGGATCGCCAACGGCACGCTGCTCAAGGCCGACGCCAGCGCCCAGTATGCCGCGGTCATTGAGATCGATTTGGCCGAAGTCACTGAACCGATCCTGGCTTGCCCGAATGATCCGGACGACGTCAAGGTGCTGTCCGAAGTGCAGGGCGACAAGATCGACGAAGTCTTCATCGGCTCCTGCATGACCAACATCGGCCACTTCCGCGCCGCCGGCAAGGTGCTCGACGGCAAGTCCGACATCCCGACCCGCCTGTGGATTGCCCCGCCGACCAAGATGGATGCCCTGATCCTGACCGAGGAAGGCTACTACAGCGTTCTCGGCAAGGCTGGCGCCCGCATGGAAATGCCGGGCTGCTCGCTGTGCATGGGTAACCAGGCGCAAATCCGCAAGGGCTCGACTGCTGTCTCCACCTCGACGCGCAACTTCCCGAACCGTCTGGGCATCGATACCCGCGTCTACCTGGCTTCCGCTGAACTGTCCGCCGTCGCCGCGCTGATTGGCCGTCTGCCGACCGTTGCCGAATACCAGGAGCAGGTGCAGGCTGTCAATGCCAAGGCCGCCGACGTGTATCGCTACATGAACTTCGACCAGATTCCGGCGTTCGTCGAGGTTGCCGAAACCGTCGAGATGTAATCCACGCGTTCGGCCACTTATGGCCGAACGCGGCTTTTCTCAAAACCAAAGCCCCCGCCGGGAAACCGGCGGGGGCTTTTTATTGTTAGGGCAAGGTTTTCTAGGCTGGCGACCGCTTATCGGCGCGGCGGTACTGGCTGGTGGGGGGCGAGCAGGGTGACTAGTTCGCGATCGGTTCGCATGATGTGTTCGACCAGCCAGTTGCGCAGGAAATCAGCCAATGGTCCGGCTTCCAATTTTTCACCAGCTGCCGCGCCGGCCCGCAAGGCATTGATGCGGGCGGTGAAATCTCCGTGTGCTTGGCGGTGGGCGACGACGTGCGCGCTGTCGGCCGGCAGTCCGGTCATCAGCATTTCCTCGGTACCGAAATGGAACAGCACGTAGTTATTCAGGCGCGGCAGGATGTCGTCCAGCGCATCGAACTCACGACCGGCCTCGAGAGCAGCGGTGAGTTCGTTGATCAGTTCCACCAATTCCTGGTGCTGCAGATCGATCTGCCGGTGCCCGGTTTCGAGGGTGTTGTTCCAGATGATGGTCATAGCATTCCCTGGGTGGTGGTGATTCGATAGTGGTATCTTGCCATACTGTCATGTCGCTCAAATTGTTGGACATCAAATTGTTGACGCCGCATCCGCAGTAGAGTACCCCTTCCATAATGCGTAGTCTTCCCTCTTTCTCTTCGGCATTGCCGGACGCGTTGACGGCGAATGGCGACACTCCAGCCTGGGAGCAACGGCGGAGGGGGGGGCTTGGGCAGCGTACTTTGCTGCTGCTGGTTGCGTTTCTCGTTGCCCTGATCGTCTTCGCCGGATACAACCTGACGAATAGTCATGGTGAGCTTCGCTACGCGACAGCGGTGCACCGCTGGACTCGGGCCACTGCCGATATCAGCGAAGCGATGCATCAGTTGCAGCGCGAGCGCAGCCTGTCCAGCGGCTACCTGGCATCGGGCGGCAGTTGCTTTGCGCAGGCGCGTGAGCAGCAGTTGGCTAGAACCGACGGCGCACTGGCCCGCGTCAACAGGGTTTTCAAAACCTTGGAAGCCGAGTCGCTGGCTGGTAACCCGGCGGCCGTGGTGAGCTTTGGCGGGCTGGATGAACTGCGCGTGGCGGTTGAGCAACGGCGCATCTCGCGCGATGTAGCAGTACAGCGCTATACCGTCTGGATCGATAAGCTGGTGGCACTGCTGTTGAGCCACGTCGATTCGAGCGGCCGCATGGCAGCGCCGCAACTGGCGTTGGTTTCCCTTTTGCGGGCCAAGGAAGCCGCCGGACAAGAGCGGGATCTGGTCACGGCGCTATTGTCGTCGGGCGATTTCGGGCACTTCTCTCAGATAGTGGACTACCACCGGCTGCGCGCCATCGAGTCCACTTACCTGAACCAGTTTTACCTGCTGGCACGCGAGGATTTGCGGGCGCAGCAGGAACACCTGGAAACCGACAGTTTGGCTCAGGAACTCGATCTTATCCGCCAGGGGATTGTGGCCATCGGCCACGGCGCCGCCCAGCCGCAGATTCCGATGGTCAGCCCCGAGCGCTGGTTTACACTGGCCTCGCAGCGGGTTGATGCGATGAAGGCAATCGAGGATGAACTGGTCGTCTCCATCGTCAATCAGTCCGCCGAAATGGAAGGCGAAGCGCGCCGCTGGCTGGTTTTCAGTGTGGTTTCGGCGCTTGTCGCCTTCCTGCTGGTCAGCTTGCTGATCCGCCAGATGCTGCGCAACAACAAGGAAACCGAGGCCGACCTGCATCTGGCCGACAAGGTGTTCAACAGCAGTGTCGAGGCCATCGTCGTGACCAATGCGGCATTGCATATCGTCGAGGTCAATCCGGCTTTTTGCCGGATCAGCGGTTATTCCCATGACGAGCTGATCGGCCGCCATATCGGCGAGCTGAAATCCGGTCGCCACGAAGCCGATTTCTATGCCGGCATGTGGCAGCAGCTTGAGCGTGATGGCAATTGGGAAGGCGAAGTATGGAATCGGCGGCGCAACGGTGAGATCTACCCGGCGCTGCTGTCCATCGTCGCCGTCCGCAACCAATCAGGCAGTGCGGTTAGCAATTACATCGCGATGAGCGTCGATCTCAGCCAACGCAAGAAGGTCGAGGAGTTGCTCGAGCGCCTGCGTACTTTCGATGCGCTGACCGGGCTGTTGTCGCGCGATGCCTGGCGGACGGTCATCGACCAGGTGGCAGTACAGGCGCGTGGTACCCGGCGGCGTTTCGCGGTGCTCAAGATTGGTCTCGATCGTTTCAAGCTGATCAACGACTCGCTCAATCATGCCGTCGGCGACGAGGTGCTGCTGCTCAGCGCCGAGCGCATCCGCCAGACAGTGCGCCGTCATGACGCAGTGGCCCGGCCGGGCGGCGATCTTTTTGCCGTACTGCTCGATGACATCGGTTCGGCCCAGGGAGTCGGCGCCGTCTGCGAAAAGCTGCTGGCTGCCTTCCGTTCGCCGATGATCGTTGGCGAGCATCAACTGCATGTCTCGGTCAGTATCGGCGTCGCTATCTTTCCTAATGACGGCGAGGAAACGGCGATGCTCGAGCGCAATGCCGAGTCGGCGATGTACCGCGCCAAAGAGGAAGGTCGAGCCGGTTATCGTTTCTATTCGGCCGAGATGAGTGTCCAAGGGGTCCGTCTGCTGGCCCTCGAAGGCTTATTGCGCCAGGCTCTGGCCAGCGGCGAGTTCAAGGTCTATTACCAGCCGCAGGTCGATGTGCTAAATAACCGCTTGCTCGGCGTCGAGGCGCTGCTGCGCTGGCACAGCCCGCAACTGGGCAGCGTCTCGCCGGTGCAGTTTATTCCCGTCGCTGAGGAAACCGGGCTCATCGTGCCTATCGGCGAATGGGTGTTGCGCGAGGCCTGCCGCCAGATGCGCGCTTGGCTCGACGAGTTCGGCAACGAGATGACAGTGGCGGTCAACCTGTCCGGCCGCCAGTTCCGCCAGAGTGACTTGCTGCCGATGATCGGTGAAGCGCTTGCCAAGACTGCGCTGCCTGCTCATCTGCTCGAACTCGAAATCACCGAGGGTGCGCTGATCGCCGATTCCGGCGGCGCCGTCGAGGTACTGCGCGGTCTACGCGAACTGGGAGTGCGCACAGCCATCGACGATTTTGGCACCGGCTATTCCTCGCTGGCCTATCTGAAGACCTTCCCGCTCGATCGGCTGAAGATCGACCGCGCTTTCATCCGCGATCTGCCGCATGACGAGAGTGATACTGCCATCTTGCGTGCGATCGTGGCGCTCGGCCGCAACTTGCATCTGGAGGTGCTGGCCGAGGGCGTGGAAACACAGGAGCAACAGGCCTTCCTGGCCGATATTGGCTGCCAGGTGCTGCAGGGCTACCTGCACGGCCGGCCGATGAGCGCCGAGGCGCTGACGCGGCGCCTGCGCGACGGCAGCCTGCGCTTTTCCTGAGCCGCCAAGCACTTCGGTGGTGGGAAGGCCGGCGCCGGGCGTATTCCGGTGGGGCCGGATGGTGCCACGGCCGTCCGTCTTGACAAGCGGATGGCGCCTGCCGTCTGATGGAAACCCCGTTATCCGGCGAGCGACCGACATGGCCCCCACCTCAATGCTGCGCGCAGTTTTCTTCGTTGTTGCCGGTCTTACCGGCGTGCCGGTGCTGGCGCAATTTGCCGAGGGCTTGCCGCCGTCGCCCGATTACCACGGCGAAATCCGGCGTGGCCCGGACGGCCAGTTGCGTGCGGTGCCGGTGGCTGAGGTCGCCGGGAAGGTCGAGCCGGCCGCCGCGGCAACCATGGTGGTCGGTCCCGGCGAACGCATCGCTACCATCGGCGAGGCGGCACGCTTGGCGCGCGATGGCGAGATCATCGAAATCCGGCCGGGCACCTATCGCGGTCAGCCGGCGGTGTGGACGCAGGACCGGCTGATCATCCGTGGTGGTGGCGAGCGGCCGGTGATGCTGGGCGACGGCCAGCACGCCGAAGGCAAGGGCATCTGGGTGGTGCGCGGCGGTGAGGTACGGATCGAGAACATCGAGTTTCGTGGTGCCCGCGTGCCGCATTCCAACGGTGCCGGCATCCGCTTCGAGAGGGGACACCTGACGGTGCGCGATTGTCGTTTCGTCGATAACGAAATGGGTATCCTGACCGCCAATTCCCCCGAGCAGACGCTTGAAGTGATCGATAGCGAGTTCAGCGAAGCACCTCACCATCCTGGTGATCTGCATCACCTGCTATATGTTGGTGGCATCGGCAAGTTCGTGCTGCGTGGCAGCCGTTTCTCCGGCGGCTATCTCGGCCATCTGGTCAAGTCGCGGGCACGCGAGAGTCACGTGCTGTACAACATGCTGGTCGATGGCAAGGACGGCAAGGCTTCGTATGAGCTGGAGTTTCCCAACGGCGGACTGGTTTTCGTGCTCGGCAACGCCATTGGCCAGAGTGCCGGCACCGACAATGTGGCGATCATCGCCTACGGCGCCGAAGGGCCGCGCTGGCCGGACAACGCGCTGTATCTGGTACACAACACGTTGGTGAACGATTATTTTTCCGGCGATTTCCTGCGCGTCTGGAACGAGAAATTCCCCACTGGCATCGACATCTGGCAGATCAACAACCTGCTGGTCGGCGATGGCAATTTCTTCCCGCCAGCGCAGGGGCGGGTCGAAGGCAACCACAGCGCACGGCGGGCCGATCTCATTGCCGTTGGCGGCACACCGCTGCGCTTGACCAGCCAGTCACCCTTGCGCGGCAGCGTGCGCCCGCCAGGCAGCGTGCGCGGCGTCGACCTGTTGCCGACGGCGGAATTCAGCTACCCGGTCGGTAGCCGCCCGCTGTACCCAAGCAGCAAGCTGTCACCGGGGGCTTTCCAATAGTCCCGTGGCGCCCTATGGACCGAAAAGGGGTCGCCTGCACAAGAAACCGCAAAGAACGCAAGGAACACAAAGATGCGGGGTGTTTTTCCTTGCGCGCTATGCGTTCTTTGCGGTTACAGCCCTACGGCTCTTTCAATAATTATCGCGTTTCGAGCGGCGCGAACTCGGCCGGCACCCAAGCGTAGCCCTGCTTTTCCTTACGCACGTGGCCGATTCCTGGGAAGGGCAGGTGCATGCCGGCGACCATTAGCTTTTCCTTGGCCGCCCGCTCGAAGATACGCTTGCGGGCGTGTATCGCCTGTTGTGGGTCGTTGTCGAATTCGAAGGACACTTCGGGACGGGCGAACTGCACGGCATGATTGTGCACTAGGTCGCCGAGCACCAGCAGGCGCTCGCCGCCGCTGGTGATCAGGTAGCTGGCGTGACCGGGCGTGTGGCCGCGGGTGTCGACGCTGGCAACACCGGGCAGTAGTTCCCGATCGCTGGAAAAAGTCTTCCATTTGCCGGCGGCCAGATAAGGCGCTGCGGCATCGCGCGACATCTTGAAAAAGGCCTGGAAATTCACCGGCGCTTTGGCGGCGACCGCCTCGCTCAGCCAGAAATCGTTGTCGGCCTGGGCCGACCAGACTTCGGCATTGGCGAAGACGCGTCCACCATCGGGGCTGACCAAGCCATTGACGTGGTCGCCGTGCAGATGGGTGAGCAGCACGGTATCCACCTGTTCGGGCTGATAGCCCGCCGCCCGCAGGTTGTCGACGACGCGGCCCAGGCTGGGGCCAAACAGCCCGGCGGCGCCGGCATCGATCAGGATTAGCCGGCTGCCGGTGTTTACCAGATAGGCGTTGACCGCCGTCTGCACTTTCGGCCCCTGTAGGAACTGGCGGGCAAGCAGGCGCTGCCGGTCGCGTATGGAAATGTTCTTCAGCGTGGTCTCGTCGAGGTTGATGGCGCCATCGTAGAGCGCGGTGATCTCGAAGTTGCCAAGCATTAGGCGGTAGTAGCCGGGCACCTGGTTTTTTTGCGGCGGTGCTTCGGCAGCAGCGAAGCCGGCAACGAACAGGAACAGGACGGCGAGTAGCAGGCGGGCCAGCGCGGGCCGGCCGGGCAGGGCAAGTAATGATGCAGTCATGGGCGTCTCCGGGTTGGGGGTGGCGCCAGTATCGGGGATGTCCCGATGGCATGTCCAGCCATGGTGCCGTCGAGCAAGGCGCCGGGGGCGGCGACTTAAGCTTCTCCGGGTCGATTCCCCATGGCTTCGCCCATGCGGATGGCGGCGGTCGGTTGCCAGGCCGGGTTGAAGGCCAGCGTGTTTTTCGGGAACAGCATGACAACGGTCGAACCGAGCAGGAAGCGGCCCATCTCATCACCCCGCTTGAGCATGATGTTCTGTTCCTCGTAACGCCATGCGCGGACGACACCGGGACGCGGTGGATTGATCACGCCATGCCAGACGGTGGCCATGCTACCGACGATGGTGGCGCCGACCAGGGTCAGCACGAACGGACCGCTCGCCGTGTCGAAGACACAGACGACGCGCTCGTTGCGGGCGAACAGGCCGGGTACGCCGCGTGCCGTGGTCGGGTTGACCGAGAACAGCGCGCCGGGCACGTAAATCATACGCAGCAGCTTGCCGTCGCAGGGCATATGGATGCGGTGATAGTCGCGCGGACTCAGGTACAGCGTGGCGAAGCTGCCATTCTCGAACTGTGCGGCCAGCTTGCGGTCGCCGCCGACCAGCGCGGTGGTCGAATAACTATGGCCCTTGGCCTGGAAAATCTGGTCGCGCTCGATGGCGCCGAACTGGCTGATCGCCCCGTCGACAGGACACAGAAAATCGGCCTCGGCGAAAGGGCGGGCGTTCTCTTGCAGCGGCCGGGTGAAGAACTCGTTGAAGGTCTTGTAGCTGGCGATGTCCGGGTTGGCGGCCTCGGCCATGTTGACGCCGTAGCGGCCGACGAACCAACGGATGACGCCAGTCGTCAGGCGGCCAGCCTGGGCGCCGGCAAGTTTGCCGGCGAGCACGGTCAGCGCCTGTTTGGGCAGCAGGTATTGGGGTAGGACGGCGAGACGATCGGACACGGGCAACTCAGTACGAAAAGGAGAACCGTTAATTATAAGGGCTTGGATGTCCTGTCGGCAGCACTGGCGGCCGTGCGAATGTCATTGGGCCGGTGCTGCCCGCCTTTTGCGCTTGTTCCCGCCTGCGGAAGGTCGGAGCGGTTTTGCTCCAGCCCTCGGATCAACCGACCATGATGACGCGCAGTCAGGGCTAGAGCATCTGTGATCGTGTTTCCATGGTCGCTGCGCCAGTGTCCGGCGCGAGCTGCCAGAAAATCAATGCCGAGGCGATGGTGATCGTACCCACGCAGAGGAATGTGGTGTGGAAAGCAGCGAGGTAGCCAAGGGCCGCTTGACCATAATGTTCGGTGAACACGGCCAGTAGCGCAGCGGCCACCGATACGCCGAGGCTCATCGACAACATTTGCACCATCGACAGCATGCTGTTGCCGGAACTTGCCTGCACGGTTTCGAGGTCTTTGAGCGTGACCGTGTTCATTGCCGTGAATTGGACCGAATTGATGGCGCCGAAAAAAAACAGCAACACAATGTGCGGCCAAATCGGCTGGTTGGGTTCGAGCAGTGAAAAAGCGGTCATGGCGATGCCAAGCAGGAGTGTGTTGCCAAGCAGTACCCGGCGATAGCCGAAACGCTGGATCATGGCCGTCACGAGGGGTTTGGAGAGAATTGCCGCAGCCGCCACCGGCAACATCATCAGGCCCGCGTAGAACGGACTGTAGCCCATGGAGAGTTGTAGCAGCAGCGGAATCAGGTAGGGCATGGCACCGCTGCCGATACGCGCAAACAGGTTGCCGAGCAGGCCGACGCCGAAACTGTTGATACGGAAAAGCAGCGGCGAGAACAAGGGCAGTGGATGGCGCGCGGCGCGGAACCAGTAAGCGGCCAGGTTGGCCAGACCGAGCAGCAGCAGCACCAGCACGGCTCCGCGGCCGAGACCGATGCCGGCGAGGCCATCGAGCGCGAGCGACAGGGTCATCATGCCAAACGACAATAGACCGAAGCCGGCGAAATCGAACGGTGGCACGCGATTGAGCCGGCCATCGGGCATGTAACGCAGGCTGAGCACGCAGCCAAGCAAGCCGATCGGTACGTTGATGAGGAAGATCCAATGCCAGGAGGCGGTTTCCACCAACCAACCGCCCAGCGTCGGACCGACCAGCGGCCCGATCAGGCCGGGAATGGCGACGAAGCTCAACGCACGGAGAAAACTTTCGCCCGGAAAACTCCGCAATACGGCCAGCCGTCCGACCGGCATCAACATCGCGCCGCCCAGTCCTTGCAATATGCGCGCCGCGGTGAGGGCGGAGAGATTCGACGACAGCGCGCAGGCAAGGGAACCCGCGACGAAACACAGGGTTGCCGCAGTGAACACGAGCCGGGTACCAAAACGGTCGGCCAGCCAACCGCTGGCCGGGATGACCATGGCCATCGTCAGCGCATAGGCGATGACCACCGATTGCATGCGTAGCGGACTCTCGCCCAGGCTGACCGCCATGGACGGGAGCGCAGTGTTGACGATGGTGGCATCCAGCGTCTGCATGAAGAAACCCACGGCCGCCAGCCACAGGATGAAATCGGAAGATCGCGGATTTTTTTCCATGGTGATCGTTCTGGAGAGTTACCAGGCGAAGTGGTGATTGTAGACATCATGGCCGGCGATATTCGGCTCATTCGATGGGTCGTGCGAGGCTAAGGTCGGCCAGGAGGCGAGATGCTGATGTGCTTATTTGCTGGATGGTGGCGAGATGGTGGCAATAGCGGTCGCCTCATCCTTTTTATGGTTTTATTCCGACGCATGCATTATTTGGAGAGTCAGGTAAAGTGCTCCGATAAATGAATAATCAATGGAGGAGTCATGTTGATTAACAAATTTCGCAATCTATCAATCTCTGCCAAGTTAAATGTCATTCAAGCGGCGACGATTTTTGGTCTTTTTGTCGTGGCGATTATTGCCTTGAATGCTTGGCTGAGTTCCGTATTCGAGCGGCAGGGAATCGAGGAGCTGAAGCGGACCAATCAACAGGCCGTTGATATGGTCGAAACGGTTCGCGTATCGCTCGAAAAGGCGGCGGAACGGTTGGCTCGGACGTTGCAGGCGGATTTTAGCGGGGAGTTCGCTATGCGCACCGACGAAACAGTCGAGGTCGGCGGTGCCAGAACCCCTGTGCTTAGCCTGGAGGGCAAAGTGCTCAACGGCAATGTCGCACCCTTCGACCGTTTTACCGCCAATACGACGGCTGCCGGTACTCTTTTCGTTCGCCAGGGGGACGACTTTGTCCGTATCGCCACGTCGCTCAAAAAGGAGGACGGAACGCGGGCCATGGGCACCCCGCTGGGAGCGCGGCACCCAGCCCGTGAACTGCTGCTGGCCGGGAAGACCTATACCGGCAAGGCGCGCTTGTTCGGCCGTGATTACATGACGAATTACCGGCCGCTACTCAGTGCGTCGGGCCAGGTTGTCGGCGCCCTTTTCGTCGGGCTCGATTTCAGCGAACAACTGGCCGATATGAAAAAGAAGTTGCGGGACATCAAGCTGTTCGAGACCGGCTACATTTTTGGCATCGATGCGGGTACGAACAAAGGCGAGCTCGTCCTGCACCCGACGCGCGAAGGCGAGAACCTATGGGATGCCAAGGACAGCAACGACGTCTATTACATACGCGAGATGGTGGAGCAAAAGGAAGGCGTGATCTACTACCTCTTTCCCAAGCCGCATGGAGCTGCGGAGGGCCGGAAGGTATCCGTGTTCATGTCCGTGCCGGCATGGAATTGGGTTGTCGCAACGAGCGTCCATGTCGATGATCTCAACGTTCATGCCGATGCCGTACGCAATCGCCTGATCCTCGGAGCGGTGGTGCTGTGCGTTCTACTGTGCGCCACGTTGTTCTTTTCCTCGCGATACTGGGTGACGCAGCCGCTGATGGAAGTGGTCAAGGCGATGCGGCGCATCGCGTCCGGCGATCTGACGGTCGCTATCAAGCAGCGCAGTGAGGATGAAGTGGGGCAGTTGCTGAAAGCGACCAACAAGATGGCCGGGGATATGCGCACCACGCTGAGCGATATTCAGTCCGCGTCGTTCCGGCTGGCCGAAAACGCCGCCCATTTGTCCAGCTCGGCCATGCAGGTGGCGACGCAGTCCGGATTGCAGAGCGATGCCGCGTCGGCAATGGCGGCCAGCATCGAGGAGATCAACGCCAATATCGTCCATGTGGCCGAGAACGCCAGCCATGCCAATGGCGTCTCGGTCGAGTCTGGGCATGTTTCCGGCCAAGGTGCGGAAGTGATCGGGCAGGCTGTTGCCAGCATGACGCGCATTGCCGAGACGGTGCGTACCGCTTCGTCGGCGGTGACCACCCTGGGGCAGGAATCGAAGGCGATCTCGGCAATTGTCAGCGTGATTCGGGAAATTGCCGAGCAGACCAATCTGCTGGCGCTCAACGCGGCCATTGAGGCGGCACGCGCCGGAGAACAGGGGCGTGGCTTTGCTGTTGTGGCCGATGAGGTCCGTAAGCTCGCGGAGCGAACATCCGCATCGACTCAGGAAATCAGTACGCTGATTAGTGGGATACAAGCCGGCACCGAGGGTGCGGTGACGAGCATGAACAGCGGTGTCCAGCAGGTTGAGGAGGGTATGGTGTTTGCCGAAAATGCCGGTGCCAGCATTGCCAACATTCGTGAAAGTGCTGGTCAAGTGAATGCTGCCGTGATGAGTATTTCGCATGCGATCGACGAGCAGACGGCCGCGATTGCTGAAATCGCCAAGAATGTCGAAAAAATTGCCAGCATGGCCGACGATAGCAATGTGATGGCGAAGAAATCGGCAGACTATGCGGCTGAGTTGGAAAAACTCGCCGAAAGCCTGCGCGCGCGCGTCGCCGGATTTACGATCTGATTCGTGGTGAGCCGCCCCAGGCTTCAGCCTGGGGCGGCTCACCAAACTGTTTGCTCTCGGGGGCAGCCGTGCTCCGGTCAGTGTTCGCGACCGTCGATGCGCGGCTGCATCAACAGAGGGATGGTGCGCCAAGCGAGCAGGCCATAGGCCAGCGCCCAGGTACAGGCGGAGAGGTAGATCCAACCCAGGTAGCCAGCCGGGAACAACTGTGGCAGGCCAATGCGGAAGAACAGCGTAGCCAGCATGATGATCAGCACCAGCCGGTCGCCGCCCGCGAACACCACCTTGCGCCCGGTATGGCCCTTGGCGATGCGGATGATCATCGCCGGGATGACGCAACCCATGGCGCCGACGGTGAATAGGTGTACCGATAGCGAGCCGACCCAGACGAGGTTGGTGAGATGGCCAAGGGCGTCCACCAACAGTTGCAGCACGATGACCAGATAGCCGATGTACATGATGCCGATGTCGATGCGGCGCAAGGCTAGCTGCGGCTTCCAGAAGCAGAGGCGGATGCCGAGCAGCACCGCCAGGGCCAGCGCGATGGCGGCAGCGAGCGGCCGCGGCAGCAGGAATTCGACCACCAGCACCAGGCCAAGCAGCTTGATTGCCATGTCGAGCTTGGGCTGGCGCAGGATTTCTGCCTGGAAGGCGGCTTTCATGAACTGCGTCAGCGTGCGCTCGAGCATGACTAGGAAGGCCAGGCGGAACAGGCCGATGGCCATCGTGGTACCGGCGGTGAAGTCGCCGCCGGTCAACATCAGGGTTTTGGCGACGATGAAGGCCGGCAGCATGACCAGGAAAAAAGCGTTGTCACGGTAGCTGTCGCGCTGGTGGTGGCGGATTAGTGTCCATAGCAACATGGCGACGATGCTGCCGAGGAACAGGTTGTTGGCCACCAGGAACAGCGGCTGCGGCCAGTGGCCACCGAAACTCATGGCCAGGCGTTCGACGAGCCAGGCGGCGGCTAGCAGCAGCAATGCCGGGCCGTGATAACCGCGAATGCCGACCCAGTTCTTGGTCGAGGTCAGCAGAAAGCCGCCAAGCACTGCCCAGCCGAAGCCGAAGAACATCTCGTGGGCGTGCCACTGAATCGCGCCGAAAGGGATATCCGGCGCTGCCAGTTGGCCGCCGAAGATCAACGCCCAGACGGGCGGCAGGATCAGGCCGGCCATGCAGGCGAGGGTGAAAAAGGGGCGAAAGCCAACCAGCCAGAGGGGGTGCGAGGCTAGACGCATGGGTGAACCTTGAGTATGGAATATCGATCGAAGTACGAAGTTTAGCCAGGCCGGGAACAGGAAAATTTGATTTATCCGGGGGCGGCAAGCACCCGGGCGCACAATGGCGTAAAATCATATGCTTGGCTCGGTTGCGCGGGGGTGAGCGCGAGCGTGCTGGTTTTCTTAAGGACAAAAATGAAGCGTGTGGATGATTTCCGCTTGCGCCTTGGCAAGCACGAACTCGTGCCGATCATGATCGGCGGCATGGGGGTTGATATTTCGACGGCCGATCTGGCGCTGGAAGCTGCCCGCCTCGGCGGTGTCGGCCATATCTCGGACGCGATGATCAACACTGTGTCCGACCGTCGTTACGAGACCAAGCACGTCAAGGAAAAACTGGCGCTTTACAAGTTCAACGTTCTCAACGAGGACAAATCTCCGGTCAAGTTTGATCTCGGCCGCCTGGCAGAGGCGACCCGCCTGCATGTCGAGGCCACCATGCGGCGCAAGCAGGGCGCTGGCCTGGTGCTGATCAACTGCATGGAAAAGCTGACCATGAACGCCCCGCGCGAGACTCTCAAGGTCCGCATGTCGGCGGCGCTCGATGCCGGCATTGACGGCATTACGTTGGCTGCCGGCCTGCATCTCGGCTCCTTCAGCCTGATCGAGGAGCATCCGCGTTTCCGCGACGCCAAACTGGGCATCATTGTGTCCTCGGTCCGCGCGCTGCTGTTGTTCCTCAAGAAGAGCGCCCGCACCAACCGCCTGCCTGACTACATCGTCGTCGAAGGTCCGCTGGCCGGCGGCCATCTCGGTTTCGGCATGGACTGGGCCAACTACGATCTAGCGACGATTGTCGCCGAAGTGCTGCAGTACTTGAAGGATGAGCATCTCGACATTCCGGTGATTCCGGCCGGCGGCATCTTCACCGGTTCCGATGCCGCCGCCTTCCTCGAACAGGGTGCTGCTGCCGTGCAGGTGGCTACCCGCTTTACAGTCGCCGAAGAGTGTGGCCTGCCGGCCGAGGCCAAGCAGGAATATTTCAAGGCCAACGAGGAAAACATCGAGGTCAACCAGATTTCCCCGACCGGTTACCCGATGCGCATGATCAAGTCCAGCCCCGGCATCGGTGACGGTATCCGTCCCAATTGCGAGGCCTACGGCTACCTGCTCGATGCCGCTGGCAAATGCGCCTACATCACCGCCTACAACCGCGAGGTCGCCGCCCATCCGGGCACCCGCAAGGTCAAGGTATGGGATAAAACCTGCCTGTGTACGCACATGCGCAACTTCGAGATCTGGACCTGTGGCCAGTTGACCTGGCGTCTGAAGGACACTACCCATCGCCTGCCCGATGGCAGCTACCAGTTGCTGACGGCCGAGCATATCTTCAAGGACTATCAATTCAGCACCGAGCAGCAGGTGGCGCTGCCGGAGAAGCGGATTCCCTGAGCCCGACTCCATCGCTGAAAACCCGACATCTGTCGGGTTTTTCCTGAGTGTTCCATGGCCGACCTCTCCTTCCCAAGTTTTTCCGCTTGCCTGCACCGGCCGGTCGTCCGGCTGGGGCTGATTCTCGCCGTGGCAGGCGCCGCGCTATCCCTGCCGGTGCGCGGCGAGCAAAGCAATTTCACGATTGGCGGTTTCGGCACCGTGGGGGCGGTGCGCACCAGCACCAACGACGTCGAGTTCGTCCGCGACCTGGGGCAGCAGCGCGGGGCGCGCAAGCAGTGGACCGGGAATGTCGACAGCATCTTGGGGCTGCAGGCCAACTGGCGGATCAATTCCGAGTTCGCGGCGGTGGTACAGGGGGTCAGCCGTTATCGCTACGACCGCAGCTACACGCCGGAGATCGCCTGGGCCTACCTCAAGTACGATCCGAGTCCGACCCTCAGCATGCGTTTTGGCCGGCTTGGCACGGAATTTTTCATGCTCGCCGATTCGCGCCTGGTCGGCTATTCCTATCTGCCGGTACGGCCGCCCGGTGATTACTTTTGGTTCCTGCCGTTCTCCAGCATCAATGGCGCCGATGTGGCGCTGACCGTGCCGCTGGCTGACAATACGCTGCGCGGCAAGATTTATTACGGCATCGCTGACGGCAAGATTCCGCTCGAGGACGAGCAGTGGAACATCGGCGGCTCACCGATGATGGGTGCCTATCTCGAATACCAGGCCGGTCCCTGGCTGCTGCGCGGCAGCTACGCCAACATTCGCTTCAACAGCAACCTACCGATCGCCCAGAATTTCTATTCACTGGTGCCGCATTACCTGACGGCGGATCAGGCGCGGACCTCGCTCGACTATCTGCGGGTCAACGGTACACGCAGTCATTACTACTCGGTGGGGGTGGTTTACGACAACGGTCCGTGGCAATTCCAGTTGATGCTGAATTCCATCGACCAGGGTAGCCGGGCGTTCACCGATTCGTACGCTGGCTATGTGCTGGGCGGCTACCGGATCGGATCGGTTACTCCTTATCTCGGTTATTCCTGGATTCGTTCGAAGAATTACAGCCCGTCCTCGCTGCCTGGCGTTGCTCAGGTGCAGGCTGATTCGTTCTCGTGGCAGGGCACAACGATCGTCGGCGCACGCTGGGACGTGGCCCGTAACATTGCCTTGAAGATGCAGTGGGATGCCATCCGTGGCGATTCCGCTTCGATTTTCCCGTTTCGGCGGGAGCGGCCCGATTGGGACGGTCGGGTCGATGTGTTCTCGCTGACCATGGATTTCGTCTTCTGAAACCATGAGACGCCTGCCGTTCTTCGCCCTCGTCGCATTGCCGTCGCTGCTCGCCGTGCCGCCGGTGCAGGCGCAGTCGTCGGCGACCGGCAGCTTGGCGGTAGTGGTCAATGCCCGCTGCGGTATTGCGGTACTGACCCGCAACGAAATTATCAATATTTTCTTCGGCCGCTACCGGCTGTTCTTCAACGGCCGCGAGGCGCAACCGGCCGATCTGGAGGATAGCCATCCGATGCGCAGCCAGTTCTACCGTCGCCTAGTCGGCAAGGACATCTCCGAAATCAACGCTTACTGGTCGCGGCAGATTTTCTCCGGGCGCATGCAGGCGCTGCCCAAGGTCACCACACCCGAGGAGATGACCAAGTGGGTCGTTACCAATCCGTGCGGCATCGGCTTCGTCGAGCAGGCCAAGGTCGACGCCCGCTTCAACATCGTCTATGAGTTGGCGCCCTGAGCGCCTTGCAGCATGTTCGTGAACATCGAGTTGATCGGCCTGCTGGTCATTTTCGTGGTGATCGCGATTGTCGTCATCAAGGCAAAGTAAGCGGCGAACAAGCGCTCTCCAGTCGATTTCGAGCGTGAACCGAAGCGGCTCGAACAACTGGAAGCTTTGCTCGGCTACTGCTCTGTCGACCAGCCGAAGCGTGTCAGTAGCGCGGCGAATTCACCCGATATGGGGGCTTTTATTGGCAGGCGGGTGCCGCTGAACGGGTGCGTGAAAGCCAGTTCGCTGCAGGCCAGTAGCAGCCGGCGGCAGTTGAGGTGCTCGGCGAAATAGCGATTGTGCCGGCCCTTGCCGTAGGTTGCATCGCCGATGATCGGATGAGCGATGTGCTTGAGATGGCGGCGCAATTGGTGGCGCCGGCCGGTGACCGGTTCCAGTTCGAGCAGGGCGTAACGGCTATGCGGGTAGCGGTCGACGGCAACCGGCAGTTCGATGGTGGCCAGGCGGCGGTAGTGGGTCAGCGCCGGCTGGGCGGCATCGCTGCTGTGTTCGCCGCGGAATTCGTAGTCATCGCGCTGGCGCGATAGCGGATGGTCGATGCTGCCGGCCAGCAGCGGATGGCCGCGGACGACCGCCAAGTAGCGCTTGTCCACAGTGCCGGCTGCGAACTGGTGGGCGAGGGCACCGGCGATTTCCGGGCTCAATCCGAACAGCAACACTCCCGAGGTGCCGCGGTCGAGCCGATGCGCTGGCCAGACGCGGTGGCCGATCTGATCGCGCAGGATCTGGATGGCGAAGCGCGTTTCGTGGCGATCGATTTCCGAACGGTGGACAAGCAGGTTGGGCGGCTTGTCGATGACGACGAGGTGCTCGTCGTGCCAGAGGATGGACAGTTCCTCAGCCAAAGAAGCGGCTCTTGGCCTCGCCGGGGATGTCCATGCCGGTGACGTGGGCGCGCTCGAGCAATTCCCAGTAGTAGCGGTAGGAGGCCCGGTCGTGCAGTATGCCATCGTGCTGGATCGGCCCCCAGTCCTTGTCCTGGGCGGCGAGCAGAATTTCCGTCGCGGCCCGGACTTCGGAAAAATCGGGACGCATGGCCTCGACGATCGGCACGATCTGGTTCGGGTGGATACTCCACATGCGCAGGTAGCCGAATTCTCGGCGGGCGCGCAACGCATCGTTGCGGATGGTGTCGATGTCCTTCAGCTCGGTGGTCACGTTATGCGACGGCACCACGCCACAGGCCAGCGCAGCGGCGCTGATCTCACACTTGGCGCGGGCAACCAGCGGGTGCTCGAACTGGCCCGGACTCTTCATCGCGGTACCGGGAATGGCGCCGTGGTGGCTGGAGACGAAATCCATCAGGCCAAAGTCGAGCGACTCGACGCCGGGCAGGGCGGCGATTTGCCAGACTTCGCGCAGGGCGCCGTGCGTCTCGATCAGCACGTGCACTGGAATTTCGCGGCCAAGGCCGCATTGCTTTTCGATCTGCCGCAGGGCGTCGATCTGCGTCCGCACGTTAGCGGCGCTGCATGGCTTGGGCAGGGTGATGAACGGCAGCCGGGCACCGGCGAGGCGCACCAGGATTTCCATGTCCTGCCGCCAATGCGCATGGGTTACGTCATGGACGCGGGCGCCAACGCGGTTGAAGTGATTGTCATCCGACAGGATCACGGCAGCCGCCATCTCGGCGTGTTCGCGTTCGGCGCCGGCATGGGCGCCGTCCTCGCAGTCGCAGGTGATGTCGAAGATCGGCCCGAGTTCCTGCTGCAACTGGAGCGCCTTGCGCATCAGTTTTTCTGAACCAGCGTAGTGGTCGACGGCAGGCAGAATGGGGAAGGGTTTTTCGCCAGCGAAAAGAATGGCTTGGGGATGGCGCATATCGGCAACTGAAAATGAAAAGGCCGCGGCATTTTACCGCGGCCTTCCGGGGAAGCTAGACGACTGGCCGGATTACAGCATGTCCTTGACGGCTTCGGCTTCGTCGGTCAGTTCCTTCAGCGTCAGGTTGATTTTCTCCTGGCTGTAGGCATCGATTTCCAGACCCTGGATGATCTTGTAGGAACCGCCCTTGCATTCGCACGGGAAGCCGAACACGATGCCCTTCGGGATGCCGTAGGAGCCATCGGACGGCACGCCCATGGTGACCCATTCGTCGGAGCCCAGGACCCAGTCGCGGACGTGATCGATGGCGGCGTTGGCGGCGGAGGCGGCGGACGACAGGCCGCGCGCTTCGATGATGGCAGCGCCGCGCTTACCGACGGTCGGCAGGAACACGTCGTTGTTCCAGACGGCGTCGTTGATCAGGGCCTTGACGCTGTCGCCGTTGGACGTGGTGCAACGATAGTCGGCGTACATCGTGGGCGAGTGGTTGCCCCAGACGACCAACTTCTTCAGGGACGACACCGGACGGCCGGCCTTGGTGGCCAGTTGCGACAAGGCGCGGTTGTGGTCGAGGCGCAGCATGCCGTGGTAGTTGGCCGGGTTGGTGCGGCCGACCTTTTTGGCAGCGGCTGCGGCGATGTAGGCGTTGGTGTTGCAGGGGTTGCCGACGACCAGCACCTTGACGTTTTCCTTGGCGTTCTCGGCGATGGCCTTGCCCTGAACGGTGAAGATGGCGCCGTTGGCGGTCAGCAGATCGGCGCGCTCCATGCCCTTGGTGCGGGGACGGGCACCGACCAGCAGGCAGACGTCGGCATCCTTGAAGGCGACGTTCGGATCGTCGGTGGCGACCATGCCAGCCAGCAGCGGGAAGGCGCAGTCTTCCAACTCCATCATGACACCCTTCACGGCCTGCTGGGCTTGCGGCAGGTCGAGCAACTGGAGGATGACCGGCTGGTCTTTGCCAAGCATTTCGCCGGAGGCGATGCGGAACAGCAGGCTATAACCGATCTGGCCGGCGGCGCCGGTAACGGCTACGCGCATGGGGGCTTTGGACATATGTTGCTCCTGAATGAAACAGCGTGATAGAGATTGTTTGGCTCGGTTGCTGACGGAAACTGTACCTTGCGTCAGGTGGCACGAGAACTCAAGATGTTAGAAGTTCAGGCAAAGGCTGTCAATTCGGTCTTATATAAGACAACTTTTCGTGGACGCTGGGCGAGAAGTATGCTGAAATCCCGAACCATGACTCAAGAGGCTTTCCGTTCCGCGGCGCGCGTGCATTCACCGACGTTCAGTCCGCTCTATCGCCAGATCAAGGATTTCCTGATCCGCAGCCTGGAGGATGGAGAGTGGGGACCGGGCGACGCGATTCCCAGCGAGGGGGAACTGGCGGCGCGCTTCAACGTTAGCCAGGGCACGGTGCGCAAGGCCATCGACGAGATGGCGGCCGAGAACATGCTGGTCCGTCGTCAGGGCAAGGGAACCTTTGTCGCGACCCATGACGATCCGCGTTCCTTCTACCGTTTTCTGCGCGTGGTGCCGGACGACGGCAAGGTCGTCCAGGGCGTCAGCGATGCTTTTACCTGTGAAATGGTGGCGGCTTCCGCCGAGGTGGCCGAGGCGCTTGGCTTGGCGGTCGGTGATACTCTGATCAGTGTTCGTCGGGTGTTGCGTTTTGCCGATGAGCCGGTGGTGTTCGATCGGATTTACCTGGTGGCCGAGTCGTTCGCCGGCCTGACGCTCGAAGCTCTGCGCAGCGGCGAGCGTTCCCTGTATAGCTTGTTCGAGAGCGATTACGGTGTGCGCATGATTCGCGCCGAGGAGCGCCTGCGGGCGGTGGCGGCCGACGAGGAGAGCGCGGCTCGGCTCGGTGTCGCCGTCGGCGAGCCACTGTTACGTGTCGAGCGGACGGCTTATACCTATGGCAACAAACCGGTCGAATGGCGTCTCGGTTTGTACAGTACCCGCCATCATCACTACCGTAACGAGCTAGGCTGAAAGATGGGGGCGCGAATCCTCGAATGTGGCCGCCAGAGGCCGTGGTGACGATAAATTGAATGTATAATGTGAAACTCTTTACACACAAGCGGCTAGCCGCAAATTAACGCGAGGGATGACGTTCATGGCAGAAATGACCATTAAGAAGCGTCCAAAAAATTTGGACTTGACTACCATCAAGCTGCCGTTGCCGGCCAAGGTTTCCATCCTGCATCGTGTCAGCGGTGCCGGCTTGTTTCTTTGTCTCCCGTTGCTGCTCTGGCTGTTCGGTGCCAGCCTGACGTCGCCGGAATGCTTCGTTACCTTCCAGTCGGTGGTGGCCTCGCTGCCTGGCAAAGTGCTCATCGCCGGTTTGATCTGGGCTTTCATGCATCACTTCTGCGCTGGCATTCGTTTCCTGCTGCTCGATCTGCATATCGGTATCGAGAAGGAAGCCGCCGGCAAGTCGTCGGCCGTCGTCTTGGTTGTCAGCATCCTGCTGACCCTGATCCTGTGGGGGGTTCTGCTGTGATCGACCGTAATGTTGTCGGGGCCCATTACGGCCTCAAGGACTGGATCGTCCAGCGCGCCACGGCGGTTATCATGGCGGTCTATTCGGTGCTGATCGCCGTCGTGCTGTTCGCTGTCCGGCCGTCCACCTTCGAAGCTTGGCAGGGCGTGTTCGCCAACGGCGTCATCCAGTTCCTGACCTTCCTGTTCTTCGTCAGCCTCTTCTACCACGCCTGGATCGGCGTGCGTGATATCTGGATGGACTACGTCAAGTCGACGGGCCTGCGCCTGACCTTGCACGTGCTGACCGTTACCGCGTTGGTGGGTTACACCGCGTGGGCTGCTGCGATTCTCTGGAGGCTGTAAGCGTGAGTATTCCTGTTCTGAAGTTTGACGCGGTCATCGTCGGCGCCGGCGGTGCCGGTCTGCGTTCCGCGATCCAATTGTCCGAAGCCGGCCTGAAAACGGCTGTGCTGTCCAAGGTCTTCCCGACCCGTTCCCATACCGTCGCCGCCCAGGGTGGTGTCGCTGCCTCGCTCGGCAATTCCGAGGAGGATCACTGGCACTGGCACATGTACGATACCGTCAAGGGTTCCGACTGGCTCGGCGACCAGGACGCGATCGAATTCATGGTGCGCAAGGCCAACGAGTGCGTCGTCGAGCTTGAGCACTATGGCATGCCTTTCGATCGTACCGACAACGGCAAGATTTACCCGCGCCCGTTCGGCGGCCACATGTCCAACTTCGGCGAGAAGCCGGTGCGCCGCTCCTGCGCCGCCGCCGACCGGACCGGCCATGCCATGCTGCACGCGATGTACCAGCGCAACGTCAAGGCCAACACCCAGTTCTTTGTCGAATGGATGGCGCTGGACCTGATCCGCGATAGCGAAGGCCACGTGCTGGGCGTTACCGCGATGGAGATGGAGACCGGCCAGGTGGTGATTTTCCACACCCGCGCCACCATCTTCGCGACCGGTGGTGCCGGCCGTATCTTCTACTCGTCCACCAATGCCTTCATCAATACCGGTGACGGCCTGGGCATGGCGGCGCGTGCTGGCATCCCGCTGGAAGACATGGAATTCTGGCAATTCCACCCGACCGGCGTGGCCGGTGCCGGCGTGCTGATCACCGAAGGTGTGCGCGGCGAAGGCGGCATCCTGCGCAACAGCAGCAAGGAGCGCTTCATGGAGCGCTACGCGCCGAACGCCAAGGATCTGGCGTCGCGCGATGTGGTTTCCCGCGCCATGACCACTGAAATCAACGAAGGTCGCGGCTGTGGCGTCAACAAGGACTACGTTCTGCTCGACATCACGCACCTCGATCCGAACACCATCATGAAGCGTTTGCCGGGCATCCGCGAGATCGGCCTGCAGTTCGCCGGTGTCGATTGCATCAAGGAGCCGCTGCCAGTCGTGCCGACCTGCCACTACCAGATGGGTGGCATCCCGACGCATTACTCGGGTCGCGTGGTCGTGCCGCAGAACGGCAATCCCAACACCATCGTCCCAGGCTTCTATGCCGCTGGCGAATGCGCTTGTGCCTCGGTGCACGGCGCCAACCGCCTTGGCACCAACTCGCTGCTCGACCTGCTGGTGTTCGGCAAGTCGGCTGGCGATTCTGCCGTCGAAGATCTGAAGGCTGGCAAGGCCCACCGCGAGTTGCCGCAGGATGCCGCCGAGAAGTCGCTGGCCCGCATCGCGGCGCTCGACAATCGCAAGGGTGGCGCCAATGTGCACGAAACCCGCCTGGCCATGCAGCGCACGATGCAGAACCACGCCGGCGTGTTCCGCTTCGGCGATCTGCTGAAGGAGGGCGTGGACAAGATCCTGGAAGTCGAGAAGGCCGCTCGCCAACTCGAAATCAAGGACAAGTCGATGGCCTGGAACACGGCCCGGACCGAGGCGCTGGAGATGGAAAACCTGATCGAGGTTGCCAAGGCCACCATGATCTCCGCCGAGGCCCGCAAGGAATCGCGCGGCGCCCACGTCCGCGACGATGCGCCGGATACGCCGGAATTCCCGAACGGCCGCAACGACCAGGAGTGGCTGAAACACACGCTGTTCAATCCGGTCGACAACACAATCACCTATAAGCCGGTCACCATGCAGCCGCTGACCGTTGAGCCCATCGCGCTGAAGACGCGTTCGTACTAATCGGAGAACAATATGAGCAAACGTACGGTTCAATTCAGCATCTACCGCTACGATCCGGACAAGGACGACGCGCCCTATATGCAGGCTATCTCGGTCGAGCTCGAGCCGACCGACCGCAAGCTGCTCGATGCGCTGACCAAGTTGAAGGCCAAGGACGACACCCTGTCCTACCGCCGTTCCTGCCGCGAAGGCGTCTGTGGTTCCGACGCCATGAACATCAACGGCAAGAACGGGCTGGCCTGCCTGCAGGATATCGACGACCTGAAGCAGCCGATCGTGCTGCGTCCGCTGCCCGGCCTGCCGGTCATCCGTGACTTGATCGTCGACATGACCCAGTTCTTCAAGCAGTACCACTCGATCAAGCCCTACCTGATCAACAACGATCCGCCGCCGGAGCGTGAGCGTCTGCAGTCGCCGGAAGACCGCGAAGAGTTGAACGGTCTTTATGAGTGCATCCTGTGTGCCTGCTGCTCGACCTCCTGCCCGTCGTTCTGGTGGAACCCGGACAAGTTTGTCGGGCCGGCCGGCCTGCTGGCCGCCTACCGCTTTATTGCCGATACGCGCGATCAGGCGACCAACGAGCGCCTCGACAACCTTGAGGACCCGTACCGTCTGTTCCGTTGCCACACCATCATGAACTGCGTCGATGTCTGTCCGAAGGGTCTCAACCCGACCAAGGCCATCGGCAAGATCAAGGACATGATGGTTCGTCGCGCGGTTTGATGGAACGGGCTGATTACGAACGCCTGCGCTGGCGTTGCATCCGGCGGGCGCTGCTGGAACTCGATATCACGCTGACGCGTTTTCTCGAGAACGGCTTCGCCCAACTGAACGACGAGCAGCAGCAGGCATTCGCGGAACTGGCCGACATGGAGGATCACGATCTCTGGAGCCTGATCAATGGTCAGGCGGAGACTGATGATCCTCGCTATGCGCCCATCGTGGCGTTGCTTCGTAAGAGTTGAGTAAGGTTGGCGGTGCACTGTTCACCGTTGACCGGGATTTTGACAGTGCAGTGACTACCAACACCTGAAAAGGGAACAATCGATGACGACCGAACGCAAGGCAACCCTGAGTATCGACGGACAGGCCCCCGTCGAATTTCCGATCATGTCTCCGACGCATGGCAACGACTGCGTCGATATTCGCACGCTCGGGGGCAAGACCGGTCTATTTACCTATGATTCGGGTTTTCTGTCGACTGCCTGCTGCAAGTCCACGATTACCTTCATCGATGGCGACAAGGGCGAGCTGCTGTACCGCGGCTATCCGATCGAGCAACTGGCCGATCAGTGCAACTTCCTGGAAGTCGCCTATCTGCTGAAGAACGGCGAACTGCCGAACGCCCAGCAGAAAAGCGGGTTCGAAACCACCATCAAGAAGCACACGCTGGTGCATGAGCAACTGGCCAAGTTCTACTCGGGCTTTCGCCGCGATGCTCACCCGATGGCCGTCATGGTCGGCGTCGTTGGCGCCCTGTCGGCCTTCTATCACGATGCCGCCAACTTCTCCGACGCCGAACACCGCAGCAGCAGCTTCATCCGGCTGGTGGCCAAGCTGCCGACCATCGTCGCCATGGCCTACAAGTACAACACGGGTTTGCCGTTCATGTACCCGGACAACGATCTGGACTACACCGCCAACTTCATGCGCATGATGTTCGGCAATCCGTGCGAGAAGTACGTGCCGAACCCGGTCCTGGTGCATGCGCTGGATACCATCTTCACGCTGCATGCCGACCACGAGCAGAATGCCTCGACCTCGACCGTCCGCCTGGCCGGCTCGTCGGGCGCCAATCCGTTCGCCTGCATCGCCGCCGGCATCGCCTGTCTGTGGGGGCCGGCGCACGGTGGCGCCAACGAAGCCTGTCTGCATATGCTGGAAGAGATCGGCGACGTCTCGCGCGTCGGCGAATACATCAAGCGCGCCAAGGACAAGAATGACTCCTTCAAGCTGATGGGCTTCGGCCACCGCGTCTACAAGAACTTCGATCCGCGCGCCAAGCTGATGCGCAAGGTTTGCGATGATGTCCTCAGCGAACTGGGCCTGGAGAACGACCGCCTGTTCAAGCTGGCCAAGGAACTGGAAAGGATCGCCCTGGAAGACGAATATTTCGTCGAGAAGAAGCTGTACCCGAACGTCGACTTCTATTCCGGCATCGTGCAGAAGGCCATCGGCATTCCGACAGAAATGTTCACCTGCATCTTCGCGTTGGCTCGCACGGTTGGCTGGATGGCGCAGTGGGAAGAAATGATCGCCGATCCTGAATACAAGATCGGCCGTCCGCGCCAACTGTATGTCGGCGCCGCCAGACGCAATGTCGTACCGCTTACCCAGCGCGCTTAACGAGCGAAATCAGGGCGGCCGGCTGGCCGCCCTTTTTTCCAACGGGGCCGCTGCCACGCACTGCTTGAGAAAGACAATACCCTGAAGGGGAGACGCCAATGACTACGATAAATCAACTGTTCGACAGTACCCTGTACTTCGGCGGCAATGCGCCGTTCGTCGAGGAACTCTACGAGCTGTATCTCAACGACCCGACCGCCGTATCGCCCGAGTGGCGGGATTATTTCGATCGCCTGGCCCAGATGCCTGGCTTTGTTGCCCGTGATGTGGCGCACGCCCCTGTCATTGCGGCATTCGCCGAGCTGGCCAAGGACGGAGGCTTCCGCCCGACGGCACCCAGTTCGGCCAGCACCGAGAACAAAAAGCAGTCGGCAGTCGGCCAACTGGTCACCGCCTACCGCTCGCTCGGCACGCGTTGGGCCGATCTCGATCCGCTGAAGCGCCTGCCGCGGCCGAAGATCGAAGAACTGGAGCCGTCCTTCTACGGTTTTACCGACGCCGACATGAATCAGACCTTCAGCGTCGGTTCGCTGAAGGGGTTGCCGGCGGAAGCCCAGCTTAGCGACATCCTCGAGACACTGAAGCAGACCTACTGCGGCACCATCGGTGTCGAGTACATGTACATGACGGACTACAACGAGAAGCGCTGGTTGCAGGAGCGCCTCGAAAGCATCCGTTCCCGCCCGTCCTTCAATCCGGAACAGAAGAAACGCATCCTCGAACGCCTGACCGCCGCCGAAACGCTGGAGCGCTACCTGCATACCAAGTACGTCGGCCAGAAACGCTTCTCGTTGGAAGGCGGCGAATCGCTGATCGTGGCGATGGACGAGGCGCTTCGCAGCGGTGCCGCCTTGGGTATCGACGAAGTGGTCGTTGGCATGGCCCACCGCGGCCGCCTGAACGTGCTGGTCAACACGCTGGGCAAGGCGCCCTCGATGTTGTTCGCCGAATTCGAAGGCAAGAAGAAGAGCGATCTGTCGGCCGGCGACGTCAAGTACCACATGGGCTTCACGTCCGACGTCAATACCCCGAGTGGCGCTTGCCACCTGACGCTGGCCTTCAACCCGTCGCACCTGGAAATCGTCAACCCGGTGGTCGAGGGCTCCGTCTATGCCCGCCAGGTTCGCCGTGGCGAGGGCAGCAAGAACAAGGTCATGCCGATTCTGATCCATGGCGATGCTGCCGTAGCCGGCCAGGGCGTGAACCAGGAAATGCTCAACTTTGCCCAGACTCGCGGCTACGGCGTTGGTGGCACCCTGCATTTCGTGGTCAACAACCAAGTTGGCTTCACCACCAGCGACCCGCGCGACTATCGTTCCGGCCACTATTGCACCGACATCTTCAAGATGGTCGATGCGCCGATTTTCCACGTCAATGGCGATGATCCCGAGGCGGTGGCGCTGGTCACCCAACTGGCCGTCGAATATCGCCAAACCTTCCAGAAGTGTGTCGTGGTCGACATCATCTGCTTCCGCAAGCTCGGCCATAACGAGCAGGACGAGCCGATGGTTACGCAGCCGCTGATGTACAAGATCATCGCCAAGCACCCGGGTACCCGCAAACTGTACGGCGACAAGCTGGTTGCCGAAGGCACGCTGGCGGCCGAAGGTCCGGACCAGATGATCAAGGAATATCGCGAGCACCTGGATCAGGGCGAGTTGCTGTACAACCCGGTGCTGGCCGGCTATAAGCACCCGATGATCATCGACTGGACGCCGTTCCTGACCAAGCACTACATCGAAACCTGCGATACCACTGTGCCGATGGCCGAACTGCAGCGCCTGGCCAAGCGTTTGACCGACATTCCCGAAGGCTTCACGCTGCATTCGCGGGTCAAGAAGATCGTCGAGGATCGCGCCGCGATGGGCGAGGGCAAGCTGCCGGTCGACTGGGGCATGGCCGAGAACTTGGCCTATGCCTCGCTGTTGGTTTCCGGCTACGGTGTGCGCATTTCCGGCGAGGACGTCGGTCGTGGCACCTTCTTCCATCGCCATGCCGCCTTCCATGACCAGAACCGCAGCAATTGGTCCGAGGGCACTTACTATCCGCTGAAGAACCTGCAGGACAAGCAGGCTGGCTTCCAGTGCTTCGACTCGGTGCTGTCCGAAGAAGCCGTGCTCGCCTTCGACTACGGTTATGCCTCGGCCAATCCGTACGAGTTGGTGATCTGGGAAGGTCAGTTCGGTGATTTCGCCAATGGTGCCCAAGTCGTCATCGACCAGTTCATCGCCTCCGGTGAGGCCAAGTGGGGCCGTGCTTGCGGCTTGGTCATGCTGCTGCCGCACGGTTACGAAGGCCAGGGTCCGGAGCACTCCTCGGCCCGCCTTGAGCGCTTCATGCAGTCCTGTGCCGAAATGAACATGGAGGTCTGTGTGCCGACCACCGCCGCCCAGGTCTTCCATATGCTGCGCCGCCAGGCCGTCCGCATGCAGCGCAAGCCGCTGATCGTGATGTCGCCGAAGTCGCTGCTGCGCCATAAGGATGCCGCCTCGCCACTGGAGGATCTGGTCAACGGCGAGTTCCAGCGCGTCATCGGCGAAGTCGACGAGATCGATCCGAAGAAGGTCAAGCGCGTCATCCTGTGCAGTGGCAAAGTCTATTACGACTTGCTGGCCGGCCGCCGCGAGAAGAAGATCACCGATATCGCAATCGTCCGCCTGGAGCAGTTGTATCCTTTCCCGAAGGATTCCTTGCAAGCCGAGCTGGCCAAGTACCCGAAGGCCACGGAAATCGTCTGGGCCCAGGAGGAACCTCGCAACCAGGGTGCCTGGTACTGGTTTGCCTCGCGCCATCACCTGGACAGTGGCCTGGGCAGCAAGCAGAATCTACTGCTGGTTTCCCGTCCGGCCTCCTCGTCGCCGGCCGTCGGCTACCTGGCCAAGCACAACGAGCAACAAAAGGCACTGATCGAGTCCGCGCTGGGCAAGATCGAGTACTGAACCGCAGAGTGGAGTCATCATGAGCATTATCGAAGTCCAAGTTCCCCAGCTTTCCGAGTCCGTTGCCGAAGGCACGCTCGCTTCGTGGAAGAAGAAGATCGGCGAGGCAGTCGGCCGTGACGAAATCCTGATCGATATCGAGACCGACAAGGTCGTCCTCGAAGTGCCGTCGCCGGCTGCCGGCGTGCTGGTCGAGATCATCAAGGGCGACGGCGAGACCGTTATTTCCGGCGAGTTGATCGCCAAGATCGACACCGCGGCCACCGCCGGCGCTGTGGCTCCGGCCGCTGCGCCGCAAGTCACGGCGGCCGCTCCGACCCCGGCGCCTGCGGCGGCGGCTCCGGCCGGTACTGCCAGCCCGGCCGCGCGCAAGATTCTTGACGAGAAGGGCATCGCCGCCGCCGACGTGGCCGGCACCGGCCGCGGTGGCCGCGTGACCAAGGAAGACGCCGTTGGCGCCGCGCCGAAGGCCGGCCCGGTGGCCGCCGCTGCTCCGGCCGCGGTCAACATTGCCGCGCCGGCGACCGGCGTCGCTCTGGCCGAGCGTACCGAGCAGCGCGTGCCGATGACCCGCCTGCGCGCTCGCATTGCCGAGCGCCTGCTGCAGTCGCAACAGACCAACGCTATCCTGACCACCTTCAACGAGGTGAACATGGCGCCGGTGATGGCCATGCGCAAGCAGTACGGCGAGAAATTCGAGAAGGCCCACGGCGTCCGCCTCGGTTTCATGGGTTTCTTCGTCAAGGCTGCCTGCGCCGCGTTGCAGAAATTCCCGGTCCTGAACGCCTCGGTTGACGGTAACGACATCGTCTATCACGGCTACATTGACATCGGTATTGCCGTCGGTTCGCCGCGTGGCCTGGTCGTGCCCATCCTGCGCAACGCCGACCAGATGTCGATTGCCGACATCGAGAAGAAGATCGCCGAATTCGGTGCCAAGGCCAAGGACGGTAAGCTGTCGATCGAGGAACTGACCGGCGGCACCTTCTCCATCTCCAACGGCGGCATCTTCGGCTCGATGATGTCCACGCCGATCATTAACCCGCCGCAGTCCGCGATCCTCGGCATCCATGCCACCAAGGACCGCGCCGTGGTCGAGAACGGCCAGGTCGTTGTCCGCCCGATGAACTATCTGGCGATGTCCTACGATCACCGCATCATCGACGGCCGCGAAGCCGTGCTCGGCCTGGTAACGATGAAGGAAGCGATGGAAGATCCGTCCCGCCTGCTGCTCGGCGTCTGATCCGGCCAGGATCGGCTTGCCTGGGATCGAGCGATGAAGCGTTGTCGCTCGATCCTGTTTGCTTAATTACTCTCGGAGTTTCCCATGTCCAAGCAATTTGACGTGCTGGTGATCGGCGGCGGCCCTGGCGGCTACGTGGCGGCGATTCGCGCCGCGCAACTGGGTTTTGCCACCGCCTGTTGCGAATCCAACCCCTATGCCGATCCCAAGGGCGAGCCGCGCCTCGGCGGTACCTGCCTGAACGTCGGCTGCATTCCGTCCAAGGCTCTGCTGCATACCTCGCACCTGTTCGAGGAAGCCGCCCATACGTTTGCCGGCCAAGGCATCAAGGTTTCCGCGCCGAGCATCGACGTGCCGGTGATGAAGGCGCGCAAGGATGGCGTCGTCACTCAACTGACCGCCGGCATCAAGGGTCTGTTCAAAAAGAACAAGGTCACCATGATCCCCGGTCACGGTTCCTTCGTCGCCAAGGATGGCGAGTTCTACAAGCTCAAGGTCGGCGCCGAGGAAGTACTGGCCAAACAGGTCATCATCGCCACCGGCTCCAAGCCGCGCCACCTGCCCAATGTGCCGGTCGATCAGAAGATCGTCATGGACAACGAAGGCGCGTTGAATCAGGAGTCCGTGCCCAAGAAGCTGGCCGTCATCGGCGCCGGTGTGATCGGCTTGGAAATGGGTTCAGTCTGGCGCCGCCTCGGGTCCGAAGTGACCATCCTCGAAGCGCTGCCGGATTTCATGCCCTTCGCCGACCAGGATGTCGCCAAGGAAGCGCTCAAGCTCTTTACCAAGCAGGGCTTGGCTATCCAGACCGGTGTCAAGATCGGCGAGATCAAGACCAGCAAGAAGGGCGTCTCGATCGCCTACGAGAGCAAGGACGGCAAGGTCGAGAAGCTCGATGCCGACCGCTTGATCGTCTCGATCGGCCGCATCCCCAATACCGACGGCCTGAATGCCGGCGCGGTCGGCCTCAAGCTCAACGAGCGCGGCATGATCGAAGTCGACGGCCACTGCAAGACCAACCTGCCGGGCGTTTGGGCTGTGGGCGACGTGGTGCGCGGGCCGATGCTGGCGCACAAGGCGATGGAAGAGGGCGTCATGGTCGCCGAATTGATCGCCGGCCAGGCCGGGCATTGCAACCTCGATCTCGTTCCGGGCGTCATCTACACGGCGCCGGAAATCGCCTGGGTTGGCAAGAGTGAGCAGCAGCTGAAGGCCGAGGGCGTCGCCTACAAAGCCGGCAAGATCCCCTTCCTGGCCAACGGCCGGGCGCTGGGCATGGGCGACCCTACCGGCTTCGTCAAGATGCTGGCCTGCGCCAAGACCGACCGCATCCTCGGCGTGCATATCATCGGCCCGAATGCTTCCGAGCTGATTTCCGAAGCCGTCGTCGCCATGGAGTTCGGCGGCGCATCGGAAGACTTGGCGCGCATCTGCCACGCCCACCCGACGCTGTCGGAAGCGGTACACGAAGCGGCGCTGGCCTGCGACAAGCGGGCGCTGCATTTTTAGGCGGCGCGGGCGTTATTGATTCAAGGCGGGTTGCGGGTGCGCACCCGCCTTTTTGTTTTATTGTTTGTCAGGTGTCGGAATGCGACACGTTGGTTAACTGAAGCGATAGACTAATCACAATGACACCTCGCTGGCTAATTGGTACACTTCTTCTCGGGTTTGCAATATATTTGCCATTTGCAGGGGTGCTTATTGTTGGCTACCATAATAGCGCCCCAATATTTTTAGGTGTAATTTTTTGGGTTGAATTAATAGTATTTGGCTTCCCTTGGAATATTCCGGTTGCGTTCCTGTCTCAAAGTTTTATACCAGTAAGTATATTTAAGTCACTTAATCAAAATCATGATACAACGGTTGGGTGGTTAATGTTTGTTGCTTATATATCAGTTTTCATCAACAGCATGATTTTGGCTGCAATAATTCGGTGGAAAAATCGAGAGTAGAGAGGATTTGTTCCGCCAATTTCAATCGTCTTTTGTCAAACCGAAAATATCGGGATAAATCTCGGCCTACGTTCGCTAATCCACCCCAATGCCCCACAAAAAACTGAATGTCGCCCCCCAAGGCATGTTGGATGCCTACCTGAGCCTGCTCGAAGCGCGCGGTTATGTCGCCGATGCCGCCCAGATGGCGGCGGCTAATGCGCTACAGGCGCTGTATACCCATCTTCTGCATTTCAAGGTCGATCGCGGCAGTACCTTCAAGCGTCTGTTGTCCTTGCCGAAGCTGCCGCGCGGCGTTTATTTCTGGGGCGGCGTTGGGCGCGGCAAGAGTTTCCTGATGGATTGCTTCTACGAATCGGTGCCGTACCGGCGCAAGAAGCGCATCCATTTCCATGCTTTCATGCAGCGGATTCATAACGATCTCGACCAGTACAAGGGCGAAGCCGACCCGATGCTGAAAGT
>JAISPT010000016.1 GCA_031274715.1 Azonexus sp. | reverse complement strand
TTGCCCACGTTTCCGACCGCGCCACCGAGGCCAGCCAGCTTTCCAGCACTTCCGGCACGCTGGCCAAGCGTGGCGCGGCGATCATCGGCGATACGGTCAAGAGCATCGACAGCATCGCCGAAACGGTGCGCACTGCCGCCGGCCAGATCACCGAACTGGAAAAGAACAGCGAGCGGGTCAACTCTGTGGTCAACGTGATCAAGGAAGTAGCCGACCAGACCAACCTGCTGGCGCTCAACGCCGCCATCGAGGCGGCGCGGGCGGGCGAACAGGGGCGGGGTTTCGCCGTCGTCGCCGACGAAGTGCGCAAGCTGGCCGAGCGCACGACGCAATCGACACAGGAGATCGCGGCGACCATCACCGAGATGCAAAGCGGTGCGCAAGCGGCGGTCCAGAGTATGCAGGTGGTGGTGGAAAAGGTTGAAACCGGCGTGACGCAGGCCGAAAAAGCCAGTGAGGCGATTGCTGAGATTGGTGTCAGCTCGGAGCAGGCCGTGTTGATGGTGGGCGAAATCACCGATGCCATTCGCGAGCAAAGTGCGGCCAGCACCAATATCGCCCAGCAGGTGGAAAAAATCGCCAACATGTCGGAAGAGAACAGTTCGGCTGCGCAAGCCACCGCCGATACGGCCAACGAGTTGTCGGGTCTGTCGAAGGAAATGCGGCGAATTGTCGAGCAGTACAAGGTTTAGGGGTTTTATCCTTCCCTCTCCCGCTTGCGGGAGAGGGAAAAAATGCAAAAACCGCTCTAAGGTGGCGGCCGGCCGTAGCCGGCCGTGTCTTCATCCGCTTCCATCTCGCGGCCAGCCGGCAACCATATCCGGGCGCGCAGGCCGCCGAGCGGCGTGTCGAGCAGTTCCAGGCGGCCGCCGTACAGTCGTGCCAGATCATCGACGATAGCCAGACCGAGACCGGAGCCGGGTACCTGCTCGTCGCCGCGCTGTCCGCGCTGCAGCAATTCGCTGCGCTGGTCGGCGGCGATGCCAGGGCCGTCGTCGTCGATGTCGATGCACAACTGGCCGGCAATCTGCTCGGCACTGACCATGATGTGCCGGGCAGTCCATTTGCTGGCATTGTCGAGCAGATTGCCAAGCATCTCTTGCAAGTCCTGGGCCTCGCCGCGAAAGACCAGGTGATCCGGGCAAGCGGCGACAGCAATCCGCACGTCGCGCTCGGTGTGCAAGCGTTGCATGACCCGTAGCAGGCCATCGAGAGCTGGGCGCAGACGGCAGTGCTGGCCGGCCAGTTGGGCGGCAGCAGCAGCGCGGGCGCGAGCCAGGTGGTGGTCGATCTGCTGGCGGGCCAGCACCACCTGGCTATCGATCAATTCCGCCAGGGGGCCGTGTTCAGCGGCGGCGGCGTTGGCCATCACGCTCAGCGGTGTTTTTACCGCGTGGGCCAGGTTGCCGGCCTGGGTGCGCGCCCGCTCGACGAATTCGGCGTTGCGCGCCAGCACCGCGTTCAGTTCGTCGACTACCGGTTGCACTTCCGACGGATAGGGGCCGTTCAGTGAACTTTGGCGCCCTTCGCGCAATTGCGCGAGTTCCTCGCGCAGGCGGTTGAGCGGGTGCAGACCGCCGATTACCTGGACGATTGCCGCGCCGGCCAGACCGGCGGCGAGCAGGCCGAGGGCAGCCAGCAGCATGCCGCGGAAATTACTCAGCGGTTCGCTGAGCAGGCTTTCGTCGGCGGCGACGATCAGGCGGGCGGGGGCGCCCGGTGGATCGAGCGGCCGCTGGATTTGTTCGATCATCAGCAGCGGCTGGCCGTTCGGTCCGGCTACCCGGTGCTGGTGGACCTCGCCGTCGGCAGGTCGGTCGTCGGGGACGGCGAGTACCTGGTCCCACAACGAGCGTGAGCGTAGCACCGCGATGGTTGGCGGTTGCCCGCCGTCGCCGACGCGGTCGACCTGCCAGTAGAGGCCGGAGTAGGGACGGACCAGCCGCGGGTCGCTGAGCGGATGGTTGAGCACGACCTGGCCATCGGCAGCGAATTCGAGGTTGGCGGCCAACTGGTTGAGATGGGTTTGCAGTTCGGCGTGGAATTGGCGCGTCAGATGTTGGCTGAACAGGCTGTTCAGCAGCCAACCGGTGACGCCGATGCTGCCGAGAATCCAGACCAGCGTGCCGAGCAGCAGGCGCAGCCGGAGGGAGCCGCGAGCGTCGCTCATACCGGATCGCGCAGGCGGTAGCCGAGGCCGCGCACGGTTTCGATCATGTCCGGCGGCAGCTTTTTGCGCAGCCGGCCGATGAAGACCTCGATGGTGTTCGAGTCGGGATCGCTGTCGTGCGAGTAGATATGTTCCGCCAGCTCGCTACGCGAGATGACCTCGCCGCGCCGGTGCAGCAGGTAGGCGAGGAGGCGGAATTCGTGACTGGTCAGGGTCAGTGGCTGGCCGTCGAGATGGACCCGGGCGCTGCGCGTGTCGAGCGTCAGCGGTCCGCAGGCCAGTTCGTTGCCGGCCTGGCCGCCGGCCCGCCGGAGCAGGGCGCGCAGCCGAGCCAGCAGTTCTTCCATGTGGAAGGGTTTGGGCAGGTAATCGTCGGCGCCGGCATCGATGCCGGCGACGCGTTCGTGCCATTCGCCACGAGCGGTCAGGATCAGCACCGGCATGTTGTGTCCGGCCTGGCGCCAGTGTTTGAGCACGCTCAGGCCGTCGAGCAGCGGCAGGCCGAGGTCGAGGACGACGGCGTCGAAGGCCTTCTCGCTGCCGAGATGCAGGGCATCGCGGCCGTTGCCGGCGGCGTCCACGGCATGGCCGGCCGCTTCGAGACTTCGGCACAACTGGTTGCACAACGTCGGTTCGTCCTCGATGACCAGGATGCGCACCAATCGCTCCTCAGTGGCGGTCATGGCGATTGCGCACGCGGATCAGCGAGGCATCGCGGGCGTCGACCAGCAGCTTGCTGACACCGCCGTTCGCATTGAGGATTTTGATCGCGTAAACCCAGCGCCCATGCTCATCGTCCAGTTCGACTTCGAGCACTTCGCCGGGAAAATTCGGGCGGATGCGATCAAGTACCGTGCGCAACGGCAGGATGCGCCCGGCCGCCAGTTCCTCTCGCGCCAACTCGTGGTCGCGCCGGTCGTCGCCAACAGCCGGCGCGACCAGCGCGGCCAGCAGCGCCAGCCCAATCAGCGGGGAGGCTGGGTGCTTGCGCTCCATCGACAGTGTCCCCCTGATTACGGTTGGCTGGGCGCTTGCCTGCTTCTCATGCCGCGCCCCGCTCCTTGGGCAGGTGGGGTTTCGGGTAGCGTCACGCCTTGCTGCTGGGCACGCTCGAGCATCTTCTGATGGTATTGGCTGCGCACCGCTTCGCGCTCTTCCGGCGTTTTTGCCGACAGCATTTTCTGGCGTCGCTCGATTTGTTCCTGTTCCGTCATCAACTGCCAGCCGAAAACCGGCCCCTCGGCCGCGCTGGCCGGTACGGTGCCGGCGGTGAAGATGACGGTAGCGACGGCAAACAGGGTAGGCATCCAATTGCTTTTGAACATGATCGACTCCTTTTGCAGTTGATAAACAGGTTGTCGCGCCAGCAGAGCGGCGGGCGGGCAGCCCCGTACCCCCGCACCCCGGCTGGTCGGCAGCTTCCTTGTAGCGCAATGCGGATGAACTACGGGTGAACGCTGCCTTCAGCTTGGCTTCAGGGACACTCTGCCAGATTACGCCACATCGTACCGCCAAGGATGTCGGAACAACGCTACCGGGAGGTATTGATGCTAGCCATCCGGCTTACCTAGCCAAGTTTTACCGGGACTCAGGCTGGCCGGCAACTCTGTTCTTAGAGGAGACCCGATCATGAAAACGACCAATCTGTTTCTCAGCCTGGCCCTGGCCGGTGGTTTGTTGGTAGCCAGCTTCGGCACTTCCATTGCGGCCGACGAGCGGACCACGGCGGCAGGCGCTTGGATGCCGCTAACGCAATTGATCGAACGTCTGGAGGCCGACGGTTACCGCAACATCGAGGAAATCGAGCGCGACGACGGGCGCTACGAGGTGCGGGCCACCGACCGCCAGGGGGTAAGGGTCAAGCTTTACCTGCATCGGCAGACCGGCGAGTTGCTCGACCAGCGTCAGGAGCGCCGCCGACCCCGCTCCCCCATCCGCCCGCTGAGGCCGGCTGGCGCCGAGCCGTTGCGATGACGAAGCTCTATTCGGAGATAAGACCATGAACCTTCTGTTTACGGCCGTGATTGCCGTGACGACGCTTGTTTGGGGCATCGACGTGGCCACCACCGTATGGCCAGCCGGTGTCCATCCGCTGTGGGTGGTGCGCCAGGAATCGGTGCTGCTGACCGGCCTGCTGTCGATCGCCATGATGTCGCTGGCGATGCTGCTGGCGACTCGCCCGATCTGGCTGGAGGCGCCGCTCGGCGGCATGGACTGGGTCTATCGTGCCCACAAGTGGGCTGGCCTGCTCGCTGGTCTGTTTGCCATCCTGCACTGGCTGGCCGATCAGGCTGGCGGCCCGATCAAGTCGTTGATTGGCAAGGCTGGGCGGCCGCCCAAAGTGGAATACGAGGGCTTGCTCGGCCACTTGCAACATCTGGCCAAGGATATGGGCGAATGGACTTTCTATGCGATCGTCGCCCTGTTGCTGATCGCGTTGTGGAAGAAATTTCCCTATCGGCCGTGGCGCCTACTGCACCGGGTGATGCCGGTGCTCTACCTGATCCTCGCCGTCCATGCCGTGCTGTTGTCGCCGCCTGATTACTGGCGGCAACCGGTCGGTTGGCTGGTTGCCGTGCTGCTGGCCGTCGGCACTTATGCTGCGCTGTGTGCGCTACGCGGTGCCATCGGCCGTGGCCGCCGGGCGGTGGGCGAGATTGTCAGCATCGAGCAGCCGAGTCGGGAACTGATTACGGTCAGTTGTTGCCTGCGCCACGGCTGGCGCGGCCATCGCCCGGGGCAGTTCGCCTTCGTTACCTTCGACGTCCGCGAAGGGGCGCATCCCTTCACCATCGCCAGCGCTGACCGTGGTGATGGTTGCGTCACTTTCCAGATCAAGGCCCTTGGCGACTATACTCGGCAGTTGGCTACCCGCTTGCGGCCGGGGCAGGCGGTGCAGGTCGAGGGACCGTATGGTTGCTTCGATTTAGCTAGGGCGGATCGCCGGGCGCAGCAGATTTGGGTTGCCGGCGGCGTCGGCGTGACGCCTTTCCTGGCTTGGCTGGAATCCTTGCAGGCGGCGCCGGAACAGGCGCCCGTGGCCGAGTTGCACTACTGCACCCGCGACCGCGACGGCGATCCTTTCGTCGCCCGTCTGGAGCGGCTGTGCGCCGGTCTCCCCAGTATCTGCTTGCAGGTGCATGGTGAGCGCCAGGGTCAGCGACTTGATGCTGATGGCATGATGCAGAGCATACAAACGGCGCGGCGTAGCGAAGTCTGGTTCTGTGGCCCGAACGGCCTGGCGGCGGCGTTGCGCGCCGGCCTGCGCCGGTGGCGCCAGCCCGTACGCTTCCATCAGGAAGCCTTCGAGATGCGCTGAAACCCGCTTTCCCGCCGCCTCAAGCGGCGGGCGGCGGACATTCATCGCAACGGTGGATTTCCACCGTTGCATGGACGATTTCCTGATGTACAGCGAGCGCTTCGCGGACCCGCAGCGGCGTCAGTCCGACGTCATGCGTCAGCAGCGACAGAGCGCAGGCGTAGGCACCGTTGCCGACGCGCCAGACGTGCAGATCGGTAATCTGCGTGCCGGCTGGCAGGGTACTGACTACATCACGGATTTCCTCGACCACCGGGTGGTCCATCTCGCGGTCGAGTAGCACACTGCCGGTCTGGCGCAGCAGGTTCCTGGCCCACAGCCCGACCAGCACGGCACCAACCAGGGCACAGGCCGGGTCGAGCCAGGCCCAGCCGTACCACCAGCCACCGGCCAGCGCAGCGATGGCCAGCACCGAGGTCAGGGCGTCGGTCAGCACATGGATGGTGGCCGCCTTCAGGTTGAGGTCGCCGTGCACGTGGCTATGTGCGTGCCCATGGTCATGGCTGTGATGATGCGTCTGTTCCGGGCTGCCGGCCCGGTGCAGGATTGCCACGCAGGCAAAATTGATCAGCAGGCCGAACACGGCGACGACCATCGCCTCGGCGTAGCGGATCGGCTGCGGGGCGAGCAGCCGGTCGACGGCGCCGAATACCATCAACGCTGCCACGACAAGCAGGAACAGGGCGCTGGTGTAGCCGCCCAGCACTTCGATCTTCCAGGTACCGAAGGCGAAGCGCGGGTCATCGGCGTAGCGCCGGGCGGCGGCATAGGCGAAGACCGAGAGGCCGATGGCCAGCGCGTGCGAACTCATATGCCAGCCATCGGCGAGCAGCGCCATCGAGTTGAACCACCAGCCGGCACCGATTTCGATGCACATCGTCACCAGCGTGATCCACAGCACCAGGCGGGTACCACGCTCAGCGCGGGTGTTGCCGCCGCCGTATTCGTGCGTCTGTTCCCAGCGTGTCAGGTCGTGGTGGGCGTTCATTGCTGTCCGTAGCCGGCGAATTTTTCCAGTACCGCCGCCATTTCCGCCTCGCCGAGCAATATCGGCCGGCCAAGTTGGCAGGCATGCCAATATTGTTCGCACAGCTCTTCCAGTTCAGTAGCCAGAGCCAGCGCCTCGTCGAGATCGCGGCCGGCGACCAGCAGGCCGTGGTTGGCCAGCAGGCAGCCCTTGCGTTCAGTCATTGCCGCCAGGGCCGCCACCGACAGTTCGGCGCTGCCGAACAGGGCATAGTCGGCACAGCGGATGCTGTCGCCGCCGAAGCGGGCGATCATGTAGTGGAAGGGCGGAATGTCGCGACGCAGGCAGGCCAAGCTGACGGCGAAGGGCGAATGGGCGTGCAGCACGGCGCCGACTTCCGGGCGGGCGACATAGAGGTCGCGGTGCAAGCGCCATTCCGAAGACGGCTTGCGCCGGCCTTCGGGCGAACCGTTCAAGGCCAGCCACGGAATATCGTCAGCTTCCAGCACGGCGTAGGGCATGCCGGTCAGCGTGATGTAGAAACCGTTGCCGTGGCGCACGCTGACATTGCCGGCGGTGCCGCGGTTCAGCCCGGCGGGTTGCAGGGCGTTGGCAGTGACGATCAGGGCGTGGCGCGGGTCAGTCATGGAGGATCGGCTCCGGATACAGTGCCAGCAGGTCGTCGCGGCTGGCCGGACAAATGCCGCGCTCGGTGATCAAGGCGCTCACCAGGCGGGCCGGTGTCACGTCGAAGGCCGGATTGGCTACCGCCTCGCCGGGCGTCAGTTGCCGCAGTGTCGCCGGCACGCCGCGCGGGTCGACACCGTGCACCTCGCGCAATTCGTCGCCGTCGCGTTCCTCGATCGGGATTGCGGCACCGTCTGGACAGGCGAAATCGAGCGTCGAGCGCGGTGCGGCGACGTAAAAGGGGATGTTATTGTCGGTACAGGCCAGGGCCTTCAGGTAAGTGCCAACCTTGTTGGCAACGTCGCCGTTGGCGGCGATGCGGTCGGCGCCAACGATCACCGCGTCGACTCGTCCTGCGCGCAGCAGGATGCCAGCCGCGTTGTCGGCGATGACGGTGTGCGGCACACCGTGCTGGGCCAGTTCCCAGGCCGTCAGCAGGCCCTGGTTGCGCGGCCGCGTTTCCGAGACCCAGGCGTGCACCGGGAGACCCTTGTCGTGGGCGGCATAGAGGGGCGACAAGGCGGTACCGTGGTCCACGGTCGCCAGCCAGCCGGCGTTACAGTGGGTCATCACGTTGAGCACGCCATCATGGCGGGGCGTCAGTCGGCACAGCAGGCCGAGGCCGTGCTGGCCGATGGCGGCGTTCTGGGCTACGTCTTCCTCGGCGATGGCCGCCGCCTCGGTCCACGCCACGTCGGCGCGCCGGGCCGGGGCCAGCGGCGTTAGCAGTCGGCGCATGCGGGCCAGGGCCCAGTGCAGGTTGACCGCCGTCGGTCGGGTTGCACCGAGCACGGTGACGGCTTCCTCCAGCCGCGCATCGGAGGCGTCGTTGGCGAGGGTAATGGCCAGCCCGTAGGCGGCAGTAGCGCCGATCAACGGGGCACCGCGCACTTGCATGCTGCGGATCGCGTGCGCCGCGGCTTCCAGGCTGCCAACGCGGACCCAATGCAGCGCCAGCGGCAGGCGGGTCTGATCGATGATGTCAATGACGCGCCGTTCGGGATCGGCGCGCAGGGTACGGGTAGGGATGCCGTCGATGTTCATGGTTTACAGAGGGGCGGTGTGGATGCGTAGCCAGGCGGCGAATTCGGCTTCGCCGAGATCACCGGCGGCGAGAGCGAGCAGGGTTAGCGTGGCATCGTACTGGCTGGCGGTCAGGCGATGACCGTTGAGGCGCAGAAACATGCCGGCGCCGAGAAAGCCAGCACGCTTGTTGCCGTCTACAAAGGGATGGTTCTTGACCAGACCGAAGGCGTAGGCGGCAGCACAGTCGAAGACGTCCGGCTGGCCGTAGCCGGCCAGGTTTTGTGGGCGAGCCAGGGCCGAGTCGAGCAGCCCTTCATCGCGAATGCCCTGGGCGCCGCCGTGCAGAACCAGGCTTTCACCATGCAGCAGCAGTAGTGCCTGCCGGTTGATCCAGGTAAACACCTTATTTGGCAAGTTCGCGGAAGGTGTCGCGGTATTCGCGCATGAAGTCGCGGCCGGCCTCGACCTGACGCGCGACTTCGGGATCGTAGGGGGTCATCGAGAAGCCTTCCGGCGATTCGACAAGATAGACCGTGTCTCCCTTGTCAACGTGCAACATGGCCAGCGCCTCCTTGGGCAGCACGACGCCGACCGAATTGCCGATCTGGGTCAGTTTGAGCGCGAACATGGCGATCTCCGAGGTTGTTATTACGGATGTAATACTACGCGCATTTTGCGGCGTTGGCTTGACGCTGGCGCAAACGGCCGCGAATAATCGGCCCCTATCCATTCAAATAAAAAGGAGTGCCGCGATGGGCATCGTGCAGGAATTCAAGGAATTCGCCGTCAAGGGCAATGCCGTCGATCTGGCGGTCGGCGTCATCGTTGGCGCGGCGTTCAGCAAAATCGTTGATTCCATCGTCAGCGACCTGGTCATGCCACTGGTTGGCCGGGTCGTCGGCAAGCTCGATTTTTCCAACCTGTATTTCGTGCTCGGCGAGAACCCGCAGAACCTGGCGACGCTGGCCGAACTGAGGCGGGCCGGCATCCCGGTATTCGCCTACGGCAATTTCCTGACCATCCTGGTGAACTTCATCCTTCTCGCTTTCATCATTTTCATGATGGTCAAGCAGTTGAACCGCCTGCGCAAGGTCGAGCCAGCACCGGAGGCGCCAGCGACGCCGGAGGACATCCTGCTGCTGCGCGAAATCCGTGATGCGCTGAAAAAATAGGCTGTCCCGCCGACGCCTACGAAGCCGCCGCCGTTTGGCGGCTTTTTTTATGGGCCTCGCCGTAGCAAACAATGTGGACCGAGGTAGCTATTTTCCCCGGAATCACCGGCCCAGAGAGGGCCGGCCCGCCAGGTTGGTCGCCTCAGTCGTCGGCGCGCGGGCCGAGGACGGCCGACCATAGTGCCTTGACCGCGGCGATGTGGCTTGTCACCTCATCCATCGGAATCGGCGCTTTGGGCGTCGCGGTCAGACGCCGGGCATGCTGCAGGCGGCGGTATTCGCGGTAGGCGTTGCCGGCGGCTTTTGCCGCTTGCGGATCGATCAGACCGAGTTCGCCGGCGATGCGTAGCAGCGCGATGTTACCGAGATTGCCGGTCAGTTCCGGGTGCTGATGGGCATGGCCGAGCACCAGGTACTGGACGATGAATTCGACGTCGATGAGGCCGCCCGGGTCGTGCTTCAGGCCGAACCCGGTGGTGCTCTTCGAGGCGTGCGCATCGAGCATTTTTTGGCGCATGGCGACCACTTCGTCGCGCAGTTTGTCGAGGTCACGCGGCTGGCGCAGGATCTCGTTGCGAATGTCCTCGAAGCGCTGGCCGATTTCCGGGTCGCCGGCGCAGAAACGGGCGCGGGTCAGCGCCTGGTGTTCCCAGACCCAGGCTTTGTGCAACTGGTAATCGCGGAAGGCTTCGACGGAAACGGTGAGCAGGCCGGACTCGCCGTTCGGGCGCAGGCGCAGGTCGGTCTCGAACAGGATGCCGGACGCAGTCTGGCTGCCGAGCCAGGTGTTCAGGCGTTGGCCGAGGCGGGTGTAATGGTCCGCCGCTTCGGGGTTATCGTCAGCGTAGAGGTAGACCAGATCGAGGTCGGAGGCATAGCCCAGCTCCTTGCCGCCCAGCTTGCCGTAGCCGATGACGGCGAATTTCGCTTGCGGGCGGTGGCGGTTCTTGATTTTGCTCCAGACCAGCGGCAGCGTTTCCTGGACGATGATGTCGGCCAGTTCGGTCAGGTGATCGGACAGCCGCTCAATGGTTTGCAGGCCGGCCAGGTCCTGGGCCAGCAGGCGGAACACCTGGCCGTGGTGCATCTCGCGCAGAATGTCCATCTCGCGCTCAGTGTCGTCGGCGTGAGCGGCCAGGTTGCGCCGCAAGGCGTCGCGGAAGCTGGCCCAGTCAGTGGCAATTTCGTACAGCCGCGGATCGAGCAGTTCGTCGAGCAAGAGCGGATAACGGTTGAGATAGTCGGCCGCCCAGTTCGAGGCGCAGATCATGTCGGCGACCCGGCGCAGGGCTAGCGGGTACTGCTGCAACAGGGCCAGGTAGGCGCCGCGGCGGGCGATATTTTCGAGGAAGGCGAGGCCACGTATCAGGGTTGTGTCGGGATCGGCGGTGGCGCCGGCGGCCTCGATCAGGCGCGGTGCCACGGCGTCGAAGCGCTCGCGGTTGGTGCTCGGCAACTGCAGGAAGCGCCGGGTGGCGCGCAGGTCGGCGAGGCGGTCGATGGCCTCGCGCGGCTGACGAAAACCGAACTTGGCGAAAGTTTCGACGGCCGTTTCTGCATCGAGTTGGCCGAGCCACAGGCCGGTCAGTGGATGCTCGCCGGCCTCGGGATCGGAGAAGACGGCCTCGAAATGGCGGCTGACTTTCTGCCGATGGCCATCGAGCACCGTCATCATGGCCGCCCAGTCGGGGAAATCCATGCTCTGGGCGATCAGCATTCGGGCTTCCGGGCTGTCCGGAAGGCGGTGCGTTTGCTGGTCCTCGACGTATTGCAGCCGGTGTTCGAGGCGGCGCAGGAAGACGTAGGCGGCACGCAGTTCGGCCTCGTTCTCGGCCGGCAGCAACTGGCGCTCGGCCAGCAGCCTGAGCACCGATAGGGTCGGGCGGATTTGCAGCGCCGGGTCGCGGCCGCCGCGGATCAACTGGAACACCTGGGCAATGAATTCGATCTCGCGGATACCGCCGGGGCCGAGCTTGATGTGGTCGGCCATGTCCTTGCGGGCGACTTCGCGGCGGATCTGCGCGTGCAGGTCGCGCATGGCGTTGATGGCGCCGAAATCGAGATATTTGCGGAACACGAATGGCCGGGAAGTCTTGCGCAGATCTTCCATCCACTCGCCGATCGCTTGGCCGTCGGCGTTGGCGCCGGTGTTCATGACGCGTGCCTTGATCCAGGCGTAGCGTTCCCATTCGCGGCCCTGAGTGATGAAGTAATGTTCCAACGCGTCGAGCGAGCAGACCAGCGGCCCGGAGTCGCCGTTCGGACGCAGCCGCATGTCGACGCGGAAGACCTGGCCATCAGCGGTCAGATCGCCGAGCGCTTGGATCACCCGCTTGCCGAGGCGGGTGAAAAAGTCGTAGTTGTCGATCGACTTTGGCCCGGCCGTTTCGCCTTCCGCCGGGTAGATGAAGATGTAGTCGACGTCGGAGGAGACGTTCAATTCGCGGCCGCCGAGTTTGCCCATGCCGATGATCAACAGGCGCTGCGGCCGTCCGGCGTGGTCGAGCGGTTCGCCGTAGGTGGCGGCGAGCCGGCGGTGGTGGTGGTCGACGGCGAAGTTGGTGGTGACGTCGGCGAGCAAGGTCATGCTCTCGACCACTTCGTCGAGCGACGCCAGGCCGCACAGGTCGCGTAGCGCGATATGGGCTATGGCGCGCTGGCGCAGCCGGCGCAGTCCTGCCTTGACGGCCTCGTCGTCAGCGAAAGCGGTGTTCAGTGGCGCCAGCAACTGGTCTTCGCTCAGCGGCAATTGCCAGACGGTGGCCAGTTCGGTGCCGAGTTCGGGGCGGGTTTGCAGGAGGTTGCTCAGGTAGCGGCTGTGGTCGAGGGCACGCTGCCAGCGAGGGTCAGGGAGGGAGGTCATGGATGCTCGCGCGGCCGCAGGGCCGAAAAGGATAGAATGATCTTTTTGTTGAATGCCGATTGTAGTGACCCAGCAAACCTTCTGGCAAAGCGCTTGCCCACGTGACTGAACCTGTTCGTCCATCTCCGGTGGTTCGTCCGTCGCCGCTGCGCGTCGCCATTTATCATCGCCTGCACTGGCTGTGGCCGCTGCTACTTCGGCCGGCCGTGCAGCGCGGGCTGCGCCTGCTCGGCTGGACCGCCTTCGCCGCTTGGTTGCTGCTGGTGCTGGTGGTATTGCTGCTGCGCTACGCGATCCTGCCGCAGATCGGCGAGCACAAGGCGGAGATCGAGCAGGCCGCCAGCCGCGTCGTCGGCCAGCAGGTCAGCATCGGCCACATCGCCGCCCGCTGGCAGGGCCTGAACCCCGATCTGATACTCGACGACGTGCGCTTGCTCGACGCTGGCGGCGAACCGACCTTTACCCTGGCCCGCGTCGAAGGCGTCCTGTCCTGGCAGTCGCTGTGGCGCTGGCGGCCGGTGCTGGCGCTGCTTGCCTTCGACGGGCCGGTGCTGCAAATCCGGCGTGACAGTGCGGGGCACATCACCGTGGCCGGCATTTCGGCGACCGCCGACGGCGACTCCGGCTTCGCCGACTGGGTGCTGGCGCAGAAGCGCATCCGTATCCGCGACGCGACCATCGTCTGGGACGACCAGTTGCGCCAAGCGCCGTCGCTGCTTCTCGAAGACTTTCAGTTTGCTCTCGACAACCGCGGCCGGAACCACAGTTTCGGCCTGTCGGCGGCGCCGCCAGCGGCGCTGGCCGATCGCCTCGACATCCGCGGCGAAATCATCGGCAATCTCGGCGAGGCGTTCGAGAAGCTGGCCGGCAAGGTCTTCGTCCAGGTCGATTATGCCGATCTCGCCGGCTGGCGGGCCTGGGTTGATTACCCCATCGACCTGCCGCAAGGGCGCGGTGCCCTGCGTATCTGGGGCGATCTCGCCAATGCCGGCGGCACGGTGACCGCTGACTTGGCGCTTGAGGAGTTGCGCCTGCGCTTGCAGCCGGCCTTGCCTGAACTCAATCTGGACAGCCTGCGCGGCCGCCTCGAAGGGCGCTACAAGACTGGCGAATGGTCCCTGCGCGGGCGCAAGCTCGAACTGCTGACGCACCAGGGCGTGCGCATTGCGCCGACCGATTTTCTTGTCACCTGGCGCCAAGAGCCGGGCAGTCGCCTGATCAACGGCAATGCCAGCGCCAGCTTCCTCGATCTCGGCGTGCTCGCCGCGTTGGCCGAGTACCTGCCGCTGGACGAGCACAGCCGCCAGTTGCTGAACCAGCACCGGCCGCAGGGACAGGTTTCGGAATTGCGCGCCAGTTGGGGCATCGAGGACGAGACGCTGAAACGCTACGCGCTGCAGGCCGCCTTCTCCGGTCTCGGTATGCTGCCCGGCGGTGCCTTTCCCGGCGGCAGCGGCCTGAGCGGTCGCATTGACCTGAGCGAGAAGGGCGGCGATCTGATGCTCGACAGCGAGCGTTCAACCCTGTCGCTGCCGGCGGTATTCCCCGAGCCGGATATCGCGCTCGATACCTTGCGCGCTACCGCGCGCTGGACCGTCGCTGGCGGCAGCATCGACGTCCGCTTGCCACGGCTTGAGTTCGCCAGCCCCGACGCCGCTGGCGAGGCGCACGGCAACTACCGCTTCAGCGGCGACGGGCCGGGTGTCATCGATTTGCAGGCGACGCTGGCGCGCGCCGACGGGCGCGCCGTCTGGCGCTATCTGCCGCTTGCCGTCGGTGCCGATGCCCGTGATTGGGTGCGCCGCGGCATCACCGGCGGCCGTGCCTCCGACGCCAAGCTGATCCTCAAGGGCAATCTGGCCGATTTTCCTTTCCGTGACAGCCGGAGCGGTCAGTTCCGCATCACCGCCAAGGTTGCCGACGCCCGTGTCGACTATGCCGACGGCTGGCCGTTGATCGACGGCATCGATGCCGACATGGAATTCGGCGTCGGCATGCGGGTTACTGCCCGCAGCGGTCGCATCCTCGGCGCCAGGTTGTCCGATGTGACCGTCGTCATTCCCGATTTCGAATCCGCCGAGGAAATGCTGTTGGTGCGCGGCGTCGCCGCCGGACCGACCGGCGCATTCCTGAATTTCATCGAGCGCAGCCCGGTGGCTGGCGACATCGATCGTTTCACCGAGGGCATGCATGCTAGGGGCGACGGCCACCTCGATTTGGAACTCGACTTGCCGCTGCAGCATATCGACGAAACCCGCGTGCGTGGCCGTTATCGTTTCCAGAACAATGAGTTGGAACTGCTTGACGGCCTGCCGCCGCTGACCCAGGTCAACGGTCTGCTCAACTTCACGGAAGCGACGATCGCCGCCCAGGAAATTACCGGCCGGGTGTTCGGCGGGCCGTTCAAGATCCAGATCCGCAACGCTGGCGACAAGGTCGACATCAAGGCCGGCGGCACCGCCGCCATCGCCGAGGTGAGTAGGCATTTCGCCTGGCCGCTGGTCGATCGATTGAGCGGCAGTACCGCCTGGCGGGCCGACATCGGCATCCGCAAGCGCGAAGCCGAGGTGGTGATCCAGTCCGATCTGGTCGGCATCGTTTCACCGCTGCCGGAGCCGCTAGGCAAGGCGGCGACTGCACCGCTGCCGCTGCGCATCGAACGCAGCGCGCTCAATGGCGGCCGCGAACAGTACCGCGTCAGTCTCGGTATGCTCGGCCGTGCCACTGTGGTTCGCCGCGATGGCGCCCTGGAGCGGGGTGTGGTGGTGGTCGGCGAGGCCGATGCCAGGCTGCCGGACAGGGGGTTGGCAGTCCGCATCACCGCGCCACGCCTGGATGCCGATGCCTGGCGCGACCTTCTGCCGCAAGGCGGCGGTAGTGCCGGTGGTAGCGCTATCGACGGTAGTCTGGAACTTGCCCAGGTCGTCGTGACGACGCCGTTGCTGCGTTTGATGGGGAGCGATTATCGCCGGGTCAACCTCAACCTGCGTCCGGCCGATGGCGGTTGGCGGGCCGGCATCGATGCCGACGAGGCGAGCGGCGATCTGCTCTGGCGCAGTGGCGGCGAAGGCTGGGTGGAAGGCCGCTTGCGCCGCCTGATCGTCCGTCCGACGGCCGCGGAAGGCGCGCCAGCCGGTGACAGCCGAGTCAACAGCCTGCCCGGCATGAACCTGGTGGTGGATGATTTGCACATCGGCGACATGGCGCTTGGCCGCCTCGAAGTGAAGGCCAACAATACGCCTGGTGCCTGGCGCATGGAGCAGTTGAGCTTGCAGAATCCGGACGGCACGCTGAACGGTAAGGGCGTCTGGGCCAACACCGGCGGCCGCCATCAGACGCAATTGGAGTTTGAACTCAACGCCCGTGATGTCGGCAAGTTGCTCAACCGCCTTGGCCACGTCGACGCGGTCCGCCGTGGCACCGCGACCTTGTCCGGCAAAGTGCAATGGAATGGGCCGCCGACCGGCATCCACTACCCATCGCTGAGCGGGCAGATGCGCGTCAACGCCAGGAATGGTCAGTTCAACCAGATCGATCCCGGGGTCGGCAAGTTGCTGGGACTGATTTCGCTGCAGGCCTTGCCGCGTCGGCTGACGCTCGATTTCCGCGACATTTTCAGCGACGGCCTGGCCTTCGACAGCATCGACAGCCGCTTGGCCATCGACCAGGGCATCATGCGCACCGTCGGGCCGCTGCGCATTAACGGGCCGGCGGCGCAGATCGAGATAGAAGGCGAAACCGACCTGCGCCAGGAGACGCAGGACCTGCGTGTCGTGGTTCGTCCGGAAGTCGGCAGCCTAGCCGCCGTCGGTGCCGCCGCGCTGGTCAATCCAGTGGTTGGCGTGGCGGTGTTGGCGGCCAACACGGTGCTCAGGCGGCCGCTCAACCGCCTGATCAGCTACCGCTACCACGTTACCGGCACTTGGAGTGACCCGCAGGTCAACACAATGGGTCAGAGTGAAGAAGCCCAGACCGCCCCCCAACCAGGGGCCCGCCCGTGAACCCGCAGAACTGCCGCATCGCCGCCTTGCAGATGATTTCCGGCCCGCGCGTCGGCGACAACCTGCAGGCCGCTACCCGACTGGTCGCCGAGGCCGTCGACCAGGGGGCGCAACTGCTTGTGCTGCCCGAGTATTTCCCGATTATCGGCAATGTCGATGCCGATCGCGTTCGTGCCCGCGAGGACTTCGGCCGCGGACCGGTACAGGACTGGCTGGCGGAAACGTCGGCGCGCCATGGTGTGTGGATCGTTGCCGGCTCGCTGCCGTTGACCGCCGCGACGTCGGACAAGATGCGCAATGCGACGCTGGTCTACGACTCCAGTGGCGCTTGTGTCCAGCGCTACGACAAAGTGCACTTGTTCGGTTTCACCAAAGGTGACGAGCGCTATGACGAGGCGGCGTTCATCGAAGCCGGCGACCGGCCGGTGGCGCTCGCTACGCCGTTCGGCCGCATCGCCCTGTCGATCTGTTACGACCTGCGTTTCCCCGAACTGTACCGGGCTCTGGCGCCGGTGGACCTGATCCTGGTACCGGCTGCCTTTACTGACACCACCGGCCGTGCCCACTGGGAAATCCTGCTCCGCGCCCGGGCCATCGAGAACCAATGCTACGTGCTGGCGGCAGCCCAGGGCGGCCGTCACGAAAGCGGCCGGGTGACGCACGGCAACAGCATGATCGTCGATCCCTGGGGCGAGATTCTCGACCGCAAGATGAAAGGGCCGGGCATCGCCATCGCTGACCTCGACCATGCGCGCATCGCCGAAATCCGCCAGAGCCTGCCGGCGCTGGCGCACCGTAAACTGTGACGGTGGTGGATAAGCGCTGGCGACGGCTTTCCCAGCCACTGCAGCCAGCGGAGTGTCGCCGGGTTTTGCCAAACGAACCGAAAGCCATCCCGAGCGCGCTTTCCCTTGCCGCTCGCTACGCGCCGCAACCTGGCGGCATCAGTTTTTTCTAGGAGTCCCGATGAATTCCAACATCCTGGCGCAAGCCGAATCCCTGCTGCTCGAACCCTTTGCGCTCAGCGAAGCCGATCTGTCGCGGACTTTTGGCCAGATATTGACGCATCAGGTCGACTACGCTGACCTCTACTTCCAGTATTCGCGTTCCGAGGCTTGGAGCCTTGACGAGGGTATCGTCAAATCGGGCAGCTTCAACATCGACCAGGGTGTCGGCGTGCGGGCCATTTCCGGCGAAAAGACGGCCTTTGCCTACTCCGACGACATCAGTGTCCGGGCGCTGGGCGACGCCGCCGGCGCCGTCCGCGCCATCGCTGCCGCCGGCCAGGCCGGGCCGGTACCGGCTTTGAAGCGCGCTGCCGACAGTCCGCTGCTGTACGTGCCGCACGATCCGATCGCCTCGCTGCCGGCGGCAGCCAAGGTCGCTTTGCTGGAGCGCCTGGAAAGCTTCGCTCGCGCCGTCGATCCACGTGTCGTCCAAGTCATGGCCTCGCTCGCTGGCGAGTACGAAGTGGTCCTGGTGGCCGGCTCCGACGGCCGGCTGGCGGCCGATGTCCGGCCGCTGGTGCGTTGCTCGATCTCGGTCATCGTCGAGGAAGAGGGCCGGCGCGAGCAGGGTTCGGCCGGCGGCGGCGGCCGCTTCGATTTTGCCTATTTTGACGACGAGGTGCTGCGCCGCTATGCCGGCGAAGCGGTGCACCAAGCGCTCATCAATCTCCACGCCGATGCTGCGCCGGCCGGCCAGATGACCGTCGTACTTGGTTCCGGCTGGCCCGGTATCCTGCTCCACGAAGCGGTCGGCCACGGCCTGGAAGGCGACTTCAACCGCAAGGGCAGCTCAGCCTTCACCGGCCGCGTCGGCCAGCGCGTCGCTGCCAAGGGCGTGACCGTCATCGACGACGGCACGATTGCCGATCGCCGCGGCTCGTTGAATATCGACGACGAGGGTAACCCGACCCGGCGCACCGTGCTGATCGAGGATGGCATCCTCAAGGGCTACCTGCAGGACAGCCTCAACGCCCGGCTGATGGGCGTCGCCCCAACCGGCAACGGGCGGCGCGAATCCTTCGCCCACCTGCCGCTGCCGCGCATGACCAATACCATGATGCTGGCCGGCCAACACGATCCGCAGGAGATCATCGCCTCGGTTAAGAAGGGCATTTACGCCGTGAATTTTGGCGGTGGCCAAGTGGACATCACCAGCGGCAAGTTTGTGTTCTCGATGAGCGAGGCCTACCTGATCGAGGACGGCAAGGTGACCCGTCCGATCAAAGGGGCAACGCTGATCGGCAACGGTCCCGATGCGATGACCAGGATTTCGATGATCGGTAACGACCTGCGCCTCGACCCAGGGGTCGGCACCTGCGGCAAGGATGGACAAAGCGTGCCGGTCGGCGTCGGCCAACCCACTTTGCGTATCGATGGACTGACGGTTGGCGGGACGGCATAATGACTACTACTTTTTGTGGGGGATCATGATGCGCTCATTGCTGGTGATGGCAGGCTTGCTATTTTCCGCTTCGGCATTTGCCCAGACGCCACAGGAGCGTCTGAACGCCATCGCGACTGACCCGGTGGCGCTCCGCCAGGCCGTCGATGCCGGCAAGCAGGTTACTTTCTTCTGCACCAATTGCCACGGCGAGAATGGCGTGAGTACGATCCCCGAGGTACCCAACCTGGCCGGCCAGAATCCCGCCTATCTGCTCGAACAGATTCGCAAGTTCGGCACCGGCGAGCGTAAGAACACGTTCATGCAAGGACTGATCAAGGTGCTCAAGGATGACGAGCGTCTGCAGACCGCCCACTACTACGCCAGCATGCCGGTGCCGCCGTCGCCGGCTAACCCCGCCCTGGTGGCGCGCGGCAAGGTGTTGTTCACCAAGCTGTGCGTCCGTTGTCATGGCGAGCGAGCCCACGGTGGGGAGCTCTATCCGCGTTTGGCCGGGCAGCAGATACCCTACCTGCAGGTCAGCATCCAGCGTTACCGCGACGGTACGGGCATCCGTAACGACAAGCTGATGGCCATTGCCACGTCGACGCTGAAGAACGACGACATCACTGCCATTGCCCATTACCTGACGCAATTGCCCTGATCGGGCATCAACCGGTTTCCGTTGCAGTTGTCGGCGCAGGATGGGTCGACAATGAGTTAAGCACGACCAACGATTGTTGATGCTTATCATGGATTTGGTTTTTCGCTGTCGCTACCCTCCGATTTTTCCATGAACCATCTGCGGAGGGGATATGAGAGCCTTATCCAGCGTGCTTCTCGCATTGATCCTGGTTGTGGCTGGCGGTGAGGCCTTGGCGCAGATCACCGATATCAATATGGCGATCAACAAGGCCGGGCGGCAGCGCATGTTGTCCCAGCGCATGGCCAAGGCCTATTTCCAGATCGGCATGCAGGTCGATGCCGCGAACAGCAAGAGGATTCTGGACAGTTCGGTCGCCACCTTCGACCGCCAGTTGGTCGAACTCAAGAATTTCGCGTCGACGCCGGAAATCAAGAATACCTATCTGAAACTTGAAACCGCCTGGCTGGCCTACAAGGATGTACTGCTCGGCAGCGTTCCTTCGCCGGAAAACGGGCGCAAAGTGCTGGCCGTTTCCGAGGAAGTGCTGGCCATCGCCCACCAAGGGACGGTGCAGCTTGAAAAACTGTCGGGTACGACCGCCGGTCACCTGGTCAACATCTCCGGCCGCCAGCGCATGCTGTCGCAGCGCATGGCCAAGTTCTATCAGGCGATAGCCTGGGGCGTAGCTGACGACCGCAGTGCAGCTAACTTGGCTACTGCCCGCAAGGAGTTTGTCCAGGCCTTGCAGGAATTGAACCAGGCACCGATCAATACGCAGCTGATCAAGGAAAGCCTGGAACTGGTCGCGCAACAGTGGATGTTCTTTGAGAATGCCCTGAACCAGAAAGGTAGCGGCGACAAACGGCAACTGCTGGCGGTGGCAACGACCAGCGAGCGCATCCTCGAGGAAATGGAAAACGTGGTCGGACTCTACGAGAAACAGCAGAAATAAGGTCTGGCGTCCTGGTCTCGCCGCCGGTAGCGGGTTGCCCGGCCGCGACTCCTGGGCTGGGAGATTCTGCATACCCATCCGGTAAAATAGAACGTTTCGGCATTCCTATAAGGCAGGCCATGACGCCGCAAAGCAAACCCAACACCGACGACGTTCGTATCAAGGAAATCAAGGAGCTGGTACCGCCGGCCCATGTCTTCCGCGAATACCCGGTCTCCAACCGCGCCGCACAGACCACCTACGGCGCTCGCCAGTCCATCCACCGCATCCTGCACGGTGCCGACGACCGCTTGCTGGTGGTAATTGGCCCCTGTTCCATCCACGACTACGACGTGGCTATGGACTACGCCAGGAAGCTGGCCAAGGAGGCCGACAAATACAAGGACGATCTCGTCATCCTGATGCGCGTCTACTTCGAAAAGCCGCGTACCACGGTCGGCTGGAAAGGGCTGATCAACGATCCGCGCCTCGACAACACCTTCCGCATCAACGAAGGCATCCGCTTGGCGCGCCGCCTGCTGCTCGATATCAACGAGCTCGATCTGCCCTGTGCCACCGAGTTCCTCGACACCATTACGCCGCAGTACACCGCCGACCTGATCGCCTGGGGTGCCATCGGCGCCCGTACCACCGAATCGCAGGTGCACCGCGAACTGGCTTCCGGCCTGTCCTGCCCGGTCGGCTTCAAGAACGGCACCGATGGCAACCTGCGCATCGCCGTCGACGCCATCCGCGCTGCCAACTCGCCACACCATTTCCTATCGGTCACCAAATCCGGCCACACTGCTATCGTCTCGACTCTGGGCAACGAGGATTGCCATGTCATTTTGCGCGGCGGCAAGGAGCCCAACCACGATGCCGCCAGCGTCAACGCTGCCTGTCAGGAGATCGCCCAGGCCGGCCTTGCCGCCCGACTGATGGTCGACTTCTCGCATGGCAACAGCCGCAAGCAGTACAAACTGCAGATGGAAGTCAGCGACAGCGTCGCCTCCCAACTAGCCGCCGGCGAGGAGCGCATCATGGGCGTCATGGTCGAATCGCACCTCGTCGAAGGCCGCCAGGACCTGCTGCCGGAAAAGGAGCTGACCTACGGCCAGAGCATCACCGATGCCTGCATCGGCTGGGACGACAGCATCAAGATGCTGGACCAGCTTGCCGCTGCTGTCCGGGCGCGGCGGGTGGCGGAGGCAGCGGAGTAAGAAATTCCATACTCGATGGAGTTTTTCTGAGCTGCCTATCCAGCCCGGTCATCGATGTTCCTCAGAGGGAGGACTTCAATCAGTGAAGGTCAGCAGTTCGAGGTCGGCCGCCTGACGGCGCAGCGGAGTTAGCGCCTGGTAGGCTGGCGAGGCGTGCCAGGCGTCGGCTGCTGCCTGGTCGGGAAAGCGGATGATGACGGTGTCGGTGTGCTGGTGCCGGCCGTCGAGTATCGCCGCAAGTTGGCCGCGAAACAGCAATTCGGCGTGCCATGGGGCCAGCGTTGCCGGCACTTGGGCGCGATACTGCGCCTATTTGTCGACGTCCTTGACGGTGATGTGGCCGATCACGCAGGCGCTCATGCGTTCTTGCTCTTTTGCCACAGCACGTCGCCGTGGCCGCCGGTGCGGTTGAGGGCGCGGCCGAGGATGAACAGCAGGTCGGACAGGCGGTTTACGTAGCGGCGAGCCGGGTCGGATAGCGGCTCGGCGTGGTGCAGGCGGACCATGGCGCGTTCGGCGCGGCGGCAGACGGTGCGCGCTAGGTGGGCCAGTGCTGCCGGGCGGGTGCCGCCGGGCAGGATGAATTCCTTGAGCATCGGCAAGCCGGTGTTGAAGGCTTCGACCTGCTCTTCCAGGCGGGCGACTTGGCCGTCCTGGATCACGGCCATGCCGGGCAGGCACAGTTCGCCGCCGAGGTCGAACAGGTCGTTCTGGGCGTCGAGCAGGGCGCTGCGCACGGCCTCCGGCAGGTCTTCGCAGAGCAGCACGCCGAGCGTCGAGTTGAGTTCATCGACTTCGCCGATGGCGTCGATGCGCAGACTGTCCTTGGTGGTGCGGCTACCGTCGCCGAGGCCGGTAGTGCCGGCGTCGCCGGTGCGGGTGACGATTTTCGACAGGCGGTTGCCTTTGCGTTCGGTTGGCTGGTCGCTCACGGTACTCTCTCCTTGTAATCGGCGGATTATACTTTTCGCCCCACCGCTCGATGCTTGCTCGCATGCTGAAATTCGCCGCCAATCTCAGTTTTCTGTTCACCGAGGTCCCGTTTCCCGAGCGTTTCGCGCGCGCTGCGGCGGTTGGCTTCCGGGGTGTCGAAACTCTGTTTCCCTACGATTGGCCGGTGGACGAGGTAGCCGAATGGCTGCGCGCCGCCAAGCTCGAGCAAGTGCTGTTCAACCTGCCTCCGGGTAACTGGGCGGCTGGCGAGCGTGGTTTGGCCTGTCTGCCAGGACGGCAAGACGAATTCACCGAGAGTGTCGAACGGGCGCTGATTTACGCGCGGCGGCTCGATTGCCGGCGCCTGCACTGCATGGCGGGGCTTTCTCCAGCCGGCATCGCCGAGGCCGACCTGGAAGCGACCTACATCGCCAACCTGCGCCACGCTGCTGACCGTCTGGTGACTATCGGCGCGACGGTGACCATCGAGCCGATCAACAGCCGCATCGATATGCCCGGCTACTGGCTCGACGACATCGACCGGGCGGGGCGTCTGCTCGACGCCATCGGCCGCGACAATGTGGGTTTGCAACTTGACCTCTACCATGCCCAAGTCATGAAAGGCGATTTGGCTCGCACGGTGCAGGCTCATTTCGGGCGCATCGCCCACATCCAGATTGCCGATAATCCCGGGCGGCACGAGCCGGGAAGCGGCGAAATCCACTATCCCTACCTGTTCGAACTGCTCGACCGGCTCGGCTACGCCGGCTGGGTCGGCTGCGAATACCAGCCGTTGACGACCACCGAGGCCGGCCTCGGCTGGCTACCGCGCTGAAGCCGCGCGACAACCTACGCCGCTCACCTGCCACCGGGCGGCGGCAGGTGAGCGGTTTGATGCTTAGGGTTTGATCGCGATCTTCAGCACGCCATCGCGCTGGTTGGCGAAGAGGTCGTAGGCGGCCACGATGTCGTCCAGCTTGTAGGTGTGCGTCACCAGCACGCCGAGGTCGACCCGACTGGAAGCGACCACGTTCATCAGGCGGCGCAAGCGTTCCTTGCCGCCCGGACACAGTGCGGTGTTGATCCGGTGGTCGCCCAGGCCGGCCGCAAAGGCTGCCAGCGGGATCTTCAGATCGGTGGAATAGACGCCCAGGCTGGACAGGGTGCCGCCCGGCTTGAGTACGCGCAAGGCCGACTCGAAAGTGCCCTGCGTGCCCAGCGCTTCGATGGCCGAATCGGCGCCGCGGCCGCCGGTGAGCCGGAGGACTTCCGATACCACATCGCAATTTTTGAAATTGAGCGTGATGTCGGCGCCCATGACTTTCGAGATGCCCAGGCGGTGATCGTTGCCATCGACCGCGATGACCGTGGTCGCGCCGAGCAGGCGGGCGCCGGCGGTGGCGCACAGGCCGATCGGGCCTTGGGCGAAGACGACCACGGTGTCGCCGAGCTTGATGTTGGCGTTTTCGGCGCCCTTGAAACCAGTGGACATGATGTCCGGGCACATCAGCACTTGCTCATCGGTCAGGCCGTCGGGGATCGGCGCGAGGTTGGCCTGGGCGTCGGGCACCAGCACGTAGTCGGCCTGGGTGCCGTCGATCAGGTTGCCGAAACGCCAGCCGGCGGTTGCCTTGTAGCCGTGGCCGCCGCATTGCCCGGTGGGGATGAGGTAGCTGCCGTCCTGTGACGGCGCGCCGTCCTGGCAGGCATAGGAGGTGAAGCTGGGGCAGATCGCGCCGGCGATCACGCGCTGGCCCTCTTTGTACCCTTGCACGGAGCTGCCCAATTTTTCGATCACGCCGACGGGTTCGTGGCCGATGGTGAGGCCGGGCTTGACCGGATATTCGCCCTTGAGAATGTGTACGTCGGTGCCGCAGATGGTCGTGGTCGTGATGCGTATCAGCGCGTCGTTGGGGCCGACTTCCGGAATGGGCTTGTCGATCAGCTCGATACGGCCCGGCGCGACGAAAACGGTTGCCTTCATTTTGCTCATGGTGTCCTCACTTGTGGATAACGATGTTCGATTATGTGGATGTTGCGCCGTGCCCGCAGTCGGTACGGGATCGACAGGCAATTATGGCCGGCCGCCTTTGCTTGAGGCAAGCCCGTTTAGCCAGGAAATCGTACTAGTCAATCACGACAATCGATTTTTTTGCCACCGACCGCGCCATCGTATCGCCGGCAACCCGGCCGGAACGCCGTCGCCGATCCACCGAGCGGATGGCAGGCCAGCCATTCGTGATAACCTTCCCCTCCATGAAGGAGGGGAAATGCCGCTGACAATCGATGCCTGTGCCGCACAGCATCAGGGGGATCGCAAGGAACAGCAGGATCGGGTCGCGATCCTGCCGCATCCGCGCCGGCGCGGCGTCGCCCTAGCTGTAGTCGCCGACGGCATGGGCGGGCATACCGGCGGGGCGCTGGCCGCCGAGCAGGTGATCCATACGGCGAAGAATAATCTGGAGCGCTTCTCGCCGGATGAGGAAAGCGCGCGCTGCCTGCTGGAAAACAGCATGAGCGAGGCACACACCATGATCAAGGCCTCGCGCTACATGAACGAGAAGGATCCGCATAGCACCGCCGTGATGCTGCTGTTGCAGCCTGACAAGGTGACTTGGGGATACTGTGGTGATAGCCGCCTGTACCATTTTCGCGGCGATCAGTTGCTGCACCGCACTGTCGACCACTCCTACGTCGAACATCTGATCGCCATCGGCCGCATCACGCCCGAACAGGCGTTGACCCATCCCAACCGTAATGTTCTGCTGACTTCGCTGGGCGGCCAGGAGAGTCCGCTATTCGATTTTTTTGAGTCGACCGATCTGGTTGCCGGCGATTCCTTCCTGCTCTCCTCGGATGGCCTCTGGGCCTATTTCGAGGATGAGGAACTTGCCGCGCTGATCGACGGCAACACGGCGCGTATGGCCTGCGAAATGCTGATCGATATCGCCCGCAAACGCGCTGCTGGCGGCGGCGACAACCTGTCGCTGGCCATCATCAAGCTGGTCGAAGCGGCACCGGCGGCCAAGCCGGCACCACCGCCGGGTTTTACGCCGCGACCGCGCTAGCTGAAACAAATAAAAAACGCCCGGCCGGGCGTTTTTTATTTGGCGGGCGAGCGCGCTTACTTGCGGCCGAGGCCGCCGAGTAGGGCAGCCACCACCTTGCGTGGTTTGTGCAGTTCGGCCTTGATCGGGGCCTGTGGCGAATCCGGTATCTCGCCGCGCGGCGCGCCTTCTTCGTAGGGCTTGCTGAAATCGAAACCGTCGGCGGCGATCATCGGGTTGCGCCGTGGCGTCCGACGTTCCGACCGCTCGCTCCGTTCCGGCCGCTGCGCCAGCGGCGCTTTGACCGGTGCGCCGCGCTTGCGCTTATTGCCCGGTGGGTATTCGTATTCCGGTTCCGGCTCGAAGCCGGCCACTTCGATCTGCTCGATCGGCCGCTTGATCAGCTTCTCGATCTCGACCAGATAGCCGACCTCATGCGCGCTGACCAGCGAGATCGCGTTGCCCTGGCGGCCGGCCCGGCCGGTGCGGCCGATGCGGTGCACATAGTCCTCGGGCACGTGCGGCAGTTCGTAATTGATCACGTAGGGCAGGTCGTCGATGTCCAGGCCGCGCGCCGCGACGTCGGTGGCGATCAGGGCTTGCGTCTCGCCGGCCTTGAAAGCATCCAGCGCCTTCAGCCGGTCGAGCTGGCTCTTGTCGCCGTGGATGGCATCGGCGCGCAACCCGGCACGTTGCAATTCGCGGGTCAGGCGCGAGCAACCCTGCTTGGTGCGCATGAAGACGATGCACTGGCGGATTTCGCCGGAGCGCAGCAGCTTGGTCAGGAGGCCGCGCTTGCCGTATTCGGAGACCGGGTGTACGCGGTGCGTGATGGTTTCGGAGACCTGGTTGCGGCGGGCGACCTCGACCAGCACGGGCGACTGCAGCATGGTGTCGGCCAGCTTCTTGATCTCTTCCGAGAAAGTGGCCGAGAACAGCAGGCTCTGCCGCTGCGCTGGCAGCATCTTGAGGATGCGTGTGACGTCCGGGATGAAGCCCATGTCGAGCATGCGGTCGGCTTCGTCGAGGACCAGAGCCTGCACCGAATTGAAGCTGACACTCTTGTTCTCGACGTGGTCGAGCAACCGCCCCGGCGTGGCGACGAGAATCTCGACGCCTTTTTTCAGCTCGGCGATCTGCGGCTTGATGTCGACGCCGCCGAAAGCGCACATGGCGCGGATTGGCGTGTGCTGACTGTAGGTCTTGACCGATTCGAATACCTGGATCGCCAGTTCGCGGGTCGGCGCCAGGATCAGCGCCCGTACCGGGTGCTTGGCCGGCGACGGGCTGTTGCTGGCGAAGGGCAGGATGCGCTGCAGGATCGGCAGGGTGAAGGCGGCGGTCTTGCCGGTGCCGGTCTGTGCCCCGCCCATGATGTCCTTGCCGCTGATGACCAGCGGGATGGCCTTGGCCTGGATCGGCGTCGGCCGGGTGTAGCCTTCGTCGGAGACGGCGCGTAACAGTTCGGGTGCTAGGCCGAGGTCGGCGAAAGTGATTTCAGGAGCTGCTTCGGCAGCGGAAGTCGCGGCGGTTTCGCCACCTAAGGTATTGATTTCAGACATGGCGCGGATTATACCCGGCGGCGTGGGGTTCAGGGGGCGGCGTCCATTCCAGCGCTACTGGAAACGCCAACCACCGTCAATGCACGCCGCTTGGCCGATGGCGAGCGCTTACTTTTTGTCGCCCTTGTCGGCGGCCGGAGCGGCTCCGTTGCTCACCGCTGCCTCGTCGCCGGCTTCGGCAGCGGCCGGCGCTGGCTTGCGTTTCTTGGCCCCTGGCGGTTCGGCCGGGGGCAGTTGCGGCACGATGGTCTCGATCTTGTTCTCGCGCATGTATTCGTCCATCTCCCGCCAGCCGGCGTATACCCCGGCCTTGGGCAACCAGGCGTAGATGGCGTAGCAATCCTCGATGGCCCGTCCAGAATGGCGGCAGGCGCTGCCGACGGCCCTGGCTTCGGCTTCGGTGCGAGCCTCCTTCTTGGCCGGATCGTCGAGGCCAAGCTTCTCGTTGATCTGATCGCAGCCGGCGAGAGAGAGCACGGCCGTGACGATGAGTAGGGGACGCTTGTTCATTGTCATGAATTCTCGCACATTCAAGGACGTAAGGTGAAACCGGGGTGACGCCCGAAGGCTATAATGACCGATTCGATGCATTTCGGAGTACTGCCTTGAGACTGTCTGCCTGCATTGCCGTTGCCCTCGGTTGGGCGCTGATCGCTCCCGTCCATGCCGCCAAACCCGCAGCCAAGGCGGTTGCCAAGCCTGCAGCGCCGGTAACCCTGGAACTGGCCCACAACCTCGGGCCGCAGGCCGAGCAGCGGCTGCAGGAGGTGGTCGACCGCTTCAACAACGAAAGCGGTGTGACGATTACCCTGCAGACTTTCGAGAGGGGCGGCAAGCCGGCGATCCTGAACCTGATGCGGCGCGCCGAATCGGGCAACATTCTCAGCCAGCCGACGCATTTCGTGCCGCTGCACCAGATGATGAGCAAGGCTGGCCAGCCGCTCAACTACGGCGACATCTCCAGCGACCTCAAGGCCGGCGTCGTCGATGGTCGCGGCCGTCTGGTGGCGCTGCCGCTGGTCTATTCGACGCCGGTGCTGTTCTACAACAAGAACGCCTTCCGCAAGGCCGGCCTCGATCCTGAGCAGCCGCCGGCCACTTGGTTTGAGATGCAGGGCATGCTCGACAAGTTGCAGAGCGCCGGCTATACCTGCCCGTATACCTCGTCGTGGCCGGTGTGGGTGCACATCGACAACGTCAGCGCCCTGTCCGGCCTGCCGGCGACCAGCGACAAGGGGCAACTGAGCTTCAACGGCCTGCCGCAGGTCAAGCACATCGCGATGATGGCGACGTGGACCAAGGCCGGCTATTTCCGCCTGTTCGGCCGGCGCGACGAGGCCAGCGGCAAGTTCAACGACGGCGAGTG
>JAISPT010000034.1 GCA_031274715.1 Azonexus sp. | reverse complement strand
GAACCCCGTGCCATTAAACGACGACCTAAAAACCATTCTCTGCTGACCACACCTCGTCCCTTCGCTCGCCAACTCATCCTCATGGCAAGCAAGACAATGGCTTAAGGTAGCGCCATGGGGGTCAGCATCGACTTTATTTTATGAAGATGATTGAAAACAATTCGAAGCTGCCCTCTATTTACACAAGCGTCTATTTTGCAGACGAACATAACCTTGGGAAGTTTCAGATAAACCGTGGGTAGCGTTGCACCAAGGACATTTTGGAAAGCCATATGCAGATTTTCCGCATTGCGGACAGAAGCGGCTATTCATTGGCGTCCAACTACCGTTTTCAGAGTCAATGGGTTTCACCCGCCAGTTCGGTCGGCTCTTCCGGCCGGTTGGATTCGATCAGGATACTGACCCGACGATTGCGCGCCCGGCCTTCCGCCGTCGTATTGGTCTCGACCGGCCGCGTTTCACCATAGCCGATCGCCGTCAGGCGCTCGGCGCCGACGCCGCCGTCGTTGAACAGGCGCAACACGGTCGTCGCCCGCATCGCCGACAATTCCCAGTTGGATGGAAACTGGAGCGTCGCAATCGGCATGTTGTCGGTATGCCCCTCGACGATGATCGGGAAATCGGAGTTGGCCAGCACGGCCGCGATGGCACGCATGGCGCTGATCGATTCCGGTTCCAGGCGCGCCTGGCCGGGCTGGAACAGGACGCTGTCGTTGATCTCGATGGTCACGCCGCGGCTGGTTTCCAGCAGGCGGACCTTACCCTGGGCAACCAGCGGTTGCAGGGCGGCCATGATCTCGTCGGCGATGTTTTTCATGCGCTGGCGCTGCTCCGCCTTGCGCGTATCCGGTACTTTGTCGACCTTGGCCACCGGCCGCGCCGCCACCGGCGGCGCCCCCTGGATGACCGCAATCGGCTGCCCACCGGACTGCGCCGTCTGGTTACTGAATGCGTTGACCAGGGCATTCGACAGCACCTTGTATTTGCCTTCATTGACCGACGAGATGGCATACATCACGACGAAAAAGGCGAACAACAGGGTGATGAAATCGGCGTAGGAGACAAGCCAGCGCTCGAGGTTTTCGTGGTCCTCCTCGCGGCGGCGACGGCGGGCCATTACAACAGATAGCCCCGCAAACGGCCTTCGATGATGCGCGGATTGTCGCCCTGGGCAATGCCGACCAGACCGTCGATCACCATTTCGCGCACCACGACCATGCGGCCGATGTAGTACTTCAGCTTGCCGGCGATCGGTAGGTAGATCAGGTTCGCCAGGCCGACACCGTAGATGGTGGCAACGAAGGCGACGGCGATACCAGCACCCAGTTTGCTCGGATCGGAGAGATTTTCCATCACATGAATCAGTCCCATCACCGCGCCAAGAATGCCGATGGTCGGCGAATAGCCGCCCGCCGCCTCCCAGATCTTGGCCGATTGCCGCCACTCATCCTCAAAGGTATTGATCTCGACTTCCAGCAACTCGCGAAGACGCTCGGGATCGGCACCATCGACCAGCAGCTGCAGGCCCTTGCGGGTGAAATCATCCTTCACCGCCGGAATGTAGTTTTCCAGCACCAGCAGACCTTCCTTGCGGGACACTTGGCTCCATCTCAGGATCTGGTCGATCATGCCCTTCTGCTCGATCACCGGCGGCACCCAAACCCATTTGGTCATTTTCAGGCCACGCCGGAAGACATGAAAAGGGCTTTGCAGCAACACCGCGCCCAGAGTTCCGCCAAGAACGATCAGCAAGGCCGTCGGCTGGGCCAGGGAAGCGACATGCCCTCCCTCCAGCATCTGACCGCCAAGAATCGCCACCATGCCGAGCAGCAGGCCGGCAATACTGATTTTATCCAAGCGCCTTCCCCTTACGCTTGCCAGCCACCTTGGGCAACTCGCCGGCAATCCGCGCCCGCACGCGGGCAATGGCCTGGCTATGCAACTGGGAAACGCGCGACTCGGTTACACCCATGATCTCGCCAATTTCACGCAAATTCAGATCCTGCTCATAATACAGGCCCATCATCAGCTTCTCCCGTTCCGGCAGGCGGGCGATCGCGTCGACCAGCCCCTGGCGGAGATCGCGATCTTCAAGAATGGAGGCCGGGTCGGCATCGTTATCGGTCAGGTGGCGGTCGAGAAAACTCTCGTCGCCATCACTGGAAAAATCGTCGAAATAGACGATCTGGTGGCCACGCGCTTCCTGCAGCGTGTGCTGGTAATCGGCCAGCGACATGCCCAGCACCTCGGCCAATTCGCCTTCCGAGGGCACTCGGCCATGCTCGTGCTCAAGCTGGTTGATCGCCGCCTCGATGCGCCGCAGCTCCCGGCGCAGATTGCGCGGCAACCAGTCGTTCTCGCGCAGGCCGTCGAGCATAGCACCGCGCACGCGTTGCGTGGCATAGGTTTCAAACTGGGCGCCGAAGCCTTCCTGATAGCGATCCATCGCATCGAGCAGCCCAATCATGCCGTTCTGCACCAGATCCTCGAACTGCACGCTGGCCGGCAGACGGGCCATCAGATGATAGGCGATGCGCTTCACCAGCGGCACGAAGCGCTGCACCAACTGTTCCCTGTCTGGCTGCCCGGCAGCGGTATACATCAAGCTCGCAGTACGTTAGGGGTTATGCGTTGGCTCAAGTGTAACAGTTGCTGTATGAAATACTCGACACCGCCGCCGCCGTCGCTGCTCTGCCAATGCAGCAGTTCGCCGGCGATGTCGCGGAACGCCGCCGCGACCGACGAGTCGGGCGCCTGCACCAGGACTGGCCGGGCCAACTGGAAGGATTGCCGCAGCGCCTCGTCGAGCGGAATGGCGCCGGCGTATTCCAGTTGCGCGATACCGCGCTGGGCCGCGACTTGGGCAATGTTGTCGAAAATCGAACGGGCGTCGGCGTGACTGCGTACCTTGTTGACCAGAATACGAAAATGGCGGCGGGAAAAAGCCTGGCTGACCTTCTTGATCAGCGAATAGGCCTCGGTAATCGAGGCGCTGCTGGCCGATAGCACCACCACCGCCTCCTGCGAGGCCAGGCCGAAGGGGGAAAAACCGCCGGGATGGGCCATGCTGGCATCAACCAGGATCACGTCGACCGGCCGTTCCAGCCCCGACATAGCGTCGAGCAAGGTCTGCTGCTGCGCCAGCGACAACTTACCGAGCTTCTTGACGGCACGCGCGGCAGGCAGGATGCGCAAGCTGTGCATCGGCTGCAGCAACACTTGCGCCAGGCCGATTTCGCGCTGTACGACGTTGAGCAGGTCATGGCGCGCCATCAGGCCGAAGGAGGCGGCGATGTCATCGCGCGCGGCATGCTCATCGATGATCAGCACTTCCTTGCCGAGACGGGCCAGGGCTACGCCGAGATTGGCCACGGCAACGCTGCGCCCGACGCCTTCGCAACCGGCAACGAAAGTCACCACCTGCAGTTGCTGGCCGCCGCCGAGCAGCCGGCGCAGCCCGGCCGCCTGATCGACGCGGAAATCAGCCACGATGCGCCCCGACCGCCATCATGCCGGCATTGGCCATCATCAGCACCGGCTCGATGCCGGCATGCTTGTGCGGCGAGGCTTCCGGCAGATCCTTGAAGGCGCGATGCAACAGGTAGCTACGATTGGGCAGGTGCAGATCCTCCGGTACCCGCTGGCCGTTGGACACGTAATGCAGGCGCAGGCCGTGGCGCATGATCACGTCCAGGGCAGTGGCCAGGCTGGCGGCCTCGTCGATCTTGGTCAGGATGCAGCCGGCCAGGCGGTCGCCCTGGTAGGCGCGGACCACGTCATCGAGCGTGTCGCCGCGCGAGGTCGACGACAGCAGCAGCAGGCGCTGCACGGCGCAGCCGGCCAGCATATCGGTCAGTTCCGGCACCAGCTTGTCCTTCTGGCTCATGCCCATGGTGTCGATCAGGACCATGTGCTTGTGCTGTAGTTCTTTCAGGGTCTGCCGCAGTTCGCCGGCATCTTTCACCAGATACACCGAGACGCCGAGGATGCGGCCATAAATGCGCAATTGCTCGTGGGCGCCGATCCGGTAGCCATCGGTGGTAACCAGGGCGACTTTGTTCGGCCCGTGGCGGAGCACACAGCGCGCCGCCAGCTTGGCGGTGGTGGTGGTCTTGCCGACCCCGGTCGGCCCGACCAGGGCATAGATACCGCCACGGTCAACAATGTCGGTATCGCTGCCGACGGTCAGCAACGAGCGGTCGGCGGCTCCCTTGACCCAGGCCATGGCCTGAACACCGTCCATTTCGGACGGCAGATCGGCCAGCAAGTCACGGACGAATTGCGGCGAGAAGCCGGCATCGAGCATCTGCCGCAGAACCTCCGTCTTGACCGGAGCCGAACGGGCCGTTTCGCCCCAAGCGAAGCCGGCCAGATGTTGCTCGACGATCTTGCGCAGTGAGCGGATCTCGTCCATGACCTCCATCGGCACCACTTCGGCAGCCCGCCGTGGCGGTTCGGCCTGCGGCGCCGGCGCACTTTGCAGCGGCGCCTGTGGCCGCGCGGCCTCGAAATTGCGCAATGCGCCGGTCCGGGGAATGCCGGCATTGACCGTGCCGGTCGAACGGGCAGTGGGCGCCGGAGCGGCAGTCGTCGCCGCCGGACGTTGCGCGGCGGCCGGCTGCAGGCCGGGAATGGCATGCCGAACCGCAGCCGCCTGAACACGGGCGGCACTGAGTGAAACGCGGTAATCATCGTCGTCGGCAATCAAAGGACGGCGCTCGGATAGAGGAGTCGGGACGTCCGCCACCATCGTCGGCGCGATCATTGCCATGTCGCGGGCGGCAACCGCCATGATCTCGACGCCGCCGGGAACTCCCCGGTTGGATAGGATGATCGCGTCGTTGCCGAGCGTCTCCTTGACTTTGCGCAAGGCATCCCGCGGATTAGCGGCGATGAATTTTCTGACGTTCATGTTGTAGTACCCCCAATCACCGAGGTCACCTTGATGATTCGATTTTCTGGAACTTCGCTATGCGCCAGCACCTTCAACTGGGTGACGGAGCGGCGCAGGAAACGGGATAGGAGCAGGCGCAGGCTGCTCGGCACCAGCAATACCGCCGGCATGCCGAGGCTTTCCTGACGCTGGGCGGCGGCGGCCGCTTCACGCACCAGCGTGTCGGCCAGCCCCGGCTCGAAGCTGGTGTTTTCGCTGCCACCGGCGACGGCCTGCATGAGCAGGCGCTCGAGCGACGGATCGAGCGACATGACCTGCATTTCGCCATTGCCGGGGAACAATTGCTGAACGATGGCGCGGCCCAGGGCGTTGCGTACCTGGCCGAGCAGTTCGTCGGCGTTCTGGGTACGGCTGGCGTGGTCGGCGACAGTTTCGATGATGGTGCGCATATCGCGGATATGCACACCTTCGTCGAGCAGGCTCTGCAGCACTTTCTGCAAGGTACCCAGCGGCAGGACCTTGGGCACCAGGTCTTCGACCAGCTTGGGCATTTCCTTGGCCAGATGGTCGAGCAGTTGCTGCACTTCCTGACGGCCCAGCAGTTCGCCGGCGTGGGTCAAAATCAGGTGGTTCAGGTGGGTGGCGACGACGGTCGAGGCGTCGACGACGGTATAGCCATAGGCTTGCGCATTATCACGCAGGCCGGCATCGATCCAGACCGCCGGCAGACCGAAGGCCGGATCGATGGTAGGCGTGCCGTTCAGGGTGCCGGCCACGCGGCCGGGGTTGATTGCCAGAAACTGACCGGCATAGGCTTCGCCGGCACCGAGTTCGACGCCCTTGAGCAGGATGCGGTAAGCGTTCGGCTTGAGTTCGAGGTTGTCGCGGATATGCACCGGCGACACCAGGAAGCCGACTTCCTGGGCAAATTTCTTGCGGATGCCACGGATGCGGCGCAGCAATTCGCCGTCCTGCGACTTGTCCACCAGCGGGATCAGGCGATAACCGACTTCCAGGCCGAGCACGTCGAGCGGCGCGACATCGCTCCAACTGGCCTCAACCGCTTCCGGCACCGGCGTCGGCGCGACCGCGACTGGCGGCGTCGCAGCGATGCGCTGGTCGCGCTGCCCCATGCGCCAAGCCAGATAACCGGTGGTGCTGGCCAGCAGTAGGAAAACCAGATTCGGCATGCCCGGAATCAGACCGAGGGTGCCGATGATGCCGGCGGTGATGGCCATCGACTTCGGATTGCGGAACATCTGCCCGAGCACTTGCTGACCAACGTCGCGATCATCGGAAACGCGGGTCACCACCAAACCGGCGGCAATCGAGATGATCAGGCCGGGAATCTGGGCCACCAGACCGTCACCGATGGTCAGCAGAGTGTAGGTCTTGCCAGCGACGGCAAAATCCATGTTGTGCTGGAAGATGCCGATAAACAGGCCACCGACGATATTGATCAACATGATGATGATGCCGGCGATGGCATCGCCACGGACGAATTTCGAAGCACCGTCCATCGATCCGTAGAACTCGGACTCGCGGGCGACATCCTGGCGGCGCTGCCGCGCCTCGTCCTCGCCGATCAGGCCGGCGTTGAGGTCGGCGTCGATGGCCATCTGCTTGCCGGGCATCGCATCGAGCGCGAAACGGGCGGACACTTCGGCCACCCGGCCGGCGCCCTTGGTGATCACCATGAAGTTGATGATCACCAGAATCATGAAGACGACGATACCGACCGCGAAATTGCCGCCGACCAGGAAGTGGCCGAAGGCCTCGATCACCTTACCGGCGGCGGCCGGGCCGGTATGCCCCTCGATCAGCACGACCCGGGTCGAGGCAACGTTCAGCGACAGGCGCAGCAGCGTGGTCACCAGCAGTACAGTCGGGAAGACGGAAAAGTCCAGGGTTTTCTGGGTATTGATGGCGACCAGCAGCACCAGCACCGAGATGGCGATATTGAAGGTAAAGAACAGATCGAGGACGAAGGCTGGCAGCGGCAGCACCATCATCGCCAGGATCATCATGATCAGCATCGGCGCGGCCAGTTGGGTGACGTTCAGCCGCCCCAGGAAATTCTGCATGCCGAGCGAGGAGGAAGTCGCCATTTACGCCGCCTCCGGCACCAGTTCGGGCGGTACCGGCAAATTGCGCGGCGGCACCGGATAGGTGCCGCCGGTCTGCCGCCAGCCAGCCAACTGATAGACATAAGCAAGAACCTCCGCCACGGCGTTGTACAGGGCGGAGGGAATTTCGGCATCCAAGTCGGCGTGCTTGTTCAAGGCCCGCGCCAAGGGCGGCGCTTCGAGTATCGGCACGCCATGCTGGCCGGCAATTTCGCGAATTTTCAAGGCAATCGTCCCGACGCCCTTGGCCACCACCTTCGGCGCATTCATGCCGGTCTTGTAGGACAGGGCCACGGCAAAATGGGTCGGGTTGGTGACCACGACATTGGCCTCCGGCACCGCTGACATCATGCGGCGGCGGGCAGCCTCCATCTGCAGGCTACGGATGCGCCCCTTGACGTGCGGGTCGCCCATCATTTCCTTCATTTCGCGCCGCACCTCATCCTTGGTCATCTTCAACTTGTGGAAGTATTGCCAGATTTGGAACGGCACATCAGCGACCACCACCAGCGCCAACGTCGACACGAGAATCAGGAAACAGAAGGAAATCAGGCGGCCGGCATGCGATAACGCCAAATCCACCGGCTCGGCCAGCAGGCCGAAAATTTCCTCGCGCGAATTCCAGATCAGCAGCACGGCGACACCACCGACCAGACTCGCCTTGAGCACCGCCTTGGCGAGTTCCATCAAGCTGTTCCACGAGAACATCCGGCCGATGCCAGACAGCGGATTGATGCGCTTGGGATCGGGCACCAAGGCCTGCGGCGAAAACACCCAGGCATTGAGGAAGAAAGGCGGCAGCAGGGCGGCCAACACGAGGACGCCTATGAACGGCGCAACCAGAAACAGCGCATCGCCGAACACCGCGCCAAGATGCGGCACCAGTAAACCGGGATTGCGAGCCAACTCGTTATCGATGGTAAAGGCCTCGCGCGCGATCATCGTCGCGCGCCGGACAAACCAACCGCCGATCATCCAAATAGTGGAAGCGGCGGTGATCAGAACCAGGAACGTACCGAGTTCGCGCGAATGGGGCACCTGGCCTTTTTCGCGTGCCTGCTCGATTCGCCTCGCTGTAGGCTCCTCAGTTTTCTCGAGATCGCTCTCTTCCGCCATAGCCGTCTTCGGGGATTGATGAGGCTATTATAGGAAAAAACCAAGAAAATTAAATAGGTACGCGTGTTTTTTTAGCTAGTTTATGAGATGCCAGCCGCAAGCTCATGACAACATGGTTAACCTGCAAAAAAGGAAAGAGGGGGCAAGCCCCCCTTTAAGGAAACGCCAGCCGCCTCAAGTTTTTTTGACCCCTTCGGGGACGGGATGGACATAGCCCTGCCCTAGGGGCATCTTCAACTCGTTGACGGAAAACACAAAAAAACGCCCCAAGCTGAAGCTTGGGGCTTCCTCGCCACGAGTTCGGGGCGCCTTCAGCGCCAGTCAGGCTTGTGGTTACGGCCCGGCTTGCGCTCGACCCGTGGTCAGGCGGCAGCCAGCGCCCGCAAGCTGGCAGCCATGTCTGGATGCTGGCCGAGATCGGCCAGCAGCTCCTTCATGTCCAGGATCAGCACAATCTGCCCGTTGGACAATGTCGTGACACCGGCCACGCCCTTCGGGCGGAAATCCTCAAGCGACTTGATGACCGCATCGTCACGGCCGGCGAAGCTGTCAACCGCCAGGATGAAGCTGCGCTCGGCGGTCTGCATGAACACGCCGTACTCCGGATAACGCGTGAGCGGCCAGCCGAGCAGACGGGCCAACGAAATCACCGGCAACACCTCACCGCGGACGACCAGCGTCTCCTTGCCACCGACTTCCTGGACGCGCTCCCGTTCGATCGGCAGGATTTCGCGCACCAGCGACAGCGGCAACGCGAATGGCTGATCCCCGAGCAACACCAACAATACCGGCAAAATGGCCAGGGTCAGCGGCAGGGAAATCATAATCACCGAGCCCTTGCCCGGTTCCGAACGGATCTCGATCGAGCCGTTGAGTTTCTGGATATTGGTCTGCACCACATCCATGCCGACGCCGCGGCCGGACACATCAGAAATCTCGGACTTGGTCGAGAAGCCCGGCAGGAGAATCAGGTTCAGACTCTGCCGCTCGTCAAGGGTATTCGCCTCTTCCTCGGAAATCAGCCCCTTCTCGACCGCCTTGGCGCGGATGCGCTCGGCACTGATGCCTTTACCATCGTCGGCGATGATCAGAACGATGTGATCGCCTTCCTGACGCGCCTCAAGGCGGACCAAGCTTTTCGCCGGTTTACCGGCGGCTTGGCGCTCGAGCGGCATCTCGACGCCGTGATCGACGGCATTGCGGATCAAGTGAATCAACGGATCGGCCAGATCCTCGATCATCGTCTTGTCGACTTCGGTTTCCTCGCCGGCCAACACCAGTTCGACATCCTTGCCGAGCTGCCGGGCAAGGTCGCGGGCGATGCGCGGATATTTCTGGAACAGCCGGCCGATCGGCTGCATCCGCGTCTTCATCACCGAATTCTGCAGGTCGGATACCAACAGGTCGAGTTGGCTGACGGCCTGATCAAGCGCGTGCAGGGTTTCCGAATCGTTCTTGCCGGACAGAATGTCGGCGCGCAGGCTGGTCAGGCGGTTCTTGGTCAGGCCGATTTCGCCGGACAGGTTCAGCACTTGGTCAAGACGCGAGGTATCGACACGAATGGTGCTTTCCCGCCCGCCCCGCTCTTCGGCTCGCCGTGCCGAGGTTGGCTGACCACCCGGCCGATCGGTGGCACGTCGACCGAACGGCGACGGCGTTCCCGGCGGATCGCCCGCCACCGGCGCAACCGCGCCGGCAGGCGCCGGAGCTGGAGCCGGCGCCGCCTCGGCCTTGGTGATCAATTCCCCTTGCGTGACCGCCGCCCCAACCGGCTGACCGGTCAGGGTCGCGTGCAGCGCCTGCCAGTCCGGCTCGCTGCCGGAACCCGGCGCCGCCGATGCTGCCGCCTTGGCCGGTACCGGTTCAGCCGGCAGGACCGGCGGCGTCGCAGCACCTGGCATCTGGCCGCTCAAGGCCCCCTGCAAGGCGGCGATCACCGTCGGATCGGCCGGTTGCGGCATCACCATTTGGCCCAGTTCGCCGAACATGTCGCGCACCCCTTTGGTGGCGGCCATGATGATGTCCATCAGTTCGGGCGTCAGTTCCAACTCGCCATTGCGCAAGCGGTCGAACAAACTTTCGGTCAAATGGCACAGCGTCACCAGTTCGCTGGCGTTGAGGAAGCCGGCGCCACCCTTGACGGTGTGAAAACCGCGGAAAATATCGTTCAGCAGACCACGGTCGTCAGGCATCCGCTCCAGATCGACCAGCTTGTTATCCACATCGGAAAGCAGATCGTAGGCTTCTTGCAGAAAATCCTGCAGAAGATCCTCCATCCCAGCGAAATCACTCATCGTCGCTCTCCCTCAAAAACCGAGGCTGTCGAGCAGGTCGTCCACCTGCGCTTGATTGACCACCACGTCGGTTCGCCCTGCGGCATTGACCACCGGCCCATTCATCAGGTTGTTCACTTCATCGGTCCGCTTGGTGTCGGGGACCGTTTCGAGCAGCGCACCCATCAAGCCCGACTCCAGTTCCTGGGCCAGGGCGACGATCTTCTTGATCACTTGCCCGGTCAGATCCTGGAAATCCTGCGCCATCATGATTTCCGTCAGTTGGGCATGGGTCGCCCGGGTCTTTTCCGGCAACTGCTGATTCAGGAAAGCCCGGGTTTCGCTGGCCAGCGCCTTGAACTCGTCGGTTCCCAGTTGATTGGCGAAAACCTGGTCCCAGCGGGAGCCGAGCGCGCGCGAGCTATTTTCGATGTCTTCCACCAGCGGATTGGCGACGTCGGTGGCATTGAGCACGCGGCAAGCCGCCTGTTCGGTCAGATTGGCAACGTAGGCCAGACGATCCTTGGCATCCGGCAGGGCCGAGACCGTTTTTTCGAGCAATTTGTCGTAGCCGAGCTGGCCCAGAGTGTCGTGCAGAGCGCGCGCCATCTGACCGATACGATTGAACACTGCCTCCTGCTTCGGCCAGGTTTCGCCTGCCGCAGCACCAACCGCAGGCGTCTCCACCGGTTCCGCAGCAGCAGCCCCGGCAGTTTCTGCCGCGACGCTGTCGAACAGGGCCTGCAAGTCATCGCTGTCGCCGGCCGCTGCCGCTGTGGCAGCCGGCGCGGGTTGCGGCGCAGGTGCGGGCGCCGGTGGGGTGGAGGCGATCGAGTCGAACAGGGCTTCGAGTTCGTTGGAATCATTGCTTGCCGTCATGACGCCTCCTTAGGCCTGTCCCATTTTCTCGAAAATTTTGTTCAGCTTTTCGGACAAGGTTCCGGCTGTGAACGGCTTGACGATGTAGCCGCTGGCGCCCGCTTGGGCAGCGGCGATGATGTTCTCCTTCTTGGCTTCGGCGGTGATCATCAGCACCGGCAGGTGCTTGAGCGTCGGCGTCGCACGGATGGTCTGCAGCAGCGTCAGGCCATCCATGTTGGGCATGTTCCAGTCCGTCACGACGAATTCGAAGCCGCCACCTTGCAGTTTCTGCAGCGCGATGGCCCCGTCTTCGGCCTCATCCACGTTGGTAAAACCGAGTTCCTTCAGCAAATTGCGAACGATCCGACGCATCGTCGAGAAGTCGTCCACCACCAGGAATCTCATCTTTGGATCTGCAGCCATGGAGTGCTCCGAAGTTTTTCCTATTGTCTTTCAATGAGCGGGCGCAAGGTATCGGCCAGCGCCTCGGCATCGAACTTGGCAACATAGGCATCGACGCCCACCGACTTGCCCATCGCCCGGTTGGCCTCCGAGGACAGCGACGAATGCATGACGACCGGCACGCCATCGAAACGAGGGTCGGACTTGATGTTCTTAGTCAGCACGTAGCCGTCCATTTCCGGCATTTCGGCATCGACCAGGATCAGGCGGATCTCGTCGCGGATGTTGCGGCTACTTTGCTGCACATGGGTGGCAATGCCCTGCAGCCGGGTCCAGGCTTCCAGGCCGTTGGTCGCATGCTTGTGGCGCACGCCGAGCTTGTCCAGCACCTCGGCGATCTTGCGCCGAGCCACGATCGAATCATCGACGAAGAATACGCTGGTATCGGGGGCCACACGGGCCGGCGGGATATCGACGATCATCACTTCGCCGAAGGCGTTGGCGAGAATCTGCTCGACATCGAGAATGGAAACCAGCCCACCGTCCTCCATGTCAATGACCGCGGTAATCAGGCCCTGGTTACTGGACAGCACACTTTCCGGCGCCTTGACCCGCTCCCAGTCGACGCGAATGATGCGATCGACTTCATGGACCAGAAAACCCAAGGTGCGCTTCGAGTACTCGGCAACCATCATGGTCTTGCCTAGGCCGACCGGCACCCCATCGAGCTGCATGAAAGAGGCCAGCGACAGCACCGGAATGACATTGCCGCGTAGCGAGATCAGGCCCTCGACGCCACGCGGCATATTCGGCGTCTTGGTGATATGCGGCGTGCGCCCGACCTCGCGCACCTTGAAGACATTGATGCCGAAAATTTCGCGGGTGCCCAGCGAGAACAGCAGAATCTCCATCTTGTTGGAGCCTGCGAGGCGGGTACGCGCATCGACGCTATCGAGTAGATTCTTGCTTTCGACGAGATCCATGGACAACTCCCTTGAGAACTCAGGCCGCCGGAGCCGCTTCGCCGGTCACGCCGAGGCGGCGCGCCAGGGTTTCGGACAGGCGCTGCGGCTCGAACTTGGGAACATATTCGTCAACGCCGACCGACTGCCCGAGCTTCTGGTTGGACATCCCGGACAGGGAAGAATGCATGATGATCGGAATGTTGCTGAAGCGCGGATCCGACTTGATTCGCTTGGTCAGCATATAGCCATCCATTTCCGGCATTTCGATATCGGTCAGAACCAGGTTGATGAAATTGGACACCGGCTGGTTGACCGACTTGGCGTAGGCCGCCGTTTTTTCCATTTCTTCCCACATGTGCATGCCGTTGACCGCGCTGACGCCCTTGATGCCCATCACCGCCAGCGTCTTTTCGATCTGCTTGCGCGCCACGCTGGAATCGTCGCAGTAATAAACCGTGGCATCCGGCCGTTCCAGCGGCACGACGCCGCGGAACATTGCCTCGTTGTCGATCGAGGTGGTTTCCGAGAGCACTTTCTCGACATCCATCATCATCACCAGACGCCCATCCTCAAGCTCGGTCACCGCCGTGACCAGACCGCCGGTCTGGGCCGTCAACATTTCCGGCGGCACCCGCATCTTGCTCCAATCGAGGCGGAGAATGGTATCGACTCCTTCGACCAGAAAGCCTTGGGTATGGCCGTTGTACTCGGTGACGATCATGATTTCGCGCGGCGTCCCGGTATTGACGCCAGAATATTTGGCCAAATCGATGACCGGCACCAGCGCGCCGCGCAGGCTGACCATGCCCTCGACCGACTCCGGCATTTCCGGCGCCGCCGTAATCATCGGCGTGCGCATCACCTCGCGGACCTTGAATACGTTGATGCCATAAGTCTCGCGACGCCCGGTCCGCTGATCCACGCCGAGAAAGAACAACAAAATCTCAAGCTTGTTGGTTCCGGCAAGCTTGGTCCGCGCATCGATATTCTTCAGCAACTCTGACATCGTCATTCCCTCGCACTGCTGGCAATCGGCCGATTACTCTCACTATCGGCCGAGAAGGGCCAAGAATACACGTTTTTCAACCCCCGACAAACGCGATAGCCAAGAACTACCGGGAAACCGGACATTCCGGGATTCTCCGGGGGCAGTAGAAGGTTCAGGAAATCGGGAACAATTTACCAAAATTTGCTATATCGAGTACCTGCTTGACATTACCCCGCACCCCGGTCAGCACAACTTCCTTGCCGACCCCACCGAGCTTGTCGCGCAGCATCAACAGCATACCGAGCGCCGAACTGTCGAGATAGTCGACGCCCGAAAAATCGACCACCACCGCCTGCACGTCGGCATCCGCAACCAGTGGCTCGTAGGCGCTACGGAATTCACGGTGGGTATTGAAATCGAAACGGCCGGCCAGCTTGACCACGGCCTTGCCGGCATCCTTGCTAATGCTTGCTTGCATTGGGAGTCCCGTTGTTCAGATGGTTGTCATTGCACATAGTTTAAACCTTTGGCCATAGGCAACAAGCCCGTCCCGGTACTTGGCTCATAGTCCCCAATCGATGGCGAAAGCATCGGTCAGCGGGTCACGGCCAGCACGCGCCGGGCGATATCGCCGAGCGGCCACTGCTCTTCGACGGCGCCGACCAGGAAAGCCTCGCGCGGCATGCCGTAGACGACGCAACTGGCTTCGTCCTGACCAAAGGTCTGGGCACCGGCCCGGCGCATGCGCAACAGGCCCTGGGCACCGTCCTTGCCCATGCCGGTGAGGATGACGCCAACGGCCAGGCGCCCGGCCAGGGCCGCCGCCGAATCGAACAGGACATCGACCGACGGGCGATGGCGATTGACCGGCGGCGTGCTCAGCAGTTCGGTGAGATAGCCGGCGGGGCCGCGGCGGATTTGCAGGTGGGAGTGGCCCGGCGCGATGTAAACGGTCCCCGGCTCGACCTTCTCGTTGCCCTGTGCTTCAAGGATGCGCGGCGCGCACAGGCCGTCGAGGCGACGGGCGAAGGAAGCGGTGAAAGCTTCCGGCATGTGCTGGACGATCAGGGTTGGCGGGCAATCGGCGGGAAAGCCGAGGAGCAGTTCCTTGAGCGCCTCAGTTCCGCCGGTCGAAGCGCCGACGAAAACGATCCGCCCGTTGCCGCCACCTCGCCCACCGCCACTTCCGGCCGGCGGCGCCGGCATCTGCGCCGCCGGCGGGGCGAACACGGCCACCCCCTGGCGGCGCAGACGCGCGCCCTTGGCAGCACGAATCTTGTCGGCCAGTTCTTCGGCGTAATCGTCGAGGCGCCGTCCGTCGGCGCGCGGTTTGCCGATGAAGTCGACAGCGCCCAGCTCCAGCGCCTTCAGGGTGGTTTCCGAACCGGCCTCGGTAAAGGACGAGACCATCACCACCGGTATCGGCCGCAAGCGCATCAGGCGATCGAGAAACTCGATACCGTCCATCCCCGGCATATGGAAGTCCAGCGTCACGACGTCGGGATTGAGAAGCTTGATCATTTCCCGCGCCGCCGTAGCGTCTGGCGCGCAGCCGGCGACTTCGAGATCGGGGGTGGCGTTGATCATTTCGCTGAGCACTCTCCGCATCAGCGCAGAGTCATCGACGATCAGGACGCGAATCTTATTCGGCATAGCTCTCCATCAGCATGGGTGGAAAATCGGTCGTGACCGATCATATGAACAACTCGACATCGCCTTCGACCTTGGCACCGGCCAGCCGATCCTTGTAGGCCCGTTCGCGGCTGAACAAGGTGTCGTTGTGCACGCGGTGCAGCTTCTTGACCAAGGCCCGGCCGGAATCGGAAAAGTAATAGACTTTGCGCGGGTATGAATCCAGCAGGTCCTTGGCCACCACGGGAATCTTCTCGGTTTTCAGGTAGTCGAGCACGAACTCAGCGTTGCGCATCCCGATATTGCTGCTGACCAGGCCGGTGAGCACGGCGCCGCCGCCGAACACCTTGGCTTCAAGCCGGTTACGCCGGGCGCCCGATTTCAGCAGGTGGTTGATCAGCACTTCCATCGCGTAGGTGCCGTAGCGGGCGGAAGAACCGAAATGCTCGCGGCCGCCGTCGTCGGGCAGCATGAAGTGGTTCATCCCACCGACGCCGGTCTCGCTGTCGCGGATGCAAGCGGCGACGCAGGAACCGAGTACGGTGACGAGCAGCATGCCGCGGGGGGACACAAAATATTCGCCGGGCAAAATCTTCGCCGCATCGACCTGGAAATACCGGTCGTAATAGCAGTTCTCGGCGAGGTTTTCGTTGTAGGCGTAGCGCACTGGCTGCCTTCTCAGCGCGACTTGGTCAGCGCGTAGACCGTCTTGCCCAGCGAGCGGAAAAGATCGGCGGCATGCATGAAGCTTTCCGAATGGCCGGCAAACATCAGGCCGTCCGGCTGCATCATCGGAGCGAAACGGGCAAGAATCTTGTACTGCGTCGGCTTGTCGAAATAAATCATCACGTTGCGGCAAAAAATCACGTCGAGCGGCCCTTTCAGGGCATAGCTGGAATCGAGCAGGTTAATGCGCTGGAACGTGATCAGCGCCTTCAGCTCCGGACGCACTGAAACATAGCCAGCCTGCGCGCCGGTGCCGCGCAAGAAGAAGCGGTGCAGGCGCTCGGGCGACAGCTTGTCGACCCGCTCCATCGGATAAACGCCCTTGCGCGCCGTCTCCAGCACGTTGGTATCGAGGTCGGAAGCGATGATCGAGACATGCGAGAGATTGCTGCCGAAGGTCTCGGCCACGGTTATCGCAATCGAGTATGGCTCCTCGCCGGTCGAGGCGGCCGAGCACCAGATGCGGATCTGGCGCTGCGTCCCGAGTTTCTGCAAATGCTCGGCGAAGATCGGGAAATGATGCGGCTCGCGGAAAAACGAGGTGAGATTGGTGGTCAGCGAATTGACGAAACGCTCCCATTCATCGCCACCGTTCTTCTCCAGCGCGTCCAGGTATTCGGCAAAGCTGTGGCAGCCCGTGGCGCGCAGGCGGCGGGCCAAGCGCGAATAGACCATATCCTGCTTGACCGGCGACAGGGAAATGCCGGCATGTTGATAGATCAGCTTGCGGACCCGCTCGAAATCGGCTGGCAGGAAGCTGAATTCCCGTACTCCACCATCGCGGCCGGGAATGGCCGCGGTAGCAGCGGGGAAGGTAAAACGAGGGGTATCGGCCATGATCAAAATTCCTCCCATTCATCATCTTGGCCAGCCGGCAAGTGGACACCGCTCTTGGCCGTCAGCGGGCTGTTGAGCCGCACCGGCTCGCGCTGCGGCAGCGGTGCCGCCCGCCGCGCCTCGGCCAACGGACGTTCGCTGTCGATCGACAGCGAAAACACCGCCACCTCACGCTTCAGCGCATTGGCCTGCTCCTCCAGGCTTTCGGCGGCGGCCGCCGCCTGCTCGACGAGAGAGGCGTTCTGCTGCGTTACCTCGTCCATCTGGCTGATGACCCTGCTGACCTGCTCGATGCCGGCGCTCTGCTCGCGGCTGGCCTCGGAAATTTCCTGCATCAGGTTAGCCACTCGGCGGATGCTGGTAACCACCTCGTCCATGGTCCGCCCTGCCTGATCGGCCAGACGGTTACCGGTCTCGACCTTCTCCACCGAGTCGGAAATCAGAATCTTGATCTCCTTGGCCGCCGTGGCGCTGCGCTGCGCCAGGTTGCGCACCTCGGTCGCCACCACGGCGAAGCCACGGCCCTGCTCGCCGGCCCGCGCTGCCTCGACGGCGGCATTGAGTGCCAGGATATTGGTCTGGAAGGCGATGCCATCGATGACGCCGATAATGTCGCCGATCTTGCTGCTCGAGCGGTGAATGGCACTCATCGTGTCGATCACTTGATCAACCACTTCGCCACCACGCACCGCCACCTGCTGCGCGGCACCGGCCAATTCGCTGGCCTGGCGGGCATTTTGCGCGTTCTGCTTGACGGTACCGGTAAGCTCTTCCATGCTCGACGCGGTTTCCTCCAGGCTGCTCGCCTGCTCCTCGGTGCGTCCCGACAGATCTTGGTTGCCGGCGGCAATCTCCTGAGCGGCGGCATTGATCGCATCGGTGGCGCTCTTGATCGCCAGAACGATCTGCTGCAGCTTATCCACCGTGATGTTGGCGTCGTCCTTGAGGCGGCCGAGCATGCCTTGGTAGTCGGCACCGATCTTCTGCCGCAGGTCGCCACGCGACATGCGGGCGAGCATCGCGCCGACATCCTCGAGCGCCGCGCTGCTCGCCTCGAGCAACTGGTTGATGCCGGTAGACAAGTCATGGAAGAAGCCTTGCATCCGCGACCGGTCGATGCGCTTGCTGAAATCGCCGGCCACCGCCGCAGCGATGATCGCCGCCACTTCGCGCTCGACCTCGACTTCGGCGGTGCGGTCGCGCCATTCGACGACGGTGCCGAGACGGGCACCGGCTTCGTTGATGATCGGGCTCGCCGCCAGCACGAAATACCGGCTGCCGATGCTGATTTCGCCGCGATAGACGCTTGGCATGTGGCGCTGCTGCGCCAGTTGTGAGTGATACTGGTCGATGCTGGAACCGAGCAGGGCATCGGCACGGAAATTTGGCAGTTCGCTACGCATGTCGCTCTCGGCCTGGCGCATCATGGCAAGCAATGAGGCGTTGCAGTAAATAATGCAGCCGTCCGGATCGGCGACCATGACGTTGTTCGAGGTCACGTCGAGCGCCACCTTGATGCGCATCGTCGCATCCGCCGCCTGGTGCTCGGCTTCGGTCCGCTCCTTCAGGTCAGCCTGCATCTTGGCCAGGGCGCGCTGCAGGTCGGCGACTTCGTCGGCGCCGCGCACGTCAATTCGGTTATCGAGGTGGCCGGCGGCAACGGCGTTGGCGATGCCGATGGTTTCGGCCAGCGGACGGGTGATGCTGCGCCCGAAGACATAGGAAAAAGCTGCCACCAGCGCCGTCACCAACAGCGCCAGGGCGACCAGCAGCTTGATCAAGAACTCGCTGGTCCGTTGCGCGCCGTCGAATAGTTCACGGCCGCTATCGACGTAGTAGTGGCTGAGTGCCTCGGCCGCCAGGCTGGCCTTGGCAAAAGCCGGCTGGACGACGCCGATGTAGATTTCGGCGGCTCGCCCATGGTCGCCGGCGCGCAAGGCTTCGGCAGCCAGCAACAGGCCCTCCTGGATATAGATGGCGCGGGCATGGCGGTAGGCCTCGGCCAGTTCCCCCTCCTGCTCGCCCAGCGTGCGCGCCGAGAACTGTTGCCACAGGCTATCGATCAGCTTGCGGTTGGCCTCCAGGCGCTGCATCTGCTGTTCCCTCTCGGACTCGACCACCGTCTGGCCGACATGGGCGCCTAGCAAGCTGGCAGCGAGCTGCAGGTTGTTCTCGGCCAGCAGCGTCTGCATGCGCAGCACCATCGCCCCCGGCTCCAGCTTGTCCACATAGACAGCCTCGCTGGTCCGGCTCAGGTCGTGCAGATAAGTGACGGTGACGACCACCAATACGGTAAACCAGAAGGCCATGCCGATCGCCTGCCAAATCAGGCGAGTACGGATACGCAACTTGTTTAGCATCGTGAGCTCCCCTGCTCTTGGTTCGACGCCGTGGCGTCGTCGATCAATTCCATGTCGGCGCCGCTCATCAGGCGCTCAATGTCGGTAACGATCATCATCCGCCCGTCCTGGGAGGCCAGGCCGATGATGTACTGGGTATCGAAGGAACCGGAAAAATCCGGCGCCGGCCGGATCTGTGCCCGGTTCAAGAAAATCACGTCGGACACGCTGTCGACCACGGCACCGACGACCCGTCCCGCAACGTTGAGGATGATCACCACGGTAAACGGCGTGTACTCAGCCTGGCCGAGGTCGAACTTGATGCGCAGGTCGACCACCGGCACGATGATACCGCGCAGATTGATAACCCCCTTGATGAACGGCGGCGCGTGGGCAATCCGTGTCGGCGGCTCGTAGCCACGGATTTCCTGGACCTTGAGGATGTCGATCGCATACTCCTCACTGCCCAGCGTAAAGGTCAGGTATTCGCTGGCCACCGAATCTTCGTCCACAACCACCGCCGTCCCTTGGGTCCTCACTTCCATGTCTTGCTCCTCATTGCGGCAAGCCCGCTGTGGTCTGCGTTTTCGCCAGGACCATACCAGCAATCGCCGGCGCGTCGAGAATCAGCGCTACGCGACCGTCGCCCATGATAGTCGCACCGGAAATGCCGGGCACCCGGCGATAGTTGGCCTCCAGGCTCTTGATCACGACCTGGTGCTGGCCGACCAGGGCATCGACGAACAGCGCCGCCTTGGCGCCGCCGGCGGCGACAACGACCATGATGCCCTGGGTCAGGTCATCCCAGGCCGAACATAAGCCGAACAACTCGTGCAATACGACCACCGGCAGGAACTCGCCGCGCGCTTCGATGACCCGGCCCCGGTTAGCCAGGGTCCGGACATCGCCGGGCTGCGGCAGCAACGATTCGACGACATGGGACAGCGGCAGGATGTAGGTCTGGTCGCCAACCGCCACCGACATGCCGTCGAGAATGGCCAGGGTCAGCGGCAGACGCACCGTCATCCGGGTGCCGACACCGAGCAGCGAGTCGATCTCGACGCGGCCACCGAGTTCCTGGATATTGCGCCGGACCACGTCCATGCCGACGCCGCGCCCGGATACATCCGTCACCTGTTCGGCCGTCGACAAGCCGGCTTCGAAAATCAGGCTGAACACCTCCTGATCGCTCATCGACTCGGCCACTGCCAAGCCACGTTCACGGGCCTTGGCCATGATTTTGTCGCGCGGCAAACCGGCGCCATCGTCGCCCACTTCAATGACAACGCTGCCACCCTGGTGCGAGGCTTTCAGCGTAATCGTGCCGACCGGGTTTTTGCCAGCGGCAAGTCGCGCTTCCGGCATCTCGATGCCGTGGTCGAGGCTGTTGCGAATCAGGTGGGTAAGCGGGTCGGCGATGCGCTCGACCAGGCTCTTGTCCAACTCGGTCGTCTCGCCCGAAGTCTTCAACTCGACCTGCTTACCGAGCTTGGCCGACAAATCGCGGACGACGCGCGGAAAACGCGAGAAAACAAAGGAAATCGGCAGCATACGGATCGACATCACCACTTCCTGCAAGGCGTGGGTATTGCGTTCCAATTGCCCGAGGCCACCGAGCAAGCGCTCCGGCGCCGCCTCGCCCATCTGCACCGCGGTTTGCTGCAGCATCGACTGGGTGATCACCAACTCGCCGAGCAGGTTGATCAGTTGATCGACCTTGTCGACGCTGACCCGGATCGACGAATCAGCCACCGCTGTCGCCCGGTGCTCGGGCGTCCTGGCCGGCGGTGACGGCAGGGACACGGCGCAACCCTCGCCCGCCTCGCCGCCAGCCGGAACCACGCTGGGCGCCGGCACCAGCGGTGGCAAAGGCGCGAAAAAGCCATAGCCGACCTCATCCTCCTCGGTCGCCGGCGCAGCGTCCGGACCATCGTCGGCATCGGTATCGGCCGATCCGCTCTCGGCACCATTGCCCGGCGGCGGTTCGAGCGCGACGAAGAAACCATAACCTCGGTTTTCCCCGGGCACGCCCGGTACATCGCCGTAGAAATCGAAATCGCCCCCGTCACCCGTAGACTCGACGACTGCCTCCTCGGCCACCCGCCAGGCACCGTTCTCGGCGATGAAATCGATAGCCTCGGAAAAGGTTTCCGGCGCTGCCGTGGTCGTCAAGCGCAGCCTCCAGAAACCGACACCCCGATCCTCGGCATCGGGCTGGTTGAGTACTTCCAGTTCGCCTAGGCGACGCAGTTCGACGAGCAGCCGTTCGATGCCATCACTATGGGCGGACACTTCGGTCGGCACAAACTCGATGCCAAAAGCGCGCCGTCCCGAGGGTGATGCAACCGCAGGCGCTACCTCGCTGGCCGCCGCGGCAGCGGCAACCGGCGCCGACCGGCGCACTGGGGCAACCGTGCCGCCTCCCGCCGGCCGAGCGTCGGACAACTGGCGCAAACGGGCACAGGTTGCCTGCACGGCATCGCTATCGACGCTGCCGCGCCCTTGATGCGCCTCCAACATTCTGCGCAACAGGTCGCCGGACTCAAGAAAGGTATCGACCATCTCCGGCTGCAAGCCCAATTCGTGCTTGCGGATGCGATCGAGCAAATTCTCCAAAATGTGCGTGGTCTCGGCCAGGTCGGTGAAACCGAAGGTGCCGGCGCTACCCTTGATCGAATGGACAGCCCGAAAAATGGCATTGAGTTGCTCGGCTTCTGGATTAGCGACATCCAGTTCGAGGAGCAAGGTCTCCATGGTCTCCAGGTGCTCCGCCGATTCGTCGAAGAACACCTGATAGAACTGGCTCATGTCGATCGGCACATCATCCTCTCATCATGACCAGAAGACTGGGGATCGGCGGACAACAACCGGCAAGCGCGTTCTCGACGCCGGCAGGCTGTCCGGCACTCAGCCGATGACCTTGCGCACCACTTCGATCAGCTTTTGCGGATCGAAAGGCTTGACCAGCCAGCCAGTAGCGCCGGCCGCGCGCCCCTGCGACTTCATCGCGTCGGACGACTCGGTGGTCAGCATCAAGATCGGCGTCGAGGCATATTGCGGCATCTCGCGCAACGACCGAATCAGGGCCAGTCCATCCATGCGCGGCATGTTCTGATCGGTCAACACCAGATGGACATCGTGCGCCCTGGCCTTTTCCAAGCCATCCAAGCCGTCGATCGCTTCCACAACATCGTAGCCAGCACTCTTGAGGGTAAAAGTCAGCATCTGGCGGATGGATGCGGAGTCATCGACCGCGAGTACGTTTTTCGCCATATTTTCCCCTGTCATCAAATCGCTATTCTGCCCCGCAGCGACGGCACACCGCACTAATGGCCCTCGCCTGCCCCCCGGATGCCCAAGGCGCCGTCGACCTCGTCGGCACCAGTGACGCTGGCCTCCGGTCCGTCTTCCTGCAGCAGAGCCAACTCCGTCTTCTGATTCAAAACAACGATGCTGATCCGTCGATTGACCGGGTTGAGCGGATCGTTTCTGTCGAACGGCACCGTCGACGCCAAGCCGACGACACGCAACACCTTGTTGTCCGCCAAGCCGCCGGCGATCAACTCGCGGCGCGAGGCATTGGCCCGATTGGTCGACAATTCCCAATTCGAGAACCCGGCTTGACCACCCGCGTAGGGCGCGGCATCGGTATGGCCGGCCAGGCTGATGCGATTGCTGACGCCGTTCAGGGCCTTGCCGATCAGGCGCAGGATGTCGCGGGTATAGGGCTTGAGTTCGGCGCCACCGGAATCGAACATCGGCCGGTTGTGTTCGTCGACGATCTGGATGCGCAAACCTTCCGAGGTAATGTCGAGCAGCAACTGCTTCTTGAACTGTGCCAGCTCCGGGCTCTGTTCGATCAGCTTTTCGATCTCGGCCTTGAGTGCCTCCAAGCGTGCCGCCTCCCGACGCTGGAACTCGAGTTGCGCCTCCTTGGAAAACGAGGTGCTTTTCTTGACGTCGACATCGCCCTGCTTGACCTGCCCCGCCTGGCGCGTCAAGTCCTTGCCGCCCCCCTGCAGGATGCTGGTCGCGTCGCCAGCCGAGGAACCACCGGACTGGGCAATCTTGAGCGGATTCTGAAAATAATCGGCAATGCCCTGCAAATCGCCCCGGGCCGTCGACCCGAGCAGCCACATCAGCAGGAAGAAAGCCATCATCGCCGTCACGAAGTCGGCATAAGCAAGCTTCCAGGCACCGCCGTGGGCGCCTTCGGCCGCCGCCTTCTTGCGCTTGATGATAATGGGGCGAGTGGAGTCGTCGCTCATCCGGAAGCCCTATCGCGTAGCGACAAGATCACCTGCCTCTGCGCGCCTTGAGTTCATCCTCCAGCGCGCGGAAGGACGGACGGGTAGTCGAATCGAGGACCTTGCGACCGAATTCGACGGCCACCTGCGGCGCATAACCGGACATCGACGCCAGCAGAACCTGCTTGATGCACTTGAAGACCGTACCGCCCTCGTGCGCCTTCTGCGCCAACAGGCCAGCCAGCGGCGAGACAAAACCATAAGAGATCAGGATGCCAAGAAAGGTGCCGACCAGCGCCCCGCCAATCATCCTACCCAGTATTGCCGGCGGCTCCCCGACCGAGCCCATGACGTTAACCACGCCCATGACCGCGACGATGATACCGAAAGCGGGCAAGGCATCAGCTGACTTGCTCATCACATGACCCGGCTCCGCGGTTTCGTGATGGTGCGTTTCCAGTTCGACATCCATCAGGCTCTCGATCTCGACCGTGTTGAGATTGCCACCGACCATCATGCGCAGGTAGTCGGTCATGAACTCGATCACATGGTGATCGGCGACGATATTCGGGTATTTGGTGAAAATCGGGCTGGCCTCGGGATTCTCGACATCCCCTTCGATTGACATCAAACCTTCCTTGCGCACCTTGGACAAAATTTCATACAGCAGAGCCAGCACGTCGACATAGAAGGCAGTGGTGAATTTGGACCCCTTGAGCGCCCCCGGAATGGCGGCAACAGTCGCCTTGATGATGCGGATGTCGTTGCCGCCGACGAAAGCGCCGATGGTCAGACCAACGATGGCGAGATATTCGGCGGGCACCCAGAGCGCCAGCAGGTTGCCGTGCATGGCGTAGGTTCCCAGCGACGCAGCCAGGATAATGACGTAACCAACAAGAAGAAACATGCAAAGCCCCCTGGGACGCCGATCAGCAGCCGGCGCATGCGCGTATTTTTAGCGTGCGCTATTGTAGCCACAGGCCTTGCCGCTATGCAAAGGAAGAAAGCTGCCGCGCCCGTAGCGGCGGATAGCACCGGCTTCGGTGCTAAACTGGACGCGATCCATTCCATACTCGACATCGTGATCAGCTACTGCGTCCGCTGCGGAGCCGGCGTTTCGTTCCTCGTCCCGGCGGGCGACAACCTGCCGCGCCATGTATGCAATGCCTGCGGCCATGTCCATTACGAAAATCCGCGCCTCGTCGTCGGCTGCGTGGCCGAGTACGAAGGGCGGATTCTGCTGTGTCGGCGTGCCATCGAGCCGCGCCGCGGCTTCTGGACCCTGCCTGCCGGCTTCATGGAAAACGGCGAGAGCACCGCCGCCGCCGCCAGCCGTGAAGCTAGGGAGGAAGCCGGTGCCGACCTCATCATCGACGCCCCGTTTGCGCTGATCAGCATCGCTCATATCAACCAGGTACACCTCTTCTACCGTGGCCGGCTGGCCACACCGAAGTATTCCGTCGGCGAGGAAAGCCTGGAGGTTGAATTGTTCGCACTGCCGGAAATTCCCTGGGCCGAACTTTCCTTCCGCAGCGTCACCCTGTGCCTGGAACGCTACCTGGCCGACCGGCGGCAAGGTCGTTACACATTCCACGAAGCAGAGTTGGCGCCGGCTCAACCGCTCAATCGTCCGGGCTGAAATGCACCGCGACACGGGTCTGCTGGTCCATCCGGCCTCCGGTGCCCGGAAAAAGCACAACCCCCGGACGCCGGAAGCGAACGGGGGCTGCTATACACCTTGCGCCATAAGCGTCACTTGCCGAGCTTGCGAGACTCCTCGTTGATCTTGCTCACAACAATCTTGGCCAGCACGGCACCGATTACCACGCAACCAACGATAACGACCAGGCTCATCAGGCCGATATCACTCTTGAACAACAGTTCCCAAGCCATGTATCACCTCCCTGTAACAAAAAACTACTTCTCCGCCTTCGCCTGCAAGCGCAGCGGCTCCTCCGAATCAGCCTGCCACTCACCCTGAAGCCGCCACTGTCCGGCTGGATCTTCAATCATGACAAGCCACCTGCCAGTAATGTCGGCGGTCAGCTTTCCATCGTAAAATCCCGCCCCCTCAGAAATCATTTCCACCGCCTGATCCTGACCAGCGCGCGTCGGGTGGGTCAAATGCAGCACAATCGCCGCCGGCAGTTCCACCTGGCCGGCGGCAGCTGACAGCATCAGGCGCACGTTTAGGCCGGAACGCATCACATCAGCGTGCAAACCGAGGGAACTGGCCCGGTGGTCCCGCTGCAGACGCTGATTGATGGCCATCCCCTCCTTGTAATAGTCATCAGTGACCAAGCCGTCGTTGCTCTCCACCGCTATCCACGCTGTCACCACGCCGGCGACGACAACGATTGCCGGTCCAGCAATCAGGAACCAGGGCCAGCGCTGCTTGTACCAGGGAGCGTCGTCGCGTTGCAATGTCATAGAATTGTTCATGTTGTTCAGGGAAGTAAGAAAGTCGCTTTTTCGCGCACGGCGATTGCTGCATCCCCTTCGGCTTTGACTCCGAAGTGGATGGTATTGGCGCCGTGCTGCCCAGACTCGGGCGGAACCCGGACGACAACGGTGACTTCATGGTTTTCGGCGCTATCGACATCGACCGAGTGATCACCGGCGAGTTCGATGCCAGCCAGTCCGTCGACCGACAAGACGTAGCGTTTCGGCGTCTCGGTGGTATTCATGATCTTGAGGTTGTAGACGTTCTCGATCCAGCCATCATCCGCCTCACGGGCCAGCGTGGACCGATCGCGAATGACGTCTACCTTGAGCGGTACGCGGGTAGCCAGTGACCAGATCGCCGCCGCGGTAATCGCCAACAAGATCATGCTATAGACGACGATGCGCGGACGCAGGATGTGACGGATGATCTCCTTGGCGGAGAAATGCCTGGCCAGCGCATTCTCCGTGGTATAGCGGATCAGCCCCCGCGGCAGGCCAACCTTGTCCATAACCGGATCGCAAGCATCGATGCAAGCGCCGCAGCCGATGCACTCGTACTGGATTCCGTTGCGGATATCGATCCCGGTCGGGCAGGCCACGACACATAATCCGCACTCAATGCAATCCCCGAGCCCCGCCGCCTTGGCATCGACGCCCTTGCGCCGAACACCGCGCGGCTCGCCACGCTCCGGATCATAAGTAATGACCAAGGTATCCGGGTCGTACATCACCCCTTGAAAACGAGCATAGGGGCACATGTACTTGCACACCTGCTCGCGCAGAAAACCAGCTTGCATGTAGCAGAAGCCGGAATAGAAGAAAACCCAGAACAATTCCCAGCCGGAAAGACCGAAGGGCAACGCGGCAAGAAGCTCCCTCACCGGCGTGAAATAGGCAACCAGCGTAAAGCCGGTCCACAGCGAGATCAGAAGCCAGATTGCATGCTTGGTTGCTTTCAGCCGCAACTTGCGCGCATTGAGCGGCCCCTTGTCTAGCTTCATGCGCGCCGGGCGATCGCCTTCGATGCGATTCTCGATCCACATGAAAATCTCGGTGTATACGGTCTGCGGGCAAGCGTAGCCACAGAACAAGCGGCCGGCGACGGCGGTGAACAGGAACAAGGCGTAGGCCGAAATAATCAACAGCAGGGCCAGGTAGAACACGTCCTGCGGCCACAGTATCAAGCCGAAGAAATAGAATTTGCGCTCGACCAAGTGGAGCAGCACGGCTTGACGCCCATTCCACTCCAACCACGGCAACCCGTAGAAGAGAATCTGGGTAAACCACACAAACACCCAGCGCCAAGTGTTCCACCAACCCTTGACATCGCGGATGTAGACTTTCTTGTGCTTCTCGTAGAAAGAGACCGCCGTTTCGGCGGCTGCGCCCGGAGTGCTTTTTTCCTTGCTTTCCATGATGTCCTTATCGGTATCGAAATAACGCTTGGCCGCCCCCGGTCAAGAGCGAAACATCATTTTGATACAGATAGGAGAAAAGACAACGGGGCGGCTTCGCCGCCCCGTCGGATGCATTACTTGTTAGCGCTCTGGCCCAGGCTGAGCACATAGGCAGCCAACATGTGGACCTTGGCGTCACCGAGGAATTCCTTCCACGCCGGCATCTTGTTCTGCCGGCCGTTGGTGATGGTCTCGATGATGGTCGCCTCGGAGGAGCCGTACAGCCAGACCTTGTCGGTCAGGTTCGGCGAACCAATCGCCTGCATACCCTTGCCATCCTCACCGTGGCAACCGACACAACCGGCGCTGGTAAAGGCTTCCTTGCCACGTGCGGAACGCACGGCATCGTTAGGCAGACCGGACAGGGAACGGACGTAGTTGGCCAAATCCTTGATGGTTTCGGCACCAAGCTGCGCATGCGACGGCATGACGCCCATGCGGCCCTGGGCAATACTCTCCTCGATCTGCTCCGGAGCGCCGCCATACAGCCAGTCGCTGTCAGTCAGATTCGGGAAGCCCTTGGCCCCGCGAGCATCAGCACCGTGGCACTGCATGCAGTAGGTCAGGAACATGCGCTTGCCCATTTCCATGGCCTGCTTGTCGCCGGTCATGGCCTGGAGATCCATCGCCCGGTACTTGTCGAACAGCGGCTGTACAACACGGTCCATCCTCTCGCGTTCCGCTTTGTACTGACCGGACGAGGTCCAGTTCAGTAGGCCCTTGAAACTGCCCAGGCCCGGATATAGCACCAGGTAAACCATCGAGAAGACCACAGTGATGACGAACATCCAGCTCCACCACTTGGGCATCGGGTTGTTGTACTCCTCAAGGGTTTCATCCCAGACGTGACCCATGGTCTTGCCCGGCGTGAACTTCGCCTTGCCCTGTACGATCAGCAACGCCGCGCAAGCCAGGATACTGACCACGACGATCACAATGACGTACATGTTCCAAAACTCATTAACGAAATCGCTCATTTGCTTTCCTTTTATCAGCGCGGCTGCGATGGGCAAGCCATCGCAGCCTGATCATCGTGCTCCGCGAACGGCAGGTTGGCAGCTTCCTCGAACCCCTTCTTGCTGCCCTTGCCGTAGGCCCAGCCCACAATTGCCAGGAAACACAGCAACCCGGCAACGGTGAGGAGGGAACGCAGATCGTTGATGTCCATGGCCTGTTACTTCATCGTGCCGAGAGCCGTACCCATGCCCTGCAGGTAGGCAATCAGGACATCCATTTCGGTTTTGTCGCCGATGGCGGCCTTGGCCCCCTTAATCTCGTCGTCGGAGTAGGTCGGGAGACTGCGGAGATTGGCAAAGCTGCGCATGAGCTTCATCTTGGCCTCGATATCGGCAGCCACCGTATCCTTGGCCTTGGTGTTCGCCAGGAAAGCGAAGGCAGGCATGTTGGACTCCGGCACCACGTCACGGGGATTCATCAGGTGGGCGCGTTGCCACTCGTCGGAATAACGACCGCCGACGCGATGCAGGTCGGGACCCATACGCCTCGAGCCCCACTGGAACGGATGGTCGTAAACAAACTCGCCGGCGACCGAATAGTGGCCGTAACGCTCGGTTTCCGCGCGGAACGGACGAATCATCTGCGAGTGGCAGAGGTAGCAGCCTTCGCGGATATAGACTTCACGGCCGGCCAAGCGCTCGGCGCTATAGGGCGCCACTCCCTCGACCGGTGTCGTCGTCGACTTCTGGAAAAAGAGCGGAACGATTTCCAGCAAGCCACCCCAGATGACCACAAACAACGTGAAGATGAACAGTAGGCCTACGTTCCTCTCGATTTGATCGTGCTTGATCATTATTGTGTTCTCCCAAATCAGGCGTGGTAAGCAACCGGGGCAATCACCGGCGAATCCTTGGTGTTGCCGCCAGCCATCGTCTTGAACATGTTATAGGCCATGATCAGCATGCCCAGCAGGAACAGGACGCCACCCAGCCAGCGAATGCCCCAGAACGGGTAGGAACCCTTGACCGACTCAACGAAGCTGTAGGCCAGGGTACCGTCGGCATTGACTGCACGCCACATCAGGCCCTGCATCACGCCGGCGATCCACATCGAGGCGATGTACAGAACGGTACCGATGGTGGCAATCCAGAAGTGGGTCGTGACCAAGCCGGTGCTATACATTTCCTTCTTGCCGAACAGACGCGGCAGCAGGTAATAAATCGAACCGATCGAGACCATCGCCACCCAACCCAAGGCACCGGAGTGCACGTGACCGATCGTCCAGTCGGTGTAGTGCGACAGCGCATTGACAGTCTTGATGGACATCATCGGGCCTTCGAAGGTAGACATACCGTAGAAGGACAGCGAGGTGATCAGGAACTTCAGGATCGGATCGTCGCGCAGCCTATGCCAGGCGCCCGACAGGGTCATGATGCCGTTGATCATGCCGCCCCACGAGGGTGCCAGCAGGATCAGCGAGAACAGCATGCCGATCGACTGAGTCCAGTCCGGCAGGGCGGTGTAGTGCAGATGGTGCGGGCCGGCCCACATGTAGGTGAAGATCAGCGCCCAGAAGTGCACCACGGACAGACGGTAGGAATAGATCGGACGACCGGCTTGCTTGGGCACGAAGTAATACATCATGCCGAGGAAGCCGGCGGTCAGGAAAAAGCCGACGGCATTGTGGCCGTACCACCACTGGACCATCGCATCCTGCACGCCCGCGTAGACCGAGAAGGAACGGGTCAGGGAAACCGGAACCTCCGCGCTGTTAACCACGTGCAACAAGGCAACAGCAACGATCATCGCGCCGAAGAACCAGTTGGCGACGTAGATATGGGACACGGTGCGCTTGGCGATGGTGCCGAAGAACACGATGCCATAGGAGATCCAGACCAGAGCGATCAGGATGTCGATCGGCCACTCCAGCTCGGCATACTCCTTGCCGGTGGTGATACCCAGCGGCAGCGAGATCGCGGCGAGCAGAATGATCAGTTGCCAACCCCAGAAGGTGAAGGGGATCAGCGGCCCGCCCCAGAGGCGGGTATGGCAGGTACGCTGAACGCACCAATAAGACGTTGCGAACAGGGCGCAGCCGCCAAACGCGAAAATGACCGCGTTGGTGTGCAGCGGACGCAGCCGGCCGAAATGCAGCCAGGCGATATTCAGCTCCGGCCAGACCAGCTGGGCAGCAATGATGACACCGACCAGCATGCCAACAATGCCCCAGATGACGGTCATGACGGTGAATTGCCGTACGACCTTATCGTTATATGTGGTTTGCGTTCCAGACATGAACCCACCTCTCGTTAATGAAATGACTGAATGACCACCCCCCTTGAACCCAAGGTGGCACATAGAATGCGATGGTATTCTAGATTACCCGGCTTGTTTTGACCTAGATCAACCTACAGATTATCTAGTTACAACTAGCCCGAAAGTTGTAAGAAGCCGGATTCGCCGCTGGGACAAGGCGTGGCGCGTAGCGCGGACAAAAAAAGGGTGCGTCGCAACGCACCCCAACCCCAACAGAGAATTGTCGTGAGGGACGCCCCTCACACAGCTGACATCATGTCAGCCGGAGCCAGCAGACACGTTGACACAGGTCAACTATTGACAGATTTGTCGTCGGATTCGCTGTCGTTTTGCGGGGGCGCGGTATCGTCATCCATCAGCACGCGAAAGGCCGGCCCTTCGAGATCGTCGAACTGACCGCTACGCACCGACCACCAGAAAGCTCCGGCGATACCGAAAACCAGCAACACCGAGATCGGGATCAACAGATACACACTTTCCATCAGGCATCCTCCAAGCGCTGAATGCGCAGGGAATTGAGAACGACCAGCAGTGAACTGGCAGACATACCGATGCCCGCCATCCACGGCGTCACATAGCCGGCAATGGCCAGCGGCAACGCCACGAAATTGTAGGCGAACGACCACCCTAGATTCTGACGGATCACGACCAGGGTCTTCAACGCCCGCCGCAAACCGCGGCGCAGGTGCTCCAGGTTCTCTGACAGCAGCACCAGATCGGATTGCGTCCGGGCCAGTTGCGCACCGCCTCCCATGGCCACCGAGACCTGAGCCTGCGCCAATACCGGCGCATCATTGACGCCATCGCCGACCATCGCCACCACGGCACCGGCAGCCTGCAAAGCCGTCACGGCGTCATGCTTACCCTGTGGCGTGGCACCGGCACGGACATCGTCGATGCCGAGCCGCCCGGCAACCCGCTTGGCCACAGCAACGGCATCTCCAGTCAACAGGACAACCTGGCGTCCGGCTTGGCGCAGATCGGCAACCAGAGCCGCAGCCTCGGAACGGATTTCATCGCCGATGCGGAACAGCGCCAAGCAGCCTGTCTCGTCACCCAAGGCGACAATCGTGTCGCCGCTATCCAACCATTCAACCAGCAAGGGCGGCCGCTCGCCACCTGCCGCCAAAGCATAATCCGGACGGCCGATGCGATAACGCCGGCCGTTGACATTGGCCTCTATCCCCTGCCCCGGCTCGGCCCGTGCGTCGGCGGCGTCAAACAACGCTTCGTCGGCAGCACGCCGCAAGGCAGTAGCGACCGGATGCTCAGAATTGCGCTCCAATGCCGCGGCGACGGCCAGCGCCTCGTCTCGCGACAGATTGCCGAACACCTCGGCGGCAATCAGATGCATGCGCCCGGTCGTCAGCGTACCGGTTTTGTCGAAGACGAAATGCGTGGCCCGGGCCAGCGTTTCGATAGCGTGGCCACGGGTGACCAGCAAGCCGTCACGCGCCAGTGCGCCAGCCGACACGGTCAGAGCCACCGGCGTCGCCAGCGACAGGGCACAGGGACAGGTCACCACCAGCACCGACACAGTGATCCACAAAGCTCTGCCCGGATCGATCCAGTACCAGCCGACAGCGACCAGCACGGCAACCGCCAGCAAGACGGCGACGAAATAGGAGGCGATGCGGTCGGCCATCTCAACGATCCGCGGTTTTTCCAACGCCGCCCGTTCCATCAGGCTGACGATGGCTGACAGGCGCGTCCCCTCGCCAACCTGCTCGACCTGCACAACCAATGGACTCTCGGCATTGATCGAGCCACCGGTCACGACATCGCCCGGCGCTTTCGCCACCGGTTTGCTCTCGCCGGTCAGCAACGACTCGTCGGCGCAACTAAGGCCTTCGACGACCCGGCCGTCGGCCGGCACGATGTCGCCCGGGCGTACCAACACATAGTCGCCGGGCTGCAGATCGGCGGCCACCCGCTGCTCGGCGGTTCGGTCTGCCGGAAAATTCGGCAGTTTCTGGGCAAACGCCGGCAGCAGTTTGGCCAGCGCCTCAGTAACCCCAAGCGCCTTCTGGCGCGCCGTCATTTCCAGGTAGCGGCCGCCGAGCAGAAAGAAGACGAACATTGTCACCGAATCAAAGTAGACCTCGCCGGCCTGGACCAGCGTTGCCCAGACACTGGCAATGAAGGCTGTACCCACACCCAGCGCCACCGGCACGTCCATACCGACCCGGCGCAGCTTGAGGTCACGCCAGGCATTGCGAAAAAACGGCGCCGAGGAATAGAAGACCACCGGCAGGGTCAACACCAGGCTGGCCCAGCGCATCAGGCTTTCGATGTCAGCCGTCATATCGCCGTTGGCGATATACATCGGATAAGCGTACATCATCACCTGCATCATGCCGAAACCGGCAACCCACAAGCGCCACAGTGCATCGCGCCGCTCCTTGCGGGACAGTTCCTCGTTCTTGGCGGCATCGTAGGGATAGGCACGGTAGCCGATGGCGGCGATGGCGGCCAGGATGTCGGATAACTTGATTTTCGACTCGTCCCAACGCACCCGGGCACGCCGGGTAGCGTAGTTGATGTCTACCGCCGTGACCCCGGCCAGTTTGCCGAGATGCCGCTCGTTCAACCAGATGCAGGCGGAGCAGGTAATGCCTTCGAGGAGCAGCGAGGCTTCGCGCTCGCCAGTGCCGAGCTCCTTGACGAAGCTCTTCTGGAAATCGGCGTGATCGAACAGGGTCAGTTGATCGAGGATCGCTGGCATTGCCTCGCGCGGCGACTCGGGCAGCGCGTCGCGGCTGCGGTAGTAATCCTCCAGGCCGTTGTCCACGATTGACTGGGCCACCGCCTGACAACCGTAACAGCACATGGCACGGCGCTGCCCGCCGATGTCTACCGCCAGATCGACATCGTCCGGCACCGGCAGGCCGCAGTGATAACAGGAGCAATCAGACATGCAATAAAAAAGGCACCGAAGTGCCTTTTTGGTCAAGGGCGGAGCCGCAGTATAGTTTATTTGGCCCCCATCCGGATGGCCCCGTCGAGGCGGATGACCTCCCCATTAAGGTAGGCATTTTCGGCGATATGCTTGACCAGGGCAGCGAATTCCGCCGGTTTGCCCATGCGCGTCGGAAACGGCACCATCTTGTTCAACGCATCCTGCACATCGGCCGGCATACCGAGCAGCATCGGCGTTTCCATGATGCCCGGGGCGATGGTCACGCAACGGATACCACTGCGCGCCAGTTCGCGCGCCACCGGCAAGGTCAGGGCGACGATGCCGCCCTTCGAGGCGGCATAGGCGGCCTGGCCCAGTTGCCCCTCGAAAGCAGCGACGGAAGCGGTATTGACGATGACGCCACGCTCGCCGCCGGCATCCGGCGCACCCTTGAGCATCGCGTCGACCGCCAGGCGGATCATGTTGAAGGTGCCCACCAGATTGATGTTGATCACCTTGGTGAAACTCTCCAGCCGATGCGGCCCTTCGCGGCCGGCCACCTTCTCGGCCGGAGCAATGCCGGCGCAGTTGACCAGCCCATGCAGGCCACCAAAATGCGAGACGGCCGTCTGCACCGCCTGGCTGGCCGAAACCTCGCTAGCCACATCTGTTTCGACGAACAGCGCCGCAGCGCCCAGCTCGCCGGCCAGCGCCTCGCCAGCCTGACGATTGAGGTCGGCCAACACCACCTTGGCTCCGGCATCGATCAGCATACGGGCGGTCGCCGCCCCCAGGCCGGAACCGGCACCGGTCACGAGAAATACCTTATTGTCGATCTGCATGTCTGCTCTCCATGAAATACGCCGGCCCGTAGCGCACCGGCCATTTTTCCCAAACGGTAGCGTATGGAAGAAGGCATGATAGTACCCGCTGGCGGAGAAAAGAAGAACGGGAAAAACCACCGTCACCCCAATGCAAAGGCACACTGCCAACATGGTTTTTAGTGCGCCGATGGGCTAGACTGAATAGGCACCATTCACTTATGCACCATTCACCACGGGAGGTCGCCATATGTCCATTTTCGATTCCCCCATCGCCCGTTGCGAGGCCGTGCACGAAATCGTTCTGACCGACGAAACGCAGGCCGAATGCGCTCGCGAGCACGATTGCCCGCCCAGCCGCATTTGTCCACTAGACGGCTATTTCGTCGAGCCGTGGGAGCGCACCGCTATGCCTGCTGTGGAGTCCACTCTGTCATCACGCGCTTGAATACAGCTTCATTCAAGTGCGCATCCAGAGAGCGCAAGAGCAGGTTGCCCGGGTCTATAGCACCTGACGAAAAAGTCAGCGGGGAGCTAGTGGCTGTCGCTCGTCCGTTTCCCAGGCGACGGAAGCTGTCCGCCCGACACCAATGAAAATGGCCTGCACCACAGTGCAGGCCATTTTCATGAATCCTGGTGCCGGAGATAGGAGTCGAACCTACGACCTTCGCATTACGAATGCGCTGCTCTACCAACTGAGCTACACCGGCACTGGCCGGCACTTCCCGGATCCCGCCGAAACGGTCTTTCCGGCCAGTGGCTGCGGCACAGCGTAGAATTATAGCTTTTTCGCCGCCGCCAAGGCAACGCCCAACCACGATGAACCTGCTGCGCGCGCTCGCCACGGTCAGCGCCATGACCCTGCTCTCGCGAATTCTCGGCTTCGTCCGCGATTTCGTCATCGCCCGTGCCTTCGGCGCCGGCATCGCCAGCGACGCCTTCTTCGTCGCCTTCAAGCTGCCCAACCTGCTGCGCCGGATGTTCGCCGAGGGGGCATTCTCCCAGGCCTTCGTGCCAATCCTCGGCGAATACCGCAACCAATGCACGCCGGAGGACACGCGCAGCCTGGTCGACCATGTCGCCACCCTGCTGTCCCTGACACTGTTTGTCATCACCGCCATCGGCATCGCCGCGGCACCGGTGCTGGTCTGGATCTCGGCGCCCGGTTTCAGCGCCGATGCCAGCAAGTTCGAACTGACCGTCGCACTAACCCGCATCACCTTCCCCTACATCCTGTTCATGTCGCTGGTCGCGCTGGCCGGCGGCATCCTCAACACCTGGAGTCGTTTCGCGCTGCCGGCCTTCACGCCGGTGCTGCTCAACCTGGCCTTCATCGGCATGGCCCTGTTTGCCACGCCCTACTTCGACCCACCGGTGCTGGCCCTGGGCTGGGCGGTGTTCCTCGGCGGCCTGCTGCAACTGGCGATCCAGTTGCCGGCCTTGCGCAAGATCGCCATGCTGCCCCGGCCAACGCTGAACTGGCGGGCAGCCTGGGCCGACCCCGGGGTACGCCGCATCGCTACGCTGATGGGGCCGGCGCTGATTGGCGTTTCGGTGTCGCAGATCAGCCTGCTGATCAACACCGTCTTCGCCTCCTTCCTCGCCGACGGCAGCGTCTCCTGGCTGTACTACGCCGATCGCTTGATGGAGTTTCCCTCCGGCCTGCTCGGCGCGGCGCTCGGCACCATCCTGCTGCCCTCGCTGTCGCGCTGCCACGCCAGCGGCAACCGCACCGAATACGCCAAGCTGCTCGACTGGGGCCTGCGCCTGACGCTGCTGCTGGCCGCCCCGGCCGCCGTCGCCCTGGCCCTGCTGGCGGTACCGCTGATCGCCACACTGTTCCATCATGGCGCCTTCTCAGCCAGCGACGTCCTAGCCACCCGCAACGCCCTGGTTGCCTACGCCGTCGGGCTGACCGGTCTGATCCTGGTCAAAGTTTTGGCTCCCGGCTTCTATGCCCGGCAAAACGTGCGCACGCCGGTGCGCATCGCGCTGGTCTCGCTGTTCGCCACGCAAGTGATGAATGCCGCCTTCATTTTCGGCCTCGGGCTCGGCCATGCCGGCCTGGCTCTGTCGATCGGCCTGGCCGCCTGCCTCAATGCCGCGCTGCTCTATCGCGGCCTGCGCCGCCACGGTATCTATGTGCCGCAGCCGGGCTGGCTGCCCTTCACCCTCAAATTGTGCGCGGCCATCGCGGTCATGGCCACCGGCCTGTGGTTCGGCATGGGCAGCGAAGACGCCTGGTTGCAAAAGAACACGCTCGGCCGGACAATCCATCTCTCATGGCTAGTTCCGCTCGGCGTAACAGCCTATTTTGCGACACTCTGGCTGCTCGGCTTCCGCCTGCGCGATTTCAAGCGTCGAGCCACCGAATAAAAGGAGACCCCCATGCGCTTGACCAGTACCAGCTTTGCCGACGGCGAACCGATTCCCGGCAACTATGCCCTGTGCAATCCCGACCCGGCCCATCACGTCTGCCTCGGCAAGAACCTCAATCCGCAGCTCACCTGGCACGACGCGCCGGCCGGCACGCGCTCCTTCGCCATCCTCTGCCATGATCCCGACGCACCCAGCCAGGGCGACGACGTCAACCAGGAAGGGCGCAGCGTGCCGGCGGCACTCGCACGCGTCGATTTCTTCCACTGGGCGCTGATCGACCTGCCGGCCACGCTGACGAGCATTCAGGCCGGCGAGTTCAGCCAGGGCGTCACCGCGCGCGGCAAGCCAAGCTCGCAGACGCCGCACGGCGCGCGCCAGGGCATCAACAGCTACACCGATTGGTTCGCCGGCGACAACGACATGCGCGGCGACTACTACGGCTACGACGGTCCCTGCCCACCGTGGAACGACGAACTCTTGCACCGCTACATATTCACCGTATACGCGCTGGACATCGAGCAATTACCGCTAACCGGCCGTTTCGGCGGCCCCGAGATGCGCGCCGCACTGCAAGGCCACGTGCTGGCCGAAGCCAGCCTGAGCGGTACCTACACGCTGAATCCGGTACTACCTGGCTGAACCAAGCTAAGCCGACACTATCCGGGCCATGCGCGATCTGCATGGCCTTTTTTACGCCCGGCTATTACTGACTGGCGCTATTTGGCCAGGCTGCGCATCGCCCGTTCCAGGCCCTCGGGCGGCAGCGGAAACATCTGCTCAGTTGGTGACCGGATTGTCGGGGCACCGCCACGACAATGGAGTAGGATTAGTCGCTTTCCCCAACCCAACATTCCTGCGCCATGAACCAGCCGCTCTTTAGCCGCACCCCATTGCTCGCCGGGACCGATCCGGAAGCAGTGCGGGCTCGCATCCGCGATTATTTCCATCAGACCTTCGAGCGCTACGAATCGCTGTTCGAGTTGCTGACCTGCGACGCGGCTTATTACGACAAGCCGATCGCGCTGCGCCATCCGCTGATTTTCTACTACGGGCACACAGCCACCTTCTTCATCAATAAGCTGCTGCTGGTTGGCCTGGTCAGCGAGCGGCTAAATCCGCGCTTCGAGTCGATGTTCGCCATCGGCGTCGATGAAATGAGTTGGGACGATCTCAATGACGCCAATTACGACTGGCCGAGCGTGGCCGAGGTCAAGGCCTATCGCGATCGGCTACGTGCCACCGTGGATGCGGTGATCCGCAGCACGCCGTTGAGTCTACCGATCGGCTGGGACAACCCGTGGTGGGCGATTCTGATGGGCATCGAGCACGAGCGCATCCACCTCGAAACCTCGTCGGTGCTGATTCGCCAGCACCGCCTTGATTACGTCCGCCCGCACCTGGCCTGGCCGCCGTGCCCGAACGGTGGGGCAGCACCGGATAACGGGTTGGTTACCATCCCGGCCGGTACGGTCGGCATCGGCAAGGATTTCGCCGATCCCTATTACGGTTGGGACAACGAATACGGCCGGCACGAAGCCGCCGTGCCGGCCTTCGCCGCCAGCCGCTTTCTGGTTTCCAACGGCGAGTTCCTACCCTTCGTTGAGGCCGACGGTTACGCCGACGACAGCCTGTGGACGGAGGAAGGCCGGGCCTGGAGGGATTTCGCCCAGGCCCACCAGCCGACCTTCTGGCAGCGCGACGGCGATACTTGGCGACTGCGCCTGCTGGCCGAGGTCGTCGCCATGCCCTGGAACTGGCCGGTCGAGACCAACTGTCACGAAGCGCGTGCCTTCTGCGCCTGGCTGGCCCGCCGCACCGGCCAGACCGTGCGCCTGCCGAGCGAGGATGAGTGGTACCGCCTGCTGGCCGTCGCCGGTTTGGCGGAGGTACCCGATGCAGCGCCGGTTCCGGCCAACCTACACCTCGACCACTGGGCCTCGTCCTGCCCGGTGGACCGCTTCGCCCACGGGCCGTTGTACGACGTTGCCGGTAACGTCTGGCAATGGACCGAGACGCCGATCTATCCCTTCGCCGGCTTTGCCGTGCATCCGACCTACGACGATTTCACGACGCCGACTTACGATGAGCGCCACAACCTGATCAAGGGTGGTTCCTGGATTTCCTGCGGCAACGAGGCCCGGCATGCCTCGCGCTACGCCTTCCGCCGCCATTTCTTCCAGCATGCGGGTTTTCGCTACGTCGTCGGCGAAGCGCTGACACCGCCGCCGGCCTCGCATTACGAGAGCGACCGCCAGCTTTCGGAATACGCCGAGTTCCATTACGGCGACAGCTACTTCGGCGTGCCCAATTTCCCACGCACCATGGCCGAATTGGCCGTCGCCGCCTTGGCCGGGCGCCCGGCCCGCACTGCCCTCGACCTCGGCTGCGCTACCGGCCGCGCCAGCTTCGAACTGGCCCAGCATTTCGCACACGTCACCGGCATCGATTTCTCGGCCCGCTTCATCAACGTTGGCGTTCAATTGGCCGCGCAGGGCACGTTGCGCTACACGCTGGTCGACGAGGGGGAACTGGTCAGCTACCACGAGCGCCACCTGGCCGACCTCGGCCTCGACGCTGTGTGCGGCAAGGTCGAGTTCCTCCAGGGCGACGCCTGCAACTTGAAGCCGCATTTCGCCGGTTACGACCTAATCCTGGCCGCCAATCTGATCGACCGCCTGTACCGCCCGCGGCAACTGCTCGAACACATCCACGAGCGGATCAATCCAGGCGGCCTGCTGGTCCTCGCCTCGCCCTACACTTGGCTGGAAGAACACACGCCACGCAGCGAATGGCTCGGCGGTTTCAAGCAGGATGGTGAGAATCTGAGCACGTTCGACGCCCTGAAAGCCATCCTCGGCCGCCATTTCCGCCTGCTCGGCGAGCCGCAGGCCATGCCTTTCGTGATCAGAGAAACCAAGCGCAAATTCCAGCACAGCCTGTCGGAAGTGACGATCTGGGAGCGCCTGCCGTAAGCAACCCAAATAGCTCGTCATTCCCGCACGCCTATGGCGGGAATTCAGCGGCTTGCCACCCCGCAAAGCGGGGCGAGCCAAAGCTGAAAAGGCAAAGACACTGGATTCCCGCCAAAAACCCGCGGGAATGACGGGATTGAAACAGTCAACGCGACAAACCGCTCTAGCTGGCGCGGCCCGCCTGCAGCTTGCGGTACAGGGTGCGCTGGCTGATGCCCAGGCGCCCGGCTAGGCCGGCCGGATCGCCGTCCGGGCGGGCCTTGGCCCAGGCAAGGTAGCGTCGTTCGAGACTGGCCAAGTCGACCACCTCGTTCAAGCGAAAGGCACCGTCGGCGGCCGCCGGCACGACATCAACCGGATCGTCGAGGTGGGCGACATCGATCAACTCGCCGTTGGCCAGCAGCGTCGCCCGCTCGATCAGGTTGCGCAGTTCGCGGATGTTGCCGGTGAAACGGCGACTGGAAAGCCAGGTCAGCGCCGCCGGCGAGAAGCGGCGGCGGCGCTGGCGGCCGACCCGTTCGAGCAGTGAATTGGCCAGCAGCGGAATGTCCTCCGGCCGCTCGTGCAGTGCCGGGGTATAGATCGGGAAGGTGTTGATGCGAAAGTACAGGTCGCGGCGGAAGGTCTCGTCCTGCACCATGGCGCGCAGGTTGCGGTGGGTGGCGGCGATCAGGCGGAAATCGGCGGGCAGCCATTCCAGCCCACCAACCCGGCGATAGGTGCCGGTCTCCAGCAAGCGCAGCAGCTTGACCTGCAGCGCCAGCGGCAATTCACCAATCTCGTCGAGAAACAGCGTGCCGCCACTGGCGGCTTCGACCAGCCCCTGCTTGCGGTGCGTGGCGCCGGTGAAGGCGCCTTTCTCGTAGCCGAACAGCTCGCTTTCGAATAGCGTCTCGGTCATACCAGCGCAGTCGACGGCGACGAAGGGGCCGGCTTCACGGGCACTGGCCTCGTGGATGGCGTGGGCCACCAACTCCTTGCCAGTGCCGGTCTCGCCAAGCAGCAATACGGCGGCGTCGGACGGGGCAACGCGCAGCACTTTGTCGAGCATGGTGACGAAGGCCGGCGAGCGGCCGACCAGACCCTGCGCCGCCGGCCGACTGCTGGCCTGACGGACAACGCGCATGGTTTCGACGAAATAGGCGATCCGCCCCTTATCGTCGCGGATCGGCATGGTTTCGACGGCGACATGCTCGTCGCCGCGCGGCGTATGGTGCAGATGCAGCACCCGCTGCGACGTCTCGGCTTCCAAACTAAGCTTCAGCGGGCAGGACTCGCCAGCCTGGTCGCAGGGCACGTCGAAGCGGTGCGAAACCTCGTAGCAGAAGCGCCCGGCGACCGCCGTACCACCCGAAAATTCGCGCAGATAGGCGGCATTGGCGGCGACGATACGGTAATCGGCATCCATCACGATGCGCGGCTCGGGCAAGCTGTCGAGAAAGGACAGCAATTCACTGAGGGCGGGGAGATTCATGCCGGAATTGTCACTTTCGTCAATCGATACTGACAATAATGGCACAAAAATCCCTGTCCCTCCTATGAGCAATGTGGCATAGGAAGCATAAGCCATTGATTCGTTATTGATTTACTTAGACAGAGCTAACCAGGCACGCATCTTGATTCAGGATAATCCGGAAACCGGCAGCAACCACGGACTCGTACACCCCCACGAACGCAGCACCGCGGCGATTGACCGGCAGGCAATCCGGTGGCATTCCCCTTCCAACTCGCCCCGCAGGCCAGCTTGGTGCCACCGGATAGTCGAGACAATCAGCCGACCGGTTTCCGCCCGATTAATCGTCTGAGTCCCACCCGTTCAATGAGCCAGCCCACCAGTCCCTCCCGCCAGAACCCCGATCCCGCCCCAGTCTCCTTCTACGAGAAGCACAAAGTCGTCTACGCCAAGCGCGCCCGCGGTTATTTCGACAACTGGCGGATCGCGCTGGTACTGCTCACTCAGATCATCTTCTACGTCACTCCGTGGCTGCAGTGGAACGGCCGCCAGGCGGTACTACTGCACCTAGTCGAGCGCAAGTTCTACATCTTCGGCGTCGTCTTCTGGCCGCAGGACGTGATCTACCTCACCGCCCTGCTGATCGTCTCGGCCTATGCGCTGTTCCTGGTCACTGCCGTAGCCGGCCGGCTGTTCTGCGGCTACGCCTGCCCGCAGACGGTTTATACGCAGATTTTCATGTGGATCGAGAACTGGGTCGAAGGCGACCGCAACGCCCGCATCAAGCGCGACAAGGGACCGCTCGACGCCACCAAGCTGCGCATCAAGGTGACCAAACATCTGCTGTGGGGAACGCTGGCGCTGTGGACCGGTTTCACGCTGGTCAGCTACTTCACCCCGGTCAGCGAATTAATGGTGTCGGTACGCCACGGGACCCTGGGCGGCTGGGAAATCTTCTGGATCTTCTTCTACGGCGGCTTCACCTACCTGATGGCCGGCTTCCTGCGCGAGCAGGTGTGCAAGTACATGTGCCCGTACGCCCGCTTCCAGAGCGTGATGTTCGACCCCGACACTCTGATCATCTCCTACGACCCCGAGCGCGGCGAACCGCGCGGCGTGCGCCGCAAGGATACCGCCCCGACAACGGCCAAGCGCGGTGACTGCATCGATTGCGACTTGTGCGTGCAGGTCTGCCCGACCGGCATCGACATCCGCAACGGCCTGCAGTACGAATGCATCGGCTGCGCCGCCTGCGTCGACATCTGCGATCAGGTCATGGACAAGGTCAAGCAGCCGCGCGGCCTGATCCGCTACTCGACCGAAACGGCGATGGCCCAGCACCTCTCGCGCCAGGACATCCTGCGCCATGTCGTGCGCCCGCGCATCGTGCTGTACACCGCCATCCTGCTGCTGATTACCGGCCTCGCCGGCTGGTTCCTGGCCCACCGCATGCCGCTCAAGGTGGACATCATCCGCGACCGCTCCGTGCTCGCCCGCGAAGCCGACGACGGCCGTATCGAAAACGTCTACATGCTGCAAATCATGAACACCGAGGAGCGGGCGCAACGCTACCGGGTGACCGTCGACGGCCTGCCCGGTGTCGAGATCGCCGACGGCGACGAAGTCGACGTCCCGGCCGCCACGCTGCACGGCTTCAACGCCGTCGTCAGCGTGCCGCCCGAGGCCGGCCGGCAAGGTGCCAACCCGATCCACTTCGAGATCACGGCGATCGACAACCCGGACATCAAGGTGCGCGAGAAAGCCTCCTTCCTGCTTCCCTGAAGCAACCCGTAGCGGGCCAGCCCGCTTGGGCGGGAGTTTTTCTCCCGCCCTTTTTTTGCCCGTCGCCAATGTGGGCAAGCGTCTCGGCGCCGCCAAACTGCGCTCTGATCGCCTGGCGAACGGTACCGCCCCCTTACTCGGCCGATAGCTCGACACTGTCGCCGTCGATCTCAACGCGCTGGCCGGCGCGCAGCTTGGCCCGCTTGCGCGTCTCGACATCGCCGTCGACCTTGACCCTGCCTTCGGCGACAGCGGCATGCGCGGCACCGCCGGAAGCGCACAGGCCAGTGGCTTTGAGCAACTGATCGAGCGGAATGTAATCGCCGCGAACGGCAAAATGGATGGTCATGGAGCTTCCCTTGTCGAGCGTAAATGCCTGAGGACGGCATGGTAGCGGCTTCCCGCACGCGCCCTCAACGCACCAGAATACGACGCACCGGCACCCCGCAATGCACTGCGCAAGTTCATCACGTAACCCGGTTCTGCGGCCGACCGGCGACAAAAGCCTCGATATTGGCGGTCAACTGGTCGGCCAGAGTCTGCATCGCCGGCCGGCTGGCCCAGGCGACATGCGGCGTCAGCAGGAAATTGGGCAACGCCAGCAATTGCGGATCGACCATCGGGTGCCCGACCGGCGGCGGCTCGGCGGTAATCACATCGAAACCGGCGCCGGCGATCCAGCCGTCACGCAGCGCCCGGATCAACACCACCTCGTCGACGATGCCGCCGCGCGCCGTGTTGATCAGCAGTGCCGACGGCTTCATCGCCCGCAGCTCGGCCTCGCCGATCAGGCCACGCGTATCGTCAGCCAATGGACAATGCAGGCTGATCGCATCGGCCGCCGCCAGCACCTCGGCAAAGGCGGTATAGCCGGGACGCACCGTCGCTGCACCTTTGCGCTCGGCGCGCAACACGCGCATGCCGAAGGCCTCGGCCAAGCGGGCGACGCCGCCGCCCACACTGCCCGAGCCGATCAGGCCGAGGGTGGCGCCGTGCAGGTCGCGGATCGGGTGATCGAACAGGCAGAACTGGTCGGATTGCTGCCAGCGCCCGGCCTGCAGCGTCTGGCGCCAGGCCATCAGGTTGCGCGACAGGGCCAGCAGCAGCGCGATGACGTGCTCAGGCACGGTACGCTCGGCATAGCCGCGGATATTGCTGACGACGATGCCGCGCGCCCGGCAAGCATCGAGATCGACGATATTGGTGCCGGTGGCGGTGATCGCCACCATCTTCAGCTCCGGCAGCGCGGCGATGGCGGCGGCCGGCAGCGGCATCTTGTTGGTGATGGCGATGCTGGCCCCGGCCAAGCGCTCGACCACCTGCTCCGGCCGAGTCGCCGGGTATTCGATCCACTCGTGCGGGAAGTCCGGCCGGCGGACCTCGGCGATGATCGAGTCGCGTTCGAGATAGACGATGCGCGGTATCACGCAGTCTGCTGCACGCAAACGGTGCCAGCGGCAGCGGCGATGGCGTCGACCTGCTCGCCGAGCGCGGCGTCGCCGCGATAGACCAGGCGGTCGATGCCGGCCGCGCACAAACCGGCAATGGCAGCAATATCGCCTTGCACTAGGTTGAGCACGCCGGCCGGCCAGCCGATACGGGTGGACAGTTCGCATAATGCGAACACCGCCGCCGGCGCCCGCGGGCTTGGCTTGACCACTGCCGCTGCGCCGGCCAGCAGCGCTGGGGTTAGAGCGGCGGCGACGGCCGACAGCGGCCGCTGCGCATCGACGACGACGGCAATGACGCCGGTTTCACCGACTTCGGTGGCACGCAACGCGGCCACTGCGGCGCTGACTTCGGCGGCGGCCGCCGCCTCGTCGAAGACGCTTTCCTGCAACAGCAGTTTGGCGAAGTGCTCGGCGTAACGCTCCAATCCGTCGGCCAACGCGGCCAAGCGGACATAACGGGCATTCAGCCCCATCTCTGCCCATCCGGGCTGGGCGGCGCGGGCGGCGGCCACCGCCTCGGCCGCCTCGCTAGCGCCGCACAGCGGTACCCGGCGCACAACCTCGCCGCTCTGCGGATGCGCCACGTCATAGAACGACTCGCCAACGGACAGGTAGGCGTGGCCGTTGATCCACAGAGGCATGGCCAGCGGGCCGTCGGCGGCGAATTTCATAATCAAGCTCTCTTTCTTGCTGCGTAAAGTTCGTGAAAGGTCCACTCCGGGCAACCGGCACGGGTTACCCCCCTCGATCCAACCGGAGACGCAGCGTGGCAAAACCCACGGCGGAGCGCATCGGGGCGACGAGACAGGATACGTAGAGGGCTGCACGCATGCTAATATTGCGCCGCACAAGAAGGCAAAGTAGTCAATGCTACTCAAACCACAACAATAAAGGAATCCAGTTGTCCGACGAAGCCCGTCTTCCCGCCAGGGCACCCGGTTCCATCCAGGTCATCGAGCGCATGATGTCGCTGCTCGACGCCCTCGCCGCATCGCCGGACACCGCCAGCCTGAAACATCTGGCGGCCACCACCGACCTTCATCCGTCCACCGCTCACCGCATCCTCGCCGCCATGACCCAGGCCCGCTTCGTCGAGCGCCAGGATGCCGGCACCTACCGCCTCGGTATCCGCCTGCTCGAACTGGGCAACATCGTCAAATCGCGCATCAATCTGCGCGAAATCGCCCTGCCTTTCATGCAGGTGTTGCACGAGCAGATCGGCGAAGCGATCAATCTCGGCGTCCGCCACGACGACGAAATCGTCTATCTCGAACGCACCTCCTCGGGGCGCGCGCTGGTCCGTGTCGTGTATCTGGTCGGTGGCCGCGCGCCGCTGCACCTGACCTCGCTCGGCAAGCTGTTCCTCGCCGCCGACAATCCGCAAAAAGTGCGCGACTACGCCAAGCGCACTGGCCTGCCGGGCAAAACGCCGCATTCGCTGACCACGCCGACGGCGCTGGAGAAAGAGTTGGACAAGGTGCGCCGGCACGGCATCGCCTTCGACGACGAGGAAGCCGAGATCGGACTCAAATGCGTCGCCGCCCCGATCCACGACGACGAGGGCAACGTCGTTGCCGCCCTGTCGGTATCCGCCCCGGCCGAGCGCCACGACCCGAGCTGGGTCGGCGAACTGCGCCGGACCGCCGACGCCGTCTCACACGCCATCGGCTATAGCGGCAAGAAATGATCGAGGCCGCTCGCAGCGGCCCCGACAATCCGAAGTACTTATCCCGCCATCAGGCCGAACGCCTGGCGTTGGCAAGGCTGGCACTTTCCATCCAGCGCTTGATCCGGTTAGCGTCACCGACCCGGGACATCTTGCCGTTCGAGTCGAGCAACACGATCACCACCGGCTTGCCGGCAACATGGGCCTGCATGACCAAACAGCGGCCAGCCTCGGAAATATAGCCGGTCTTGGACAGGCCGATCTCCCAGTTGTCGCTGCGCACCAGGGTGTTGGTATTGACGAAATCGCGGATATGCCCTCGCAACTCAACCCGCGCCTCGGCGGTCGTCGAGAAGTGGCGGATTTCCGGGTAATGGGCGGCGGCGGCCACCATCCGCGCCAGATCGTGGGCGGTCGACACATTATTACTGGACAGGCCGGTCGGTTCCTCGAAACGGCTGCTGTACATGCCGAGCGCAGCAGCCTTGCTGTTCATCGCCCGGACAAAGGCCGACAGGCCGCCGGGGTAATGGCGCCCGAGCGCATTGGCGGCACGGTTTTCGGACGACATCAGGGCCAGCAACATAGCCGTCTCGCGCGTCATCGTGGTGCCGACCGGCAGGCGGGAAGTCGAGCCTTTCAGCGAATCGACATCCTCCTCGCCGATGCTGATCACTTCGTACAGATCGAGGCCAGCGTCGAGCACGACCATGGCGGTCATCAACTTGGTGATCGAGGCAATTGGCTGCACGCTGCCCGACTGCTTCTCGACGATTGCCTGCCCGGTCGTCTGGTCGAGCACCAGGACCGAGGAGGAATGCAGGGCCAGGTGAGCGGGATCGCTGTCGACCATGGTCGCGTGCCGCACCGCCTTGCCGGCGGCAGCTTTACTTGTATTGGCTCTAGCCTTGGGTTTGGGCTTGACGGCCGTTTTGCTACCGGCCTTGGGCGCAGCCTTCTTGACCACCGGCGGCTCGGCCTTGGTTGCAGCGTGCAGCGGCGCCGACAGTCCCAGCATGGCGGCGATCAGCCCCCCCAAAATTCCCTTCATCGATAATCTCCTGCCAACCGCATGCGAATGTATCGCAGTTTAGCAGGCGACCCGATTTTTTCAATGAAAATAAATAGATAGGGCAAGGACTTAAAGCCAGTATTCAAGCTGCTTCGACAACCGTCAGCGCCGTCATGTTGACGATGCGGCGAACCGTCGCCGTCGGCGTCAGAATATTGACCGGCTTGGTCGCGCCGAGCAGGATCGGCCCGATGGTCAGGTTGTCGCCGGCCGCTACCTTGAGCAGGTTGAACGAGATGTTGGCGGCGTCCAGCGTCGGCATCACCAGCAGGTTGGCCTGCCCCTTGAGGCGGGAGTTGGGGAAGGCGCCGAGGCGGATCTGCTCGTCGAGGGCGGCGTCGCCGTGCATTTCCCCTTCCACTTCCAGTTCCGGCGCGCGCTGCCGCAGCAGGTCGAGCACTTCGCGCATCTTCAGCGCCGTCGGCGTGTTCTGGGTGCCGAAGGTGGAATGGGAGAGCAGTGCGACTTTCGGCACCATGCCGAAATTGCGGATTTCCTCAGCGGCGAGCAGGGCCATATCGGCCAGTTGGCTGGCGCTCGGATCGTAGTTCACATAGGTATCGCCGATAAAGACCGTGCGTCCTGGCAGCATCAGCAGGTTCATCGCATAGTAGTGGTCGAGGCCTTGCCGCGTGCCAAGCACGTTCTGCACATATTCACGATGCGTCTCGTGACGGCCGAAGGTGCCGCAGATCAGGCCGTCGGCATAGCCCAGGCGGACCATCAGCGCGCCGTACAGCGTAGCCCGCCGACGCACTTCGCGGCGGGCGTAATCGGGCGAAACGCCTTTGCGCTCCATCAGGCCGTGATAAGCCTGCCAGAATTCGTCGAAGTGCTGGCTGAAGAAACTGCACTGGTCGCCGTAGACCACTTCGTAGTCGTCGCCTTCGCGCAGGCGCAGGCCCGCCGCCTCGATGCGCTGGCGAATTTCGGCTGGCCGACCGATCAGCACCGGCTGGACGATGCCTTCGTCACGAGCCACCTGGACGGCATGTAACACCCGCTCGTCCTCGCCCTCGGCGAAGACGATGCGCTTGGGCGCCAGCTTGGCTTGGGCAAACACCGGCCGCATGATCAGGCCGGAGTGGTAGACGAATTCGTTGAGCCCTTGCAGGTAGCCCGCCCAGTCCTTGATCGGCCGCGTAGCGACACCGGAATCCATGCCGGCCTTGGCCACCGCCGGAGCGATCTTGACGATCAGGCGCGGATCGAAGGGTTTGGGGATCAGGTATTCCGGACCGAAGCCGGACACTTTCTCGCCGTAGGCCGTGGCGACGACCTCCGACTGTTCGGCGCGGGCCAGCTCGGCGATGGCCCTGACCGCCGCCATTTTCATTTCCTCGGTAATCGTCGTCGCCCCGACGTCGAGCGCGCCGCGGAAAATGAAGGGGAAGCACAGCACGTTGTTGACCTGGTTCGGGTAATCCGAACGGCCGGTGCAAATGATAGCGTCATCGCGTACCGCCTTGACCTGCTCGGGCAGGATTTCCGGCGTCGGATTGGCCAGGGCCATGATCACCGGCTGCGCGGCCATTTTCGCTACCATCTCCGGCTTCAACACGCCGCCGGCCGACAAGCCGAGGAACACGTCGGCACCGCCGATCACTTCACCGAGCGTACGGGCCTCGGTATTCTTGGCGTAGCGCGCCTTGATCTCGTCCATTTCCTCGACGCGACCTTCATAGACCACGCCCTTGATGTCGGTGACCCAGATATTGGCAACCGGCGCCCCGAGCATCACCAACAGGTCGAGGCAGGCCAGCGCCGCGGCGCCGGCACCGGAAGCGACGATCTTGACCGAGCCGATGTCCTTGCCGGTCAAGTGCAGGGCGTTGATGATGGCGGCGCCGACGACGATCGCCGTGCCATGCTGGTCGTCGTGAAAGACAGGAATCTTCATCCGCTCGCGCAATTTCTTCTCGATGTAGAAGCATTCCGGCGCCTTGATGTCTTCCAGGTTGATACCGCCGAAGGTCGGTTCCAGCGAAGCGATGGTATCGATCAACTTGTCCGGGTCGCGCTCGTCGATTTCCAGGTCAAAGACATCGATGTTGGCGAATTTCTTGAACAACACCCCCTTGCCTTCCATCACCGGTTTGGCGGCAAGCGGCCCGATCGCCCCGAGGCCGAGCACAGCGGTACCGTTGGTGATGACGCCAACCAGATTGGCGCGCGAGGTCAGGCTGCTGGCGCTACCCGGCTCGGCGACGATCTCCTCGCAGGCAAAGGCGACGCCGGGCGAATAGGCCATCGACAGGTCGTACTGGTTGGTCAGTTGCTTGATCGGAGTAACCGCGATCTTGCCCGGTTTGGGCTGGCGATGGTAATGCAGCGCGGCGTCGCGCAGTTGCCTGGAATCCACGTCTTGCCTCCGTTTTATATGATGAAAAACGATTTCGTATTGCGGCAAATGGTATCATGCAATGGGTACTCAGCCGCGGAAATCACTTGGCCGTAAACATGAATCGCCCCAGGCTGGAGCCTGGAGTTTCCTCGCCACAAACTTGGTATGCCTTCGGCGCCAATAAGGCTTGTCTTGCTGACCCTATCATAAATGGCAGGGCTGGCTGGACCCGTGGTCAAGTGGATGTTTGCCCTGGTTTGTTGCATAATTATGCGCTTCCCAGCCGACGGCCCCGCGCTGCTTTCAGTCTTGGTGGCAGCTCCCGGCGACTGGCGTGAAACCTGGCTATTTCAGTAACTTAGAGAGAGACATCGCCATGACCGCACCGTTGAATGCTCCTGCTTACGTCAAACACGAAGGCCTGAAGAAATGGGTCGCCGAAATCGCCGAACTGACCCAGCCGGATCGTATCCACTGGGCCGACGGCACGCAGGAGGAGTATGACCGCCTCTGTGCGGAAATGGTAAAAGCCGGCACGCTGATCAAGCTGAACCCGGCAAAGCGCCTCAATTCCTACCTCGCTTTCTCCGATCCCTCCGACGTTGCCCGCGTCGAAGACCGCACCTACATTTGCTCCGAGAAGAAGGAAGACGCCGGTCCGACTAACAACTGGGAAGAACCGGCTAAGATGCGCGCCACCCTGAACGGTCTGTTCAAGGGCTGCATGAAGGGCCGCACGATGTATGTGATCCCCTTCTCCATGGGTCCGCTCGGCTCGCCGATCGCCCATATCGGCGTCGAGATTTCCGACTCCGCCTACGTCGTCGTCAACATGCGCACCATGACCCGCATGGGCAAGGCCGTCTTCGACGTGCTCGGCACCAATGGCGAATTCGTTCCCTGCGTGCATACCGTCGGCGCCCCGCTCGAACCGGGCCAACAGGATGTCAAGTGGCCGTGCAACCCGACCGTCAAGTACATCGTCCATTACCCGGAAACCCGTGAAATCTGGTCCTACGGCTCCGGCTACGGTGGCAACGCGTTGCTCGGCAAGAAGTGCTTCGCGCTGCGCATCGCCTCCAACATGGCCCGTGACCAAGGCTGGCTGGCCGAGCACATGCTGATCCTCGGCGTCGAGTCGCCGGAAGGTGAAAAGAGCTATGTCGCCGCCGCCTTCCCGTCGGCCTGCGGCAAAACCAACTTCGCCATGCTGATCCCGCCGAAGCCGCTGAACGGCTGGAAAATCACCACCATCGGCGACGACATCGCCTGGATCAAGCCGCGCCAGGACAAGGATGGCATCACCCGCTTCTATGCCATCAACCCGGAGGCCGGCTTCTTCGGCGTCGCTCCGGGCACCTCCGAGAAGACCAATTACAACGCGCTGGCCACGCTGAAGGAAAATATCATTTTCACCAACGTCGCGCTGACCGACGATGGCGATGTCTGGTGGGAAGGCATGACCAAGGAAGCCCCGGCCCACCTGATCGACTGGCAGGGCAAGGACTGGACGCCGGAGGACGGCAAGGCCGGCCGCAAGGCGGCACACGCCAACTCCCGCTTCACCGCCCCGGCCAACCAATGCCCGTCGGTCGACGCCGCCTGGGAAGATCCTGCTGGCGTGCCGATCTCGGCCTTCATTTTCGGCGGCCGCCGAGCCACCACAGTGCCGCTGGTATATCAGGCCTTCAATTGGAACTACGGCGTCTACATGGCCGCTACGCTGGGCTCTGAGACCACCGCTGCCGCCTTCGGCCAGCAGGGCGTGGTGCGCCGCGACCCGTTCGCCATGCTGCCGTTCTGCGGCTATCACATGGGTGACTACTTCAACCACTGGCTGCGCATGGGCAAGGCTGTCGACGCGACGCCCAAGATTTTCTGCGTGAACTGGTTCCGCATGAACGAAAAGGGCGAATTCATGTGGCCAGGCTTCGGTGACAACATGCGCGTGCTGAAGTGGATCGTCCAGCGCTGCAAGGGCACCGTCAGCGCCAAGGAGACCGTGCTCGGCTGGATGCCGAAATTCGAGGATATCGACTGGAGCGACCTGAATATCAGCAAGGCCGATTTTGAGGCCCTGACTCGCATCGACGCCGACGCCTGGAAATCCGAACTGGCCGGCCACAAGGAATGGTTCGACCAGATGGGTGAGAAGATGCCGCGCGAACTGGTGTTGAAGCGCGAACTGTTTGAAATGGGTATCTTCAAAGACATCGCCTGATCGAATCGGCGCTATGATCGAACGGCCACCTACGGGTGGCCGTTTTCATTTGGAGAAGCCCATGTATCGCCCCGCTGCCCGCCTGGCCGAAATCCAACCCTTCCACGTCGTCGAACTGCTGACCCGCGCCCGCGAACTGGAAGCCGCCGGGCGCGACATCATCCACATGGAAGTCGGCGAGCCGGATTTCCCGACACCCGAGCCGATCGTCCAGGCCGCCATCGATGCCATTCGCAACTGCCAAACGCTATACACCCAGGCCCTCGGCTTGCCTGAACTGCGCGAAGCCATCGCCGGTTTCTATCGCCAGCGCTACGGCGTGGCCGTACCGGCCAGCCGCATCGCCGTCACTAATGGCGCCTCCGGCGCCCTGAACTTGGCCTTCGCCTGCCTTGCCGACCCCGGCAGCGAATGGCTGCTGGCCGACCCCGGCTATCCGTGTAACCGCCACATCCTGCGCGCTTACGAAGGGCGGCCGGTGGCGCTGCCAGTCGGGCCGGCCAGCAACTTCCAGCCGACCGCGGCACAGGTCGCCGCCGCCTGGAACGAACGTACCGCCGGCCTGTTGGTCGCCTCCCCGGCCAACCCAACCGGCACCTTGTTGCCACAGGACGAAATCGCCCGGCTGGCCGAGGTCTGTCGGACCCGTGGCGGTCATTTCCTGGTCGACGAGATCTACCACGGCCTGACCTACGAGGCGGATGCCCCTTCCACAAGGGATACCGCCCCCGGCTCTGCCGGGGACATATCAGCCTGCGCCATCAGTGACGACATCTGGGTCATCAATAGTTTTTCCAAATATTTCCAAATGACCGGCTGGCGCCTGGGCTGGCTGGTGATGCCCAAAGCCTACGTCCGCGACATCGAGAAGCTGGCGCAGAACCTGGTGCTCTGCCCGTCGACGCCGGCCCAACATGCGGCACTGGCGGCCTTTGCGCCGGCAACCATCGCCCTGCTCGAGGCACGGCGGGCCGAATTCCGCCGCCGCCGCGATTTCCTCGCGCCGGCGCTGGAAGACCTCGGCCTGCGCGTCACCGCCCGACCGGAAGGCGCGTTCTATCTCTATTGCGACTGCTCGGCGCTGGCCGCCGACAGTTTCGCCCTGGCCCGCGATCTGCTCGAACGAGCTGGTGTTGCCGCTACGCCCGGTCTCGATTTCGGCTGCAACGAACCGGAACGGCATATCCGCTTCGCCTACACCACCAACATCGACCGACTGGCCGAAGCGGTCGAGCGCCTACGCCGCTACTTCGGGCGGTAAATCTAGGTTGGGGTAGCGGGCGCGTACCGCCGCCCAGTCGAAATGCGGCCCCGGATCGCTCTTGCGGCCCGGCGCAATATCGCTGTGGCCAGTCAGTGCGGCAATCGGATAACGCACGCGTAGCGCATCGATCAGCCGAAACAGCGCGGCGTACTGGACTGCAGCGAAAGGCTGCTCATCGCTGCCTTCAAGCTCAATGCCGACCGAGAAATCGTTGCAGTTGTCGCGCCCGCGCCAGACCGAATGGCCGGCGTGCCAAGCACGCAGGTCGCAGCCGACGAACTGGACGACGCAGCCGTCGCGACATATGTAGAAATGCGCCGACACCCGCAGCCCGGCGATATCGGAAAAATATGGGTGGGCGGCAGCGTCGAGGCGGTTAAGGAAAAAATCCTCAACATATTCACCACCGAATTGTCCTGGCGGCAGACTGATGTTGTGCACCACCACCAGCGTTACCGCACCGGCCGGGCGCGGCTCGAAATTTGGTGACGGCCGCCGCTCGACCCCATCCAGCCAGCCGTCAGACTGCCAATCCGTCATTCGATACCCAGGCGTTCGAGACGGTAGCGCAGCGAGCGGAAGGTGACACCAAGCAGGCGGGCAGCCGCCGTGCGGTTACCGTCGGTTTTTTGCAGGGCTTCGAGAATGGCCTGGCGCTCCAGCCGATTAAGGTAGTCGTCGAGAGTTTCGCTGCCGCGCCCCAGCTCCTCGCCACCACCTTCCCCGGGTTCGAGGTACAGGTCCTCGGCCTCGATCAGTTCGCCCGAGCACAGAGCGGTTGCCCGCTCAAGGATGTTTTCCAGTTCGCGCACATTGCCGGGAAAAGCATACAACTGCATGGCCTTGAGCGCCGCCGCCGACAACCGGGGCGGCGGCTCGCCGCCGACGCGGACGAGAATGCGGTCGACCAGCGGCGCGATGTCCTCGACCCGCTCGCGCAGCGGCGGCATACGCAACTCGATGACATTGAGCCGGTAGTACAAATCCTGACGAAAGGCGCCTTTGTCCACGCAGTCACGCAAATTGCGGTGGGTGGCACAAATGATGCGCACGTCGACCGGCTCTTCGCTCACCGCCCCGACCTTGCGCACGCGCTTTTCCTGAATCGCACGCAGCAGCTTCACTTGCATCGCCAGCGGCAGGTCGGCCACCTCGTCGAGGAACAGCGTGCCGCCAGTGGCGGCCTGGAAAAAACCGTCACGGTCACTATCGGCGCCGGTGAAGGCGCCCTTGCGATAGCCGAAAAACTCGCTTTCCATCAAGTTTTCCGGAATCGCCCCGCAATTGACCGGAACGAAGGCAGCGCCGCTCCGGTTACCGCGGGCATGGATCAGGCGCGCCGCCAACTCCTTGCCGCTACCGGATTCGCCGGAGATATAAATCGGCGCCTGGCTGCGTGCCAGTTTCCCGATCATCGTCCGCACCTGCTCCATCGCGGGCGAATCGCCGATCAGCCCGACCAAGCCATCGCCCCCCTCCACCTTATCGCCGCCCGGCAGACGCAGCGCCGATTTGACCAGGGCGCGCAACTGCTCCAAGCCAACCGGCTTGGCCAGGTAGTCGAAAGCGCCGGCCTTGAGCGCGGCGACGGCGTTCTCGGCGCTGCCGAAAGCGGTTATCACCGCCACCGGCGTCTGCGCATGGTGTTCGCTGATGTAGCGGACAATGTCCAGCCCGACACCATCGGGCAAGCGCATGTCGGTCAGGCATAACTGAAAGCTATGCGCATCGAGCGCCGCCCGCGCCTCGGCAACGCTGCCGACACATTCAGCCAACAGCCCCATGCGCGCCAGGGTCAGGTCGATCAGTTCGCGGATGTCGGCCTCGTCGTCGACGACGAGCACCCGATTCAATTCTGCGCCCGGTCGGCGCTCGCTTCTGGTGGCAGACACGTATCGTTTCTCCCGGCAATGATGAAATGTCCGCCCGGTGCATTGGCGCCGATGGTCAGACTGCCGCCATTAGCGGCACATAGTTCGCGCGCGATGTACAAGCCCAGTCCGGAACCCGTGTGGTGCGTGGTAAAGAATGGCTCGAAAATCTGCTCGCGCACCTCGTCAGGCACGCCGGGGCCATCGTCGATGACATGCAATTCGATCCATCCGGCGTCGGCAACCACGACCGCTTCGAGGCGGACCGCGCCGGGGCCACGCGACGAATGGCGCAGCGCGTTGCTGACCAGATTCCACAAAATCTGGTGCAAGTGGGCAGGGTCGAAACACAGGACCATACCCCCTCCCGACTGCCAACTAACGACTCCCGATGCCAGACTCTCGGTGGCAACAAAATTTTCGACAAAAGCCGGACAGAAGCTGTCGAGTACAACCGCCTCGGGCTGGGCCCGGTTCTGGCGGCCGAGCAGCAGCACATCCTGGACGATACGGTCGAGACGGAGCACGTTGTCGTTGAGGATACGCAACAGGCGATCATGCATCTCACCCCGCCGCTCCTCGCGCAGCAACTCGCCGGCATGGCTGATAGCCGACAGCGGATTGCGGATCTCATGCGCGATGCTCGCCGTCAGGCGGCCAAGCGAAGCCAGCTTCATCTGCAGGGCGCGCTCCTGGATGCGCCCGAGATCCTCCAGAAAGATCAACTGTTCGCGGTCGGAGCTGGCGGTATGTTCGAAACGGGCGAGCAGGCGGCGATCCGCAAAACCAGTCAATTGCAGGCTCTCCGGCCCGCCGTTCGCCCATTGGCCAAGACCGTCGGCCAACGGCGAAGGCAAGGCCTGGATGCCATCACCGGACAAACCGAGCATGGCGCGGGCCACCGGGTTGTGGCGGATGATTCGGCCATCGGCGCCGACGACCAGCACGCCATCCTGCACCCGCTCGACGATGCGCTGGCTGATGCGGATCTGGTTGTCGAGCGCGATGCCGCGCCGGCGTGCCAGATTCTCCTGGGTCATCGCCCGCTGCCCGAGCAGCCGGGCCAAAATAGCGGTGGCAAAGAAACCCGTGGAAATAAGACCCGCCTGCACGATCGACGACTCTTCGAAAGATAGGGCCAGGATGCCGTAGATCTGCGCCACCAGTACCGCCAGCGTCGCCAAGGCGGCATAGAGCAGGACCAGCCGGCCACGCCCGACCAGGCTAGCCGCCGCCAACGAAACCAGCAACAACACCGTCAGGCCGCTACCGGCGCCACCGGTGCCGAGCATGATCAGATTGACGACGAGGATGTCGACCAGCACCTGCAACGACAGTTGCATATTGAAGCGCTTTTGCCAATAGATAGACAGCAGCAGGCCGGCAATCACGAAGGCCATATAGCCGCCGGTCAGCAGCAAGTTGACCGGAGTCGGGAAGAGATTCAGACGCGCGGTCAGGTAATGCGGAAACAGGAAAGCCAGCAGAAACAGACCGGCAACGACCAGGCGATAGAGGTTGAAATACTGCAAGGAGCGCCAGTTCGGCTCCCAGGTCGTCGACAGCCAGTTGTCCATCGGCATCAGGCTTCTCCCGCCCGATGGTGCGCCTCGCTGCAGTAGTGGCGCTCGCCATCGCCGATACTGTCGCTTTCCGGCAGCAGCAAGCCGCAATGGGCGCAGGCCACCATCCTTTCCACCGGTGGATCCGGCCGCGCCGGTGGCGGCACCGCCGCGCGCTTCAGCCATACCCACCAGAGCACGCCGAACAATGCCAGCAACAGCAGGAACTTCATTTTCGCCTCGTTGAACTTGAGATAAATCACCCGGAGCGGCACTCCTAGCCTGCGGCGATATTAACGCAAGCCGCCGGCAATGCCGCCCAGCCTCCAGCCGGATTATCGCCGGGCGGGTGGAAAGCGACCAGTTCGGCCAGGCTGTGCGCAATCAGTTCCGGACGCAGGATTCCCAAATTCATTCAGTCTTTCAAACACAGCCCTTGGGCATCAGCGGCGGACTCGTGGGGCAGGGCTACGCCCCTCGATTTGCCTGAAAGTAATGCGCCCTTTGGAAAGGTCATAGGGTGAAAGCTCCAAGGTCACCTTGTCACCCGCAATAATGCGGATATGGTGCTTGCGCATCTTGCCAGCCGTATAGGCAATCAGCGAATGTCCATTTTCCAGCGACACGAGGAAACGGGAGTCGGGAAGTACTTCCGCGACAACACCTTGCATTTCCAGCAATTCTTCTTTGGCCATGGTCGGCTCCGGTAAGGGGATAAATAAAGAGGGGAATTCCTCCGAAGCCTGCCCCAAGCATTTGGCATCGGAGGTACACACTCAAGCTAGCTGGATGTTGCTCACTAGCTTGAGAATCCAGGCAGAGATGTTTGTGGCGTATCCGCGCCTAGCCCAGAAATGAAAAAAGCCTTGATTTATCAAGGCTTTTTCAAACAATCCTTGGTCGGAGTGACATGATTCGAACATGCGACCCCTGCGTCCCGAACGCAGTGCTCTACCAGGCTGAGCTACACTCCGAAAGTTGCGAGAACCTAGTGATTTCTCTCAACAGCAAAGAAAGTCAATTGTAGCAGAGCTTCTTTGTAATTTGAATCCCCTAGCCTGGCAATCGCGGCTCTGGCGAGCGCAGCTTCCTCGACCGCACGCGCCCGAGCATAGTCCAAGGCGTTGCTGGCCCGGATAGCTGCCAGCACGGCGGGAAAATCATCACGCCCGCCGTCCTCGATGGCTTTGCGCACACAGGCCGCCTGTTCCGAAGTGCCGCACTGCATGACATGGATCAGCGGTAGCGTCGGCTTGCCTTCCGCCAAATCATCGCCGAGATGCTTGCCGGTCGTGGCTTCTTCGCCGGAGTAATCGAGCACGTCGTCGACCAGTTGGAAAGCGGTACCCAGATGCATACCGTAATGGGCCATGGCCTGTTCCAATTCCGGCGCTGCGCCGCCGAGAATGCCGCCCAACTGCGCGGCTGCTTCGAACAGCTTGGCCGTCTTGTAGTGGATGACCTGCATGTAGCGCACTTCGTCGACATCCGCATCGTGGCAGTTCATCAATTGCAGAACCTCGCCCTCGGCAATGATGTTGGTAGCATCGGACAGGACGCGCATCACGCGCATATCGTCGACTGCCACCATCATCTGGAAGGCGCGCGAATGCAAGAAGTCGCCGACGAGAACGCTGGCTGCGTTACCGAACATGGCATTCGCCGTATCGCGACCGCGCCGCAGCGCCGATTCGTCGACCACGTCGTCGTGCAGCAGTGTCGCGGTATGAATGAACTCGACCACCGCCGCCATTTCGTAATGGCGGGTTCCCTGGTAGCCCAAGGCACCGGCGGTCAGCAGCAGCAGGGCCGGACGCATGCGCTTGCCCCCACCGTTGATGATGTACTCGGCAACCTGGCGGACTAACACCACATCGGAATGCAGTCGGTCCCGGATAACCATGTCGACGGCCTTCATGTCCGGGCCGATCAGGGTGTAGAGCTGTTCCAGTGTCACGGTGGGAAATTTTCGCTTGAAGCGTGGAATCTTAGGGGCCGGACAAGGGCCAGTCAAGGCCGAAAGAATGGCCATGGCCTGCGAATTGACAAGGCTTTCGGCTAAACTCTTCCGACTGGATACTTATTTGTGGAGACCGGCATGGATACTCAAGCATTCGTTGCTCCCGCGATTCAGGATCGTGAGGCCCTCGAGGAATTTGCCGACATCCTGACCGACCGCGCGCCGGAGGTGGAACGCGATGTTGCCCAACTGCTGAAAAACCCGGCGGACCAGAAAATTACCGCCGATCTGTTCCGCTCCATCCATAACATCAAGGGTGACGCTTCGTTGTGCAAGTTCGCCTTGGGGGTGACCATCGCTCACCTGATCGAAAGCGTGATGGGACGCTTTCGCGGCGGCGAAATCGTCTTCACCGAATTGCTCGGCGAACTGATCCTGCTCACCGTAGACCGACTGGAACTGGCTACCGAGGACTTGCTGCACGGCAAACCGCTGGACAACCTGCGCTTGCCGGAACTGCTCACCGGATTGGAACAAATTGCGCAGGCATCGCCTGAACAGGTCGATACGCTCAGTGCTGAACTGATCGAGGTCGTCACCGGCTTCCCCTCTGTCCTGGCCGACATCCCGGTGCGTGTGCCGCAAGACAATCGTCACAGCCACAGCGGCGAAACGAAAAGCAGCGCGGCCGACCTGCAATTCTTCCGCTCGCTGGCCCTGCAATTGGAAAGCCGCTCGCCGCTGTTCAAGGGGCGGACCATGCGCATCCTGCGCCTAGCCCTGGAAACCAACAAGGCGGCCGGTAGCCCAGTCAATCCGCAACAACTGGAAGCGGCGGTTTATCTGCACGATGTCGGCATGATGTTCCTGCCGGAATCGGTATGGCTCAAGGTCGGCAAGATGACCGACCACGACAAGCAACTGCTGCGCAGCCATCCCGGCCTAGCCGCCGGCCTGCTGCTGCGCATTCCCGGCTGGGAAGGTGCGGCCGAGATGGTCGCCCAGCATCACGAGATGCCGGACGGCGCCGGCTACCCGCAGGAGCTAGCGAGCGATGCCATTTGCGCTGGAGCCAAAATCCTGTCGATCGTCGACGCCTTCGAATCGGTCATGCTCAAGCACATCCATCGCGGCAAAAACCGCTCGGTGCTACGCGCCATCGCCGAAATCAATGCCTGCGACAAGCAATTCGCGCCGGAGTGGATCGCACCATTCAACGTGGTCATTCGCAAGACCATCGAAACCTAATGGGTTTCGATCACCAACGGCGATTCGGCGGCGTCGCCCGCCTCTACGGCGAGGACGGCGCAGCCCGACTGCAGGCGGCGCACGCGGTGGTAGTCGGCATCGGCGGCGTCGGCTCCTGGTGCGCCGAGGCGCTGGCACGTACCGGCATCGGCTGTATCACCCTGATCGATCTCGACATGGTCGCCGAATCCAACGCCAACCGGCAGATTCACGCTCTCGACGATATCTGGGGCAAAGCCAAGGTCGATGCCATGCGCGAGCGCATCGTGGCCATCAATCCGGACTGCCAGGTGAACTGCGTCGAGGATTTCGTCACACCGGACAATGTCACCGAACGGCTGGCCGGCGATTATTCGGTCGTCGTCGACGCCATCGACCAAGTACGAGCCAAAGTAGCGATGATCGCCCACTGCCGCCAGCGGGACCTGCCGATCGTGGTGGCCGGGGCTGCCGGCGGTCAGCTCGATCCGACCCGCATCACGCTAGCCGACCTCAGTGAAACGATCCAGGATCCGCTCCTGGCCAAGGTCCGCGCCCAATTGCGACGAGACCATGGCTTTCCGCGCGGCGGCAAGAAATTCGGCGTGTCGGCGGTATTTTCCACCGAGCCGCTGCGCTATCCGGCTGGCGACCCGAACTGCGCCACTCCAGCCGGACCGGCCGGTCTCAACTGCGCGGGCTTTGGTTCATCGGTGTGCGTAACCTCAGTCTTCGGCATGGTTGCCGCCGCCCGCGCCATCAAACTGATCGCCTCCGGCAAGGCAGCGTGCTAAAGCCAACGGCCCCGGTTAGTTGCCGTTGCGCGTATCCAGCCAGACACATAGACCCTGTGTATTCAACTCGATATCCGTGCCCAGGCAATCGAGCACGGTAGCCTCCTCCAGCGTACAACCGTGCTCGCGCACCTGCGCCAGCAAATAGTCGGTCATTGCCTGTTTGAGGCGAGCGTGCTGTTGCTCGCCGGCCCCCACCTCGGCTTCGGCCAGGGCAATCAATGCATCGAGGCGGTGCAGAAGCTCGGCCCCGCGTTGCGGCACATCGGTCAAACGACTGTAATGCGTTAGGTACACTGCTTCCGGCTGCAGATCCAGCAGGCGCCGGATCGACGTCCGCATCTCGTCCGGCTCGAATTGCGTCGGCGTGGTGGTCGGGAAAATGAACGGGCGACCATCGACATCCAGTTCGCGATAGGACAACCCAAACATATCGCCGGTGAAGATGCCACCGCTTGCCTGATCGACGATGCAGATATGGTGCCGGGCATGCCCGGGCGTATCGAGGCAACGCAAGCTACGTCCGGCCAGATCGATCACATGACCGTCCGGCGCTTCGACGATACGTTCGGCCGGAATCGGCAGAATCTCGCCATATACCTTGGCTACGTAATCGGCCCCATAGACGGCAGTCACCCCGGCCACCAACTTGGACGGCTCTGCCATGTGGCGAGCACCCCGAGGATGCACGATCAGACGAGCATTGGGAAAAGCAGCCATCATGCTGCCGGCGCCACCGGCATGATCGAGATGAATGTGGGTCAGGATCACGTAATCGACCGCCGTGGTTGGCAAACCCAGCCGCCGCAGGGCCGCCAGCGCATTGGGCAAGGTATCCCGGCTGCCGGTATCGATGAAGGCCACCCGACCCCGCTCGACAACCATATGGATCGCCGCCAACAACGGCCGCACATAACCGGCATCAAAAGCGATGATGCCGTTCCCGTAATCGCGCCAATCACTCATTTCCATACTCCACCGTATTTAAGCGGCGGATTATACTTCCAAGCCTTTTCCAGCCCCGATTGCCATGAGCCTAAATCTCTAAACGACAAAACCCCCCTCAGAGGGTATCTGAGGGGGGTTTGAGTATGGGGAAGCCTGGCGGTGACCTACTTTCGCGAGCGAGGTGCTCACTATCATCGGCGCTCATCTGTTTCACGGTCCTGTTCGGGAAGGGAAGGGGTGGGTC
>JAISPT010000075.1 GCA_031274715.1 Azonexus sp. | reverse complement strand
GGGCGCAACGAATGTCGTAGCCGTAGCTTGAGGTGCCGTAGGAGACGATCTTGCGGCCGTCGACCTCGCGCACCAGCGCCGGCTCGAACGGCTCGATCATGCTGTGCTCTGCCGCCATGCGGCGTATCCACTTATCCGATTTGATAGCCATGGGGTTTGCGTCCGTGCGGCAAAAGGCGGGATTTTACCCGCCTTTAGTCCATTGCACAGGCAAAAACTCAGGTGTTCTGCACCACGATGTTGGGGAATTTGGAACTCATATCCTTGGCCTTCTCGCCGATCTTGACCGCGACGCGGCGGGCGATGGCGCGGTAGATCTCGGCGCTGCGCGAATCCGGGGCGCCGACCACGGTCGGCTTGCCGCCGTCGGCCATCTCGCGGATCGCCCGTTCGAGCGGCAGGCTGCCGAGGAACTCGACGCCGTAGTCGGCCCCCATCCGCTCACCGCCGCCGCTGCCGAAGATGTGCTCCTCGTGGCCGCACTGCGCGCAGATGTGGATACTCATATTCTCGACGATGCCGAGGATCGGGACATTGACCTTCTCGAACATCTTCAAACCCTTGCGTGCATCGATCAGGGCGATGTCCTGCGGCGTGGTGACGATCACCGCGCCAGTCACCGGCACCTTCTGCGACAGCGATAACTGGATGTCGCCAGTACCCGGCGGCATGTCCACGATCAAGTAGTCGAGGTCATGCCAGTTGGTCTGGCCGAGCAACTGATCGAGCGCCTGGGCGACCATCGGGCCACGCCAGACCATCGGCGTCTCGACATCGACCATGAAACCAATCGACATCGCCTGCAAACCGTAGGCTTCCAGCGGCTCCATGCTCTCACCATCGTGCGACTCCGGCTGCTGGCCGGCCAGGCCGAGCATCTGCGGTTGCGACGGGCCGTAGATGTCAGCGTCGAGGATGCCGACCTGGGCACCTTCCTGGGCCAGCGCCAGGGCGAGATTGACGGCCGTCGTGCTCTTGCCGACGCCGCCCTTGCCGGAGGCGACGGCGATGATGTTTTTGACGCCGGGCAGCAACTTGACCCCCAGTTGCACGGCATGGGCGACGATCTTGCTGTAGACGTTGGCCGATATGTTACCGATGCCGGGAATGGTCTTGGCGGCTGCGATCGCCTGCTTGCGGATGGCGTCGATCTGGGTCTTGGCTGGATAGCCAAGCTCGATGTCGAAGGCAACGTCGGCGCCGTCGATGCGGATGTTGCGGACGGCGCGGCCGCTGACGAAATCCTTGCCGGTATTCGGATCGACGGCGCTAGCCAGCGCCGTTTTGACCTGTTGTTCAGTAATGCTCATGGGGACTCCGGTTAGTGTTGGGCGGGCAAATACCCGAGTGATTTTGTACAGTATACACCCGAAGGCAGCCATCAACCGGCCAGGACAGTATCCAGCCGATAGCCCTGACCATACACCGAGGCCAGCATCAGGCCGCTCTCGCCGGCCAGGCCCAGCTTCTTGCGCAAGCGACTGGCATGGGTATCGACGGTGCGCGAATCGATACCCGGCTCGCGCCCCCAGATGGCGGTCAGCAACTCCTCGCGGGCCAGGACGCGGCCAACATTGCGCAACAGGATCACGGCCAGGTCGAATTCGCGCTGGGTCAGGTCGACATCGGTACCGCCTTGGCGGATGCGCCGGCTGACCAGGTCGACCTCGATGTTGCCCCGGCGCAGCATGCTCGGCTGCTGCTGGCGGCTGCGGCGCAGCAGCGACTCGATGCGGGCCAGGAATTCCATGTAGCGGACCGGCTTGGGGATGTAATCATCGGCGCCCAGGCGCAGGATGTCGGCGGCGTGCTCCTCGCCGGTGCGGGCGGTGCAGAAGACCACCGGCACGTTCCAGCCGCAGCGTTCGCGGATATGCAATAGGATTTGTTCGCCGCTGATGTCGGGAAGCACCCAGTCGACAATGAAGAAATCGAAGCGGCCATCCTGCAGGGCAGCCATGAAACTGCCACCATCGGCAAACAGTTCGACGTGATGGCCCTCACTCTTGAGCAGAGCTTTGAACACCTCGGCCTGGCTGCGACTGTCCTCGATGATTGCAAAATTCATGGCCTCTCCATCGCTGGATAATTTTGCCGTTTGCGTAACCGCCCGGCAACCGGCAATTGGTAGGGTTTTATCAAGCGAACACAATCATTTAGCCCTTGTCACAAATAACCAGCGGGCGTTCGGCGCCGCCATCAGCCGCCGGATCGGGAGCGGGCACGGTAAAATCCGCTTTTACTCTTTCTTTCCGCTTCCGCCATGCCGCGCAAAATTCTCGTCACTTCCGCCCTGCCTTATGCCAACGGCGCGATCCACCTCGGGCACCTGGTCGAATACATCCAGACCGACATCTGGGTTCGCTACCAGAAAATGGCCGGCAACGAATGCTGGTACGTCTGCGCCGACGACACGCATGGCACGCCGATCATGCTGCGCGCTGAGCAGGAAGGCATCACGCCGGAACAGTTGATCGAACGTGTGCACGGCGAGCACGCCCGCGATTTCGCCGGCTTCGGCATCGGTTTCGACAATTACTACAGCACCCATTCCGCCGAAACGCGCGACTGCGCTAACGAGATCTATCGCCGCCTGCGCGCCGCCGGCCTGATCGAGACGCGCACCATCGAGCAGTACTACGACCCGGTCAAGCAGATGTTCCTGCCCGACCGCTTCATCAAGGGCGAATGTCCGAAGTGCCACGCCAAGGACCAATACGGCGACAGTTGCGAAGTCTGCGGCGCCGCCTACGCCCCGACCGACCTGCTCGAACCGTACTCGGCGGTATCCGGCGCCAGGCCGGAACTGCGCCGTTCCGAGCACTATTTCTTCAAGCTCTCCGACCCGCGTTGCGAAGCTTTCCTGCGCCGCTACACTAGCCACGACAGCGGCGCACTACAGCCGGAAGCGGCCAACAAGATGCGGGAATGGCTGGGCGATCCGGGTGAGAACAAGCTGACCGACTGGGACATTTCGCGCGACGCGCCATATTTCGGCTTCGAGATTCCCGATGCGCCGGGCAAGGACGACTCCGTCTGGCTCGACGCGCCGATCGGCTACATGGGTTCGTTCAAGAATCTCTGCGCACGGCAGGGACTCGATTTCGACGAGTTCTTCAAGCCCGATTCGACGACCGAGCTGTACCACTTCATCGGCAAGGACATCCTCTATTTCCACGCCCTGTTCTGGCCGGCCGAACTGGCCCACGCCGGCTACCGCACGCCGAGCCAGATCTTCGCGCACGGCTTCCTGACCGTCGACGGCGTCAAGATGTCGAAATCGCGCGGCACCTTCATCACCGCCGAAAGCTACCTGCAGACCGGCCTCAATCCGGAATGGCTGCGCTACTACTACGCCGCCAAGCTGTCGGCGAGCATGGAAGACATCGACCTCAACCTTGAGGACTTCGCCGCCCGCGTCAATGCCGACCTGGTTGGCAAGTACGTGAATATCGCCAGCCGCTCCGCCGGCTTCATCAGCAAGCGTTTCAACGGCCAACTGGCACCGGCTGCCGCCGACCTGCCGGCGATCCGGGCGATTCAGGAAGCCGCCGGACGCATCGCCGAACTGTACGAAGCCCGCGAGTTCGCCAAGGCCATGCGCGAGATCATGGCCCTGACCGACGCCGCCAACCAGTACGTCGACAGCGTCAAGCCGTGGGAACTGGCCAAGCAGGAAGGCCAGGAGAGCGCACTGCACGCTGCCTGCAGCAACGCGCTCAACCTGTTCCGCCTGCTCACCGTGCTGCTCAAGCCGATCCTGCCGGCGGTTGCAGCCAAGGTCGAAGCCTTCCTCAACATCGCCCCGCTGACCTGGGCCGACGCCCAGGGCCTGCTAGCCGGCGGCCATCGCATCAATGCCTACGAACACCTGATGACCCGCATCGACCCGAAGCTGATCGAAAAACTGGTCGCCGCCAACAAGGAATCGCTGGCGCCGGCACCAGCGGCACCAACGGCCCACTCGCCGCAACGCCACGCCGAGCACCAGCAGCGCGAAATCATGGCACAAAGCCCGGCTGCTGGGCCGCTGTGCACCATCGACGACTTCATGCAGGTCGACCTGCGCATCGCCCGCATCGCCAACGCGGAACCCGTCGAAGGCGCCGACAAGCTGATCCGGCTGACGCTGGACCTTGGGGCCGGCGGAACGCGCAACGTCTTCGCCGGTATCAAGGCCGCTTACGACCCAACCGCGCTGGTCGGCCGGTTGACGGTGATGGTCGCCAACCTGGCACCGCGCAAGATGAAATTCGGTCTCTCGGAAGGCATGGTCCTCGCCGCCTCGGATGCCGACGGCCAGAACCCCGGCATCTTCCTGCTCTCTCCCGATGCTGGCGCTGAACCGGGCATGCGAGTGAAGTAAACAAGGCCGAGCCGGCGGCAGGGAAAGCCCGCCGCCGGCTGCTGCAGCGCAACATCAACAGCCGCCGACCTCAAGTAACACTTTAAGTTCAAGTCTCAATTCCACTCCCGGCTTAGGGCTTTTCAAACTACCCACAAAATCTGTGGATAAGTCTGTGAATTAAGACTAGGGCGGCGCGCTAAGTGCCGGGATGGCAAGGCTTTTTCTTCCTGTGCCCGAATCTTGGGCGAATACACAAGTCATTGATTTTATTGAAAATAAACGCTTTTGAATGGATTTTTGCAGGTATTCCGCCCATTGCCACCGAGGCGCTTGACCAACTCATCCCTGCTGTGCACAAATCCTCGCCGAGGAAGCCGGTTTTTCCCATCCTGGCATCGCGGTACCACGAAGCTTTCGGCACAATGCGCCTTCCCGACCAGCCCTAACGCACTCCATGCCCCACCCGTCCCGCCCCCGCCTCATCGGACGTATCGTGCTCTACGCGCTAGCTGGCGTCTTTGGTCTATCCTGCGTCGTCATCGGCGGTAGCTGGTTCGCCGCCGGCAAGGGGACAATCATCACCGGCGTTCCCGGCTCGCTAGTTGAAGCGGTAGCCTGCACCGCCGGCGGCGTCGCCGTGATGCTCTGGGCCAAGGCTCGCATCCTGCGCGAATGGTGCAAGCGGGGAACGGAGACGCAGGAGCGGTAACGGCCTGGCTCACCGCCCGCCATCCGGACCAGCGACCAAAGCCGCCGCCGGCCGCCGGCGACGATCAGTCGCTACCCTTGGCCGCGGGCTTCAGCCACGCCGGTAGCTCGCGCTCGCCAGCATGCTCGATGATGTATTGACGTACCAGTCGGCGCACGACCTGCGACGGCGTCAGGTCGTTGGCGGCGCATATTTCCTCAAAAATTCGCTTCTTTTCCGGATCGATCAGGATAGTCAGGCGGGCAGTACGACTCTCCACGGCGTTCTCCAATGGGTTCTTTTCCAAACATTAACATGTAATTAACATTGACGAATAATTAGCTGCTCATATAATCCAACGATCCTCCTCCCGATGCGCGCCATGAAGATCGCCTTCCGCCCCAAGCTGCTGGACTGCCTGGCCGCCTACAACAAGGCGCAGTTCGGCAAGGATCTGGCTGCGGGCATCACCGTTGGCGTGCTCGCCCTGCCGCTGGCCATGGCCTTCGCCATCGCCTCCGGCGTGTCGCCGACGGCCGGCATCTGGACCGCCATCGTCGCCGGCTTCATCATCGCCGCCCTGGGTGGCTCGCGGGTGCAGATCGGCGGCCCGACTGGCGCCTTCATTCCCATCATCTACGGCATCGTTGCCGTCCACGGTACCGCCAACCTACTCGGCGCCACTCTGCTGGCCGGGGCTATGCTGCTGGCCATGGGTCTGGCGCGCCTGGGACAGTTGATCCGCTTCATCCCGGTGACTGTCGTCATCGGCTTCACCAACGGCATCGCCGTCGTCATCTTCCTCGCCCAGATCAAGGATTTCTTCGGCCTGGCCATCGACAACCTGCCGGCCGAATTCTTCGCCCGCATCAAGGCGCTGGCCACCCATGCCCATACCGTGGACCCACCGACGCTGGCACTGGCGCTGGCCTGTTTCTTCTTCCTGCTGTTCTACAACCGCCTGGCCCAAAAGCTGAAGCTGCTGCAGCGGGCACCGGGGCCGCTGGCGGTGCTGCTGGTCGGCACCTTGGTTGCGGTCGTCTTCGACCTGCCGGTCGCGACCATCGGTAGCCGCTTCAACGGCATCCCACAAGAACTGCCGGCCTTTGGTCTGCCAGCGGTGTCGATCCACGATATCGGCAAACTGATCTCACCGGCCATTACCATCGCCCTGCTCGGTGCCATCGAGTCGCTGCTCTCGGCGCGCGTCGCCGATGGCCAGATCGACGACCGCCACGACCCCAACCAGGAACTGATGGCCCAAGGCCTGGCCAACATGGCGGCGCCGCTGTTCGGTGGCTTCGCCGCCACCGGCGCCATCGCCCGCACCTCGACCAATGCCCGCGCCGGCGGCCGCACGCCGGTGGCCGGCATGATCCATTCCCTGGTCCTGCTGGCCATCGTGTTGCTAGCCGCGCCGCTGGCCGCCTACGTGCCGCTGGCGACGCTGTCGGCGATCGTCATGGTGGTCGCCATCAACATGGGCGAATGGCACCACTTCCGTGAACTGCGCCGCTTCTCCTATAACTACCGGATCATCCTGCTGGCCACCTTCTTCGTCACGGTGCTGTTCGATCTGACCATCGCCGTCGAGTTGGGCATGGTGCTGGCCTGCCTGTTCTTCATTTATCGCATGTCCGAGCTGACCCGCGTCGAGCGTTTGCCGTTGCACGAGGCAGCCAGCGAACCACGTTTCCTCTACCCGGACGGGACGATGCGCGTCGCCGCCTGGCAGTTGTTCGGCTCGCTGTTCTTCGGCGCGGTTAACAAGCTGGAAGCGCTGCTCGATCCGGCGGCCGGCCATCCCGAGATCGTTATCCTCGACATGACGCAGTTGATCCAGCTCGACACCACCGGCCTCGAAGGCCTCGACAACCTGCTCGACAAACTGGAAAAACGCGGTTGTAGGCTGCTGATCTGCGGCCTCAACACTCAGCCCGGCTCGCTGCTCCGCCGCTCCGGTTTCATTGACCATCTCGGTATCGATAATGTCTGTACCGACCTGACCGCCGCGCTGGCCCGCGCCACCCTCCTGCTGCCCAATCTGATGGGCAGCGAAGAAGATGACTGACAAGGAAAACCAATGAGCTCTCTTCCCCCCTGCCCGCAATGCCAATCCGCCTTCACCTACGAAGACGGCGCCCTTTACGTCTGCCCCGAATGCGCCCACGAGTGGCCCCTACAAGCCACCGGCGAACAGACCGAACCCGCCCGCGTGTGGAAAGACGCCAACGGCAACATGCTGCAGGACGGTGACAGCGTGACAGTGATCAAGGATCTGAAAATCAAAGGCTCGTCGGCCGTGGTCAAGGTTGGCACCAAGGTCAAGAACATCCGCCTGGTCGAGGGCGACCACGACATCGATTGCAAGATCGATGGCATCGGCGCCATGCAACTGAAGTCGGAGTTCGTGCGCAAGGCCTGATTTCATTTCCAAATCAACCGATTACTTTGTCGGCTTCGCTTGCCGTACAACCGTACTGTCTGCGCTTCGCCTTCGCGTACTCGGCTGATTTAGAAGTGGAATAAGCCATCCCCGGCCGGCCATGCCGGCGCCTGGCCCGTGCCATAATCCGCCTTCTGATCTTTTGCCCGCCGCCCGCCGGCGCCTGGGCCTCGAGGAGAAGTCGATGCTGCGTCCGATGTTGCGTCCGTTCTTGCGCCGGGGTTTCGGAATCATTCCGTTGCTGCTCATCGCTGCCGCCATCGTTACTGTCGCGGCGGCCGGACTCTATGTCGCCAAGACATGGCAACGGGACGACGGCACCAGTGCCGATGTGCCGTTCCAGATCGCCGATTTCGGCAACCGCGAATTCGACGGTTCACTGGCGCTGGCCTTGAGCTTCACGCAACCACTGGATGCCGGCAAGACTTACGACGACCTGATCCAGGTCTTCGAAATGCCGGCGCGGCCCGGCGATGTCAAGCCGCGCGTCGACACCGAGGGCGAAGGCGAGGCTTACGACGACGACCGCCTGGATAACACCGTGCCGCAGGTCAGCAGCGCCCCCGAGGATACCGCCATCGACGGCGGCAAACTGGTCAAGGGCGCCTGGGTGATCGGCGACAACCCGCGCGTCGCCTACTTTCCACATATCAAGCCGCAGACCCGCTACGTCGTCCGCGTCGCCGCCGGCCTGCCCTCGGCGGCCGGCCAGACGCTAAGCGAGGAAGGGCGCTACGCGGTAGTCACACCCGTCGTTGCACCGGCCTATTACTTCGCCAGTCGCGGCACGGTGCTACCGGCCCGGCAGAATGGCGGCCTGCCGGTAATCACCGTCAACGTACCCGAGGTCGACGTGCAGTTCCTGCGCGTCAAGCCGGATCAGTTGCCACGCTTTCTCGACCGGGTCATCAGCGGCCCGCGTGTCCAACGCCAGGCCGGCGACGATGAGGAATACGACTATGACTGGCGCGCCACCGATCTCAAGGGCGCGGTCAGCAACTGGTCGTTGGATAGTTTCCACAAGCTGACCGACAGCGTTTTCGTCGGCCGCTTCCTGACCGAGCAGCAGGCCGACAAGCGTAACGTCACCTTCCTGCCGGTCGAGGACATCAAGGAACTGCGCGAACCCGGTATCTACATCGCGGTAATGAGCCAGCCCAACCGCTTCCGCCATGAATTCCAGGTCACTTATTTCTACGTCAGCGACCTCGGCCTCAGCGCCCGGCTATTCGCCAAAGGCGCCGACGCCTATGTCAGCTCGTTGACCAGCGGCAAGGCGGTGCCCGGCGTCGAGGTGACTTGGCTCGACGAGCACGCCAAGGTCGTCGCCCGCGGCGAAACCGACGGCGACGGCCGGGCCAACTTCGCCGAACGGCCGGCAGCGGCCAAGGTCGTCGTTGCCCGCCACGGCCAGCAGTTGTCGATGATCTCGCTCAAGGAACCGGCGCTCGATCTGTCCGAATTCGAGGTCGCCGGCCTGCCTGGACGGCCAGTGCGCCTGTTTCCCTACGCCGGCCGCGACCTCTACCGGCCCGGCGAGACTTTCGAGCTTTCCGTGCTGGCCCGCGACGCCGACGGGCGGCCGATCCCGGCCCAGCCGGTCCAGGCCATCTTGAAGCGCCCGGACGGCAAAAACCAGTTCACCGCCACCTGGCAACCCGACGGCAAGGTAGCCGGCTATTACCAGCAGCGCATCGAATTGCCGGTCGACGCCCCGACCGGCTCATGGACTCTGGAACTACGTGCCGATCCGGCCGACAAGCTAGCCAGCGCTGGCTTCCGCTTCGGCGTCGAAGAATTCCTGCCGGAACGCATGAAGCTCGACCTGAGCAGCCCACAGGCTATCGTTTCGCCCGACGAGACCTTGCAGATCGATGTCAAGGGCAGCTATCTCTACGGCGCTCCGGCGGCCGGCAACCAGTTGCTCGGCGTAGCCGTCTTCGAGCGCCAGAAGAACCCGCTGGCCAAGCAACTGCCCGGCTTCGAATTCGGTGACGCCAACGAGGACAGCCAGCGTCAGCGCATCGAGCTGTCGCCGGCCGAGCTCGACGAAAACGGCAAACTGGCCTTGGCCGTCGATCTGGCGCCGGCCCACGGCAAGCGCTCGCCGACCACCGTGCGCACCACGCTGAGCCTGCTCGAAAGCGGCGGCCGGCCAGTGGTGCGCAATTTCGAACGGGTTATCTGGCCGGCGCCGGTGCTGGTCGGTATTCGCCCCCTGTTTACCGGCGACTACGCGCGCGAAGGCAGCATCGCCCAATTCGAGGTTGTGCGCGCCGACGCCGACGGCAAGCTGAGCGCCGGCGCCGCCCTGCCGGTCCGCCTATTCCGCGAGAACCGCGACTATTACTGGCGCTTCGACGACCAGCGCGGTTGGCACTCCGGTTTCACCGAAACCGACGAACTGGTCAACACCGCCAGCGTCAGCATCCCCGACGGCGGACGCGGCAAACTCGGCATCCCGGTCAAGTACGGCCGCTATCGCCTGGAAATCCTCGACCCGGCAACCCAGCAGACCACCCGGTTCCGCTTCTACGCCGGCTGGAGCGCCCGCGGTGACGAAAGCCAGGGCGTCCGCCCCGACCGGGTGGCGCTGAAATTCGACAAGCCGGCCTACCGCGACAGCGACACCGCCAAGCTGACCATCACGCCGCCACATGCCGGTGAGGCGCTGATTACCGTCGAAGGCGACCGCACCCTGTGGGTGAAGCGGACCTCCGTCCCGCTCGACGGCACGACCGTCGACATTCCGGTCGACAAAACCTGGCAGCGTCACGATCTCTACGTCTCGGTGGTCGTGCTACGCCCTGGTAGCAGCGGCGAGAAGGTCACGCCAGCGCGGGCGCTCGGCCTGATGCATCTGCCGCTCGAACGCGGCGAGCGCAAGCTGGCGGTCAGCCTCGACGCGCCGAAGAAGATGCTGCCCGACACGCGCCTCAAGGTGAAGGTCAAGGTGCCCGACCTGGGCGGCCAGACGGCCCTCGTCACACTCTCCGCTGTCGACGTCGGCATCCTCAACATCACCCGCTTCGCCACGCCCGATCCGTTCGCCTTCTTCTTTGGCCGGTTGCGCTACGGCGCCGACCAGTACGACGTTTACGGCCGCCTGATCGAGAAAATGGCCGGCCGCAAGGGCAAGCTCAAGTTCGGCGGCGATGCCGCGCCGAAAGCGACCCGCAGCCTGCCCAAGAAGGTCCGCCTGGTCGACCTGTTCTCGGGTCCGGTCCAGCTCGACGCCCAGGGCGAGGCCGAGATCGCCCTCGACGTGCCCGACTTCAACGGTACCTTGCGCCTGATGGCAGTGGCCGCCGCTGCCGACCGCTTCGGCAATGCCGAGAGCGAGACCGTGGTCGCCGCACCGCTAGTCGCCGAATTGCTGACGCCGCGCTTCCTGACCGTCGGCGATCAAGCCACCATCGCGCTTGATCTGCACAACCTGTCCGGTTCTACGCAAAAGCTCAAGGTCCGCGTCGAGAATGGTGACGGCCTGAAGATCCACAACGCCGAGCGGGAACTGGAACTCAAGGATCAGCAGAAGCAGACCCTGCGCTTCCCGCTCGAAGCTGGCCAGGCTTTCGGCCTGGCGGAAGTCCGAGTACACGTTGCCGGCAGCGCTGGCCTCAAGCTGGAACGCAGCTTCGGTCTGCAAGTCCAGGCCGCGACGCCGCGACAACAGGTGCGCAGACTGCTGACGGTGGCGCCGGGCGAGATGGTCGACATCCGGGAAGCCGACCTGGGCGGCTTTATCCATGGCACCGTGCAGGCCCATCTGGCGATCTCCGACAAAGCGCCGATCGACGTTCGCAGTGCCATCCAGGGCCTGCTCACCTATCCCTACGGCTGTGCCGAACAGACGACCAGCACCGCCTACCCCCATGTTCTGATCGACGAGGAAGGGGCCAAACTGTTCGGCCTCAAAGCCTACAGCCGCGAGCAACGGACGGCCATGCTGGAAAAATCCATCGCCCGACTCGGTGCGATGCAGGCGCCGAATGGCGGCTTCAGTATGTGGGGCAACGTTTCCGAATATCAGTACTGGCTCTCGGCCTACGTCGGCAATTTCCTGCTCGACGCACGCGAACAGGGCTTCCCGGTACCGGAAGCGATGCAGCAAAAGACCCAGGAATTCCTGCTCAAGTATTTGCAGGAAGGCGCCGCCGGCCTGCCGGCGGGCAGGGTCGCCTACAACGAGAACGGCTGGCAGGATTTCCGCTACGCCGGCGCCGGCCGTTTCGGCGTGCTCGCCTACGGTGCCTACGTACTGGCCCGCGAGGCCAAGGCGCCGCTATCGACCCTGCGCCAGATGTTCGAAGTGCGCGATCAGGCGCATTCCGGACTGGCCTTGATTCATCTCGGTCTGGCTCTGAAACTGATGGGCGACGAAACCCGCGCCCAGACGGCGCTGGCCGAAGGTGTCAAGAAAGGCCGCGACACGGGCTACTGGTGGGGCGACTACGGCAGCCCGCTGCGCGACGCGGCGCTGTCCTATGTTCTGCTCGACCGTCACAAAGTCAAGGTCGAGGGACAGGACAATCTGGTCGCCATCGTTGCCAGCGAACTGAGTCAAAATCACTACACCAGCACCCAGGAAAAGCTCGCGCTGTTCCTGCTCGGCCGGAATTTCGTCGGTCCCCGCGCCGGCGAGGCCGGCTGGACGGCGGAAATCATCGCAGGCACAGGCAAACCGGAAACACTACGCGGTGCCGGCAGCCTGATCCGGCCGCTGACGGCGGCGGAGTTGCAAGCCGGCCTGCGCATCAAGAACACGCACAATGAACCGCTCTACCTGCAACTCAGCCTGAACGGCCATCCGGCCCGCATGCCAGCCGCCCGCGACGACGCCATCGCCTTGAGCCGCGACCTGTTCGAGGCCGACGGCAGGCCGTTGCGAAACCGTGCCCTGCGCGTCGGTGAATCGGTCATCGTGCGCATCAACGTCAATCCGCGCCGTCGGATCAACAACGGCATGGTCATCGACCGCATTCCGGCCGGCCTCGAGATCGAGAACCTCAACATCGCACAGGGCGAGGGCCTGGCCAGCGTCATGATCGACAACGTCAATCCGGCCGAGGCGATGCGCGACCCGCGTATCCAGCACGTCGAGTTCCGCGACGACCGTTTCGTCGCTGCCGGCCGCCTGCACGGCAAGATGAGCCTGTTCTACCGCGCTCGCGTCGTCACCCCGGGCAAGTTCGTCATCCCGCTGCTCTACGCCGAGGACATGTACCGGCCCGACGTCTACGGCCTGGCCGGCGGTGAGGCCGTGCTGACGGTGACGGATGGGGTGGAAAAGGCGGGGCAGGAATAAGGTTTTCAGGCGCAATGAACGAAACAGCCACGCTGCCAATCGAGCGCATCGCCCAAGCCATCGTCGTCATCCGTGGCCAGAAGGTGCTGCTCGACGAGGACCTCGCCGCCCTCTACGGGGTCGAAACCCGCCGCCTCAACGAACAGGTGCGGCGCAACGCGGAGCGTTTCCCGACTGACTTCATGTTCCAGCTTGATGACGCGGAGTATGCCGCTTTGATATCGCAAATTGCGACTTCAAAGCCGGGACGCGGTGGCCGGCGGAAACTCCCGCTCGCCTTCACCGAGCACGGGGCGATCATGGCCGCCACTGTGCTTAACAGTCCGCGCGCTGTCGAGGTATCGGTCTACGTGGTGCGCGCCTTCGTGCGCCTGCGCGAGACACTGGCCTCGAACCAGAAGCTGGCCGCCAGGCTCGACGCCCTCGAACAGAAGACTGAACTGCTTTCCTTGCAGCACGAAACCTTCAGCCACAACACCCGCGCCCAGCTCAAACAGGTCTTCGAGGCGCTGCGCCAGCTCATGGCGCCGCCGGACGATCCGCCCAAGCGCCCCATCGGCTTTGTCACCGACGAGAAGAAGAGCAGGGATAAAGGCTGATCCCGAGAAGCGAAGGGTCGCAGACAGCCATAATCAATCGCCAACATCGCCCGGCAAAATCCCGAACCCATGAAACCGAGCCGTCTTGTCATCGCCCTCCTGATCGGCATCCTGTTGTACCAATGCGGACCGGATCAGCCCGTCCATACCGGCGCGGGGGTGGTCGCGCCGGAAATGCCCGTGCAGATAGCGGTACAGGAGGCGGCCTTCGGCTTCAAGGAATTCAGCATCCAGCCGCTGGCGGATTTCAGCATCGAGGCGCGGGTACTCGCCAGCGAGCGCTACCGGTTCGATACCGGGGCGGCGCTCGCGCCCATTGATCTGGTTCTCGGCTGGGGCCGCATGTCGGATGCCGACGTGCTGAAATACTTCAAGATCTCGCAGGGCGGGCGCTGGTACCACTGGCACGCCGACTCGCTGCCGATTCCCGCCAACGAGGTAGCGCAATCGAGCGCCAACATGCACATGATTCCGGCGAACGATTCGATCGACCGAAAACTGCGTGCTGTGCGTGTCGGCCAGGTGGTGCATATTCATGGCTGGCTGGTGGAAGCGCGCCACCCTAACAGCTGGCGCTGGCGCAGTTCGCTCACCCGCGATGACTCCGGCGCGGGTGCCTGCGAACTCATTTTCGTCCGCGAGTTGGAAATCCGGTAAATCCATGACCCCACCCGGACCCAACATGAACCCCCCCTCAGGACGACTGCGACGCTGGCTCTGGATCGCGCTCTTGGCGTTGGTCTGCCTGGCAGCCCTCGACCGGGCCTTCCCCCCGCCGGTGCCGGGCCGCGACGCACCGCAGGCGCTGCTTGTCGTCGCCCGCGACGGCACGCCATTACGGGCCTTTCCCGACCGTGACCACGTCTGGCGTCATCCGGTGGCGCTGGCCGACGTGTCGCCCCTCTACCTGCAAGCGCTACAAGGCTACGAGGACCGCTGGTTTCGCTGGCATCCTGGCGTCAATCCCGTAGCGCTGGCGCGCGCGGCCTGGCAATGGGTACGTTACGGGCGCATCGTTTCCGGCGGCTCGACCTTGACCATGCAAGTCGCCCGCATCATCGAACCGACACCGCGGACCTTGGCCGGCAAAGCCCGGCAAATCTTGCGCGCCCTGCAACTGGAGTGGCGTTACTCGAAGGACGAAATCCTTGCCCTCTATGTCAATTACGCGCCGATGGGCGGCGTACTCGAAGGCGTCGAGGCAGCCAGCCGGGCCTATCTCGGCAAGCCGGCGCGGCGCCTAAGCCATGCCGACGCGGCGCTGCTCACCGTCCTGCCGCAAGCCCCCTCGCGGCTACGGCCAGATCGTCGGCCGGCCGAGGCTCGCGCGGCGCGCGACAAAGTGTTGCAACGGATGACCGGCCTGTGGAGCGACAGCGACATCGGCGATGCCCGGCAGGAACCGATCGTCGCCCAGGCCGTGCGCGAGCCGCTGCTGGCACCCTTGCTCGCCGAACGGCTGCGCCGGGAGGCCAAGGGCGAGCAGCGCATCGATACGACCATCGATGCCTCAATGCAGGAAACCGTCGAGCTGCTACTGGCCAGCCGCCTCGGTGCCCTGCCGCCGCGCGTTTCGATGGCCACCCTGGTCGTCGACAACACCACGCTGGAAGTACGTGCCTATGCCGGCTCGGCGGATTTCGCCGATGCCGACCGCTTCGCCTTCGTGGACATGGTGCGCGCCGCGCGCTCGCCCGGATCGACGCTGAAACCCTTTCTCTATGGCCTCGCGCTCGACGAAGGTCTGATCCATTCCGAATCGCTGTTGGCCGACGTGCCGCAGTCCTTCGGTGGCTACCAACCGGGCAATTTCCAGCAATCCTTCCACGGCCCGGTTGGTGTCTCTGAGGCCCTGACCAAGTCGCTGAACGTACCGGCAGTCGAAGTGCTCGACCGCCTCGAACCAAACCGCTTCGTCGCCGCGCTACGCCGGGGCGGCCTCAAGCTCGATTTCCCCAAGGGGGAAGCGCCCAACCTGTCGGTCATATTGGGCGGCGCTGCTACAACGCTGGAACAGTTAGTAGGTGCTTACATCGCCTTCGCCCGTCAAGGCATGGCCGGCAAACCACGCTACCGGCCCGGTGAGCCGCTGGTCGAGCAACGCATGCTGTCGCCAGGTGCCGCCTTCATCATCCGCGACGTGCTCGAATCGGGCGGCCCGATCGGCCGGGCCGTCGAGCAGGGGTCGGGCATCCGTCGCGGCATCGCCTGGAAGACCGGAACCAGTTTCGGCTTCCGCGACGCTTGGTCGGTCGGTGTTTCCGACCGCTACACCGTCGGCGTCTGGGTCGGCCGGCCGGACGGTACGCCGAACCCCGGCTTCTTCGGCGCCAACACCGCCGCCCCGCTGCTGGTCGACCTGTTCACCGCCATCGACAAAGAGGCACCAGTGCCCCGTATCCCGCCGCCCTCCGTCCGCCAGGAAAAAATCTGCTGGCCGCTCGGCACCCGCTTCGACCCGGCGGAAGAACCGCTCTGCCACCGGCAGATGCTGGCCTGGCTGCTCAATGACACCGCGCCGCCGACTTTCCCCGACCGTCTGCGCGGTGGCGAAGCGCGCACCGCCTACGAGGTGGATGCCGCCAGCGGCCTGCGCGTCAGCGCCGAATGCAGCGACCGGCCGCGCCGCCGCGTCGAGGCGGCACGCTGGCCGGCGGCGCTCGAACCCTGGCTGCCCGCCGACATCCAGGCCAGGGCCAAGCCCCCGGCCTGGGACGCGCGTTGCCCGTCGGCGCGCGAACCGGAAGCCGGGCTGCGCATCGTCGGCCTCAGCCACGGCGAAGTCATCCGCCGACCTCGGCCCGACCAGCCGCCGGTCATCCGCCTCGAACTGCGCGGCCAGCGCGGCGAGGTGATCTGGTTGATCAATGGCCGCCTGGTCGCCCGCCAGCCAGCCAGCCAGCCCCTGATTCGCCGTCTGGAAGAAAATGGCCGCGTGGACATCACCGTCATGGATGAGCGCGGACGCTACGACCGGATCAGCGTCAGCGTGCGCTGAACACCGGCAACAAACATTAGCGACAGGCATTCATGCCTGTCGGTCACGACAAACGAGGAAGGGGTTTGCATCCCCTCCCTCGTTGCTACGGTCGAAACCCCGGCCTTCAGGCCGGGGTTCCAACCTTCGCACCGGCCTGAAGGCCGGGGTTTCAAACCGAAGTTAGTTTCTGGATGAATCCTGGATGAAAGTGGATGCTGCGGTTTTACGCCCAACTCAAGTTTCGCCCCCGTCCAGCCCATAGCGAGCGAGCTTGGCGCGCAGGCCGACGCGCGACAGGCCCAGTTCGCGGG
>JAISPT010000051.1 GCA_031274715.1 Azonexus sp. | reverse complement strand
GCCTTTCGGCGAATAATGTGTTGACAGGAAATTTTTGCAGTCTACAATGCGCACCTTCTTCAGGCGGTTAGCTCAGTTGGTTAGAGCGCCACGTTGACATCGTGGAGGTCGTTGGTTCGATTCCAATACCGCCTACCAAATTCCTGACGGGGTTGAATTGATGAATTTCCGAACTAGCACTGCAGTTCAGAAACCTTAATCGAGTCAGCCTTCGTTCGACCAAAAAGCGCGGCTCGTTCCGCGCTTTTTTTGCTTTTGGATTTGCCATGCCCGATATCAAACTGCCTGATGGATCCATCCGCTCGTTCGCGCAGCCGGTTACCATTGCCGAGGTTGCCGCTAGCATCGGTGCCGGGCTGGCCCGTGCCGCACTGGCCGGCAAGGTCGACGGCGCGCTGGTCGATACGTCTTACCGGATTGAGCGCGATGCCGATCTGGCCATCGTCACCGAGCGCGATCCGGAGGGGCTGGATTTGATCCGCCACTCGACGGCGCACCTGCTGGCCTATGCCGTCAAGGAGTTATTCCCTGAGGCGCAGGTCACCATCGGTCCGGTCATCGAGAACGGCTTCTATTACGACTTTGCCTACAAACGCCCATTTACGCTGGAAGACCTGGCGGCCATCGAAAAGCGCATGAGCGAACTGGCCAAGAAGGACATCCCGGTCAGCCGCGAAGTCTGGAAGCGCGATGATGCTGTGCAGTTCTTCCTCGATCAGGGCGAGAAATACAAGGCCGAGCTCATTGCGGCGATTCCCGCCGACCAGCCGGTATCGCTGTATCGCGAAGGTGATTTCATCGACCTCTGTCGCGGCCCGCACGTGCCGTCTACCGGCAAGCTCAAAGTCTTCAAGTTGATGAAGGTGGCCGGTGCCTACTGGCGCGGCGATCATCGCAACGAGCAGTTGCAGCGCATCTACGGCACGGCCTGGGCCAAGAAGGAGGAGCTCGATGCCTATTTGCATATGCTGGAAGAGGCCGAGAAACGCGATCATCGCCGCTTGGGCAAGCAGTTCGACCTGTTTCACATGCAGGACGAGGCGCCAGGCCTGATTTTCTGGCATCCGAAGGGCTGGGCGGTGTGGCAGGAGATTGAGCAGTACATGCGCGCCGTCTATCGCAACAATGGCTATCAGGAAGTGCGTTGTCCGCAGATTCTCGACAAGACGCTATGGGAAAAGTCCGGCCACTGGGAACACTACAAGGACAACATGTTCACCACGGCGTCGGAAAACCGCGACTACGCGGTTAAGCCGATGAACTGTCCGGGTCATATACAGGTGTTCAACGCCGATCTGCGTTCCTACCGCGAATTGCCGCTGCGTTACGGCGAATTCGGTTCCTGCCACCGCAATGAGCCGACTGGTGCGCTGCACGGCCTGATGCGTGTGCGTGGCTTCGTGCAGGATGATGGCCATATTTTCTGTACCGAAGACCAGATTGAGTCCGAGGTGACGGCCTTCAATGCGCTGGTCAAGAAGGTTTATGCCGATTTCGGCTTTACCGACGTCGCCGTCAAGTTGGCGTTGCGCCCGGACAGCCGGGTCGGTTCCGACGCGATCTGGGACGAGGCCGAGGAAGCGCTACGCCAGGGGCTTCGCGCTTCTGGGCTGGAGTGGGTGGAGTTGCCGGGCGAGGGCGCTTTCTATGGTCCGAAAATCGAATTCCATATCAAGGATGCTATCGGTCGTTCCTGGCAGTGCGGCACGATGCAGGTGGATTTCTCGATGCCAGGCCGGCTCGGCGCCGAATACGTCGACGCCAACGACGAGCGCAGGGCGCCGGTGATGCTGCATCGCGCCATTCTCGGTTCGCTCGAACGCTTCATCGGCATCCTGATCGAGAACTTTGCCGGTGCCTTGCCATTGTGGTTGGCACCGATTCAGATCGTGGTCCTGAATATTTCCGAAAAGCAGGCGGATTACGCCGACGAAATCGCTCAAAAGCTACACCAGGCGGGGTTCAGGGCCGAGTCCGATTTGCGCAACGAGAAAATTACCTATAAAATCCGAGAACATAGCTTGAACCGTCTGCCTTACCAACTCGTCGTTGGCGACAAGGAAAAGGTGGAGGGACTGGTGGCCGTGCGTACACGCGGTGGTCAGGATCTCGGACAGATGACTGTCGATGCCCTGATCGAGCGGCTTCACGAGGAAGTCGCAGCGCGTAGTGGCACGGCTTAATTATTGTTGTATTCGGGGGTTACACCATAGCTCAGAACAAGGCGCATCGCCTCAACGAAGAAATTACGGTACCGGAGGTTCGCCTCCAGGGGGTAGACGGTGAACAGCTCGGGATCATGAGTATCCGTGCTGCACTGCAAATGGCTGACGAGGCGGGTGTCGATCTGGTTGAGATCGCACCGATGGCCAAACCGCCGGTCTGCCGCGTCATGGACTACGGCAAGTTCAAGTACCAGGAACAAAAACGCGCCCACGAGGCGAAGTTGAAGCAGAAGCAGGTCCAGGTCAAGGAAGTCAAACTGCGCCCCGGTACTGACGAGAATGATTACCAGATCAAGCTGCGCAACATGACTCGCTTCCTCGAGGAAGAGGACAAGGTGAAAGTGACCTTGCGCTTCCGCGGTCGCGAAATGGCGCACCAGGAATTCGGCATGCGCCAGTTGGAAAGAATCAAGGCCGATCTCGAAGCCGTCGGGCAGGTTGAACAAATGCCGAAGATGGAAGGGCGTCAGATGATCATGATCATCGCCCCGGCCAAGAAGAAGTAGTTGTTGGTCGCTGGTCATCGGTTGCTTAGCGGCAACAGATGATTGGCAACAAGAAGAAGTGCTTTCGGGTAGAGCAAGCGTTTCCGTCGGAAACCACCTGACAGCATGTCATTAGGAGCATTCAAATGCCCAAAATGAAGACCAAGAGCAGCGCCAAGAAGCGCTTCTCGATCCGCGCCGGTGGCAGCATCAAGCGCGGTCAAGCCTTCAAGCGTCACATCCTGACCAAGAAGACCACCAAGAACAAGCGTCACCTGCGCGGTGCCGTTGCCGTGAATGAGCGCGATGCCGCGTCCGTTCGCGCCATGATGCCCTACGCATAAGGAGTTAGAACATGTCCCGAGTCAAACGTGGTGTAACGGCGCGCGCTCGTCACAAGAAGGTTCTTGCTCAAGCCAAGGGCTACCGCGGTCGCCGCAAGAACGTCTATCGCATTGCCAAGCAGGCGGTGATGAAGGCCGGTCAGTATCAATACCGTGACCGTCGTCAGCGCAAGCGTCAGTTCCGTTCGCTGTGGATTGCCCGTATCAATGCCGCTGCGCGCGAGCTGGGCATGAAGTACAGCACTTTCATGAACGGCCTGAAGAAAGCCAATATCGAAGTCGACCGCAAGGTCCTGGCCGATCTGGCCATTTTCGATCAGCCGGCGTTTGCTGCCCTGGCCGCGCAGGCCAAGGCCAAGCTCGGCGCCTGAGCGAAGGCTTGATGAGAAAAAGGAGGCGCGAGCCTCCTTTTTTTGTTGGTGGTTTTACAGGTGGAAGTGCATGGACAATCTTGATCAAATCGTTGGCGAAGCGCGGGCCGCATTCGCTGCCCTGTCCGACCCGGATGCGCTGGAGCAGGCGAAAGCCCGTTTTCTCGGCAAGAGCGGCCAGATCACCGAATTGCTGAAGGGCCTGGGCAAGTTGCCGCCCGAAGAGAAGAAAACCGCCGGCGCGGCGATCAATGTCGCCAAGACGGCTGTCGAGAATGCGCTCAACGAGCGCCGCGAGGCGATCCGCCAGGCGGCCCTGGAGGCACGCTTGGCTGAGGAGGCGCTGGACGTGACGTTGCCTGGACGCAGCGAACAGCGCGGCGGCCTGCATCCGGTGACGCGTTCGCTGGAGCGCATTGAGGCCTTGTTTGCCTCGATCGGTTTCGAAGTCGCCGATGGCCCGGAGATCGAGGACGATTTCCATAACTTCACCGCCCTGAACACACCGGAAGATCATCCGGCGCGTTCGATGCACGACACCTTTTACCTGCAGAACCCGGACGGCTCGCTGGCCGATAAGGTGCTGCTGCGTACCCACACCAGCCCGATTCAGGCCCGCTACATGCAAGCGCATGTCGCCAAATATGGCCACCTGACCCACATGCCCGAAATTCGCATCATCGCGCCGGGCCGCGTTTACCGCGTCGATTCCGACGCCACGCATTCGCCGATGTTCCATCAGGTCGAGGGTCTGTGGGTCGGCGAGAACGTTTCCTTCGCCGATCTCAAGGGCGTGATCGCCGATTTCCTCAGGAGCTTCTTCGAAACCGATGACCTGAGCGTACGCTTCCGCCCGTCCTTCTTTCCCTTCACCGAGCCGTCCGCCGAAATCGACGTGGCCTTCATGAGCGGTGCGCTGAAAGGGCGCTGGCTGGAGATTGCCGGTTGCGGCATGGTGCATCCGAACGTGCTGAAGATCGCCGGCATCGATCCGGAAAAATACACCGGCTTCGCCTTCGGTTTCGGCCCGGACCGCCTGACCATGTTGCGCTATGGCGTCAACGACCTGCGCCTGTTCTTCGAGGGCGATTTGCGTTTCCTGCGCCAATTCGCCTGATCCACCATTCGAGTCACGCCAATGAAATTTTCCGAATCCTGGCTGCGTACCCTCGTCGATCCAAAGCTGACGAGTGAGGAGCTTTCCCATCTGTTGACCATGGCCGGCCTCGAAGTCGAGGAGCTCAAGCCGGTGGCGCCGGCTTTCGACCAGGTCGTCGTTGCCCATGTGCTCGAAGTCGCCAAGCATCCCGATGCCGACCGCCTCAACGTTTGCCGTGTCGACACCGGTAACGGTGCTCCTGCGACCATCGTCTGCGGCGCACCGAATGTCGTTCCCGGCCTCAAGGTGCCGTGTGCCTTGCCGGGCGCCCAACTGCCCGGCGATTTCACGATCAAGGTGGCCAAGGTGCGCGGTGTTGAGTCCTCCGGCATGTTGTGTTCGGCCAAGGAACTGGGCATTGACGAGGATGCCTCCGGCCTGCTGGTGTTGCCGGCCGATGCGCCGGTCGGCCAGAGCCTGCGTCGGTATCTTGATCTCGACGATCATCAGTTCGAGCTCAAACTGACTCCGAACCGCGCCGATTGCCTGTCATTGCTCGGCGTCGCCCGCGAGGTCGGGGCGATCACCGGCGCCGCGACCTGCCTGCCGGAGATTGCCGAGGTACCGGCGACGATCGCTGACACCCGCGCCATCGTGCTTGATGCACCGGAAGCCTGTCCTCTGTATTGCGGACGCATTATCAAGGGCGTCGATGCCAAGGCGCCGACTCCGGAATGGATGAAGCGCCGCCTTGAGCGTAGCGGTATCCGGGCGATCTCGGCCCTGGTCGACGTGACCAATTACGTGATGCTCGAACTCGGCCAGCCGCTGCACGCCTTCGACAACACCCGGCTCGCCGGGACGGTGCATGCCCGCATGGCGCGGCTCGAGGAAAAATTGCTGCTGCTTAACGAGCAGACCATCGCCGTCGACGCCGATGTGCTGATGATCGCCGACGATGCCAAGCCGTTGGCGATGGCCGGCATCATGGGCGGTGAGGAGAGCGGCATCACGCTGGAGACGCGGGAACTGTTCCTCGAATCCGCTTTCTTTGCACCCAAGGCCATCGCCGGGCGCGCCCGGCGCTATGGCTTCGGCTCGGATGCCTCGCACCGTTTCGAGCGCGGCGTCGATTTCGGCGGCACCCGCCGAGCCATCGAGCGCGCCACGCAATTGATTCTCGATATTTGCGGCGGCCAGGCCGGCCCGGTGGTCGAGGCCAAGGCCGCCTTGCCGCGGCGCAATCCGGTGCGTCTGCGCACCGCTCGCGCTGAGAAGGTGCTCGGCTTGGCGCTCGGTGCCGAGCGCATCGCCACGCTGTTCGCCGGGCTGAGGCTGACCTGCCAACACCAGGGCGACGATTTCCTGGTAACGCCGCCGTCCTGGCGCTTCGACATGGAAATCGAGGAGGACCTGATCGAGGAAATCGCCCGTCTGCACGGCTACGACAACATCCCGGCGCCGGCGCCGCGCGGCCGGCTGGAAATGATGCCGCAGCCGGAGGCACAGCGGCCGGCTTACCGCATTCGCCAAATGCTGGCCGACCGCGGTTATCAGGAAGTGGTTAATTTCGCCTTCGTCGAGACCGCCTGGGAAGCCGATTTCGCTGGCAAGACCGAAGAAAGCGAATTGATCCGCCTGGCCAACCCGATCGCCAGCCAGATGGCGGTGATGCGTTCGACGCTGATTGGTGGCCTGGTTGCCAATCTGGTTACCAATCTGCGGCGCAAGCAAGGCCGCGTGCGCCTGTTTGAACTGGGGCGCTGCTTCAGCCGCGACGCACAGGGCGCTCCGGTGGCCGGTTTCAGCCAGCCGTGGCGCTTGGCCGGCCTGGCTTACGGCGGCGCCTTGCCGGAAGGCTGGGCGGGTGGCGCGCGCAAGATTGATTTCTATGATCTCAAGGGCGATCTTGAAGCCCTGCTGGCGCCGGCCGAACTGCGTTGGCAAAAGGCAGTGCATCCGGCCCTGCATCCCGGCCGTGCTGCTTGCGTGTTGCTGGACGGCCGGGAGATCGGCGTCCTTGGCGAATTGCATCCGCAGTGGGTGCAAAAATATGAATTGCCGCAGGCACCAGTGGTTTTTGAACTGGATTTCGCCACCCTCAAGATGGCGCGGATCCCGGCCTTCGCCGAAGTATCGAAATTCCAGCCAGTCATTCGCGATCTGGCGATCGTGGTCGATCATGACTTGCCGCTGCAGGCCCTGCTCGATGGTTTGCAGAAGGGCAAGCCGGAGCTGGTTCGCGATGTCCAGTTGTTCGATCTGTATGCCGGTAAAGGGGTGCCGGAAAACAAAAAAAGTCTTGCTTTCCGTATAGTTATGCAAGATACTCAACGCACTTTGCTAGATTCGGAAGTTGATGCTGCGATGCAGCAACTGGTGTCCTGTCTTGAGCGGGCATTCGGTGCTCAACTGCGTGCCTGATGGAAAAGACAACGATGACGCTGACCAAAGCCGAACTCGCCGACCTGCTTTTTGAAAAAGTGGGTCTCAACAAGCGCGAAGCCAAAGACATGGTTGAAGCCTTCTTCGAAGAAATCCGCAATTCGCTGGAAACCGGCGACGGGGTCAAACTGTCGGGCTTCGGCAATTTCCAGTTGCGCGACAAGCCCCAGCGGCCTGGGCGCAATCCCAAGACCGGCGAAGAGATTCCCATCACGGCCCGGCGGGTTGTGACTTTCCACGCCAGTCAGAAGCTGAAGTCGGACGTTGAGCTAGCCTTCGATGGAACCCCAGCCTAAAGTCTCGTCCGGCGACGAACTGCCGCCCATTCCCGCCAAGCGCTATTTCACCATCGGTGAAGTTAGTGAGCTATGCGGCGTCAAGCCGCACGTGCTGCGCTACTGGGAACAGGAGTTCAACCAGCTCAAGCCGGTCAAGCGCCGCGGCAACCGGCGCTATTACCAGCACCATGAAGTCCTGTTGGTGCGTCGCATTCGGGAACTGCTTTACAACCAGGGGTTTACGATCAGTGGTGCGCGTAATCGCCTCGACGAAGGAGGGACCGTCGGCAAAGGCATGGCGGTGGAAAAGGAGTCGGGGCAAAGGCCGATTGGGAATTTGCGTCAGGAATTGCAGTCGATTATCGACATGTTGCGGCTTTGAATCGCTACGACTTCAGGTATAATAGAAAGCTTGTCGGGGCGTAGCGCAGCCTGGTAGCGCACTTGCATGGGGTGCAAGGGGTCGCGAGTTCGAATCCCGCCGCCCCGACCAAATTAAAAGACCGGCTTTGGCCGGTTTTTTAATTTCTATTCGTTGATTTATACGGCCGGACAAATTAAATTATCGCCACCCTTAATGTTCTGGAGGTAATCATGGATTTGTCCACTTTGTCCGTTGCCCAACTGCGTGATTTGCAACAGCAGATTCCGAGTGAGTTGAAGCGTCGTGAATCCCAGGAAAAAACCAATATTCTCAATGAAATGCGGGCTTTCGCCAAGGCCCGGGGTTATGCCATCGAGGAATTATTGGGTAAGGACGTCAAGGTCAAGACCGCTACGGGTGGCAAGGTGCGCGTGAAATATCGTCACCCGCAGGATGCCGCGTTGGAATGGACCGGACGGGGCCGCAAACCCAAATGGGTCGAGGCTTGGTTGGCCAACGGCGGTAGCCTCGATAATCTCCTGGTTTGATCGATGCATATTCTGCTCAGTAACGACGACGGTTATTTTGCCCCAGGTTTAGCCGCACTGGCCGAAGCGCTGGCCGGGCTTGGTGAAATTACCGTTGTCGCACCTGAGCAGAATCGGAGTGCCGCCAGTAATTCGTTGACGCTCGACCGGCCGTTGTTTCTGCGGCGGGCGAGCAGTGGGTTTTATTTTGTTAACGGCACGCCGGCCGATTGTGTCCACTTGGCCGTGGCGGGAATGCTGGACAAGTTGCCGGATATTGTCGTTTCCGGCATCAATCACGGCGCCAATATGGGCGACGATACTATTTATTCGGGGACCGTCGCGGCGGCGACCGAAGGGTATTTGCTCGGGCTGCCGTCGATTGCCATTTCGTTGACCAGTTTCGCGGGGCGCCATTACGCAACGGCAGGGCAGGTGGCGCGCGAACTGGTCGAGCGCTTTATTCGCGACCCGATTCGCCAGCCGGTGCTGCTCAATGTCAATGTGCCGGATATTCCCTATGCCGAGTTGCAGGGGTTGGAAGTGACCCGCCTGGGACGGCGGCACAAGGCCGAGCCGGTGGTACGGATGACCTCGCCGCGTAACGAGACGGTGTTCTGGATCGGGGCTGCCGGGGCTGCTGCCGACGCCGGGTCGGGCACCGATTTCAACGCCGTCGAGCGCGGTTGCGTGTCGGTGACGCCGCTACAGATCGATTTGACGCATACCGCGCAACTGGGCGCCGTGCGCGACTGGATGAAGTGATCGCGTGGTGTTGCACGGCATCGGCATGACCTCGCAGCGGACGCGGACGCGGATGATCGAGCGGCTGCGCGAAAAAGGCATCCGCAACGCAGCCGTGCTGGCGGCGATGAACGCCGCGCCGCGCCATCTGTTCGTCGAGGAGGCTCTGGCATCGCGTGCCTACGAAGACAATGCATTGCCGCTGGGGATGGGGCAGACCATTTCGCAGCCATATATCGTCGCTCGGATGATCGAATTGCTGCTCGACGGGCGTTCGTCACTCGGCAAGACCCTTGAGGTCGGGGCGGGTTGCGGTTATCAAGCGGCGGTGTTGGGGCAACTGACCGACGAGGTCTATGCTGTCGAACGCATCGCGCTGCTGCTGGAAAAGGCCAAGATCAACATGCGCCTGCTGCAGCAGTTCAATATCCGCCTGAAGCATGCCGATGGCCAGATGGGATTGCCGGAAGCGGCGCCCTTCGATAGCATAATCGTGGCAGCGGCTAGCTCGCGAGTGCCGTCGGCGCTGCTCCAGCAATTAGCGCCGGGTGGCCGGCTGGTATTGCCGGTCGGAACGACGGAGCAGTACCTTAGTTTCATTGAATGCACGCCTCAGGGATTTGTCGAAAAGCGGCTGGATGCCGTCCGGTTTGTCCCGCTTCTCGCAGGAACGCAATGACTCGAGTCTTTCTTTTTGCCTTGTCCATCCTGTCCGTTACGTTGGCCGGCTGTTTCAGCCAGCAGCCGGCACCGGCTGTGGACCGCAGTTCAACCGCCCAGGCCAGGACCCAACCCAGCGGTCCCGGCTATTACACCGTGAAGCGGGGCGATACCCTGTACCGTATCGCGATGGAACACGGCCAGGATTACCGTGATATCGCCGCCTGGAACAACATCACCAATCCGGCGACGATCAACGAAGGCCAGATTCTGCGGGTGATTCCGCCGGCCGCGACCGCCGACAGTGGCGAGGCCGTGGTGGCGCCGATCGGCGTTGGCGGTGGCGTCGAAGCACGCTCCCTCGATGCGCCGTCGGCGGCGGCAGGGCCGGATGGCGGCCCGAAGCGCGAACCGCGGGTTGGCAAGGAACCATATTCGGACGAAGCTTATGCCCGCCTGAACCGTCCGGCCGACACGTCGCCGCGGCCGGCTGAGCCACGCGTCGAGGCGAAGCCCGAACCGGCCGCGCCGCCGGCGCCGGCAAGCGGGCCGGACGATGTGCCGTGGATCTGGCCGTCCGCCGGCAAAGTCGTCGCGCCGTTCAGCGATGCCGGCAACAAGGGCCTCGACTTCGCCGGCAAGGCCGGCGATCCGGTGATTGCCGCCGGCGATGGCAAGGTCGTCTATGCCGGTTCCGGCCTGCGCGGCTATGGCGAGCTGGTGATCATCAAGCACAACGCCACTTTCCTTTCGGCCTACGCCCACAACCGCAAAATTCTCGTCAAGGAAGGCCAGCAGGTCGCCCGGGGCCAGAAGATCGCGGAAATGGGCAATACCGATGCCGACACGGTGAAGCTGCACTTCGAGATTCGCAAGCAGGGCAAGCCGGTCGATCCCGCGCAATACCTGCCGAAAAGATGAGCGAACCGGGTACCAGCATCGATGACGAAGATTTCGCGGAGCCGCCGGATCCTGCTCTGCTGCCCGAGGATGAAGTCGAGGTGGTAACGCCTGAGCTGGAGCTGCTCGAAGACGTTACCCAGTTGTATTTGAATGAAATCGGCGCCAAGCCGCTGCTGACGCCGGAGCAGGAAGTGGCGACCGCCCGTCAGGTGCGGGCCGGCGACTTTTCGGCGCGACAGAAGATGATCGAGCACAACCTGCGGCTCGTCGTGAACATCGCCAAGCACTATTTAAACCGGGGTATTCCGCTGCTCGACCTAATCGAGGAGGGTAACCTCGGGCTGATCCACGCCCTGGAAAAATTCGATCCGGAACGTGGTTTCCGTTTCTCCACCTATGCCACTTGGTGGATCCGGCAGAGCATCGAGCGCGGCATCATGAACCAGTCGCGGACCATCCGCCTGCCGGTGCATGTGGTCAAGGAAATCAACCTCGTGCTGCGCGCCATGCGTCACCTGGAGTCGGCCGAGCGCCGCGATGCGACGGTCCAGCGCGTGGCGCTGCTGCTCGACCGCCCGGTCGAGGAAGTGCGCCGCATTCTGTCGCTCAACGAGCACATCGCCTCGCTCGATGCGCCGCTGGAAATCGATCCCAACCACACCATGGCCGAATTGATTCCCGATGACAGTGGCCGCGATCCGGAAAGCCTGCTGCAATCGAGCGAGGTCGGCGGCCTAGTCGACCACTGGCTGGGTGAGTTGAGCGAGCGTCAGCGCTCGGTGATCGAGCGTCGCTACGGCCTCAATGGGGCCGAGGTGGCGACGCTCGATCTGATCGCCAGTGACCTTGGCCTGACCCGCGAGCGGGTCCGGCAGATTCAGATGGAAGGCCTGGAGCGCCTGCGCAAAATCATCAAGCGCGGCAACATCACCCGCGATTCGCTGCTTTAGCGCGTACTACCGTTGACGGCCTGTCCGTCATTGCTGCCGGCGACCCCGCTCGTCATGCGTTGGCGGATCGCCTCGGCCAACTGAAAAACCGACATGGCGTAGAAACTGGAACGGTTGTAGCGGGTGATCACGTAGAAATTCTCGAAGCCGAGCCAGTATTCGGTAGCTTTGCCGGGCGAGACGAGATCGACCAGTGTCACCACCGCCTGCGGGTCGGCCGCGGTGACGATGCCCTGGCGTTGCAACTGGCCGACTGGCAGGCTGGGGCGAATGCTGGCCTCGATCCAGGCTGGGTCCGGCTGGCCGGGGAGGTTGGCCGGTACGGCGATCGGCTGGCTGGGCTGCCAGCCGTGCTGTTCGAGGAAGCGGGCGACACTGCCGATGGCATCCTCGACACTGCCGCTTAGGTCGACACGTTGATCGCCATCGAAGTCGATGCCGAAACGCCGCTGGCTACCTGGCATGAATTGTGGAATGCCGATGGCGCCGGCGAAGGAACCCTTGACTGCTAACGGGTCGAGATGGTTCTCGCGGGCCAGTAGCAGGAATTGCTCAAGCTCGGTGCGGAAGAATTCGGCCCGCCGCGGGTAGTGGAAGGCCAGCGTGGCCAGCGCTTCGAGCACGCCGAAGCCACCCGTGTTGCGGCCGTACTCGGTTTCAACCCCGATGATGGCGACGATGATTTCCTCGGGCACGCCATAAAAAGTGCGGGCGCGGACCAGCGTGGTCAGGTGCTCCTGCCAGAAACGGACACCGTTGTCGATGCGCCGCTCGTTGATGAAGCGTGGCCGGTAGCGTTCCCAGGAGCGTTGCTGCGGCGAAGCGGGCGGCTCGATCAGTTGCAGTACGCGCCGATTTGGCCGGATTTGCGCGAACTGGTCGAGCAGTTCGGCACTGTTGAAGCCATGGCGTTGTTCAAGATCGTGCGCGAAATCGATGACTGCCGGGTTGTCGGTGAAGGCCGGCAGTGTATCGGTAGCGACGGCGTGGGCAGACAGCCCGACACACAGCAGAGCGGCGAGAAAAAGCTTCAAGGAGGTCTCCGTCAGGGCAGGCGCGCGATGGCGGCACGCAGTGTTTTCAGATCGCCGCCGGCGCCACCGTAGCGGGCCAGCAAGTAGGCTTCGACGACCTGCGCGACCGGCGCAGCGAGTTCGGGATGCTCGGCGCCGACGCGGGTGGCCAGGGCGAGCGGGGTTTCCCAGGGCGCGCAGTGTACTTGTCTACGGGCCAGGTAGCGCAAGGCTTTTTGCCACAAGCGTGCCGCCGGGTCGCGGTGCGGCCGATGGTACAGCACCCAGGCCAGGCTGGCCGCCAGCAGCAGGGCGGTGGCGGTACCGAGAGCGATGGCGAGGTCGCGCCAGTCGGCATCGGGCAGGCCGAAGCGAGCCAGCATGTTACGCTGTCGTTCGCGGTCGAAACCAAGCACCTGCTGGTTCCAGGCATTGTTGATCGCCTCCCAGCGGTGGTGCAGGGTAAGCAGCCAATCGGCGCGCACCTGCAGCAGCGCCGGCAGCGGTTCGCCGGCTGGCAGCGCGTTGGCGATGCCTGTGTCGATGCGGGCTGGCGATACGGCGGCGGTCGGGTCGACGCGGACCCAGCCGCGACCGGCCAGCCAGACCTCGGCCCAGGCATGGGCGTCCGACTGGCGGACGACCAGATAACCGTCGACCGGATTGCGCTCGCCGCCCTGGTAGCCGGTGACGACGCGGGCTGGCACACCGCCCGCTCGCATCAGTACGACGAAGGCGGCGGCAAAGTGTTCGCAGAAACCACGTCGGGTCGTGAACAGGAACTCGTCGATACCGTTTTCGCCGAGCAGCGGTGGTTGCAGGGTGTAGAAAAATTCGCGGGCGAACAGGTCGAGCGCCTTGTCGATCAGCGCTTGCGGCGAACTGTCCTCGGCCCGCCAGCGGCGGGCCAGATCGATGGTGCGCGGATTGCCGCTGGGCGGCAGGGCCAGGTTACGTTGCAGTACCGGCTGGGTTTCCTCGATGTTGAAGCGATAGTCGATGACCGAGCTGAAACGGTGGCGCTGGCGATTGACCACCGGCTGGCGGGCGTTGGCGGTCAGCGTGCCACTGAGGACGGCGTCGGCCGGCAGTGTACTGGGCGCGTCAAGGGCCAGCAGCCAGCGCTGGCTGTGGCCTTCCAGCGTGCTCTGGTAATCGACCGGTGGGCTCAATAACGTGAGCTGGGGGCGTGACGTCACGCCGGGGTAAGGGCGCCAGATTCGGCCATCGAATGCTTCGAGGACCGGGCCGCGCCAGTACAGCTTGTCGCGCGGTGGCGACGCGCCGTCGAACAGCACGCGGAAGGCGATCTCACTGCTTTGGGCCAGGTTGGCGATGTTGCCTGGGGTCATCGTCTCCGACAGACCGGTGCGCCCGGCGTGTGCATCCTGCGGCAGGCCCCACAACGGTCCGGGAATGCGCGGAAATAACAGATAGAACACCAGCATGAATGGCAGGGACTGGGCGGCGAGAACGGCGGCGTAGCGCAGCGTGCCGCGCGTCGTGGCGGCGCTGCCGCCATGCACACGGATCAGCGTCGCGGTGACCAGCCACAGGGCGGTCAGTAACCACAGGCCGGTGGGAATACTTTGCGAGTAGAAATAATGGGTCAGCAGCAAAAAATAGCCGAGGATCACCACCACGATGGCGTCGCGTCGGCTTTTCAGTTCGAGCAGCTTGAGTGCCATTAGCATGACCAGCAGCGCCACGCCGGCATCGCGTCCGAACAGAGTGTGAAACTCGACCAGGATCGCGGCACAGCCGCCGGCGACGAGCAGCACCAGTAGCCAGCGTCCGGGTAGGCGCCGGTCTTGCCACCACAGCCAGCCACCCCAGGCGAAGGTCAGCACGACGCAGATACTCAGCCACGGCGGCTGATGTGCGAAATGTGGGGCGACGGTGGCAACCGCGGCGAGAAACAGCCAGGGCGTCGCCGAGTGGTCGAGGGCTTCCTTGGCCGGCGTGCTCATAGGGTGGCCAGGGCCAGGGTTTCGAGGCAGCGGCGCCGGTGTTGCTCACCAGCCCCGGCCGGAATATCGCTACCGGGCAGGCGTAGGGCATAGCAGGCGCCTAGCGCGTCGGCCGCCAGCACCCAGCCGGTGAGCAGCGATAGGCGGGTTTCGGCCGGCAGGGCGGAATTGGTCAGATCCCAGTCGAGCCGTAACTCGACCTGGGCGCCGCCGGCGAATTGCTTGACCAGGAGCGGTCGGGACGGGGCGCGGGCGCTCGCCTTCCAGGCTACGTGGCGCGGTGAGTCGGCCGGCTGGCGCAGGCGGAAGCCGGCGAAATCCTCTTCCCCGCCGTCGCTGCCGTGTTCGCCGCCGCGCAGGGTCGGCACCACCGGCGGCAGCGGCGAGGCCAGCGGCGCCGGATAGACCAGACAGCGCATTTCCGGCTGCAAATAGCTCCAGGCGCGGAACAGGCCGAGCGGATAGCGCGTCCACAGCCGTACCCGTGGCAAGGTCAGCCAACCGCGCCGCTCGGCGGGCAAGGGTAGGCTGACGCGCAGCATCTCGTTACCGGCGATGTCGGCATGGGTTGCGCCAGCGCCGGGTGCGGCTTCGAGTTCCAGCCCCAGGCGCGGACTGCTGCGCTCATTGCCGAGCCGCAGCGGGAAATGTGCGATTTCGCCGGCGAACACCGGTTCGCAACGGCCAGGGGCGATGACCAGGCCGTGCAGATTGCGGAAGGTGTGCACCATGCCGTTTAGGGCAATACCGGCGAGCAGGAAAACCAGGGCGTGGCCGAGCGCCAGTGTGTAGTTGATGGCGCCGATCAGCATCACGACCAGGGCGATGGCGAACAGCAGGCCGGCGCCGGTCGGCAGGATGAAGACGCGCCGCTGGCCGAGCCGGGTTGGCGCCGTACCGTCGCTCTGCCAGCGGAACAGGCGTTGCCGGAGGGTAGCGAGCAGGGCCATGGCTCAGGGAATGGCGACACTGCGGATCAGCGCGGCGATGTCCTCTGCTGAGGCGTGGTCGCTGCCCTGGAGCGAGCGCAGGCGGTGGCGGGCCACTGACGGCAGCACCGCCTGCACGTCATCGGGCAGCACCATGTTGCGCCCGGCCAGCCAGGCCCAGGCGCGGGCGGCGGCCAGCAGGCCGAGCCCGGCGCGTGGCGAGAGGCCGTGCTGGAAGGCCGGTGCCTGCCGGCTGGCTTCGACCAGTGCCAGGACGTAATCGATCAGCGGTTCAGCGGCATGTACGGCGGCGACTTCACGTTGCAGGCCGGGCAGGGTGCTGGCCTCGAGCAACGGCGCCAACTGGTCGAGGTGCTGGCGCTGGCCGCCGCCGGCCAGTAGGCGGCGCTCGGCGGCCTGGTCCGGATAGCCGAGTTCGAGGCGCATCAGGAAGCGGTCGAGTTGCGATTCCGGCAGTGGGAAAGTGCCGATCTGGTGCGCCGGATTCTGCGTGGCGATCACGAAGAAAGGCTGCGGCAGCCGACGCGTTTCGCCCTCGGCGGTGACTTGGCCTTCCTCCATGGCTTCGAGCAGGGCGCTCTGGGTTTTCGGCGTGGCCCGGTTGATCTCGTCGGCCAGCAGCAGTTGCGAGAAGATTGGGCCGGGCAGGAAGCGGAATTCGCTGCGCTCGCGCTCGAAGATCGAGACACCGGTGATATCGGCCGGCAGCAGGTCGCTGGTGAACTGGATACGTGAGAACTGCAGGCCGAGTAGGTGGGCCAGGGTCTGGGCCAGAGTTGTCTTGCCCAGACCGGGCAGATCCTCGATCAGCAGATGCCCACCGGCCAGCAGGCATGCCACGGCCAAGCGGATTTCCGTCGATTTGCCGAGGATGATCTCGTCGGCGCGGGCAAGAACGGGAGCCAGGGGGCGAGGGCTAGCGGAGAACAGAGGTGTCGACATGGGGGCTTTCTTCATGACTATAGAGGCGGATTCTAATGCTTGAAGCGCGGCGAGGAATCGTACAATAATGACAACTCAACGTGCGCCGCCCAATGCGCCGGATTGTAGAGAGAGAAAGATAACAGTGACCAGCACGGCTTTCATCACCCATCGCGACTGTCAGTTGCACGACATGGGTTCGCATCACCCGGAGTGCCCGCAACGTCTCACCGCCATCAACGATCACCTGATCGCCCAAGGTATCGACGCTTACTTCGTCTACCACGATGCACCGCTGGCCACCTTCGAACAACTGCTGCGCGTTCATCCGGCCTCCCATCTAGAGCGCGTCAAACGTGCCTCGCCGGAACTTGGCATCGTTCATCTCGATCCGGATACGGCGATGAGTCCTCATACTTGGCAGGCAGCCCTGCGCGCCGCCGGCGCCGGTTGCCTAGCGGTCGACCTGGTGATCAGAGGCGAGTGCGAAAATGCTTTCTGCGCCGTCCGCCCGCCTGGCCACCATGCCGAGAAGACCAATCCGATGGGCTTCTGTTTCTTCAACAACATCTCTGTCGCCGCCCAGCATGCGTTGAAAGTGCACGGCCTGGAACGCGTCGCCATCATTGATTTCGACGTTCATCACGGCAACGGTACCGAAGATTGCTGCGCCGGCGATGAGCGGATCCTGATGTGCGGCATCTTCCAGCACCCCTTCTATCCCTATTCCGGCGCCGACCATCCAGCCGCCAACATGTGCAACGTACCGCTTGCCGCGGGGTCCGGTGGCGAGGAATTCCGTGATGCGGTGCTGCAGGTGTGGACGCCGCGCCTCAGAGAATTCAAGCCGCAGATGATTTTCATCTCGGCCGGTTTCGATGCGCACTATGAAGATGACATGGGTGGCCTCAAGCTGGTCGAGAAGGATTTCGCCTGGTGCACCGAGCACCTGAAGAAACTGGCCGCCGAGATGTGCGACAAGCGCCTGGTCTCGATGCTCGAAGGCGGTTACGTGACAACTTCGCTGGCCCGTAGCGTTGGTGCCCACCTGCGAGTGCTGGCTGATCTTTGAGACTTGGCCGTTGTTGGGAAAGAGGGAGGTCTGGGGTAAAATTCGCCCCTCTTTTTTCCTGTTTCCAACGTTTACCCGGATAAATCCATGGCGTTGATTGTTCAAAAGTACGGCGGCACGTCGGTCGGCAACCCCGAGCGCATCAAGAACGTTGCCAAGCGCGTGGCCAGGTTCCGCGCGCAGGGCCACCAGGTCGTGGTGGTCGTTTCCGCGATGAGTGGCGAAACCAACAAGCTGATCGCGCTGGCCAAGGAAATTTCGGCCAATCCCGATCCGCGCGAACTGGACCAGGTCTGTGCTACCGGCGAGCAGGTCACCATTGGCCTGCTATCGATGGCCCTCAAGGAAATCGGTGTCCCGGCCCGCAGCTACACCGGTGGCCAGGTGAAGGTGCTGACCGACAACACCTTCACCAAAGCGCGCATCCTGTCGATCGATGAGTCCAACATGCGTCGCGACCTCGATGCCGGCATGGTCGTTGTTGTTGCTGGCTTCCAAGGTGTCGACGCTGACGGCAACGTCACCACGCTGGGCCGTGGTGGTTCCGATACCTCCGGCGTTGCCCTGGCGGCGGCGCTGAAGGCCGACGAATGCCAGATTTATACCGATGTCGACGGCGTCTATACCACCGACCCGCGCGTCGTGCCGGAAGCCCGCAAGCTCGACACCGTCACCTTCGAGGAAATGCTGGAAATGGCCAGCCTCGGCTCGAAAGTGCTGCAGATCCGCTCGGTCGAGTTCGCCGGCAAGTACAAAGTCAAACTACGTGTTCTTTCCAGCTTCCAAGACGAAGGGGAAGGCACGCTGATCACCGTTGAGGAAGACAAGAACATGGAACAACCGATCATTTCCGGTATCGCGTTCAACCGCGACGAAGCCAAGCTGACCATGCTCGGTGTTCCCGACAAGCCGGGCATTGCCTATCAGATTCTGGGCGCCATCGCCGAAGCCAACATCGATGTCGACATGATTATCCAGAACGTCGGCCATGATGGCACCACCGACTTCTCCTTCACCGTCAACCATGGCGACTTCGCTAGGGCCCAGGGTATCCTGGAGAAGGTCAAGGCCGAACTGGGCGCCCGCCAAGTGACCGGCGACAACAAGATCTGCAAGGTTTCCGCCGTTGGTGTCGGCATGCGCTCGCATCCGGGCGTCGCCTCCAAGATGTTCAAGGCGCTGGCCGACGAGGGCATCAACATCCAGATGATCTCGACCTCCGAGATTAAGATTTCCGTCGTCCTCGACGAAAAATACCTGGAACTGGCCGTTCGCGTGCTGCATCGCACCTTCGGCCTCGACCAGTCCGTTTGACCTTCCGGCGCGGACCCGATATTATCCGCGCCTCGTTGCAAAACGGTTAGGAGACGTGGCCGAGAGGTCGAAGGCACTCCCCTGCTAAGGGAGCATGCGGGCAAAACCTGCATCGAGGGTTCGAATCCCTCCGTCTCCGCCAGCATAGGCGGCTAGCAAGCTGGTTTTAAACGAATAGAGAAAGGCTTTATAGGCTATTCCTATTCGACCGCACGGAACAAGCTGCACATTGGCGAGCTCTCTCTCGCCCACAGTACGATCTCGACAAAGCTGTCGGTTCCAACCGGAACCGCATTGACTGCCACCACCAGCAACTCAAGCAGATCGTGCTCGGTCTTCCTCGCTTGCCTTCCATCTCCGTGGGGCATTCCAAAAAGACAGAAAACTACGCAGTTCAAACCTTTGCGAACAGCTCCATTCCCTGCAATGGATTGATTGTCAAAGGCTATTTAAAGCGTTTGCGACGACGTCATTCATGCGGTTGTCCTGGGAGCAAGCCAGGCGATACCGAAAAATTGTTTTGATTTTTGGTATTTAGCGGATTCGCAAAGAAAACCGTGACTTCAGTCACGAGTTGTTTGCATTCGCGAACATAGTTCTATAGCATAGCGCCGATTGAGGGGATGCGATGCGGGCGGTATGTCGCGTGCACTGATGCGTACAAAAACCAACAACAAGATAACTCCATGATTTTTAATACTTTCGCCAAGAACTCTTCGTCGCGAATGAAGGGTTTCTCTCGTCAGTGCCTTGCGAGTTTCTGCAAAGTGTTGATGTTCTATGTCGTAAGTCTATGTGCCGTCGCGCAAACATCGGTGTCCGGTACGATTGCCACCCATACACAATGGACGGCTGAAAATGGACCGTATCTACTGAATGGCGAGGTAACTTTAGAGGGCGGAGCGTCGCTCTCGATAGAAGCAGGTACCACCGTCTATATGGCCTCCGGAGCGGGGCTTACGGTGCAGGCGGGAACGCTGCAAGTCCTGGGCACCTCCGAACGTCCCGTCGCCTTTCTCTCCGACAAGACCCGCCAAGGGCTGGCTGGGATTCCGGGTGACTGGAAGCAAGTAACAATCAATTCCGGCGCCACAAATACCAAGCTGGAACACCTGCTCATCGAAAACGGGCGTGGTATCAAGGTAAGAGGGGCCAAGGTCGTCATGAATCATGTCGAGATTCGCAACCAGCTCGGCCCGGCCATAGACTCCGACCTCGTGGCAGTGTTGAGCGGAGTGGGCAACAAGGCCAGTGGTAATTCCATCAATGCCATCACGCTCCCGCTGGGGGAAATAACGGGGTCGGCGACCTGGGGGCTACAAGGAATTCCCTACCTCGTCGATGGCGGTGTGATCTCTGTCGGAGCGTCGCCGAAGATAACGGCAGTTGCTCCCAATACGATCCAGCAAGGCGAGACCATCACGATTTCGGTGACCGGGCAGCGGCTGGACGGATTTTCGTCGGCGGTTCTGGATAACAGCGGTCTTGTGCTCACGCCGTTTGCAGGGGCGACCAGTTCCCAGATCAACTTTCAACTTAAGGCCGGTGCGACGGCGCCGACCGGACCGGCCAGCTTGCGGCTGCTCGTAGATGCCGGCGAAATCCTGTTCCCCAATGCTGTTTCTGTAACACCACCGTTGCCGGTAGTGACCTCGATCAATCCGGCAACCATTGTCGCTGGAGCCGGGGCAACGCAAGTCACGGTCATCGGACAAAACTTTACCGCTCAATCGGTCGTGACTATCAATGCCGCCGAATTGCCTACCCAGTATGTGAGTTCTTCCGAATTGCGCGTCACCGTTCCGAACCAGAATCAGGGCAGTACGCAAATGTTGGCGGTGAAAATGCCCGATCCAGCGAATGTGGGTAGCTACCTCACCTCCAACGAAATTTCGCTGAAGGTCGAAGTGCCGGTGCCGCCGATCTTGACCATCGAGCCGACGCCCATTGCCATGCCTCCGGATGGCAAGCCGCACGAAATCACCATTCGTCTGTCGAAGGCGGATTATCAGGACATCACGCTGAATTTCTCGGTGGCCGACGCTTCGCGGGCCTCGGTGACACCGGCCAGCATCACCATTCCTGCCGGTCAAACCAGTGCGCAGGTCAACATCGTTCCTAGCACGGCCGGTGTTACGACCCTGTACGTCAATTCGGCACGGGTGCAATCCGTCAGCGTGCCGCTGTTCATCACCGCCGATTTCCGTGGCGCCAGTACGAGTTATGCCTTGCCTGTCGGCGTCGTGGTTGGCAATGAGTCGGAGCCGGAATCCTTTGCGGCATTTGTCGTGGGGCCGGTAGTCAATCTGGCGGTTGGCCCGATATTGAAGAGCGTGCAGCCAGAAGGCTTGACGCTTGGTTCCAGCCAGGTCTTCACGCTGAGCGGTGTCGGCATACCGGCCGGTGCGCAGATGCGGCTTGTGCCGAGTGCCGGAGTGACCTTTGGCGAACCAAACGTCTCGGGCGATGGTTCGCAGCTACAGTTCTCTCTCTCCGCCGACGAGAGCGCCGCCGTGGGCAGTCGTCGCCTAGTCATCACCGATGTTGCCGGCAAGGAAGTTCCGTTTGCTGATCCCGCGCGTGCCGTGGTCACGCTAACGACGGGCCAACCCGCCATCGATTCCATAGCGCCGCTGCAAGTCGCCGCCGGCAACATCCTCAAGCTCACGGTACGCGGGCGTAACCTGCAAGGCGCCAGGGTCGAGGTCCTGCCGAGCGACGGTCTGCAAGTCGACAGCCAGATTCAGGTGGCTGCCGATGGTTCTAGTCTCGCCACCAGCATCCTCGTCGACGCAACGGCGGCGAAGGGTGCGCGCGTGGTTCGCATCGTCACGCCGGGCGGAGATTCAGGGGCGGCCAGCACGGCGGCCAATACCTTCTACATCGTCAGCCAGGTCAATCAGGAAGTGACGCCCATCACCTCCTCATTGGTCGGCGTCGTTGTCGGAGAGGACGCAGCCAAGCAACCTTCTGAATATGGTCCGGTAGCCTCGCCCTTCGTCGAAGTGCTGGTCGGTGCGATTGTCCACGATTTCATGCCGCGTATCGGCGTGGTCGGTACTGAAACGACGATTACGGTCAGCGGGCAAGGGCTCGATACGGTTACCGGTGTTGGGATCGTTCCTAACGCGGGCTTGACCCTGGGGACGCCGACGGTGGCGCCGGACGGCAAGCAACTCAGCTTCACGGTACGCATCGATGCCGAAGCGGCGATTGGTTTGCGCAAGCTCGTCTTGAGCAGCGAATCCGGGCCGCTGCCTCTGCCGCAAGGCGCCAGTGCCGGTCTCCTGATTGCTGCGCCGATACCTGAAATTGCCGCGGTCGCGCCGCAAGTCGTGCAAGCCGGCAAGCCGACGACGTTGGTTACCCTCAGGGGTGTCAACTTCTCGAACGTGGCCGGCGTTCGCCTCGATCCGCCGCAGGGCTTGACGGTGACCGGTCCTTACACGGCCAGTCCCGATGGCCAATCCATAACCTTCAACCTCACCGCCGATGCCAGTGCCGAGAGCGGCCGGCGCACGGTGATCGTCATGGCCGCGGGTGGCGAGTCGAGCGCCGAGCGACAGCCGGGCAACAGCCTGGAGATTGCGCGGGAGATCGGTTCGACCTACGCGGGGATCATTTCTCCACAGGTTGGCGTTCTGGTCGGAGAGGACACAGGATCTCCGACGAGCCAGGACACGATGCTGATCGCGCCGCTGCTCGGGGTGCTGGTGGATAGTGTGCCGGCGCCCGAAGGGATGAACATGCTGGTTAACGCCGCATCGGTCAGCATCGCGGTCGGGGCCGCCGCCCGCGAAATCACGCCGGCGGGGTGGTTGCAAGGCGCATCCGGCACGATCACGATCCGCGGATTCGGGCTGGACCAAGTCACGTCGGTCACCGCCTGGCCGGCCGAAGGTATCCTGCTCGGAGCGCCGCTGGTCAATGCCAACGGCACCGAGTTGACCGTGCCCATCACTGTGGCACCCAATGCCGCTCCCAGCACACCGACCTCAGGGCGTCGTCTGCATCTCCAGAGCGATAACGGTGGTGTGATCTTCATCGATGCCGCTAAGGCGCTGTTGGGAATTGGGGTGTTGCCGACGATGAACTCGGTTTCCCCCATCAACCTGGAAAAAGGGAAGCAGGCCAACCTTTCCGTGCGCGGTGTCAACCTCCAGGGGGTCATCCGCGCCCACTTCGCGCCGGGCGAAGGCATCACCGTTATCGGCGCTCCGGTGTGGTCGCAGGATACCTATGGCGAGCTTCTCAGCATCCCGCTGGTTGTCGACGTCTTGGCTCCCACCGGAATGCGGGTGCTGCGCCTGGAAGTACCGGGCGGCATCACGCCGGCTGAGGCGTCGCCGGCCAATACCGTCAATGTTCTCCCGTAATGAACGCCATGAATAACCCGCGTGCCGTTCCCGGTACGGCCCTGACGAACTTCAACCATGACCCAGATATTTATATGAGGAGTCGCACATGATTCAGCCCACCCATAACCTGCGCCGGCTGCCACGGTCCCTGCTGGCGGCTGCCGTTATCGCGGCCTTCCCGCTGGCCGCACATGCCTTCGACAGCGGTAGCACTGGAGAAGACCTCGCCTTCAACCCGATAGTCAATACCGAGGTCCAGCTTCCACCATCGGGCATTCTCAATTACACCACGGTCAATATTCCCGCCGGCGTGACGGTAACTTTCAAAAAGAACGCAACCAACACACCAGTATATATTCTGGCCAGCGGCGATGTGACCATCGCGGGGTGGATCGATATTCGCGGCGGCTCCGGCAAGGATACCGGGACCTCCGGCGATGGGATGCTGGGCAACCACGGCATTCCCGGTTCCGGCGGCCCCGGCGGTTATGATGGCGGCCGTGGCGGCCGTGATGATGCTGCGCAAAGGGTCGCGGTGATTCGCGGCGGCGCCGGTCTCGGCCCTGGTGGTGGCAAGGGGGGAATTGAGGGGGCCAACGGATGCGCGGATGGTCGATATTACAAAGATGCTGGCATTGGCGGGGCGTATTCGACGGAGGTCTATGGTCCCTATACTACCGCTACTAGTTGCAACCCCGGCGCATCCCAGAGCAAATCTAGCCCCTATGGCTCGCCATTGCTGCAACCCTTGATTGGCGGTTCCGGCGGCGGTGGCGGGCGTGGCGGCACCAATTATTCAGGTTCCGGCGGCGGTGGCGGCGGTGGGGCCATCCTGATTGCCAGCTCGGGCGCCATACGGCTGACCGGCGGCAGCACTGGCGGGATCAACGCGCGTGGTGGGGATAACGGCGATGTGGCTGGAACCGGTGTCGGCGGTCGCGGGGCGGGTGGCTCCGGGGGAGGCATCCGGCTCGTAGCGACGGCGATCTCCGGTAATGGGTCTCTGCTGACCGAAGGGGGATGCTCGCGAGTCAGCGGCAATACGCGGCAGAATTGTGGGTATGGTGGTGGCAGCTCTAGCTACTATGGCGGTGGTCCAGGCCGCGTCCGTTTGGAAGCCGATTCGGTGACTTATAACGGCACCTCGCCCTATACCGTTAGTAATGATGGTCCCGGCCCGGTTTTCATCGCCTCGGCGCCGGCCATACGCATTGCCTCCATCGCCGGCCAGCCGGCGCCGGCTAGTCCGACCGGCAGCGCCGACGTCATCTTGCCGGCCACCACCACCGGCCCGGTGGAAATCATGTTTGAAACGACCAATGTGCCGTTGGGTAATACGGTCACGCTGCGCCTGGTTCCCGCCTACGGCAATCCGACCGAAGTGCTGAGCCCGGCCATTACCGGCAGCACCGCTAGCGGCACGACCAGCGTCATGGTCACGCTGCCGCAGGGACCGAGCACGCTCCAGGCGACGACCACCTACACCGTGGTCCTGGCGATGGGCGAAGCCCTGTCGCAATACGCCCAGAATGAGCGGGTCGAAAAGGTGCGCCTCACGGTGGCGATGGGCGCTATGCCGACCGCTCGGCTGATCACCGTCTCCGGCAAGGAATACGACGTGCCCTATGCCGTTCTGCGAGAAGCCGGATTCCAGGGCTGATGCCGTTTCCCAGATATTTGTGAGAGTCGAACCATGATTCAGTTCACCCATAAACTGCGCCGGCTGCCGCATTCCCTGCTGGCCGCCGCCGTCATCACGGCCCTTCCGCTGGCCGCGCACGCAGCCTTCGACAGCGGCAGTACCGGAGAAGATCTCGCCTTCAACCCGATAGTCAACACCGAGGTCCAGCTTCCGCCCTCGGGCATCCTCAATTACACCACCGTCAATATTCCCGCTGGTGTGACGGTGACCTTCAAAAAGAATGCGGCCAATACGCCGGTGCATATCCTGGCCAGCGGCGATGTAACCATCGCGGGTTGGATCGATATTCGCGGCGGCGACGCCAAGGATGTCGGCACTTCCGGCGATGGGGCGCTGGGCGACGACGGCATTCCCGGTGTGGGCGGTCCTGGCGGTTATGCCGGTGGCCGTGGTGGTAGTGATGATGCATCGCAAAGGGTCGAGGTGATTCGTGGCGGCGCGGGTCTTGGCCCCGGTGGCGGCAAGGGGGGGGTCGAGGGAGCGGACGGATGCGCCAATGGCCGGTATTACAAATATATCGGTATAGGCGGGGCGCATGTGGCCGAAGCCTATTCAAACCGTTCTGTCTATTCTAACTGCAACCCTGCTACATTCCAGAGCAATTCCGTTCCTTATGGTTCACCCCTACTGCAACCACTAATCGGCGGTTCCGGCGGCGGCGGTGGGCGTGGTGGTACCAATTATGCGGGTTCTGGCGGTGGCGGTGGTGGCGGGGCCATCCTGATTGCCAGTTCGGGCACCATACGTCTGACCGGCGGTACCACTGGTGGGATCAACGCGCGCGGCGGGGATAGTGGTGATGTGGCTGGAACCGGTATCGGCGGTCGTGGCGCGGGCGGTTCCGGGGGAGGCATCCGGCTCGTGGCGACGGCGATTACCGGTAATGGATCTCTGCTGACCGAGGGAGGGTGCTCGCGCCTCAACGGCAGTTCGAGACAGTCCTGCGGATATGCAGGTGACAGTAGTTATGCTCCAAATAGTGCTTATGCTCAACATGGCGGCAGCCCGGGCCGTGTCCGCCTGGAAGCCGACTCGGTGACTTATTCCGGCACCTCGGCGCCCGCCTATACCGTTGGTGTTCCCGGCCCGGTTTTCATCGCCTCGGCGCCGGCCATACGCATCGCTTCCATCGCCGGCCAGCTGGTGCCGGCCAGTCTGACCGGTAGCGCCGACGTCGTCTTGCCGGCCACCACCACTGGCCCGGTGGAAATCGTATTCGAAACCATCAACGTGCCGCTGGGCAATATGGTCACGCTGCGTCTGGTCCCGGCCTACGGCAACCCGACCGAAGTGCTGAGTCCGGCCATTACCGGCACCGCCGCCAGCGGCACGACCAGCGTCATGGCCACGCTGCCGCAAGGGCCGAGCATGCTCCAGGCGATGACCACCTACACCGTGACCCTGGCGATGGGCGAAGCGCTGTCGCAATACGCCCAGAACGAGCGGGTCGAAAAGGTGCGCCTCACGGTGGCCATGGGCGCTACGCCGACCGCTCGGCTGATCACCGTTTCCGGCAAGGAATACGACGTACCTTATGCCGTCCTGCGAGAAGCTGGATTCCCGGGCTAACGCTGTCTAGAACATTTTTGATTTGGTTTCGTACATCTTTGTGCTGCTGACCCCTATCCCGACCTTCCCTCGCAAGTGAGGGAAAGAGCCGGGTTTCCTTTCCCGCAAATGGGGAAGAACCTGATTCCCTCCCACGCATGCGGGGGAGGGCTAGGGTGGGGGCTAACGCTGCCGAAAAGTACATGCCCCAATTGAAACCGCGCTGGTAGAAGACCCCTTAAAACGATTTGATGGTGCATACGATGAAGATGCAGAAGACGATGATGACGAAGCTGGGTATGGCGGCTGGGCTGCTGGTTGGCAGTCTGCTCCTGTCCGGGAGCCTGCCGGCAGCCGATCTCACCGTGGCCGATGGGGTTGTGGTCAAGTTCAGTCCGGAAGCTCAGTTGGTTGTTCGAGATCGTCTTTCGACTGGTAGTGGCGTCATCTTCACCAGTCAGAAAGACGACACGGCGGGTGGTCAGACCGGGGTAGCGGCGGCGACGGCGGCGGTGGGTGACTGGCGCGGCGTGCG
>JAISPT010000057.1 GCA_031274715.1 Azonexus sp. | reverse complement strand
CGAACCAACGACCTCCACGATGTCAACGTGGCGCTCTAACCAACTGAGCTAACCGCCTGAAGAAGGTGCGCATTGTAGACTGCAAAAATTTCCTGTCAACACATTATTCGCCGAAAGGCCGACGGGAGCGCCAAGAACGGCGCTCATCCCCGCTACCGCGACAGTCAATAGACTATGGCGCCGACGGCTCCATCACCACTCCCCCGCCAGACCCGATGCGTTGCCAGAACAGCGCATTCGACGCGACAACGGCAACGGTACGGCAGTAAGATTCGCCCTCGCTTCAAGGAGAACGACATGAATCAAGGCTGGATCGTCCTGGCGCTCGTCGGCGCCGTATTGCTCGGCGCTCTGCTGCCGCTGCTGCACAAGGACCCCACCGCCCCGTTGCGCCGCGACAGGCACGATGCACAGGAAGTGAAGAAGCCATGAGCACTGCCGAAAGCCGCATCACCGACCTGGAAATCAAGATCAGTTACGCCGAAGACCTGATTGACGAACTCAACCGCACCGTCTTCCGCCAGCAGCAGCAAATCGACCTGTTGGCCGGCGAAGTCCGGCTGTTACGCGAGCAGATACGCAACGCCGCACCGGCCGAACCGCGCAGCCTGCGCGATGAAATCCCACCCCATTACTGAGCACCCGGTTTGACTACGACACCCCGCATCGCGATCCTTCACCACGCCGACTGCATCGACGGTTTTGGCGCCGCCTACGCCGCCTGGCGCCATTTCGGCGACGCCGCCCGCTACCTGCCGCTGCATCATGGCGAAACCGTACCAGCGACGGAAATTGCCGACCGCGATGTCTACGTCCTCGATTTTTCCTTCACCCCGGCCGAACTCGAGATCATGGCGGCGAACGCCCGTTCGCTGACCCAGATCGACCACCACGTCTCGGCCCGCAACGCCTGGGCCAACCTACTGACCACGGATGCCGATGGTGTCCAACGCTACCAGCATCCCGAACTGCCGCTACAAATCGTCTTCGACCTCGACAAATCGGGCGTCCGCCTGGCCTGGGAGCATTTCCTGCCCGACCAGCCGTTGCCGCTACTGCTGCAACACATCGAGGACCAGGACCTGTGGCGCTTCGCCTTGCCGGAAACCAGCCATGTATGCCGCGCCCTGCGCCTACAGCCCTTCGACTTCGCCGTCTGGCACGAGCTGGCAACCCAGACCGCCAGTGCCGACACGGCGCGCTACCGCCAATTGCTGGCCGACGGTGCCGCCATCGAAATCTTTTTCCGCACCGAGGTCGAGCGTCTGGCGAACAGCAGCTTGCGCCGGCGCGCCCGCCTACGCGGCGAACCGGTCGCCCCGCTGCAAGCCGCGCGCCACGGCCACGAGATCGTCGGCAACGGCGAATCAGCTTGGCTGGCGGTGATCGGCATCGCGGTCAATGCCAACACCCTGTTCAGCTCGGAACTCGGCCACCGGCTGGCGGAGCAAAGCGGCAGCTTCGGCCTGACCTGGCAACTGGCCGCCGACGGCGAGGTCAAGGCCTCGCTACGCTCAACCGGCCAACTCGACGTCGCGGCGATTGCCGCCCGCTACGGCGGCGGCGGCCACCGCAACGCGGCCGGCTTCCGGCTACCGCTGGCCCGCTTCATCGATGAAGTGCTCGGCCTCGATCAGGCCAGCATGTAATCCCTGGCCTGCGGCGCAGGCCAGGCTGCCGCTTCGCGGCTCAATAACGATTTGGCTCTTTGCTTTCTTGTACAGCCCACACGATCAGGATGATCCATCCGACCAGTGGGACAAGTCCAACCAGAAGGAACCATCCACTCTTGTCGATGTCATGCAAGCGCCGGGCGCCGACTGCCAGCGACGGCAGCAAAATTGCCAGTGAGAACAGCCCTGACAATACGGGGCCAAGCATGCCAGTTGCGAGTGATCCGAGCAATGCAAAAAGGAAAAACCACCAGTATTCCGATCGAGAGGCCCGCCCCTCAAACGTCGCGTACTTGGAAAAACAGGTGCTAATGGATTCGCCGAACGTCATTTTCATCCCTCCTTATCTAAGTCGTCTGGAACAACATCGGTACAACGGTTTCTGATTCTGGTTCAGTACGATAGGGCATCTGACGAACCAAGCCAAGCAGCCGTAAGCAGACAGCATGCAAGCGTCGCCGACGAGCGGTCCGCTTGAGCGAGAGGTTGAGCGGCGCTACGGGTCTTGAGCAACGACCTTGCATCGCGGTACCAGGCCATCTCGGAGGCAGGTATCCGGCTGCCGCGTAGCGGCAGTCCGGGTTGAGCGGTTGAGCGGTTGAGCGGTTGAGCGGTTAAGCGGTTAAGCGGTTAAGCGGTTAAGCAATGCTAGGCATAATGGTCTATGGCCTAAGCGCTCACGCATCCTGTTCTTTGAGCGCCAGCGCCTCTTGCGCGCGAAACTGGCGCGGCGCCGCGCCAGTGTATTTTTTGAAGGCGGAGAGAAATTGTGGATAGGACTCAAAACCGCTGGTCAGGGCGATTTCGGTCAGCGACGCCGAGGGGTGCAAACGCATCCAGCGGATGGCATGTTCGACGCGACAGCGCAGGACGTATTGCCACAGGTTGATGCCTTGCGTCTTCTTGAATATCTTGCACAGGTAAAAGGTGCTCAGATTGACGCTGCTGGCAATGTCGGCAATGGAAAAATTCTGCGCCAGATGGGCGTGGATGTAATCCTCGACGTATCTCACCAGGGCGGGCGAGGCATGCGGTCTGGCAGGCTGTGCGAGCTGCCCGAACAGGTCAATGAGGCGCAGGCCGATAGCGGTAAAAGGGTTTCGTTCAATAAGCGCCCGCCAGGGCAACGCTCGCGGATGTGAGCGTCCAGGGCTTGCAGGGTGTGCAGCAGCGACGCGTCGCTGACGCCATCCAGATGGGTACGCAAGCGGAGGCGGCGCGATATGTCGCCGCCCAGGATTTTTTCCAGGGCGGCATCGGAGACGGAGACGAACAGAGCATCGAGCGGTTGCTGCCATTGGCAGGCAAGGGCATCGCCAGCGGCGCGGAAGAAGATGCGATCCATCGCCATGACACCGGTCTGCAAGCGGCCATTGACCCGCCATTCGATCGGCACGCGCCGCGTCCCCAGGGGGACGGTAAAGCCGTGCTCGGCCATGATGCCTTCCGCCAGCTTGCCGGGTGGTATGAGATGGCGCTCGAACACGAAACTGCCCCCCTGCTGCGCGAGACTGCCATAAAGCACCTGCGTGTCAATGGCAGGAACAACCACACCGTCAACGGCGACGGCTCTGAATCGGGTGACTGGGGACAGCTTACTCGTCATATGACGAAATGATAATTTCAGCGTAACTCATAAAGATAAACCCCCGGCTCTGCCAGGGGACTCACCAAGGTTTGACCTTTACGACGGTCAGCGTGAACTTCTGATCTCTGCCAAGAGAAAGGAGCTTCACGATGAAACAATATCAGAGCCTGAGCCATACGAGATGGGACTGCAAGTACCATTCCGTGCTTACACCGAAGCGACGCAAGAAACGGGTGTTTGGGGTATTGCGTCGGCACTTGGGCGAGTTGTTTCACGAGTTGGCCTCGCACAAGGAGTCACAGATTGTGGAAGGGCACTTGATGGGCGATCACGTTCACATGTGCATCAGCATTCGGCCGAAGTACGCGGTATCGAGAATGTAGTCGGGTACCTTAAGGGGAAGAGCACGATACAGATTGCGCGCAGGTATGGCGGGCGACAGAAGAACTTCACCGGTGAGCACTTCTAGGCGCGAGGCTGCTTTCTCTCGACAGTCGGATTGGACGAGAACATTGTTCGAGCGTACATCCGTAATCAGGAAGACGAGGATGAACGTTACGACCAGATGGAAAGGTGTAAGCCGCCCTTGGCGGCTCATAGTTTAATGGGCACCTTCGAGACGCTCATCGTCCAAGCCACCGGCTTTTCCGGTGATGTTTGACTAGATATAGACGACCGTATTGAGGCAAACAGCGTCGTCTATCCTTCGCTCAAAGCGGCCTTGACCGCAGCCTGGTGCCCAGGAAGGGACTCGAACCCCCACGTATTGCTACGCCAGAACCTAAATCTGGTGCGTCTACCAATTTCGCCACCTGGGCAGGCGGCAGGCATTCTACCACTGTCCTGGACTTCGCCTCTATACTGCCGGCCCCATGTCCGTCGACCACTACGAAAATTTCCCCGTCGCTTCGCTGCTGGTGCCGGCCCGGCTGCGTCGACCGATCGAGGCAATCTACCGCTTCGCGCGCAACGCCGACGACATCGCCGACGAGGGTGACGCCGCGCCAACCACCCGCTTGGCCGGGCTAGCCGCCTACCGGGCCGAACTGGATCGCATCGCCGACGGTGAACCGGCCGCGACGCCGCTGTTCCAGACGCTGGCCGGGGCGATCCGGGAGCACGCCTTGCCCCTCCAGCCTTTCCACGACCTGCTCGACGCCTTCGCCCAGGACGTGGTCAAGAAGCGCTACGCCGACTATCCGGAACTGCTCGACTATTGCCGCCGTTCGGCCAACCCGGTCGGCCGCCTGGTACTGCACTTGTTCGAGCGGACCGAGCCGGAGCATCTGGAGCAATCTGACTGCATCTGCACCGCACTGCAATTGATCAATTTCTGGCAGGACGTCGCCATCGACTGGCGGAAGGATCGCGTCTACATCCCGCAGGGCGACCTGCCGCGCTTCCAGATCAGCGAAGCCGACATCGCCGCCAGCCGTTGCACGTCAGCCTGGACGGCGCTGATGGCGTTCGAGATCGACCGTACCGAGGCGCTGATGCGCCGCGGCCTGCCGCTGATCCATACACTGCCCGGCCGGCTCGGTTGGGAAATCCGCCTGACCGTGCAGGGTGGCCTGCGCATTCTCGAACGCATCCGCGGCGTGCGCGGCGACATCTTCCGCCACCGGCCAACCCTCGGCCTGCGGGACTGGCTGATCGTCGCCGGTCGCTCGCTTAGAATGTAGCCCCATGAATCCCGACCAATACTGCCAGGAGAAGTGCGCCGCCAGCGGCTCCTCCTTCTATTACAGCTTCCTGTTCCTGCCGCCCGAGCGACGGCGCGCGATCATGGCGTTGTACGCTTTCTGCCGCGAGGTCGACGATGTCGTCGACGAATGCCACGACCTGTCGATCGCCTCAACCAAGCTTGCCTGGTGGCGCCAGGAGATTGACCGGGTCGCCACCGGCCAGCCGCAGCATCTGGTCGGCCAGGCCTTGCAGGCCGCCGGCCGGCAGTTCAACCTGCCGGCCGAGCAGTTGCTGGAAATTGTCGACGGCATGGAGATGGACCTGCAGCAGTCGCGCTACCTCGATTTCAAGGGTCTGTCGCTGTACTGCTACCGCGTCGCCAGCGTGGTCGGCCTGCTGGCCGCCGAAATCTTCGGCTACCAGGACCGACGGACGCAGAAATACGCGCACGATCTGGGCATGGCCTTCCAGCTTACCAACATCATTCGCGACATCGGCGAGGACGCGCGGCGCGGCCGCATCTACATCCCGATGGATGAATTGAAGCAATTCAACGTACCGGCCGCCGACATTCTCAACGGCCAGTATTCGGACAACTTCACCGCACTGATGCGCTTTCAGTACGACCGGGCGCAGCAGTACTACGCCCAGGCCCTGGCCGAACTGCCGGCCATCGACCGCAAGAACCAGCGGCCCGGTCTGATCATGGCGACGATTTACCGCACCCTGCTCGACGAGATCCGCAACGAGAATTTCCAGGTACTGCACCAGCGCATCGCGCTGACCCCGGTGCGCAAGTTGTGGCTGGCGGCAAAGACTTGGGTTCGGGGGTGAACGGCCGGCGCGTCGCCGTCATCGGCGGCGGCTGGGCCGGCATCGCCGCCGCCGTCGAGCTGACCGCCGCCGGTGCCGCCGTTACCCTGTTCGAGGCTGGCCGCGTGCTTGGCGGCCGGGCCCGTGCCGTCGAGATCGCCGGCCGCCGCCTCGACAACGGCCAGCACATCCTGCTCGGCAGCTACCGCGACACGCTGGCGCTGATACGCCAGGTCGGCGCCGATCCCGACCGTTTGCTCGCCCGCCATCCATTGCAAATTGTGGACAACGCCGGTTTCCGCCTCGCCCTGCCCCGCTGGCCGGCGCCGCTCAACCTCGCCTGGGGGCTGCTCACCGCCCGTGGTGTCGGCTGGCGGGAAAAGTTGCGGACCGCGCGGTGGATGCAGGGCCTGAAGCGCCGGGAGTTTCGCCTCTCTGGCGATCGTAGTGTCGCCGAGTGGCTCGATACTGCCGGTCAGACCGGCCGCCTGCGCCACCACCTGTGGGAGCCGCTTTGCCTGGCAGCTCTGAACACGCCGGCCAGAGAAGCTTCCGCCCAATTGTTCACCAACGTGCTGCGCGACAGCCTGGGCAGCGCGCGCCGCGCCGACACCGACCTGCTGCTACCGCGCAGCGACTTCGGCCGCCTGCTGGCCGAACCGGCTGGCGACTGGCTGCTCGCCCACGGCGCGACATTGCGCTGTCGCACCCGCGTGCGCACCCTGCACGCTGGCATCGAGGCAGTCACCATCGATGGCGAGCATTACGCCGCCGCCATCATCGCCACCGCACCGCAACACGTCGACCGCCTGTGGCCGGTCTTGGCTGAGAATCTCGAATACCAGCCGATCGCCACCGTCTATCTGCAGTATCCGCCGACGATCCACCTGCCCTTCCCGCTACTGGGCCTGCGTGGCCCCTACGGGCAATGGGTGGTCGACCGCGGCAACGGCCTGCTCGCCTGCGTGCTAAGCGGCCACGGCGCTTGGGAGGAAATCGATGACGACACCTTGGCACAACGGCTGGCCGAGGAACTCGATCTTGGCACCCAGCCTGGCTGGCAGCAGGTGATCCGCGAAAAACGGGCGACCTTCAGCGCCCGGCCGAACTTGCCGCGCCCGCCGACAACGCTGGCCCCGCATCTCTTTCTCGCCGGCGACCATAGTTGGGCCGACTATCCGGCCACCCTCGAAGGCGCCGTCCGCAGCGGCCGGAGGGCTGCCCGCCTGGTGCTGGCCGCCAAATGAGCCGGCCGGGCCGCCCATGTCGGCCGGCCATGATGCGTATCAATAGTGCTGGACCGCCGTCTGGTGTTTACTAGGCGCCGTATCCCGCTTCCCCCGATCCTGCCATGAACCCCGCCCCCCAACCCACCACGGACCAGATCCGCGACACCCTGCGCAGCGTGATCGATCCCGAAGTCGGCATCAATATCGTCGACCTCGGCCTGGTCTACGACATCCGGATCAGCCCCGAGATGATCGCCATCGACCTAACCATGACCTCGCCGGCCTGCCCGCTGAGCGACCTGGTCCTCGCCGATGTCGGTTCGGCGCTGGCCACCGCCTGGCCCAACGCGCCGCCGGTGAATACTGCACTGGTCTGGAATCCACCGTGGGAACCAAAGATGATGAGCAACCAGGCGCGCGACGTTCTCGGCTGGTAAACCGGCGATGAGTGGACGTGAATTGCCGCCGGCTTGGCGCCTACCTCTACTGCTGCTGGGCATGGTCAGCCTGTTGACCGGCGTCTTCGGCGGCCTCGCCCGCCTCGGCGTGGCCGCCCCGGAATTCGGCGAGATCCGAGCCGGCAGCCACGGAGCGCTGATGATCACTGCCTTCTTCGGCACCATCATCAGCCTTGAACGTGCCGTCGCCCTGCATCGCCTGTGGCCCAACCTAGCGCCGCTGGCCGCCGGTCTCGGCGGCCTGGCCATTCTCGCCGGCGGGCCGTGGTGGCTAGCGCCGGCCCTATTCAGCGTCGCCAGCGGACTGTTCGTCGCCGCCAGCTTGGGCGTCTACCGCCAGTTGCCGGCCCTGTTCACGCTGACCCTGCTACTCGGCGCCCTCGCCTGGCTGGCCGGTAATTTGCTCTGGCTGGCCGGCGGCAGCCTCAGCGCCGCGACCTTACCGTGGATGAGTTTCCTGGTCCTGACCATCGCCGGCGAACGTTTGGAGCTGACCCGTTTTCTGCCGCCGCAACCGTTCGGGCCGGTGCTGTTCCGCTGCCTCCTGATCGCTGCCGTCATCGCCGTCGTACTGCTGCCCTTGTGGCCCGAACCGGGAAGCCGCCTGCTCGCCACCGCCTTCCTGGCGTTGGCCACGTGGCTGCTGCGCTACGACATCGCCCGCCGCACTGTGCGCCAGGGGGACCTGACACGCTTCGTCGCCGTCTGCCTGCTGGCCGGCTATGCCTGGCTAGCCGTCGGCGCCCTGCTCGGTCTCAGTGGTGCCTTCCTGCCCGGCCACGCTGGGCGCGACGCGGCCCTGCACGCTATCTTCCTCGGCTTCGTTTTTTCAATGGTCATCGGCCACGCGCCGATCATCTTTCCAGCAGTGATGCGCGTGCGCATTCCCTACCATCCCTTCTTCTACCTGCCGCTGGCCGCGCTGCACCTGACGCTGGCCGTGCGCCTGGCCGGCAGTTTCGGTGCCGGCAGCAGTTGGCAGCAGGTCGGCGCGGCGTTGAACGCGCTCAGCTTGGCACTGTTCATCCTGACCATGCTGGTCAGCGTTGGCCGCAGCGCGGCGACCAAAGAGGCCAACCGATGAAACGTTCCGCCGCCCTGCGCCAGTTGTCGCGCGAGCACCACACTGCACTCAGCCTGGCTCTGCGCATCGCCAAGGCCGCCGGGCCGGAAGCCCGGAACGCGTTGCTGGCGACCATCCCGGCACTGTTTCGCGACGAACTGGAGCCGCATTTCCAGGCAGAGGAACGCAGCTTGCTGCCGCCACTGGCGCAGTTAGGCGAAACGGCGCTGGTCGAGCGGACGCTGGCCGAGCATGCACAACTGCGGGCGCTAGCGGCAGCTATTGGCGCCGGCGAGGCCAGCGCGCGGGCGCCATTCGGCACTCTGCTGCAAGCCCATGTTCGCTTCGAGGAACGCGAACTGTTCGCCATCGCCGAAGCGCGCCTGTACGCCGGCCGCGCAACGGATGATGCTACCGACTGACAAGCTTCAGCCGGCCGGATCGGTTGCCAGCTCAGTTGCCAACTCTCCGGCCTGGATGCGCAACACCCGCCCGCAGCGGGCGGCGATGGCCTCATCGTGGGTGACCAGAATCAGCGTCGTGCCCTCCCTGGCATTCAACTCGAACATCAGATCGATGATCTGCTGGCCAGTCACTGCGTCGAGATTGCCGGTCGGTTCGTCGGCCAGCACCAGGCGCGGTGCCGGGGCGAAGGCACGAGCCAGAGCCACACGCTGCTGCTCGCCGCCGGAGAGATGCTTCGGGTAATGCCGCAAGCGCTCCCCGAGGCCGACGCGCCGCAGCCAGTCGCGAGCAGTGTCACCGGCACCCTTGGCGCCGGCCAGTTCGAGCGGCAGCATGACGTTTTCCAGCGCCGTCAGCGCCGGCAGCAACTGGAAGGACTGAAAGACGAAACCGAGCAGGCGGCCGCGCAGCACCGCCCGGGCGTCCTCGTCGAGACCGGCCAGGGCGATGCCGTCGAGGCGAACCTCGCCACTGCTGGGCAGATCAAGACCGGCCAGCAGACCGAGCAGCGTCGATTTGCCGGAACCGGAAGCGCCAACGATGGCCACCGTCTCGCCGGCGGCGACAGAGAAGGTAATATTCTGCAGGATCGTCAGCGGCTCGCCGCCGTTATCGACGGTCTTGCCCAATTTCGCTACGTCCACCACCGGTTCATCTGCCATGCGGCCCTTCCTCTTGCTGATTGCCCTGCTGCTCGGCGCCCCCGCGGCGCTGGCCGCGAAAACCATTCTCATCGTCGGCGACTCGTTGTCGGCCGGTTACGGCCTGCGCCCGGAACAGGCCTGGCCGTCGCTGCTGGCCGGGCGGCTGGCCGAGCAGCGCCTCGATTATAGCGTCGTCAACATCTCTGTCTCGGGCGAAACCACGGCTGGCGGCCGTTCCCGCCTGGCACCGGCGCTCCAGGCCCATCGGCCAGCGGTCGTCGTCATCGCGCTGGGCGCTAACGACGGCTTGCGCGGCCTGACGCTCGGCCAGATGCGGAGCAACCTCGAGGCCATGATCGCGGCAGCGCAGAAAGCCGGCGCCCGGGTGCTACTGGCCGGCATGCGCCTGCCCCCCAATTACGGGCCCTATGCCGATGAATTCCAGGCCACCTTCGCCGACCTCGCCCGGGCGCGGAAGATCGCGCTACTGCCTTTCCTGCTCGAACCGGTAGCCAGCCGGCCAGAATTGTTCCAGCCCGACAATCTGCATCCGACCGCCGCGGCGCAGCCGCTAATTCTCGATCATGTCTGGGTCGCCCTCGTCCCCTTGCTAAAATAACCGGATGAAGCCCAAACGCCCCACGGTGGCCGATCTCGCCAGCTTCGACGAGATCATCGACGTCCGCTCGCCGGCCGAGTTTGCCGAGGATCACATTCCCGGCGCTTGCAATTGCCCAGTTCTCGACAATGCCCAGCGTGCCGAGGTCGGTACCCTGTACAAGCAGATTTCGCCCTTTGAGGCCAAGAAGCTCGGGGCCGCCCTGGTCGCCGAGAACATCGCCCACTACTTACGCCAACGCTTCCTCGACCGGCCCAAGCACTGGCGGCCGCTGATCTACTGCTGGCGCGGCGGCGACCGCAGTGGCGCAATGACCACCATCTTCCGCGCCATTGGCTGGCCGGCCGGTCAACTCGACGGCGGTTACAAGGCCTGGCGCACGCATGTCATCGCCCGCTTGCAGGAACTGCCGGCCGCCCTACACTTTTGCGTCGTCGCCGGCGCCACCGGCTGCGCCAAGACGCGCATTCTGCAGGCCATTGCGGCACTCGGCGAACAAGTGCTCGACCTTGAATCGCTGGCCCGCCACAAGGGCTCGGTGCTCGGCGTGCTGCCGGACGAGCCGCAACCTACCCAGAAAGGCTTTGAAACCGCTCTACTACTGGCTTTGCAGGCTTTCGACCCAGCCCGGCCAGTCTATGTCGAGGCGGAAAGCCGCAAGATTGGCAACTTGCACGTGCCGGAAGCGCTGATCGAACGCATCCGCGACGGCGAATGCCTGAGCATCGACGCGGCCGCCGCCGCCCGCGTCGATTTCCTGCTGCGCGACTACGACTACCTGCTGACCCGCCCCGAATTCCTCGCCAGCCGCCTGGCAGCACTGCACGCCTTGCAAAGCCGAGAAACCATCGGCCGCTGGCAGGGCTTAGCCGCCGCCGGCCAGTGGCCGGCCCTGGTCGGCGAATTGCTCGAACAGCACTACGATCCACTCTATCACCGCTCGCAGAATCATCACTTCGGGCCGGCGCCGCGCCAGAATTTCGCCACCGACGACCTGTCGCCGGCTGGCATCGCCCGCTTGGCAGAAGCCATCGTTCATTCGCGCACAGCGCAAATCGCCTGACGCATGGCCGGCTTCGGCCGTTCGACATAGCCTTCGGCGAAAGCGATCTCACGCAAGCCGGCGGCCGCCGCCACGGCACGCAACTCGCCGGGCCGGAGCAGGAAATCAGGATTGGTCGGCTTGCCATAGGCGGCGTTGCCGTCCATGAAGGTTTCGTAGATCAACACCCCACCCGGTGCCAGCAGGGCCAGCAAATCGGGCAGGCGCGGCCGCCACAGGTAGTTGGTAACGACGATGCCGGCGACGCCACGCAGCACAGCCAGCACCGAAGCATCGCGGTCGACCGCCAGCACCGGCCAGCCGCCGGCCGCCAGCAGGCGGCTGTGGCGGCCGTGGCCGCAAGCCAGGTCGAGCACTAGCCGCCCTGCCGGCAAACATGCGGCATGTGCCTCAACCCAGGGCGAAGGCGGTATCATGTCAAATGGTTCATTCACGGAGGCAGTCATGGCGGATACAGTGGTGGTCGTCGCTGAAAGCGGCAGGGGAAGATACCAGCAGGAGGTCCGGGTCGGCCAGCACCGCCTGGTGGCCGACGAACCGGCCAGTGTGGGTGGTGGCGACGGCGGCCCGGCCCCCTTCGATTTCTTGCTCACCGCGCTCGGTGCTTGCACCTCAATGACGCTGCGCATGTACGCCGAACGCAAGGGCCTGGCGCTACGCCGGGTCAGCGTCGAGTTGCAGCACGAGAAGGTCGACATTGATGGTAGTCGCCGCGACCGCATCGAACGGCGCATCACTCTGGAGGGCAACCTGAGTTCCGCCGAGCGCCAGCGACTGCTTGAAATCGCCGAAAAATGCCCGGTCCACCGCGCCCTCAGCCAGCCGCTGCTGATCGAAAGCCGCCTGGAACCGACGCTCGACATCCCGTCGAAACCGTGATTTATTCGCCCGCGCTGTAGCCTGCGGCAGGCAGCGTGATGTATGTGTTGCAGCGGCTGTGCGTTGGTACGGCACTGTGGCAGCTTGGAATTTCAAAGGCGCGCATGACATGGGTTCACCCATCATTGAGATTGACTTCACCGATTGGAATCAGGCGCGCAACAGCCCGCCCGAATGGACTGCCGCGATCGAAAGCGGGCAGGTGCTGTACTTTCCACGCTTGGCGTTCGATCTACGGCCGGAAGAAAAACCGCTGCTGCGCGAGAACGTGCTCAAGGCCGGCGCGCGCAACGTCAGTCTGGGCAGCGACGGCGTTCTCAAGCACGCCGCTGGCACATCGGAAGAGCAAAAGCTGCTGACCGGCATGATTGTCCGCTATCGCCAGCAAGTGCTGGCGCTGGTCGATGGCCTGTTTCCACACTATCGCGGTACGTTGCGCGTGGCCCCGACCAGTTTCAGGCCCAAGCAGGTGGAAACGCGCTCGCAGTCGGTACACGCCGATGACCGGCGCCTGCACTTCGACGCCTTCGCCACCCGCCCGACCTATGGCGAGCGGATTTTGCGCGTGTTCACCAATCTCAATCCCAACGGCCAGCCGCGTGTGTGGCGCGTCGGTGAATCGTTCGAAACCGTCGCCAAGCGCTACCTACCGCGGATTCCGCCCTACAGCCCAGTGAAAGCCAAGCTGCTCAATGCCGTCCGCGCCACCAAATCGGTACGCAGCGAATACGACCACTTGATGTTCTACCTGCACAACCTGATGAAGGAAGACGAGCAGTATCAAAAAACCGGCGCCGTGGCGACCCAGCCTTTCCCGCCCGGCTGCGTGTGGGTGTGCTACGCCGACGGGGCCGCGCACGGGGTCATGAGCGGTCAGTACATGATGGAGCAGACCCTGCATCTGCCGCCGGGCGGCGAGGCCGACCCACAATCCAGCCCGTTGGCCATCCTCACCCGCCTGGTCGGCCATCCGCTGGCCGGAGTGGGAATGGATAAGACGCATTAAGTCCAACAACGGTTCAGTTATTCACTTGGCAATTAAAGGTTGATTTTGTAGAGATACCCTCAGTTGAAGCGGATGGACAGGCGGATGCACGCTGTCGCGGCAAGCGCAGCATGAGAGACACAAGCAGGCCGTGCGACTGCATCGGCGCGGCACGGTAGTCAAGGACATTGCCACTACGCTGGGAATGGCGTCGGGTACCTGCATAGCATGATGAAAGCGGCCCAGGCGAGCGGTCCGCAAGCCTGGGCACCCGAGCCGACAGGTCGTGCACTGCTGATCGAAAGCAGCCTGGAACCAGCGCTTGACGTCCCGGCTGAAACTGTGATCCAGAATACGCTTCCATGATAGAATTGTGCGCCGCACAATAACACTCGCAGCCGAGGACACACCATGCTGGAACAGCACTATCTCACCGCCCTGTTCGAACCAAAATCGGTCGCCGTGATCGGCGCTTCCGACCGGGAAAACTCGGTCGGAGGTGTCATCTTCAAGAACATCCTCAGCTCGGACTACAAGGGCCGACTGTACGCCATCAATCCCAAGCACGAGACGATCCAGGGCCAGCCCGCCTGGAAGTCGATCGAGGAAATCGGCGCCCGCGTCGAGATGGCGGTGATCGCCACCCGCCCGCAGGCCGTGCCGCAACTCATCGAGCAGTGCGGACGTAGCGGTGTGCGTAACGTCATCGTCATTACCTCCGGCTTCTCCGAGGCCGGCCACGTCGGGGCCGCCCTCGAACGCAAGATGCTCGAAATCGCTCGTTCCTACAACGTGCGCATTCTCGGCCCCAACTGCCTCGGCATCATCCGCCCCGAACTCGGCCTGAACGCCACCTTTACCCGCATCACCGCCGGCCCGGGCAACCTGGCGCTAATCTCGCAGTCCGGCGCCATGTGCTCGGCCATGCTCGACTGGGCCAAGGCCAACCAGGTCGGCTTTTCCTCGGTGATCTCGCTGGGCATGACCGCCGACGTCGATTTCGGCGAAATTCTCGACTACCTGGTCTACGACAACCGCACCCATTACATCCTGATGTACATCGAGGGCATCCGCAATGCCCGGCGTTTGATGAGCGCCCTACGCTCGGCGGCGCGCATCAAGCCGATCATCCTGCTCAAGGCCGGTCGCCATGAGGCCGGTTCGCTGGCGGCAACAACGCATTCGGGCATGGCTGCCGTCTCTGACACCGTTTTCGACGCCGCCGTGCGTCGCGCCGGCGTGGTCCGCGTACAGAACGTTGGCCAGTTGTTCTACGCCGCCAAGGCGCTGGCTTCCAAATTCCGCCCGCAGGGCAACCGCCTGGCCATCATCACCAACGGCGGCGGTCCTGGCGCCATGGCCGCCGACCGCGCCGGCGACCTCGGCATTCCGCTGGCCGAGTTGAGCAACGAGACGATGACCGTGCTCAACAAAGCGCTGCCGCCGAGCTGGTCGCACAACAACCCAATCGACATCGGCGGCGACGCGACGCCGGAGCGCTACCGCGAAACGATTCTGGCCGTCGCACACGACGCCAACGTGGACAGCACACTGGTAATGCTATCGCCGCAGGCGATGACCGATCCGCTGGGTGTCGCCAAGGCCATCGTCGAGGTCGTCGACAAGCTCAACCGCTCATTGATCTGCTGCTGGATGGGCGAGGAGCAGGTGCATGAGGCCCGCAAGCTGCTGGAAGATTCCGGCATTCCGGTCTTCCGCATACCGGAAACCGCAATCGAGCTGTTCCACCACATCTCCAAGTATTACCGCAACCAGCACCTGCTGTTGCAGACGCCGGAACCGACCCGCCAGTACGGCCGGCCCGAGGCCGAAGGGGCCAAGATGCTGATCGAGGCCTTGCTCGCCGAGCGGCGCAAGGTGCTGTCGGAAATGGAATCGAAGGCCATTCTGCGCGCCTTCAAGGTACCGGTGGCGCAGACCATGGTCGCCCGTACCGCCACCGAGGCCTTGCTGCTGGCCGAACAGATCGGCTTCCCGGTCGCCATGAAGGTCGACTCGCCAGACCTGCCGCACAAGTCGGACGCCGGCGGGGTACGCCTGAACATCCAGAACGCGCCGGCGGTACGCAACGCCTATCACGACATCATCGACACGGTGCAAAAGCGCCATCCGACGGCCAAGATCAATGGCATTTCGATCGAGCCCTTCCTGTCCCGACCGCACGGTCGCGAACTGATGATTGGCGTCTTCCGCGACCCGATCTTCGGGCCGGTGATCACCTTCGGTGCCGGTGGCTTCGACGTCGAGATTTTCAGCGACCGCTCGGTCGCGCTGCCGCCGCTGAACAAGTTCCTGGCCAAGGACCTGATCGACTCGACGCGCGCCTCGAAAATCCTCGGCCAGTTCCACAACATGCCACCGGTCGACCGCGATGCGCTCAAGGAAGTGCTGCTGTGCATTTCTGAAATGGTCTGCGAGCTGCCGTGGATCATGGAGCTCGACCTCAATCCGCTGATCGTCGACGAACACGGCGCCATCGCCGCCGACGCGCGCATCGTCATCGACCACGCCGCCGGCGCCACCGGCGACCGCTACGCGCATATGGCCATCTATCCCTACCCGGTGCACCTGATCCAGGAATGGCAGATGAACGATGGCAAGATCGTCACCATCCGCCCGATCCGGCCGGAAGACGCCGACCTCGAGCAGGAGTTCGTCAAGTCCATGTCCGACGAGTCGCGCTATTACCGCTTCATGGACACCCTGCGCGAGCTGACCCAGACCATGCTGGTACGCTTCACGCAGATCGACTATGACCGGGAAATGGCGCTGGTAGCGGTAATCACCGACGATGAAGGCAAGGAGACGCAGATCGGCGTCGGCCGCTACGTCGGCAATCCGGACGGCGAATCGGTCGAATTCGCGCTAGCCGTCAGCGACGACTGGCAGAAATGCGGCGTCGGCCGCAAGCTGATGACGGCGCTGATCGACTGCGCCCGGATGAAGGGCTACCGTGCCGTCGTCGGCGACGTGCTGTCGACCAACAGCAAGATGTTCCGCCTGATGACCAGCCTCGGCTTTACTATCCACCCGCACCCCGAGGACACGTCCGTCAAACGCGTGGTCAAGCCGCTGGTGGGCACCTGAGCACCGGCCTGCGATAGCGGGTCCAAGCAACAAAAAAGCCGGTCGAAAGACCGGCTTTTGTTTGGGCGGCTTAACTGCCGACTGTTACTCGCCGTAAAAGTTGACGTCGTAGGGATAAGGTTTCTGCGCCACACTCGACTCGGCATTGCGCGCCGTCTCATCCACTGTCTGCTTCTTGTCCCACCACAGGGCACGGCCGGCCTTCTGGTCGGCACTCCATTGCGGATTCTTCTCCAGTTGCTCGTTCATCCACGTCTGGTGATCGGACACATAGCTCGAATTGACCTGGCCCATTGGCTGCATTCCCCGCGTAATCAAGACAATGGGCACGATTCTAGCACGCGAGTCACCCCAGGCTGAAGCCTGGGGTGACTCTCCACAACTCAGTGGATAATGATGGGCCGAGCGCTGCCCGCGCAGTAGTCGTCAAGGAAGGCGTCGATGGTCGCGTAGTCACGCTCAGCTTCGGGAATTTCTTCCATCGCATTGTAGAAGTGGCGGGCGGACGCACCTTGCAGGAACAACGTCCGCATCCCATCCTTGTCGAACAACTCGAAGCCCTGCTGGGCAGGATAGGCCAGGATCCAGAAATGCTCGCTGCTGTAGATGACGTTCATGGCGGACCTCCGAAAAATCACGTTGCCCCCAAGCCTGTTAACGACCTGTCCGTGTTTTCCTGAAGGTGCCGCGCTGGATGGCTGGGTGTCGCCGACGAACGGTCAGGTCGGCTACATCAAAGTTCGCCATCGCGGCTTGGTGAAGAACATCAGGCAGATCGTGACGCTGTTTGCGCCGGCCAATCTGTGGCCAGCGGTCAAGCCGATATTGCCCTCGCCAGGCGAGGTATACCCGTGAGGAATTGCACGGAACCCGATCAAAAATTTCCGCTGCTATCCATTCGGTAGACAAGCCGTAAATGCTTGCCGGTCGCACCATGCACGGACGGGTCTTCGCCAAACGGAGGACTGGCATCGGCCGGAACCTCGGTTTATGCTGCCGCCTCGGCCGCGCGGCTGACAACCCGAACCGACGGAGAAAAAACGACATGCCTGCCCTGCTGCCCCAACCGGATCCCCTCGGCCTGCTCGAATACTCGGTGGTCTACACCGACCGCTCGCTGAATCACATGTCGCAGCGCTTCCAGGGCGTCATGCGCGACATTTCCCGCATTCTCAAGACGGTCTATCACGCCCAATCCGCCGTCGTCGTGCCCGGCGGTGGCACCTACGGCATGGAGGCCATCGCCCGCCAATTCGCCGGCGGCAAGAAGGTACTGGTCATCCGCAACGGCTGGTTCAGCTACCGCTGGACGCAAATTTTCGAAGCCGGCCGGATTCCCGCCGAGAGCATCGTGCTCAAGGCCCGGCCAGCGGGCAATGGCCCCCAATCACCGTTCGCCCCGCCGCCGCTAGCGGAAGTACTGCACGCCATCCATGAGCACCGGCCCGACGTCGTTTTCGCGCCGCACGTCGAAACCGCTTCGGGCATGATCCTGCCCACCGACTACGTGGCCGCCGTCGGCACCGCAGTGGAAGCTGTCGGCGGCCTGTTCGTGCTCGATTGCGTCGCCTCCGGCACAGTCTGGGTAAACATGGCGGAGAGCCGTGTCGACGTGCTCATCAGCGCCCCGCAAAAGGGTTGGAGCGGCCCACCCTGCGCCGCTCTGATCGCCCTCGGCGAGCGCGCCAGGAAGCGCATCGACGAGACGACGAGTAGCAGTTTCGCCAGCGACCTGAAGAAATGGCTACAGATCATGGAAACTTACGAGAACGGCGGCCATGCCTACCATGCGACGCTACCGACCGATGCTCTGGCCGTCGTCCGCGACGTGATGTTGGAAACCGAGGCCTACGGCTTCGCCCGCGTCGCTGAAGAGCAATGGGAACTCGGCCGGCGCGTGCGTGAATTACTGGTCGCCCGCGGCTTCCCGAGCGTCGCCGCAGCCGGCTTCCAGGCCCCCGGCGTGGTCGTCAGCTACACCACCGATCCGGAGATCCAGAACGGCAAGAAATTTCTCGCCCACGGCATCCAATCGGCGGCCGGCGTGCCGCTGCAATGCGACGAACCCGCCGATTTCCGCAGCTTCCGCATCGGTCTGTTCGGCCTCGACAAGTTGCACCATCCGCAACGGACAGTAGACAACCTAGCCCTAGCCCTCGACCGGATTCAGTCCTGACCCAACGAGGCGCGGCTCGCCACCACGCCTCGTTCGCGCCAACTACCGGTTCAGGCAGACCGCAGCCGGTACCACAGGGTGTATGCCCAGCAGGCAACGCAGAATCCGGTCAATATTTTGAGTAGCGAGAAGATCAGGATCGCCGCAGCCGGGATCATGCCGATCTCCGAATCCAGCAGCCAGCTCGCCACCATCACCATGCCGGCGACGAAGGCTATCTTGTCAGAGAACATCTTGGACCCGGCATTCTGCATCTTGCCCAGGCCGAGCTTGCTGGTGATGCCGGAGAACAGCCGGTAGGACAAACAGTAGTGCGGCGAGACGAAGCCGCGTAAGAAGCCGCCGAGCACCAGCAGCAGCGATACCCAGCGATAGGGCGTGAACAGGTACAGGGCGGCGATGGCAAAGCTCATCGCCGCTTGCAGGCGATAGGCATTGGAACAGACTTGAGGAATATCGAAACGCAGCATGGCGGCCATCCAAATTAGTAAATTATGAATTTCTAATGTTACTGCAATATGGCAACTATGGCAACCGGTAGTGAGTCACCCCAGACTGGAGCCTGGGGCTTCTTCGCCACGAGTTTGCGGCACCTTCGGTACCAAGTCGGCCTGTCTTCACCCCGCCATCAATGGCGAGACTTGCGCTCGCCAGTCACGCCGCCTCGACCCACTTGCGCTCACCGGCTGGCACTGCAAATGGCAGCCAGTTTTCCGCCGGCGGTAGCGGACAGGTGGCAAACGGTGTGAATGCACACGGCGGATTGTAGGCGCGGTTGAAATCCAGACGGATGTGCCCGCCGGCTGGCGCTGCGGCTTTCAGGAAACGGCCGGCGCCATAGGTTTCCCCGCCGCTGCTACGGTCGCGGAAGACGAAAAAAACCTCGCCCGCGCCAACCTGCATCGGCAACAGTTCGACAGTTTGTCCAGCAACCGCGAACACGGCCTTGAAAACGACCTCGACCGTCCGCAGTTCGCCAGTGGCGTCGGGCACCTCCATCGTTACTGGCGGACTGAGCGGCCGCCATTCGGCATCGATGATCCAAGCTGGATCGGCCGAAAAATAGTCGAGCACAACCGGCGGCCGACCACGCGCCCAGGCATGGTCACGTACCCGGGCCGCCAGTTGACCGTTGCGCTCGACAACGAAAAACGACAACTCACCCCATGCCACTGTCGTCGGTACCCCATCGCGGTCGCTGCATAGCAGCTGTGCCGCCCCGACGCGGGGTCGCCACCACAGCATGTCGCCCTGCCAGTCGATCTTGCCGAGATCGGCCGGCGCGCCGGGCAACCGGACGACGGCGGATTCGTCGCCACCGACCTGGTTACGGCCGGGCTGCAGCCAGTACAGGCCGCGCAGACCGAGCCAACTGTCGGGCGCCCGTAATTCGGCGAGGCGGGCGGCTTGCCAGGATTGAATATCCATAACGATTTCCTTACATTCCAAGTGTTGTCCATGCGGCGACAAGCCGCTAATTGCAGGAAACTGTAGACGTAGTTTTTCAACCTAGGAAAAGCAAATGAAAAAACTCATTTTGGCTGGCTTGATCGCCACCAGTCCGCTGTTCGTCCAGGCCGCCGACATCAACATCAATGTTGGCAGCACCCGTGTCCAAACACCCGGGGCCAACCTCACCTTTGGCAGCCGCGATAGCCGCGGTAACTACTGGGACGGCGGCGATTGGCGCGACCGCAATTACTGGGAACGTCACCACGGCCCGCGTGGCGAGAAGTTTTACACTGGCCGGCCCCAAGGAGTGCCGCACCAGGGGAAGAAAGGGTTTTGCCCGCCGGGACAGGCCAAAAAAGGCAACTGCTGAGGGTTTGCCGCCTGGCTAAATAGGGCGCCACAATGGCGCCCTTTCCTTTTGCCCGTCTCAGTCGCGAGAAAAACGCATGATGCCGTTGTCGCAGCGAACGCGGATCGTATCCTTGGCGCCAAACCGCCCTTCGAGGATGGCCTTGGCCAGCGGATTCTCGATCTGCTGCTGGATCGCCCGCTTCAGCGGCCGGGCACCGAACACCGGGTCGAAACCAGCCTGGGCCAGTTCGGCCAATGCGCTGTCGTCGACGATGATGCCCATTTCCAGTTGCGCCAGGCGTTTCTCAAGATAGCCGAGCTGGATTTTGGCGATGCCGGCGATATGCTTCTCGTCGAGCGCGTGGAAGACCACCACTTCGTCGATGCGGTTGATGAATTCCGGCCGGAAATAGGTCTTGACCTCGGCCATCACCGCCACTTTGATCACGCCGTAATCATCACCGGCCATCTGCTGGATCATCTGGCTACCGAGGTTGGAGGTCATCACGATCACGGTGTTCTTGAAATCCACGGTACGGCCCTGGCCGTCGGTCATGCGACCGTCGTCGAGAACTTGCAGCAGCACGTTGAAAACGTCGGGATGGGCCTTTTCTACCTCGTCGAGCAGAATCACACTGTAAGGCTTGCGGCGCACCGCCTCGGTCAGATAGCCGCCCTCCTCGTAGCCGACGTAGCCCGGCGGCGCGCCGATCAGGCGGGCGATCGAGTGCTTCTCCATGAATTCGCTCATGTCGATGCGGATCAGGTGCTCCTCGCTATCGAACATAAACTCGGCCAGCGCCTTGCACAGCTCGGTCTTGCCGACGCCGGTCGGACCCAGGAAAAGGAAGGAGCCATAGGGCCGGTTCGGGTCGGACAGGCCGGCCCGCGAGCGGCGGATGGCATCGGCGACCAGACGCACCGCTTCGTCCTGGCCGACGACACGGTTGTGCAGCTTGTCTTCCATGTGCAGCAGCTTGTCGCGCTCGCCCTGCATCATTTTGCTGACCGGGATACCGGTGGCACGCGACACCACCTCGGCGATTTCCTCGGCACCGACCCGAGTGCGCAGCAGCTTATGCTTCGCCTTCTCGTCGTCGCTGCCGGCGGCATCAGCCGCCTTCAGTTGCGCTTCCAGTTGCGGCAATTTGCCGTATTGCAGTTCGGCCACCTTGTCGAGCTTGCCTTCGCGCTGCAACTTGACGATCTCGGCACGCAGACGGTCGATTTCCTCCTTGATCTGCGCCGAGCCGAGCACCGCCGACTTCTCGGCCTTCCAGATTTCCTCGAGGTCGGAATACTCCTTGGTCAGCCTGGCGATTTCTTCCTCGATCAGGTCGAAGCGCTTTTTCGAGGCTTCGTCCTTCTCTTTCTTGACCGCCTCGCGTTCGATCTTCAATTGGATGATGCGGCGATCCAATTTATCCATCGCCTCCGGCTTGGAGTCGATTTCCATCTTGATCCGGGCAGCGGCCTCGTCGATCAGGTCAATGGCCTTGTCCGGCAGGAAACGGTCGGTGATGTAGCGATGCGACAATTCGGCGGCGGCGACGATGGCCGGATCGGTGATGTCCACACCGTGGTGCAGCTCGTATTTCTCCTGCAAGCCGCGCAGGATGGCAATGGTCGATTCGACACTCGGCTCTTCGACCAGCACCTTCTGGAAACGGCGCTCCAGCGCGGCGTCCTTCTCGATGTACTTGCGGTACTCGTCGAGTGTCGTGGCGCCGATGCAATGCAGTTCGCCGCGCGCCAGCGCCGGCTTCAACATGTTGCCGGCGTCGATCGCGCCCTCGGCCTTGCCGGCACCGACCATGGTATGCAGTTCATCGATGAACAAGATGATGCGCCCTTCGTCCTGGGACACCTCCTTGAGCACCGCCTTCAGCCGCTCCTCGAACTCGCCGCGGTACTTGGCGCCGGCCAACAGGCCGGCCATGTCGAGCACCAGCACCTTCTTGCCCTTCAGGGTTTCCGGCACCTCTTCATTGACGATGCGCTGGGCCAGGCCCTCGACGATGGCCGTCTTGCCAACGCCTGGCTCACCGATCAGCACCGGGTTGTTCTTGGTCCGCCGCTGCAGGATCTGGATGGCACGGCGAATCTCATCGTCGCGGCCGATCACCGGGTCGAGCTTGCCCTGGGCGGCACGCTCGGTCAGGTCGATGCAGTATTTCTTCAGCGCCTCGCGCTGGCCCTCGGCCTCTTGCGAATCGACGCCCTGCCCGCCGCGCACGGCCATGATCGCCGCTTCCAGCGCCTTGCGGGTCAGACCGTGCTGCTTGGCCAAGCGGCCGACCTCGCCTTTGTCCTCGGTCAGCGCCAGCAGGAACATTTCGCTGGCGATGAACTGATCGCCGCGCTTTTGCGCTTCCTTGTCGCTCAGATTCAGCAGATTGGCCAGATCACGGCTGACCGAAACGTCGCCGCCGTGACCGGAGACCTGCGGCAGGCCCTTGAGTGCCGCTTCCAGGCCGGCCCGCAGGGCGGGCACGTTGACGCCGGCACGCGCCAGCAGCGAACGGGTACCGCCGTCCTCCTGGTCGATCAGGGCCAGCAGCAGGTGCTGCGCTTCGATGAACTGCTGGTCGCCGCCGACGGCCAGGCTCTGAGCATCGGACAGGGCCTGCTGCAATTTGGTAGTGAATTTGTCGACTCGCATGAACGGGATTCCTTCACAGGTAAGAATTTGATTTCCGCTAGATGCGGATGGCACGCGCGGATTTCAAGCGCTCCCGCCCAAGCAAGCCCGGCGTTGATACCGCCGCTACTCCCACTGCAAGCGGAGCAATTTCCACTGCTTGTCGAGCAAGCTCCATTCGAGCTTGACGCGGTACTGCCTGGCGCTGTCTGGAATCAATCCCTCGGCGCCGGTCAGCGCGACCTGGGCGTCGGTGAAGGCGCGGCTCGACACCTGTGGGTCGATCCAACTCTTTTGCAACAAGGCGACGACCTGGATATTCTTATGCCGCAGAAACATCGAGGTCATCGTTCGTTTTGCCCATTCGCGATCGTCTTCCGGTTGCTGAGCCGCAAAATCGGGGTGAAGCAACTCCATCACCGCACTGGCATCCTTGTTTTCCAGAGCGGTTTGCAAACCGCTGGCGGCAGCATCCAGCGCGACTTGCGGATCGGAGCGGCCGCAGGCGGCGAGCAGAATGGCGCATAACAGGATGAAGCGCCTCAAATTCACAGTAAGGGCCATGACGAATACCTGAAAATAAAGGGTGCTCTCGTCATAGCATAAAGGAACTTACTTCATTTGTGCCAGCGTGCGGCGGCGGAGTCGTCGGTCTCGCAGGCATCGACCCAGCGCCCGCCGTCCGGCGTCGTCTCCCGCTTCCAGAACGGCGCCTTGGTCTTCAGGTAATCCATGATGAATTCGCAGGCAGCGAAGGCTTCGCCACGATGGGCGCTAGTGACGCCGACCAGCACGATCTGGTCGCAGGGCTTGAGCGGGCCAACGCGGTGGATCACCAGCGCATCGTAAATTTCCCAGCGCGCCCGCGCCTCGCCGACGATCCGTTCGAGCGCCTTCTCGGTCATGCCCGGATAATGCTCCAGCGCCATTCCGGAGACGCTGGCACCGTCGTTGATATCGCGGACCAGGCCGAGAAAGCTGGCCAGCGCGCCGACGCGGGCATCACCGGCGCGCAGCGCGGCGAGTTCGGCACCGACATCGAAATCCGCTTCCTGCACTCGCACCGTCATCGTGAGTCTCCTCTAGCTGAAGCCAGAGGCTTCCTCGCCACAAATTTGTGGGCGCCTTTGGCACCGATATTACGCTTGGCTCGCTTGACCTCGGCCTGAAAGCCGAGGTTGCGCTTGCACCGTGGTCAGATCACCTCGCGCGCTTCGAGGAAGCGCAGATTGGGATACTTCTCCTTGACCATGTTCAGATAGACGTTGTTCGGCGCCAGGTAAACCGGATCGTCGGCACCGTCGAGCGCCACATTGGCACTGTAGCGCTCGGAAAGCTGCTTCAGTTCGCTAGGATCGCCGTGAATCCAGCGCGCCGTCGAGCAATTGTAGCTATCGAAAATGACCTGCACGCCGTACTCGTTTTCTAGACGGCTGGCGACGACGTCAAACTGCAAGGTACCGACCGCGCCAAGAATCAGGTCGGAACCGGAAACCGGCCGGAACAACTGGGTCGCGCCCTCCTCCGCCAGTTGCTGCAAACCTTTCTGCAACTGCTTTATTTTCAATGGGTTGGCAATGCGCGCCAAACGAAAATGCTCCGGCGCGAAGGACGGGATGCCGGTGAAGCGCAGGTCCTCGCCCTCGGTGAAGGTTTCGCCGAGGCGAATGGTGCCGTGGTTGGGAATGCCGATGATGTCGCCTGGCCAGGCTTCATCGGTGGTCGAGCGGTCGCGGGCCATGAAGGTGATGGCGTTGTTGACCGCCAGGAACTTGCCGCCAGCCCCCTGCTTGATCTTCATGCCGCGCTCGAAACGGCCCGAGCAGACGCGCAGGAAGGCAATCCGGTCGCGGTGCTTGGGGTCCATGTTGGCCTGAATCTTGAATACGAAGCCGGAGAACTTCGGCTCGTTCGGCACCACCTGGCGGCTCACCGCCGGCCGCGCCTTGGGCGCCGGCGACAAGTCGACGACGGCGTCGAGCAGGCTCTGCACGCCGAAGTTATTGACCGCCGAGCCGAAGAACACCGGGCACTGCTTGCCGGCCAGGTAGGCCTGGGCGTCGAAGGGATGCGAAGCGCCACGTACCAATTCGATGTCGGTGCGCAACTCGTCGGCCTGGGCGCCGATCAACTCGTCGAGGCGCGGATTGTCGAGGCCGGCGATGATCTCGGCCGTGCCCTTCTCGGCCTGCGGATCGAAGAAGGCGACGGTATCGTCGTAAAGGTGATAGACGCCGCGGAAACGCTTGCCCATGCCGATCGGCCAGGTCATCGGCGCACACTGGATGCCAAGCACCGACTCGATTTCGTCGAGCAGATCGATCGGCTCCTTACCCTCGCGGTCGAGCTTGTTGATAAAGGTCAGGATCGGCGTGTCGCGCATGCGGCAAACGTTCAAAAGCTTGATCGTCTGCGCCTCGACGCCGTTGACCGAATCGATGACCATCACCGCCGAATCGACGGCGGTCAAGGTGCGATAAGTATCCTCGGAAAAATCCTCGTGGCCCGGCGTGTCGAGCAGATTGACCATGCATTCGCGGTAGGGGAACTGCATCACCGACGAAGTCACCGAGATGCCGCGCTGCTTCTCCAGTTCCATCCAGTCCGAGGTCGCATGGCGCGATGCCTTGCGCGCCCGCACCTCACCAGCTACCTGGATGGCACCGCCGAACCACAGTAATTTTTCGGTCAGCGTCGTCTTGCCGGCGTCGGGGTGGGAAATGATGGCAAAAGTGCGGCGGCGGGAGATTTCTTCGTCGAACTGGCTCACGGTAAGCGGGAATGTGCTGAAAGGCCGCGATTATACCCGTGCTGCCCTTCCCTTTCTTTTCTCAGGCGCCAAGCCAAAAAATAAAGGCCTTGAAAATCAAGGCCTTTTATCTGAAATCCTGGCGGAGAGGGCGGGATTCGAACCCGCGGTGGGCTATTAACCCACACACGCTTTCCAGGCGTGCGACTTAAACCGCTCATCCACCTCTCCGCGGAAGCCGCGCATTGTAGCAGCTTGGTGTGACAGTTCAAACAGACTTTCGCAGCCAGGCCAGGCCGATCCAGGCGGCGAACAACAGGATGAAACAGAGCGTACCGGCCAGCCTGGGCGCGGCGCCGGCCGGCAGCAAGCGGGCGGCGAGGCGGCGCGGAGCGTCGGTGATCAAGGCGAACAGGCGGTAGATTGGATTGGCGGCGCGCTGCCGGCCGCACAGCAGGTATAGGACGGCCTGGGCAAGCAGGCACAGGCCGAGCATTTCGACGATGGCGCGCAGCGCCCCGATTGTGAACAGCATTATCGCCGCCGCCTATTCGTCATCGATGCCGAATTCCGCTTCAAGGGCGCGCATGCGCTGGTTATAGAACCAGATGATCAGCAGAAAGAGGAGCGGGATGCCTTGGGCGGCCATGTAGAAGCCGAGCGGAAAGCCGACGACGACAATGTTGTTGAGTTCGCGGGCGAACCAACTGACGCCAAAGGTGACGAGCACCCAGAAGAGGCCGAGCACGGCGGTCAGGCGCTGGGTCTGCCGCCAGTAGGTGGCGCGCCGCGGCTGTTTCATTGCCACTCCTCCGGCTGGCTACGACGAATGGCGAGCAGGAACTGCTCGGCGCCGAGATAAGGCTTGGTGACCAAGCTGACGACAACGGTGGTGACGAAACCGGCGACGATACCGAACACGCCGGCCGCGGTGAACTGCACCTGCAACCAGGGTTCCATCCGCAGGCCGTGGATGGCCAGCCAGGGAATACCGTCGAATTCGAGGCGGAAGATGTAATAGAGGGTCAGCGCCAAGCCGACCAGCATGCCGGCGAGCGCCCCGGCGCGGGTGGTACGGCGCCAGAAGATGCCGAGAACCAGGGCCGGGAACAGGGCCGAGCCGGCGATCGAGAAGGCCCAGGCGACCATCGACAGGATGGTGCCCGGTTTTTCCGCGGCGACGAAGGCCGCCAGCACGGCGACCAGCAACAGCACCGACTTGGAGATGACCAGACGCAACTGGGTCGAGGCGCCCGGACGCAGGATGCGGTAGTAAACGTCGTGCGACAGCGAACTGGAGATGGTCAGCAACAGCCCATCGGCGGTCGACAACGCGGCGGCCAGCGCGCCGGCAGCGACCAGGCCGGAAACAACGTAGGGCATGCCGGCGATTTCCGGCGTCGCCAGCACGATCACATCCGGGTTCAACGACAGTTCGGCCAGTTGCAGGATGCCGTCGCGGTTGATGTCCTCGATGCTGACCAGCCCGACCTTGCTCCATGCCGCAACCCAGCCAGGCAGTTTGGCGATCGGGATTTCTGCCAGATGGTTGAGCACCTCGAATTTGGCGAAGACCGCATAGGCCGGCGCCGTCAGGTACAGAATCAGGATGAAGAGCAGCGCCCAGAACACCGACTCGCGCGCCTCGCGAACCGTCGGTGTTGTGTAGAAGCGGATCAGTACGTGCGGCAGAGCCGCCGTGCCGATGGTCAGGCAGAAGATCAGGGCGATGAAGTTGATACGTTGCGGCAACTGCTGTTCCGCCGTGTCGCCGGGAAAAGCCTCGGCGTGGCGCAACGGCGGCTTGCTACGCTCGAGCGCAACGAACATTTCCTTTTCCCAACGTACCCGCGCCCGCTCCGCATCTTGCGGCAGTTCGCGGCGCTGTCGTTCCAAGGCAACGATGTCGCGCATCTGGGCATCGGTGGCCTTGAGTCGGTTGATCTCGTTCGCCAAAGCGTCGCGCTCGTCGGTCAGCGAATGCGGCAACTGCGCAATCTTCCGCGCATAGAGGTCGGCCCGCTCGCGGTATAGCTGACGCACCTCCCGCTCGGCGGCGGTGTTGAACAGGCGCTCCTCCAGTTGCGTGACCTCCTTGAGCACCTGGCCGTAAACCAGTTGCGGCACGGCCACGCCGGTCACATTCCAGGACAGGATGGCAACCGGCACGAGGTAGGCGACGATCAGGATCGCGTACTGCGCCACCTGCGTCCAGGTCACCGCGCGCATACCGCCCAGAAAGGAGCAGACGAGGATGCCGGCCAGGCCGACGAAGACTCCGATCTCGAATTGCAGGCTGACGAAGCGGCTGGTGATGACGCCGACGCCGTAGATTTGCGCGACGACGTAGACAAAGGAAGCGAGGATGGTGGCGGCAACGGCAACCAGCCGGACCGCGTTGCCGCCGTAGCGGGCGCCGAGGAAGTCGGGAATGGTGTACTGGCCGAAGCGGCGCAGATAGGGCGCCAGCAGCAAGGCGACCAGCACGAAGCCGCCGGTCCAGCCGATGATGTAGGCCAATCCCTGAAAGCCGGAGAGATACAGCGTGCCGGCCAGCCCCATGAAGGAGGCGGCGCTCAGCCAGTCGGCGCCAGTCGCCATGCCGTTGAAGAAGGCCGGGACGCGGCGGCCGGCGACGTAGTATTCGGTAACGTCGGAGGTGCGGCTGGCAATGCCGATCGCCGCGTAGGTCGAGATGGTGAAGAACAGGAAGGCATAGCCGACCCAGCGCGGCGGCATGCCCTGATGCTCGAGAAAAGCCAGCAGCAGCACGAACAGCAAGAAGCACCCGGTGTATCCCAGGTAGTAGCGCTGCAACCGGGACAGGGAAGCGAGCATCTAGTCCCGGTTCAACTGACCCGACGCAGGAAGCTGCTAGCACGCGACTCCGCGATCAGGCGGGCGGCCGAGTCGATCTCTTTGTTGTTGGCGCGGGCCAACAACATCTGCAACAGGCGGGCGAGCAGCAGCGCGTTCTCCATGGCGTTGCGGCGGCCACTGCCGGCATCGAGCCCGAAAGCCTCCAGCCAGTGGTCGAGCGGCTGCACGGTACTGCCCTTGTCGCCGAACATGGCCGGCAGCAACCAGGCGAGATCGATCCATTGCGGCCGAAAGTCGACGCCCAGGCGCTCCTTGCAGGCACGCATCAGAAAACCGCTGACATAAGGCACATGGTAGGCAACCAGCGGCGCCTTGGCGGCATACCGGAGAAAAGCCAGCAGCCTGCGCTCGACCACCCCGCCCTCCTCCGCCGCCAGATCACTGAAATCGACGTACAACGCGTCGTCTGGCGCGATCGCCGAATGATGCACGGCACTGGCGGCGATGCTGAACAGGCGATCGGTCTCTGGATCGGGACCACTGGTCGCGATATCGACGACCAGGTAGCGGGTGTGGAAATGCGCCTCGTCCAGCGCCGGCGCCGGGCTCGCGCGCCAGGCGGCGAGGCCGGCCTGCACGTCGTCCGGCAGGTGTTCGGGCATCGCATCGCGGAACAGGAATTTCTTGATCCCGAACATGATCATTGCACCTGATAGTCGAGCTTCAGGCGCGACTGGATTTTCCGCGCCTGGCGGAAAGATTCCTTGAGGATGCGGCGGTCCAGCTCGTTGAGTCTTTCCGGATCGATCAAGTTGTCGCCCTGGCGCCCCGGCTCGCCTTCCAGGTACTGGTGCTGCAGACGCAGCAACTGGATGAAGTTGAGGCCGTCGAGCACGGCATTAACTTCCTCGGTCTTGGCCGACAGGCACTGCGAGGTCAGGCGTAGGCGCTGCAAGGTGTTGGTGTTGTGCACACCGGTAGCCAGCGCATAGATGCGCGCGACGTCGACAAAGATGCGCGAACCGTACTTCTTCAAGTCGATCTTGCCCGGATGGTCGGGTTCGAGATCGGTGACGAAATCGCGAATCTTGCCCAGCGGCGGGCCGACATCGAGCGCGTTGCGCGCCATCGCCTGCAGGAAGATCGGCGACGACGCCGCCTGCGCCAGCAGATGGCGGCGCATGCTGTCGGCCAGTTCGCTCTTGCCGAACAGCGGGCGGAAATCGAAGAAAATCGTGGCATTGAGTAGCGCGGTCGGCTCCGGCTTCCTTATCCACTCGCTGAACTGCTCCTTCCACGCATCGAGCGTCATGCACCACTGCGGGTTGCTGGCCATGATGTTGCCCTTGCACAGCGGGAAGCCGACGGCATCCAGATCCTTGTTGGTAGCCAGCGCGAAGGCCAGGAAGCGCTCCTTGAGTGCCGCCTCATCCTCACCCGCCGGCACCGCGAACACGATACCGTTGTCCTGGTCGGTGCTGAAAGTCTGCTCGTCACGCCCTTCCGATCCGAAGGCCAGCCAGGCCCAGTCGATGCCGGTGAAATCGTGCCGGTCGAGATTGAGCTGGATAACGCGCCGGGTCAGCGCGTCGTTGAGCGCCGAGATGAACTGCGTCAGTTGCTCCGCCCCGATGCCCTGGGCCAGCATGTTGAACGACAACTGACGGACGTCGGCCGCCGAACGCTTGAGCGCCTCGACGTCGGACGCCGTCTCGATGGCCTGACGAATCTGGCGCAGGCCGACGCGCTGCAATGCGAACAGGTCGCGCTCGGAAACGACACCAGACAGCCGCCCGGCATGGTCGGTAACGAGCACATGGCGGATGCCGTGGGTGGCCATGCCCAGCATCGCGTCGTAAGCGGTGGCATGCTCGCCGAGCGTGAACGGGCCGGCCGACATGGCCTGGCTGGTCGGCGTATCGAGTGGCAGATCAGCGAGCACGACGCGGTCGAGCAAGTCGCTGCGAGTGAAGATGCCGAGCGGTTTGTGCTCGGCATCGGTGACGATGATGGAACCGATGCCGGCCCGCGACATGATTTCCAGCGCCTCGCGCAGCGGCGTTTCGGAGCGGACCGCCAGCGGGTTGCGGGCGCCGATGCCCGCCAGCGGCGAATTGAGCGTCTGCTGCTCGCTGGCCTTCTGCGCGAACTGCTGCTGCAGCTGACGCCGCGACTGGTCGAGCAGGCTGGCGATGTATTGCGTGCAGAATAGGTTGAATTCCGGGCTGCTGGCCATCAGCCCCAGGTAGTCCTCGGCCGGCAACTGATAGCAGAAGGTATCCTCAAGCGCCGTATAGATATTGGTCGAGGGCCGGCCGGCGGTAACAGCACCGATCGGAAAGCTCTCCCCGGCACCCAGGGTGAGGATGGAATATTCAGTCACCGTCACCTCGCCGGCCTGGCGCGCCTGCACCTTGCCGGACTCGATCAGGTAGAAAAAGCGGACGTTGCCGGCAGCCGGCCCGACGATCTCGCTACCGGCTGGGTAAAAGGTAATCCGCGCCTTGTCGCCGAAGGTCTGCAGCGCCGCCGCCGACATCTTGTCGAACGGCGCGTGCTTGCGCAGGAAAGCCTGCGTATTGCCAGCCATCCGCCGCCGCCCCTCATCGCGCAACTGCTCGTCGATCTGGGCGACGGTCGGTTCTTCCCCTTTGTCAGTCATGCTCTCGGACATGTACTTCCCCCCCCCAATGCTCATGAATATTTGACCGTGATGTAGATGAGGCCAACGATGGCTACAAGAAATAGAACCCCGACAAATACTTGAAGAATGCGCATCCAGCGATGTTTTTTCGCAGCCCTCTCGATTTCTACATCGATTGCGGCAGCAACAGCTAACCCTACAAGATCATCGATCATTCGAGTGGCCTAACGTCCAAAGTCACCGGACTGCTTGGCTAACCCTCGATTGCGACTACGAGAGTATTTGATTGACATTGATATAGATGCTGCCAGTGCGGGCGGCATGGCGCTTCTTTCTGAGCAGCAGCGACACAAAATCAATTCGCTCCTCAAGGACGGCCATTAGGTCCGAACCATCAAGCAGAATCATCGCAGACCCGGTGCCTGAGTGGAGTTGAACGCCGTCAGGCGAAAAACCGTTGATTGAAAGATAGGCACCGAGAGTGTTTTCGAGCTTGCGTCGTATCTTTCCAGCAAACGTATCAAGGTCAGCACCACTGATAAGTTTCTGCTGCCACTTGGCTTCGAATAGGTAGTCGGTGCCCTCAAGAGAAAAAGCACCGTCGATTTGCTCGCCAGCATTACGGAATGACGCTTTGGGATCGAGGTCGAACAGTTCAAAAATATCGTAGAGAATTTTCTCAAGCTCGAATCCTCGGCCCTGCGCATTCGGAGACATGACCAGCGCCATGTATCGAGCCTTGATGTCTTCGAGCTTCTGGCGAACGGCAGCGCTGGCCCTAAGCTTTTCTTGAGCTTGCCTCTGGCGTTCCTTGAACTCGTCTTGCTCCTTCTGTACCTGTTGATGCGGTTCAACAAGCGTCCTGAGTTGGGCAATAGCGGCTTGCGCTCTTTGTGCTTTTTGATCGCCTCCGTCGAGTTGCTCCAAGTGCGTGAAGGTGGTGATAGCGCACAATTCGTAACAAACCTTCGTGAGGTCTCCGAGGTGCTTGTCCTCGCCGCGCACCAAGTAGTCGACAAGATCCGAGGCAATTTGACGCTTGTAGTTACCCCAATTCAGTGTGGCAAGGATGGTCGGATTGGAAAGGCATTGCTGCAGGAACCCGCGCAGGTCGCCCTTATACCAATATGCGGCACAGAGAGCTTCTTTGAGGGCTACTACTGCGGCTGGAGAGAGTCGCTTGGCCATAGATCAGAGGGCTAGCGCTGGATAGTCCGTGTAGCCCACAGCCCCCGGCGTATAGAACGTGTTCATATCCAGCGCATTTACCGGCGCGCTAGCTTGCCAGCGCGCAACCAAATCTGGATTGGCGATGAACGGCCGCCCCACCGCGATGAGGTCACATTTGCCAGCGGCAAGGTCTTGTTCGGCGCGTACCGCGTCGTAGCCGCCGCACAGGATGAGCGTACCTTTGAAAACGTTGCGGAACGCCTGCTTGATCGAATCGGGCACGGCGGGCGCACCCATCGCCGAGTGATCGACCAGATGGATGTAGAGCAGCCCGCGCGCGTTGAGTTGTTGGGCGAGCCAGAGGTAATCCGCTTCCATCGCGTCATACAACGGCATGTCGTTGAACACGCCATAGGGCGACAGACGAATGCCGACTTTGTCCTTGCCGATGGCGGCGATGGTGGCGTCGACGACTTCCAGCACGAAGCGCGCGCGGTTTTCGATGGAACCGCCGTAAGCATCCGTGCGCTGGTTGGAATTGGGGCGGAGGAATTGTTCGAGCAGGTAGCCGTTGGCCCCATGCAGTTCCACGCCGTCGCAACCAGCGGCGATGGCGTTCTTCGCGGCCTGCGCGAATTCGGCGCGCGTGGCATTGAGGTCGGCCTGGGTCATCGCTTCAGGCAGAGCGTTCTGCTTCATGCCTTCGGCGTCGGTGTACATATCGCCCGCGGCAGCGATGGCGGAAGGCCCAATCACGCGCGCGCCGGACGGCAGGTTGAGCGGGTGAGCAATGCGGCCGCAGTGCATCAGTTGCATGAAAATTTTTGCACCGCCGGCATGCGCGGCTTGTGTGACCGGCTTCCAGCCGGCGACTTGCTCCTGCGAGAAGATGCCTGGGATGCGCGGATAACCGAGGCCGTTCGGCGAGGGCGAAACACCTTCGGTGACGATCAAGCCGGCGCTGGCACGCTGGCCGTAGTATTCGGCCATCAGCGCGTTGGGGATGTTGCCGGTGGCACGGTTGCGCGTCATCGGCGCCATGACCAAATGGTTTTGCAGCGTCAGGTTGCCGAGTTTGGCGGGGGAGAAGAGTTGGGACATGGTGTTTGCTCCTGTGTGGCACGTGTGTTGTCGGGACGAACTAATACTTGATGCGCGCGAAATAGGTTTTTTCAGAGGCTTCCAGCGCCTGGCGAACGGTGACGATGCCTTTTTCCTCCAACAAGGGCAACAGCTTGAGGAAGACCTCGCCAGTGGCCAGGGCATCTTCCAGCGCATTGTGGCGTGTACCAATGTGCACGCCCAAGCGTTCGAGAATGGCGTCGAGCTTGTGCGACTCCTGATTCGGGTGCGCCACCGCCGACAGCAGCAGGGTGTCGAGCACCGGCTGCGCGAAGGAGAGGCCGGTGCGATCCTCCTTCAGTTGCAGGAAGCACATGTCGAAGGCGGCGTTGTGGGCGATCAGCACGGTGTCTTCGCAAAATTCGTGGAAAGCCGGCAGCACGAGGTCGATATTCGGCTTGCCGCGCACCATGTCCTCGGTAATGCCGTGGATCGGGATCGACGCCGGCTTGAGCGGCATTTCCGGATCGACGATCTGGTCAAACACTTCCCGGCGCAGCAGGCGGTTGTTGACGATGCGGGCGGCGCCGATCTGGATGATTTCGTCGCCCTTCGACGGTTCAAGGCCGGTGGTCTCGGTATCGAACACCGTGTAGGTCAGTTCGGAAAGCTTGCGGTCGAGGTCGATCGACTTGTCGGCGAAATGGAACAGGTCGAAATCGTAGTATTCCGGCCGGCCACCGCGCGGGTGGTCTTCGGCCTCGATCTCCGGCGTCGCCACCGGCAGCACGAAGCGGAAGAAGGCGCGGTGCGCCGCCTTTTCGCGCTGGTACCAGATCTCGCCGCCGTGCCGGTCGATGACTTCGCGTAGGGACAACGGCGAACTTTCGCTGCCGATCTGCATGCTGTCCATTTCCCAGGTGTAGAAGGTCTCGGACGACATTGCCGGACCGGCCCAGATCAGGTCGAGGTAGGCGAGCTTGCCCTCGGCGCTCAGGCGAAAGCGTAGTTCGCGCGGTTCGTAACACTCCTGCAACCTGCCGGCCAGGAAGGTCAAGGCGAACAGGAGTGAAAAACTATCAGCCTTAATCCACAGTGCGTCGTCGAGTTCCTCGGTTTTCGTCGGCAGGCCCAGCTTGTCGCCGATGCGCCGCTGGGCGGCGGCGATCAGGTCGATGCCCAGCACATCCTCCAGCGGCCAGCGTGTCTTCAGCGAATCGGAGAAATCGGCCATCGTCCGGTCAAGGCTCTGGCACATCCTGGTAGCCTCGTCGGCGACGACGTTGACGAAGCGCTCGCGCAGCTCGGCCTCCATGTCCGGATAGTCGACCAGGTTACCGACCGCGGCGCGGATGCTGCCCAGTGCCGCCCGGCTGCCCTCGGTCAGCGCCAGCAGCGCTTGGTCGCGACGAGCTTCCTGCTCGATATTGCGGGTGATGTTCTCGACTGTCAGCACGTAGCCCGACAGGCTGGCTTCACCCTCGCCACCAGAAGCCAGTACCGGCACCATCTGGGCGCGCAGCAACTGGCCGCCGCGCGTGGTGGTGACGAAATTGGCCAGCGCCGTCTTGCCGGCCGCCAGACGCTGGCGGATGACTTCCAGCGCGTGTTCAACCTGGCTTTTCTCCAGGATCGAATGGATCGAGCGGCCAAGCCCGATCAGCGCCCCGCCCGCGACCGAGGTCGGCCCCTGGGCCAGGGCCTTGAATTGCAGGCGGGCGCGATTGTTGTAGAGCAGGATGCGGCCATCGAGATTACACACGACCACGGCCTGGGCCAGTTCCGACATCAGTGCGGCGAGGCGATTCTTTTCTTCTTCGACCGAGGCTTTGGCTTTGGCGATCTGGGCATCGACATCGTCCATCAGCACATCGCGCTGCGCCGCCAGGTCGTTGGCGGCACCGGCCAGTTGCCGGACTTCCGGCGGCCCGTCGAGGCTGACGCGGAAATTGCGATTAGCGTTGAGCATCAAGCGCAACGTCTCAGCCATGCGCAGCAAACCTTCGACATATTGCTTGAACAGTTTGTGCAGCACGCCAACGCCGATGGCGAAGCCAAACAAGGTCATCATCGTGCCCACCGGCAGACGCGACCACAGCAACCCGACGAGCATTCCGCGCTCGGCTTCCTTCATGTCCAGCCAGACGAGTAGGGAAGTGACGACAAACGGTCCGGTCATCAACAGACCAAGAACGACGACAGCGAGCAGGAAACGGTACTGGGCCTTCATGGCATTCATCTCGATCGGAAAAGCACGCCGGCGTCAGGCAACGCCGAGCAGATCCTTGACCTTGGCGACCAGTTCTTTGGTCGAGAACGGCTTGGTCATGTAGGCATCGGCACCGATGGCCAAGCCCTTGGCGACCTCGGTATCGCGGCCCTTGGCGCTCAACATCAGGATCAGCAAGCCGGTACGCCCCGGGTCGGCGCGCAGAGCCTCGCAAACCTCGAAACCGGATTTCTTCGGCATCATCACGTCGAGCAACAGTAGATCGGGGTCGAAGGTGGCGACCTGGGCCAACGCCTCCTCGCCGTCACCGGCGACGGCGATTTCGAAACCTTCTTTTTTCAGCAGAAATTCCAGCGACACGACGATGTTGGGTTCGTCGTCGACAATCAGAATCTTGTGCACCATCAGTCAAGTCTCCTTTGTTATTGTTCCGGGCCAGCAAGGGCACCGTGAAGATACAACGTGCTTCCTCGGCGGGCCGGCTTTCTGGTCAGCGTGTTGTGCCACCTTGGTAGTGCCGTTTTCAGGTTGAAATGACAACGGCTAGCACGCAAGCGTGCCAGCCGTTGTTGGTATGCAGCCTGATGCGACTACATGAGAGGCCACTTTGTGGGCAGCCATCGTCTCCTCCTTGCCCCTTTATATTTGCAGAGGCGGCGTGGCAAGCCACCGCTTCCTGATCTGTGGCGGGAACAGCATGTTCCCGCCTGGGTTCGTACTCCAGATACCGGCTGGGCCGGAGCCAGGATGGCAACCCGACTGTTGCCGGCTTGCCGGGTTCTGCCTCGCGGCGAAACCCGGGGCCACCGCCTTAGCCGCGTAATTGCTCCAGGACCTCCGGATTTTCCAGCGTCGTGACGTCCTGCGCCATCTCTTCGCCCTTGGCCAAGCTGCGCAGCAGGCGGCGAACGATCTTGCCGGAGCGGGTCTTCGGCAGGTTGTCGCCGAAACGGATTTCCTTCGGCTTGGCGATCGGACCGATCTCCTTGCCCACCCAATCCTGCAATTCCTTGACCAGCTTCTTGATCGCTTCCGGATCGGTCGGGCGCGGGCCCTTGAGCGCCACGAAAGCAATAATGGCCTCGCCGATCAGCTCATCCGGGCGACCGACGACGGCGGCCTCGGCGACCAGCGGATTGGCCGCCAGTGCCGATTCGATTTCCATGGTGCCCATGCGGTGACCAGAAACGTTCAGCACATCGTCAATACGACCGGTAATGGTGAAGTAGCCGGTCTCGGCGTCACGGATGGCGCCATCGCCCGCCAAGTACAGCTTGCCCTGGAAATCGTCCGGGAAGTAGGACTTCGCGAAGCGGTCCGGATCGCCCCAGATGGTGCGGATCATCGACGGCCACGGCTTCTTGCACACCAGGGTCCCACCCTGGCCCCACGGCAATTCGCCGCCGGTCTCGTCGACCACGGCGAACTGGATGCCTGGGAAGGGCAGCGTACAGGAACCTGGAACCAGCGGCGTCGCACCTGGCATCGGGGTGATCATGTGGCCGCCGGTTTCGGTCTGCCAGAAGGTGTCGACGATCGGGCAACGGCCACCACCAACGTTGTCGTAGTACCACAGCCAGGCGGACGGGTTGATCGACTCGCCGACCGAGCCGAGGATGCGCAACGATGACAGGTCGAAACTCTTGGGATGCACGGCCGGGGTCGTGTCGGCCGACTTGATCAGCAAGCGGATCGCGGTCGGGGCGGTGTAGAAGACGGTCGCCTTGTGGTCCTGGATCATCTTCCAGAAACGGCTGGCATCCGGATAGGTCGGCACCCCCTCGAAGACGATCTCGGTGGCGCCGCAGGCCAGCGGGCCGTAGGTGATGTAGGTGTGCCCCGTGACCCAGCCGATGTCGGCGGTACACCAGAAAACGTCGCTATCCTTGATATCGAAGGTGTACTTCATGGTCAGGATGGCGTGCAGCAGGTAGCCACCGGTGGAGTGCTGGACGCCCTTCGGCTTGCCGGTGGAGCCGGAGGTGTAGAGCAGGAACAGCGGGTGCTCGGCTTCGACCCATTCCGGCTCACAGGTTTCCGGCTGGCCGGCCAGTTCGTCGTGCAGCCAGAGGTCGCGGCCGGCGACCATGTTGACGTCGGCGCCAGTGCGCTTGAAGACGATGACATTCTTGACCGATTCGCAGCCGCCCATGGTGAAGGCTTCGTCGGCGATCGGCTTCAACGGAATCGCCTTGCCGCCGCGGTACTGGCCATCCGAGGTGATCAGCAGCACGGCGCCGGCGTCGTTGATGCGGTCGCGCAGAGACTGGGCCGAGAAGCCGCCGAAGACGACCGAGTGGATGGCGCCGATGCGGGCGCAGGCCTGCATGGCAACGATGCCCTCGATGGTCATCGGCAGGTAGATGACAACGCGGTCGCCCTTTTTGACGCCCTTGGCCTTCAACAGGTTGGCCATCTTGCAGACCTTGACCAGCAGTTCCTTGTAGGTGACCTTGGTCACCTCACCGCTGTCGGCCTCGAAAATGATGGCGACCTTGTCGCCCTTGCCGGCGTCGACCTGTCGATCGAGGCAGTTGTACGAAACATTCAGCTTGCCGTCGGCAAACCACTTGAAGAACGGCGCATTGGACTGATCGAGCACCTGGGTGAAGGGTTGCTTCCAGGTGATCAGTTCGCGGGCACGCTTGGCCCAGAAACCTTCGTAGTCGGCTTCAGCTTCCGCGCACAGTGCCTTGTAGGCATCCATCCCGGAAACCGCCGCATTCTTGACGATTTCGTCCGACGGATAGTAGAACTGCACGGACCCATTCGACATATTTTTCTCCTCGGCAGTACTTCGCAAAATTATGTTGAGACAAGCAATCGGGTCTAGGACCCGGCCCGGATTCTATAAAGCCGTATACACCGGGAATATCCTACTCACTCCCCTGCGCCGAATCGGCATTACACGTCGATATTCTTACAATGGCCTTACGAAATCACGCTGCGGCGCAGCAAGCGGCCAGGGAAGGAGGCCCGGAACGGTGTGCTAGAATTTTTGCCCCGACGAACTCCACAGCAACATGTCACCGACCAAGCTCCTGCCTTCCTTCATTTTCGCCAGCCGCTGGATCCAGGCCCCGCTCTATATCGGCCTGGTCATCGCCCAGATCGTTTATGTCTGGCTGTTCATGGTCGAACTTGCCCACCTCGTGCATGGCATGTTCGGCGACCACCGGATGACCGAAACCGACGTGATGCTGATCGTGCTCGGGCTGATCGACGTCGTCATGGTCGCCAACCTCTTGATCATGGTCATCGTCGGCGGTTACGAAACTTTCGTCTCGCGTCTGCACCTCGACGAACATCCCGACCAGCCGGAATGGCTCAGCCATGTCAATGCTGGCGTCCTCAAGATCAAGCTGTCGACGGCCATCATCGGTATCTCATCGATCCACCTGCTGAAGAGCTTCATCAATGCCGGCGCCCTGACCGAACACACGCTGCTGTGGCAGGTCGTCATCCACATGGTCTTCATCATCTCGGCCCTGGCCATGGCGATGGTCGACAAGATCATGACCCAGACCCTGATTCTTCAACACGACAACCACTGACCCGGAGTTGCGCATGACCGCCATCAAGCAGGAAGACCTGATCCAGTCCGTCGCCGATGCCTTCCAGTACATCAGCTACTACCACCCGCTGGACTACATCAAGGCACTGGGCGAAGCCTACGAGCGCGAGGAAAGCCCCGCCGCCAAGGACGCCATCGCCCAAATCCTGACCAACTCGCGGATGGCCGCCGAAGGCCAGCGCCCGATTTGCCAAGACACCGGCATCGGCATGGTCTTCATCAAGGTCGGCATGAACGTCACCTGGCCGGATGCGACGATGAGCATCCAGAAAATGATCGACGAAGGCGTCCGCCGCGCCTACACCAACCCGGACAACCCGTTGCGCGCCTCGGTGCTGGCCGATCCGGCCGGCGCCCGCCGGAACACCAAGGACAACACGCCGGCCGTCGTCCATTTCGAGATCGTCGAAGGCGACCACGTCGAAGTCATCTGCGCGGCCAAGGGCGGCGGTTCAGAGGCCAAGGCCAAGTTCGCCATGCTCGACCCCTCCGACGACCTGGTCGAGTGGGTGCTGAAGAAGATTCCGGAAATGGGCGCTGGCTGGTGTCCGCCCGGCATTATCGGCATCGGCGTCGGCGGCACGCCAGAGAAGGCCATGCTGCTGGCCAAGGAATCGATCATGGCGCCGGTCGACATCCAGGAACTGAAAGCGCGCGGCGCCAAGAACAGGGCCGAGGAACTGCGCCTCGAACTGTACGAGAAGATCAATGCGCTGGGCTTCGGCGCTCAAGGCCTGGGCGGCCTGACCACCGTGCTCGACGTCAAGGTACTCGACTATCCCTGCCACGCCGCTAACCTGCCGGTCGCCCTGGTGCCCAACTGCGCGGCGACCCGCCATTGCCACTTCCACCTCGACGGTTCCGGCCCGGCCAAGCTCGAGCCGCCGAAGCTGGAAGACTGGCCAGCCGTGACCTGGACGCCCGATCTCAAGGCCGCCACTCGCGTCGACCTCGACACCCTGACCAAGGACCAAGTCGCCGCCTGGAAGCCCGGCCAGAAGCTGCTCCTCAACGGCAAGATGCTGACCGGCCGCGACGCCGCCCACAAGCGCATCGCTGACATGCTGGCCAAGGGCGAGAAGCTGCCGGTCGATTTCACCAACCGCGTCATTTACTACGTCGGCCCGGTCGACCCGGTGCGCGACGAGGTCGTCGGCCCGGCCGGCCCGACTACGGCCACCCGGATGGACAAGTTCACTCGGATGATGTTGGAGCAAACCGGCCTGATCTCGATGATCGGCAAATCCGAACGCGGCCCGGTCGCTATTGAGGCGATCAAGGACAACAAGAGCGCCTACCTGATGGCCGTAGGCGGTGCCGCCTACCTGGTCGCCAAGGCGATCAAATCAGCCAAGGTCGTCGGCTTCGCCGACCTCGGCATGGAAGCCATCTACGAGTTCGACGTGCGGGACATGCCGGTGACGGTCGCCGTCGATTCCGCCGGCACCTCGGTACACAACACCGGCCCGCGGGAATGGCAGATCAAGATCGGCAAGATTCCGGTCGCTGCCTGATCCAATCTAGATATCGGCTGCGTCGCCACGGCGGCGCGGCTGGTCGCTTCAGCCGCCGCTTACCGCTCGGCAGCCTAGCTGGTGGTGCCCGCTGAGCCGTTGGGCACATCGACCTCGCACGGCGCCGGCTCCCCCTCCGGGCGCGCATCGTGACAGGCCACGCAGATCGAGCGTAACCAACTCTTGCAGGGCATTTCCGCTTCCGGTGACGAGGTAGTCAGCAAGGTTGCCAAGCGGGCGATGAATTCACCCTGACGCAGATTCCGCCCCCCGTCGTGGGCATAGACGATCCGATTGCCACCAGCCGCCATGGCCGCATCAAGCCGGCTCAACGCCAGATAAAACAGTTCCTCGGCGCTCAGCCCACTACCATCCTGCGGCATCGCCGCAATACCGGCGCTTACCGTCGCCTTGATCTGCTTGCCACCGACAGAGAGGGTCGCTGCCGACAGTGCCTTGCAAACTCGACGTGCGAAGATGGCACATTGCTCACGGCCGATGTTGCCGGCAATACCGATCCGGCCGTCGGCCAAGGGCAGGAGGCTTTCCTGAGCACCGATTTTGCCGCGCAACAAGCGGGAAAACTTGTCGACCACCTTGTCCGCAATCCGCTGGCCGAAACGTTCGCAAAGCGAAGCATAATCGTCGATACCGAAAATCAGCGCGCTGGCCGTTGGGTGACTCTCGGCTTCCTTTTTCAGGTGCTGCTCGAGACAGCGCTTTAGCCGCCCATCGCTTGGTCGCTGTCCGGCCTCATGATCCGGACCGACCACAGGTATTACCTTGGCGGGAATTGAGGCGCCAAGGCTGTCCAGACGCTCCAAGCGCGCCCGCAGATCACCGAAGCCGACTGTACTGTCACGACCGACGTCGGTTTCCTTGCCTACCGTACCAATGTCGGTTTCTTTACCCACCGTATCCGGCGGCGCGAACAATTCGGCTAGCGTGGCGGCCGGCGCCTTCTTGGGAATCAAGGCCGTAACGCCCAGCCGCTTCGCCCGCTCACGCTCGTTATCCGACAGATTGTCGGAAGCCAGCAGGTAGAACGGCAAACCATTGATCCGGGCCAGCCGGTTAGTGCGGATGCGTTCGACCAAGTCCGAACCGTCTTCGCTGGCGACACCCAGTCCGGAGATCACAGCGATGATCGAGGTATCGAGCACCACGCTCTGCCACGCCGATTCGCCATCATGCGCCTCGCATACATCATGGCTTTTGCTCACACAGCGCACCAGCGAGGCGCGGACAACGCGCGAACCATCCACTACCAGAATCTTCTGCGGCTTGAGCTTCTCGCTGCGTTGCATGATCGGGCTTTCCTGACAGACAGTCGTCCAAGGTCTATGACTAATTGCGTAGTCTAAGCCATGACAGCGAAACCAGCTCAAGATTCATTCCGTTTTATCAAAAGCCGATAGTTAATTTTTGAATATTGTTATTTTCAACAATTTATTTTTACTTGCATTTCTTGCTTCGACGCGAGATATTCTTTACTTGCTTTCCTCGTCCCCTGACCGACCCCACATGCGCCTTCACACCTCCCGCTCTCCGGCAGTCATCGCCCAACGGCAGGTCGTCGCTCGCGTCGTCGTAGTCAGCGTTACGCACGCGCCGTCGCGGATCGGATAAGCAGCAGCAAGCCCATTTCCCAACCCCCGCCGGCGCGAGTCGGCGGGGGTTTTTCATTGAGTCTCCGCCGGCGCCGCCGTAATCATCCAAGGAGATCTCCATGAGCGAAACACTAACCGGCGCCCAACTCACCGTGCGCCTGCTCGAACGCCAAGGCATCGCTATCGTCGCCGGTATTCCCGGCGGCGCCATCCTGCCGATCTACGACGCGCTCGGGCAATCGACACGCATCCGCCATGTGCTCGCCCGCCACGAACAGGGGGCCGGCTTCATGGCCCAGGGCATGGCCCGTACCAGCGGCCGGCCGGCAGTCTGTCTCGCCTCTTCCGGTCCCGGCGCCACCAACCTGCTGACGGCCATTGCCGATGCCAAGCTCGATTCGATTCCGCTGGTCGCCATCACCGGCCAAGTTCCGAAAGCGATGATCGGCACCGATGCTTTTCAGGAAGTGGACACCTACGGCCTGTCGATCCCGATTACCAAGCACAACTTCCTGGTGTCGTCGGCCGAAGAACTGCTAGAGGTCATTCCGGCCGCCTTCCGCATCGCCGCCTCCGGCCGCCCCGGGCCAGTGCTGGTCGACATTCCCAAGGATGTCCAGATGCAAGCGATCGACGTCGCCGAATGGCCGGCTCCCGGCCTGGCTACGGTGACCGCCCCGGCAGCGACCGCAGCCATTGCCGAGGCAGCGGCGATGATCGATGCAGCCGAACGCCCGCTGCTCTACCTCGGCGGCGGCGTCGTCCATTCCGGTGCCGCGGCGGCGGCCGTGGCCCTGGCCGAGAAAGCCGGCCTGCCGACAGTGATGACACTGATGGCGCTCGGCGCGATGCCGGTCGACCATCCGTTGTCACTCGGCATGCTTGGCATGCACGGCGCCCGGGCGACCAATTTGGCGCTCGACGAGTGCGACCTGCTGATCGCCGTTGGCGCCCGCTTCGACGACCGCGCCACCGGCAAAGTCGCGCAGTTCTGCCGCCACGCCAAGATCATCCACATCGACATCGATCGTGCCGAACTGGACAAGATCAAGACGGCGCATGTCGGCATCGCCGCCGATGTCGGCCAGGCCCTCGATGCCTTGCTGCCGCGCCTCGCATCCACCCCGCGCAGTGCTTGGCGGGCACGTATCGCCGAATTGCAGCAGCAATTCCCGGTGGTCGTCGACAACGGCGACGACCCGCTCTCGCATGTCGGCTTGATCCGCACCGTTGCCGCCTGTCTGGACGACGAGGCAATCATCGCCACCGACGTCGGCCAGCACCAGATGTGGGTCGCCCAGTACTACCCGCTGCGCCGCCCCCGCCAGTGGCTAACCTCCGGTGGCCTGGGAACGATGGGCTTCGGCGTGCCGGTGGCGATCGGTGCGGCGCTGGCCGAACCGGCACGGACCGTGGTCTGCTTCACCGGCGACGGCTCGATCCTGATGAACATCCAGGAACTGGTCACCGCCGCCGAAGAGAACGCCAATATCAAAATCGTGCTGATGAACAACGCCAGCCTCGGACTGGTGCACCAGCAGCAAACGTTGTTCTATGGCGAGCGCCTGTTCGCCTCGCAATTCAAAGCCGTGCCAGATTTCGTCGCGGTCGCCCGCGGCTTCGGCATCCGCGCCGTCGATCTCGACCGTGCCACCAATCCCTGCGCGGCGCTGCTCGAAGCCATCGGCCGGCCCGGCCCGTGCCTGATTCACGTTAGCATCGACGCTGGGCAAAAAGTCTTCCCGATGGTGCCGCCGGGCGCCGCCAACCACGAAATGATCGGACACTGAGATCCATGGCGCTACCTTAAGCCATTGTCTTGCTTGCCATGAGGATGAGTTGGCGAGCGAAGGGACGAGGTGTGGTCAGCAGAGAATGGTTTTTAGGTCGTCGTTTAATGGCACGGGGTTC
>JAISPT010000041.1 GCA_031274715.1 Azonexus sp. | reverse complement strand
GGCGCCACCGTGGTATTGAGCGTCATGCTCGCCGCCAGGCCGATACTGGCGATGGTGCCGCCCTGTTCCATGGTGCTGGCGATCCAGGCCAGCACATCGCCGCCGAGGTTATCCACGGCACCGGCCCAGCGGCCGCGATCGAGCGGCCGGATCTTGCTCAGGTCGAGGTTCTGGCGCAGCATCACCTCGGCCGCCCCGAGGCTGCGCAGGTAGTCCGCCTCGGCCGCCTTGCCGGTCAGGGCTACCACGTGGTAGCCGCGCCGGGCCAGCATGTCGACAGCCAGGCTGCCGACGCCGCCGGTGGAACCAGTGACAATCACCGGCCCCTTGCTCGGGGAAAGACCGTTCTCCTCCATCCGGACAATGCCAAGCGCCGCGGTAAAACCGGCCGTACCCAGCGCCATCGCATCAAACAGCGTCAGGCTGGCCGGCAGCGGCACCACCCAGTCGGCCGGTACGCGGGCGATTTCGGCATAACCACCATGATGGGCGACGCCGATGTCGAAGCTGGTGGCGATAACCGGATCACCGGAGACAAAGCGTGGATCGGTGCTGGCGATGACAGTACCGGCGAGGTCGATGCCGCCGACGCAGGGAAAGCGGCGAATGATCTTGCCCTTGCCGGTAGCCGCCAGCGCATCCTTGTAATTGACGCTGGAATGGGCGACGCGGATGGTCACTTCACCTGGATCGAGCTGGCTTTCGTCCATCTCGACGAAGCCGCTGCAAACCTTGCCGTCACGTTCCTCGATCAGCAATGCCTTGAATGATTTCATCGTCCCCTCATGGCTCAAGCAGCAAATTGTATTCATGATTACGCGCTTAGAACATAGTCGCTGCGCGCAAATCAGGTCTTTACAGGAAGGCGAGTTTCAAATACATTCCGCGCCTATGTTCAAGGCACTAGCTTCCCTCCTGCTGGCCTCCTCCCTCTTCTGCGCACTCCCCGCCACCGTTGCGGCCGCCGAAGAGGAACGGCATCCGGAGGAGCCGATGTCCTTCCTCCAACGTTACACCAACGCCGCGCAGGATGTCATCCTGCATGGCCTGAAGCTGGTCGGCGTCCGCTATCGCCTCGGTGGCAACGACGAGGACAGTGGACTCGATTGCAGCGGCTTCGTCCGCCTGACGTTCAAGGACAGCATCGGCACCCTGTTGCCGCGTACCGCCGGCGAGATGAGCAAGGTCGGCCAGCGTATCGACAGCAGCCAGTTGAAGCCGGGCGATCTGGTGTTCTTCAACACCATGCGCCGCGCCTTCTCCCATGTCGGCATCTATCTCGGCGACAACCATTTCATGCACGCCCCCCGTGCCGGCGCCGAAGTGCGCGTCGAGAGCATGGAAAGCAGCTACTGGGTCAAGCGTTACAACGGCGCCCGGCGCATCCTCGTCAGCGAAGAAGACTGACCGGGCAAACGGCCATCCGGCCGCTTTTTTCGTCCAGATTCAATGATGTTTCTCATCACGCTGTATCTGGAGAGCAGCACCAAGGCGCTGTCACACCAAAAAATTCACCACGCACCGGCGGAACTCGCCACCCGCCACGGCGCCCCCGGACGCTGACGCGATGATCCCCTACCTCGGCCCACTCGATGCCTTTCCGCCGGCTATGTCGGCCCGAGCCGATATGGGCGGTCTGCTCGCCGTTGGCGGCGACCTGTCGGTGCCACGCCTGCTTGACGCCTATCACCGGGGTATCTTCCCATGGGGCACCATCGAAGGGCATCCGCTGTGGTACTCGCCCGATCCGCGGATGGTGCTGTTTCCCGAGGAATTCCGTCTGTCTCGCTCGCTGCGCCGGACATTGCGTAGTAGCACTTTCAGCGTCCGCTTCGACAGCGACTTTGCCGGCGTCATCGCTGGCTGCGCCGCGATGCCGCGCCCCGGCCAGGATGGCACCTGGATATCCCCGGAAATGATGGCCGCCTATTGCCACTTGCATGAACTCGGCTGGGCGCACTCGGTCGAAGTCTATACAGAAGGCAATCTCGTCGGCGGCCTGTACGGACTGGCCATCGGACGCATGTTCTACGGCGAATCGATGTTCGCCCGGCAGCGCGACGCTTCGAAGGTTGCCTTCGCCCATCTAATCCGCCAGCTATCGACCCAGCAGATTGCCTTGATTGATTGCCAAATGCGCACCGAACACCTCGCTTCGCTCGGCGGACGGGAAATTCCCCGCGCTGAGTTTCTCGCCCACCTGCGAACGCTGACCGCCGACGCGGCCGCGCACGGCCCTTGGCCGACCTCGACCGGCGGCGGGGAGTGGTGACATGGCTCTGCCCGACGATGCCGCCCTCCCCTTCTCGCTGCTCCAGTTCTACGCCACTGCGCCTTACCCGTGCAGCTACCTGGCCGACCGCCAAGCCCGTTCGCAGGTAGCGACGCCAGCCCAGCTGATCGACAGTGAGATCTACGCCTCGCTGGTCCGCGCCGGCTTCCGGCGCAGCGGCATCTTCACCTACCGGCCGTACTGCGCTGGCTGCCATGCCTGCATTCCGGTCCGCCTGCCGGTTGCCGAACTGCAGTTGAAACGCCACCAGCGGCGCGCCCTGAAACGCCACGGCGGGTTGCACGTACGCGAACTGCCGCTGCTCTTCCGCGAAGAACACTACGTACTCTACAGCCGCTACCAGCAGGCCCGCCACCCGGGCGGCGGCATGCACGACGACAACCACGAGCAGTACGCGCAATTCCTTCTGCAAAGCCATGTCGACACCCGGCTGATCGAATTCTCGGCGGCCGGCGTTGTCCGCATGGTCAGCCTGATCGACATCCTCGACGACGGCCTGTCCTCGGTCTACACCTTCTACGAGCCGGACATCCCGGGAAGCAGCTTTGGCATCTACAACATCCTCTGGCAGCGCCAGCAATGCCTCGCGCTCGGCCTGCCCTACCTCTATCTCGGCTACTGGATTGCCACCAGCCGCAAGATGGCCTATAAGATCGACTTCCAGCCTATCGAAGGCTTGATCGAAGGACACTGGCAACGCCTGCCGCCAAGCGCATGACATTTTCCCCACCTTACCTGTTGCTGCCGCTGCTGCTCGCCACCGCCGGCGCCCATGCCGCTCCCCTGACCTACACCTGCGCCGACGGCCGGACCTTGACCGTGACCTTCGGCGAAGCGGCCGACGGCCGGCCGCAGGCGATCATCCACCGCGCCGACAGCGATCTCGTCCTGCCGCAGGTCGTCGCCGCCTCCGGCGCCCGCTACTACGCGGCGCCGGTCGAACTGCACACCAAGGGCAACGAGGCTTTCTACGACGATGGCAGCGGCCAGGCGCTGCACTGTTCCCACAACACCCCGGCCGCAACCAGCAACTTCATCACCCTGGCCGGCAGCGTCAGCTATCGCAGTCGCAACGCCCTGCCGCCGACGGCCATTCTGCACATCCGCGTCGAAGACGTTGCCGGCAAGCCGACGCGGGTGCTGGCCGAGCAGCGCTACGAACTCAACGGCGCCCAAGTGCCGATCCCGTTTACCGCCACCATCGACCGCCACCTGCTCGGCCAGCGGGCCCGCGTCCAAGTCGCCGCCCGCATCGAAATTGACGGTAAAACGCGCTACGTCAATGCCCATCCCTCTCCGGCCATGAAGGATAGCCAGCCGCTGCCGCTGGCAATCGAATTGAAACCAGTCGCCAGCGCCAAACGCTAACCCCATCAACAGGGCGGCGTTTTACTGGTAGCGCAGGGCCTCGATCGGGTCCAGCCGCGCCGCCTTGCGCGCCGGATACCAGCCGAAGAAGATGCCGACCGTGGCGGCGACGGCAAAGGCGACCAGCGCCGCACTGCCCGAGATGACCACGACCATGCCGGTGACGGCGTTGATGCCGAGTGCAATAGCCAGGCCGAGCACGAGGCCGAGCAGGCAGCCGGCGAAAGAGATCATGATGGCTTCGAGCAGGAACTGCATCAGGATATCCGCCTGGCGGGCGCCAATGGCCATGCGGATGCCGATTTCGCGGGTCCGCTCGGTAACCGAGACGAGCATGATGTTCATGATGCCGATGCCGCCGACCAGCAGCGAGATGGAGGCGATAGCGCCGAGCAGGATCGACATGGTGCGCGTCGTTTCGGCTTCCGATTCGGCGGCGGCCGACAGGTTGCGGATGAAGAAATCGTCCGGCATGCCCTCGCGCAGCCGGTGGCGCTGACGCAACAGCGCCGTGACGTCGGCCATCGTCCGTTCCATGCCTTCGGCCGACTCGGCCTGGACCATGATCATCCGCACCGAGCCGAGAAAAGGCGTGCCGAACACCTGGCGCTGGGCGGTGCTGAGCGGAATGATCACGGTATCGTCCTGGTCGCGGCCGTCGAGGTTCTGCCCCTTGGGGCCGAGCACGCCGACGACCACGAACGGGCTTTGCTGGATGCGCATCGTCTTGCCGACCGGATCTTCGTTGCCGAACAGGTTCTCGGCGACGGTCTTGCCGATCAGCGCCACGCGCGTCGCCGAGCGCACGTCGGAATCGCCGAAGGCGGCGCCGTTGACCACGTTCCAGGCGCGCGCATCGAGATAGCCAGGCGTCGTGCCGATGACCTGCGTGCTCCAGTTCTGCGAACCGTAGACCAGTTGCCGGCTGCCTTGATGGGTCGCCGCCGCGTTGGCGACGCCGTCGAGTTCGCCGATGGCCTCGGCGTCGCCAACGGTCAAGGTCGGCCCGCCGCCCGAGCCGCTGCGCACACCGGCCGCGGTGAACGAGCCGGAGAGGATGATGAACAGGTTCGAGCCCATGGTGCTGATCGTCTGCTGCACCGCGTACTGCGCCCCCTGACCGATGGCCAGCATGATGACCACGGCGCCGACGCCGATCACCATGCCGAGCATGGTCAACGCCGCGCGCAGGCGGTTGGCGCCCATCGCCAGCCAAGCTTCGCCGAGCATCGCTTTCAGCATGACGCATGCTCCGTCAGGTGGTCGCTGACAATCTCACCATCGAGGAAACGGACCTGGCGCTTGGCGTGCGCGGCGATATCCGGCTCGTGAGTGACCAATATGACGGTGATGCCTTCGCCATTCAGCGCGTCAAACAGGCGCATGATTTCCTCGCTGGTGTGGCTATCGAGATTGCCGGTCGGCTCATCGGCGAGAATCAAGTGCGGTGCGTTGACCAGCGCCCGGGCAATCGCCACACGCTGCTGTTGGCCACCGGAAATCCGGTTGGGCAACGATTCGGCGTAGGAGCCGAGGCCAACCTTGTCGAGCAGCAGGCGCGCCCGGGCACGCCGGGTCTCCTTGTCCACGCCGGCATAGACCAGCGGCAGCGCGACGTTATCCTGGAGACTGACGCGCGACAGCAAATTGAAACCCTGGAAAACGAAGCCGAGGGTGCGGTTGCGCAGCCGCGCCAGGGAGTCGTTGTCGAGGTGCGCGACATTTTCGCCGGCCAGCCAGTACTCGCCGCTGGTCGGCGTATCGAGGCAACCGAGCAGGTTCATGAAGGTCGACTTGCCGGAACCGGACGGCCCCATGATGGCGATGTACTCGCCCTCGCGGACCTCCAGGTTGACGCCCTTGAGCGCCGTGAACAGGCCGGCGGCGGTGGCGTAGGATTTGCCCAGGCCGGCGACCCGGATCACAGGCTCGGCCATCAGAACATCCGCATGCCGACGCTCGATGGCGACCTGGTAGGGCCGCTGTTCTCGCCGGTGACGACGCGGTCGCCGACTTGCAACTCGCCGCCGAGAACCTCGGTGTTACGGTTGTCGGTGATGCCTAGCTGGACATTGACCGGCTGCAACGCCCCGCCGCGCAGCACGAAGACCGTGCCGCTCTGGCCGTCGCGCTTCTTGCCCTTGCCCGGTCCGGCTTTCGCTCCGCTGCCGTCGGGCGCTGCCAGCGGAGCCTCGGCGCCGGACGGGCCACCGGCCTGGGGAGCGGCGGCGGCATCCGGAGGCGGCGGAACGTCGACCGGCTCGGCCGGCCTGAAGCGTAGCGCGGCGTTCGGCACCAGCAACGCGTCGTCGCGCTGCTGCACGGCGATGTTGACGTAGGCGGTCATGCCCGGCAGCAGGATCAGTTCCGGATTGGCGACGTTGATGCGGACGTTGTAGGTGACAACATTCTGCTGGTTGGTCGGGTTGAGCCGAATCTGCTGCACGGCGCCGGCAAAGCTGCGGTTGGGAAAGGCATCGACGGTGAAACGCACCTTCTGCCCCTCGCGGATCAGGCCAATGTCGGCCTCGGCGAAGCTGGTATCGATGGACATTTCCGACAGATCCTGGGCGATCTTGATCAGCGTCGGCGTCTGGAAGCTGGCCGCCACCGTCTGGCCGAGATCGACGACGCGATCGACGACGACACCATCGACCGGCGAGCGGATCACCGTGAAGCCAAGATTGGCCCGGTCGCGGTCGTTCTGCGCCTTGGCCAGGGCCAGTTGCGCCCGGGCTGCTTTCAGCGCCTGCTGGGCCTGGTCGTATTCCTGGCTGGAGACAAATTCCTGGGCGTACAGCGTCTTGATCCGGCTTTCGTTAGCTTGGGCCAGATCGAGGCTGGCCTGGGCACTGACGACACTGGCCGCGCTCTGCCGCTCGGCCGCCGCCACCAAGGCGTCGTCCAGTTCGAGCAGCACCTGGTTTTTCTTCACCGGGTCGTTGAAATCAACGTAAAGCTGCTTAACCGTGCCCGACACCTGGGTACCGACGCTGACCAGCACCACCGGATTGAGCGTGCCGTTGGCCGACACCATCTGGGCAATCGCGCCCCTTTCGATCGGCACCAACCGGTAGCGCCTTTCCGGATTCTGCGCCGCCCGCTGCTGCAGCCACCACGCCGTGCCGCCGGCCAGAGCGGCGGCAACGACGACGATCCCAACAACAATCTTGCTGCTTCGTTTCATGGTTTGACCTCTACCGGTTGCAGCAGCGTGTAATCGAGCGCGCCCATGGCCTGAGCCAGCGTGGCGCGGAACACCTGCCAGTCGAGCGCCGCCTGGATGCGTTGTAGGCGGGCGTTGGCCAGCGCGCTCTGCGCCGCCAGCAATTCGAGCACGGTGCCGACACCGGCCTTGTAACGGCCGAGCGCGACGCGCTCCGACTGCTCGGCGCTGGCCACCAGATCGGCGGTCGTCTGCAGACTGTGCGCCGCCGTGTTCAGGTTCTGGTAAGCGCGCCAGACATCGAGCGCGATCTGGTTATTCAAGCTGTCGCGCTGCGCCGCCCGCAGCTCGGCCTGAGCCTGCGCCGAGCGCACGCGGTAGGTGGTTTCGAAACCGGAAAAGAATGGGATGTTCAAGGTCAGGCCGATACTGCCGCCATTAGTCGAAGCGCCGCCGACTTCCTGCCAGGTCGGCCCGGCCGCCAGGCTCAGTGTCGGCCGACCCTGGGCGCGCGCCAGATCGATGCCGGCCTCAGCCGCCTTCAACTGCGCCTCGGCCGCCCGCAGGTCGGGCCGGCGAGCGCGGGCGGCATCGATCAAGGCAGCGACATCACGCTGCAAATCGTCGTCCGGTGACAAAGCCTGGAACTCGGCCAGGACCATCGGCTGCTGGGCAGCGAAACCCATGACGTTGGCCAGAACGCCGAGCGCGTTGCGCGCCTCGCCCTCGGCCCGGATGCGGGTCAGCGTCGCCTGCGACAGCGCCGTCTGCGCTTGCAGGCTATCGGCCGGCGTACCGGCACCAACCTTGTAGCGAGCATCGGCGGCAGCGAAACTCTCGCGGGCCGAACGCTCGGCCTCGCCAGCCGACGCCACCGCGGCACGCGTTGCCTGAGCGTTGTAATAACTCTGCAACGCCGCCAAGAACAGGTTCTGTACCGTCGCCCCCTGGATCGCGGCGGCAGCGGCCAGCAACTGCCGGGCATTCTCGGTACTGGCGGCGCGCTGGCCGAAATCGAGCAGCAGCCAGGACAACGTCAGTGCCGCGTTGCGCTGGTTGTAGTCACCGCTGTCGGCGAAATGGCGGCTGGCCCCCAAACGGCCATCGAGATTGGGCAACCAAGCCGACTGAGCAACGCCGAGCAGCGCCGCCTGAACACGGGCGGCGGCCCAGACTTCGCGCGTCTGCGGGTTGTTGCACAAAGCCAGGTCGACGGCATCGATAGCGGTCAGCGGCGTTGCCGGCAGCGCCGTGGCACAGGGCGCCTCGCCGACCCGGGCGGCCAGTTGCGGCGACGGCCGCAACGGCGCCAGCGCTTCGGTGTCGAAAGGATCGTCCGGCCAAGCAGCGGCGGCCGGCAGGCTCAAACAGCACGACAGGGCAAGCAGGCGGAGGATCGGTTTGGACATGGGCGCAAGTTTAGCCGCAGCTTATGCCGGCCAACTGTGAGCAATTGTATCCGGATGCTAGCGCCCGACTTTGGCGCCGACGCCACATCAGTGGACGTCACCGACGTCTGCCGGCCTCGCTCCGCCACATCAACCCCATCGCCTCGGCAAGCGCGCTGGCGGCCGAGGAAGTCTCCGTTGTTCTCTGCTGGAGTCATACACTCGTCGTGACCGGATTCTGAAACAGATCAGGCTTGGATTTTGCGAAGTGTGGTGGCGGAGAAAAATAAACCCAAGCTTTTTCGATGATTCGCCCGCTGCTTCGCAGCCAGTAACCGCTTCCATCACTGAAACGGCCGCGAATCCATCCGCTGCCGACGTGCTTACCCTGGTGGCACCATTCCGCCTTGACGATTCACCGTTGCTACAAGCGTGAGGAATCTTCCGGCGCGCTTGCCTCCATGCGATCCAGGCAAGCGACCACCCGATGGCTGGCTTCCTCCATTGCCTTGACCTGCCGCAGCATGTCGCTCAATTCACCGCTTTCCTTGGCCTGGACCGCGGCAATGCCGAATTTGTGAACCTCCATGTGCGGTTCTTCGAGTTCCCGGTATCCGGACAGTGTGCTGAAGGACTTCCGCCCTTCCCCTTCGTAGTACCACTTGCCGAGCCGGCAGACGGTATGGGTGGCGATATCGCCAGGCCTCAGCTCCGTCAGTCCGAACAAGCCCATGTAGATCTTGAACTTGAAGACCAGGTGATCGACCTTGGCTACTTCGATGAAACTCTTCAAGGCGCTACCGGCGATGACCAGTTCCATCTTTCGGCTTAACGAAACCAACTGCTCCATGCTCTCGGTTGCGCGATTTCCACGCTGGCTGTAGTCGCCGGCGGAGGCTGAAAGATCGTCCATCGCCTCCTTGGCTGCCGACGAATTCTGGCGGACGCTGGCCACCAGCGCCTCGATGTCCTGAGTAGCCTTGGCGGTTCGTTCGGCCAGCTTGCGAACCTCGTCGGCGACCACGGCGAAACCGCGCCCCGACTCACCAGCGCGCGCCGCCTCGATAGCGGCATTCAAGGCCAGCAGATTGGTTTGGTCGGCGATTTCATGAATCAGTTGCACAATCGAACTGATTTCGTCCGCCTGCTTGGCCAGCAGGCCCACTTCGTGGGCCGTTGCCGCCGAGTCTTCAGCCAAGCGATGGAGAATGGTCGCAATCTCGGTGGTTGTATGGCCGCTGGTCTCGGAAACTTCGGCCGCCTCCACCGCCCGGTTTCGCTCCACGCTCAAGAGGTTGGCCATGCCGCCCAGACTTTGCTGGGAACCGGCCAGTGTCTGGCCGAATTCGACAAGGTATGCCAAAACCTCCTTGAGAGTGGTGCATTCCTCGTCTATGGCTCTTTCCCGGGAACGAACGCTGGCCAGCTCCAACTGCAAATTCTGATTTTCCTCTTGCACAACCCGCAATTGCGTCCGGATTTCAGCAAGCTCCATCTGAGCCGTATCGAGCGATTTTCGAGAACACCAGAGCACGAGATAATCCCCATTCAATTAATGTGGTTATTCTATTCCAAACAGTCGATTGTTATTGAGCTGCAAACAAGCTCGCATTCCTCATTGCGGGGCGGCCTCGGGCGGCAGCAGCACCCACATCCGGCCGCTCTGCTTCATGCGCCCGGCCAATTCGCCGGCGGCCTTGCCGAAGCCCCAGAAGAAATCGGCACGCACCGCGCCCTTGATCGCGCCGCCGGTGTCCTGGGCCAGGACCAGGCGGTTCAACGGCTGCGCCGAATTGGGTCGTGTGGTGTTCAGGAAAACTGGTGCGCCGAGCGGTACCGAGCGCGGGTCGACGGCGATGCTGCGCTCGGCACTCAACGGCACGCCGAGGGCGCCGATCGGCCCGTCCTTGCTGTCCGGCATTTCGCGGAAAAAGACGTAGCTCGGATTGTTGTTCAGGAGTTCGTCGAGGCGCCCCGGATTGGCCCGCGCCCAGGCTTGGATGCCCTGCATTGAGGCTTCTTCCAGTTTGAGTTCGCCGCGGGCGACTAGCACACGGCCGATCGACTGGTAGGGATGACCGTTCTGGTCGGCGTAGTTGAGACGCACCATGCTGCCATCGGCCAGGCGCACCCGTCCGGAACCCTGCACCTGCAGGAAGAACAACTCGATGGCGTCGTCCACGTAGAGCAGCGTGCGGGCAGGGATGCTGTCGCCGCGACTGACGATCTCGGCACGCGTCCAGTACGGCACCACGCGCTTGCCTTCGATCCGGCCACGCAGGCGCTTGTCCTTCAGCTCGGGAAAGACAGCCGACAGATCGATGCTGAGCAGGTCGTCGGGTACGCCCAGCACGGGCTGCTCGAAGCCGCGGGTCGGCTGGCGGCTGCCACGCAACAGCGGCTCGTAATAGCCGGTGACGGTGCCACTGGCGCTGCCATCTTCGGCGACGATGGCGTATGGCCGCAGGTTGTCCTGGAAGAAGGCCCGGTGGTCGAAGCCGGGACGGTCGCCGGCCTCACGGGCCAGCTCGCAGATGCGCTTCCATTCCCCACCATGCGGCCGCCCAGCCAGGCCGCGACAGGATTGCAGGAAGGCCGGCCAGGCGGCGGCCACGTCGTCGTCTTGCCAGCCCGGCAGTTCACTCCAATCGGCGACCTGCAGCGTGCGCGAGAATGGCGGCGGAACGGTCGGCGTCACGGTAACCGGCGGCGGACAACTCGGACAGGCGGCGCAGGGCGGGCAGTTCGCCGCCGCCGGCTCGGGCGGCAAAGTAGAACAGCCGGCCAGCAGCAGGAAGGCAAAGGCGAGGATGACTTGTATTGGGGACATGGCTTTCGTTAGAGTTTGAGGCTTCGCCCAAAGTATACCTGCCCCATGCCTGCCACTCCCGAGACTCTCCCGCTCGAACGTCTGCTCGCCCGCGCCGAGGCCGTTCTCGGCCGGCTCGAAGCCGTTCTGCCGCCGCCCATTCTGCCGACCAACTGGGAAGGTGCCGTCGCCTTCCGCTGGCGCAAGCGCCAGGGCCGCGGCTGGTTGCAACCGATACGCCAGCCGCACCCGATCCGCCTCGCCGATCTTGAGAACATCGACAATCAGAAAGAGCGGACCACCCTCAACACCCGCCAGTTCGTCGCCGGCCAGCCGGCCAACAACGTGTTGCTGACCGGTGCCCGTGGTTGCGGCAAGTCCTCGCTGGTCAAAGCGGTGCTCAATGAGTTTTCCGCCGAGGGTTTACGCCTGATCGAGGTGGACAAGGAGGATCTGATCGATCTGGCCGACATCGTCGACCTCATCGCCGAGCGCCCGGAACGCTTCATCATTTTCTGCGACGACCTCTCCTTCGAAGCCGGCGAGACCGCCTACAAGGCGCTGAAATCGGTGCTCGACGGCTCGATCGCGGCGCCGCCGGATAACGTACTGATCTATGCCACGTCCAACCGCCGCCACCTGATGCCCGAGTATTTCTCGGAGAACCTGGAAAACACCCGGGTCGACGGCGAAATCCACCCCGGCGAGGCAACTGAGGAGAAAGTCTCGCTATCCGAGCGCTTCGGCCTGTGGATTTCCTTCTACCCGTTCAGCCAAGAGGATTACCTGGCCATCGCCCGCCACTGGCTGCGCCATTTCGGCGTCGACGAGGCGACCATCGCCGGCAGCGAGCGCGAGGCGTTGAACTGGGCGCTCGGCCGCGGTTCGCGTTCCGGCCGCGTAGCCTGGCAATTCGCCCGCGATCTGGCCGGCCGGCGGAAAAAACCGGCGACCAGGAAAAAACTATGACGCCGGTCGTCGAAGTCGCCGCCGCCGTCATGCTGCGCGCCGACGGCCGCGAGTTTCTGCTCGCCCAGCGACCAGAAGGCAAGGTTTACGCCGGTTACTGGGAATTCCCTGGCGGCAAGGTAGAAGCCGGCGAAAGCGTGCGCGCTGCCCTGGTGCGCGAACTGCAGGAGGAATTAGGCATTACCGTCACCGCCTGCGCACCGTGGCTGACCCGGCAATTCACCTACCCACATGCGACGGTGCACCTCCATTTCTGGCGCGTCACCGCCTGGGAGGGCGAAATCGGCATCACCGCACCGCTCGAACATGCGGCGGCGGAATGGCAGGAATGCAGCGCGGCGGCCTGCGTCGCCCCGATCCTGCCGGCCAACGACCCGATCCTGAAGGCGCTACGCCTGCCGACGACGATGGCCATCACACTGGCCGAGATCGAGGGCATCGAACGCCAGTTGGAACGCCTGCAAGCCGCGCTAGCCACCGGCCTGGGCTTGATCCAGTTGCGCGACAAGGGACTACCACCGGCACTGCGCCTGTGGTTTGCCGAGGCGGTGGTGCGTCTGGCCCACGATGCCGGGGCCCTGGTCGTCATCAACGACGACGCCGAGCTGGCCCGCCGGGTCGGGGCCGATGGCCTGCATCTGTCGGCTACGGCACTGGCGGCCTGCGCCGTCCGGCCGGGTTTCGCCTGGGTCGGTGCTTCCTGCCACGATACCGGTGAGATCGCCCGGGCTGGCGAACTGGAATTGGACTACGCGCTACTCAGCCCGGTGCTACCGACATCGAGCCATCCAGAAAACCCCGGCCTCGGCTGGCACGAATTCACTCGGCGCTGCGCCGGCAACACTTTGCCGGTATTCGCCCTGGGCGGCCTGCGCCACGATCTGCTAGCCACCGCCCAAGCAGCGGGTGCCCACGGCATCGCGCTGATGCGCGGCTGGTAGTTCGGTAGTTTGGTGCGCGGAGTTCAGTTGGCCGGAAGCTCGGCCGACGGTAGTTCACCGTCGGCCTCGCCCGGCCCGCCCTGGACCGGAATGCGGTAGGCGTCGCTGGCCCAGGCGCCGAGATCGATCTGCTTGCAGCGCTCGGAGCAGAACGGACGCCACGGGTTCTCCGGTGCCCACAGGGCTTCCCCGCCGCACTGCGGGCAACGAACCTTACGCCCGCCCGCCATCACAGATTACAGAAGGTCAGATCGAAGAGCACGTCGCCCTCATAGCCGCGCGCCTTGATGTCACCACGCGGCGGCTGGGTGAAGCGGATGTTCAGGGAGTATTTGTTGGCACTGACTTCCGGGATCGCCAACTGCTCGTCGGCGACCGAGACGCGCACCATCTGCGCCGCAGTACCGCCCAGGTTGAGGTGGAAATGGCCAGCGGTAGCAGCATAGCCCTTGGGCCGGCCGCTCGAACGCAGCAGGCGCAGCACGATGGCGGCAGCATCGCGCATCGGGGTCATCGAGCGGATCCAGCCCTCGAGTGCCTCGCGCCGGACTTCGGGGCTGCGATGCAGCCACCAGTGGTAGGACGGCAGGTCGAATTCGCAGACGCCACCGGGAATCGCGGCGCGGCTCTTGATACTCATCAGCCAGTCGTTGTCGCGTAGGTGCTGGCCCAGCCTACCGGCCATCGCCAGCAGCGCGGCCGAGGATTGCTCAATCTCGTAGAGGGCGCCGGACAGCGCTTCCTCGGAAATTTCGGGATTGTTGCGATAGGCCAGCAGGGTCTGCCGCTGTCGTTCGAGCTCCTGGATCAGGTCCATCTTGAGATCAGCGCGACCGGCAGCTTCGAGGATTTCGAACAACGTGACCAGCGCCGTATGATGTTCGAGAGAACCTTCGCCCTGCATGAAATACACGGTCTTCTCGAACAAGTCCTCCAAACGCAGCAGCGTGCGAATGCGTTCGTTAAACGGGTACTCGTAGGTAATCACGCAGCCAGTGTCCGAGAAGACGGAAAATTTCTCTGATTTTGAGGCATTTGCATGCAAATCTCAACAGTTTGCTTTAGGTATCTCTGCTAAAAGTCGTAGGTATCTTAGATGCAGCGCGTCGACCTGTGCCGCCAGGGCGGCAAAATCACCGTCATTGGCGATCACGTCGTCGGCTACGGCCAGGCGCTCGGCCCGCGTCGCCTGGGCGGCCATGATACCGCGCACAGCCAGCTCATCGTGCCCATTGCGGGCCATGACGCGGGCAATCTGCAGTTCCTCCGGGCAATCGACGACCAGGATGCGCTGGCAACGGTCGCGATAGCCGCCGCTCTCGACCAGTAGCGGCACCGCGAGAATCACGTAAGGCGCCGCCGCGGCCCGGCAACGGCGGTCCGCCTCCTGGCCGATCAGCGGATGCAGGATGGCTTCCAGCCGCCGCCGCCGCGTCGGATCGGCGAAAACCTGCCGGCGCATTGCAGCGCGGTCGAGGGCTCCGCGTGCATCAACCACCTGCGGTCCGAATTCGGCGAGTAGTGCTGGCAGCGCCGCGCCGCCCGGCCCGGTCAGTTGGTGGGCGATGGCGTCGGTATCGACCAGCGCCGCCCCACGCTCAACGAACAGTTCGCCGACCCGGCTCTTGCCGCTACCGATGCCGCCGGTCAGGCCGACGACGTAGGCGCTCACGGGCAGTCCCGCACCAGCGGCTTGGCCAGGCCGCCGTTCACCGCACTGAGCAACGTCGCCCGATCCGCCGCCGGCCCCTCGGCCTGCAGGCTGATCGTGCCGTCCTTGCCCGGCCGTGGCATCAAGCGGGCGGAACGGACGCCCTTGTTCTTCAGTTCGGCCAAACGGTCCTGGCCGCCCTTTTCACTGGAAAAAATACCGAGCGAGACGGCGAAGCGGTTGGGACCTTCCTGGACGACGAAATAATCGGTGACGCCGAGCTGGCGCAGTTCACCCGCCTTCTTGTCCGCCTCGGCCTTGTTCGCCAGCGGCGGGATGTAGATCCACCAGCCGCCGTTCTCGCCGCCGTCCACCCGCTTGACCGTGAAGACGGGGAAACGGGTGCCGAGCAGCGAACCGAGGCGGTCGGCCTCGGCCGCCGGCAGTTGTTCCCAGAGTAGGCAGACCCGGGCAGCGCTGGAGACTGCCGCCGTCTCCGGCTCGCTGGCGGCCACCGGCGGTGCGATTTCCTCTGGACGTTCGTTGGCCGTCGTCAGGGGCGGCTCCTCGCCGCGCGAGACGATGCGCACGCGTTCGGGCAGCACCTGGCGAGCCATACGCTCGGCATCCGGCCGTTCCGGCTTGCCAAGGTAGTCGTTGCTGAAGGCGTAGAGCAGCAGATTGGCGAGAACGAGCAGGAAGACCAGGATTTTCACGATGTCAGCCGACCTTGGGCAGATGCTTCAACGATTCGACGATGGCTTCGGCCGGGTAATCGTAATCCTCCAGTTGGCCGGAGAAGAAGCGGTCGTAGGAGGCCATGTCAAAATGGCCGTGGCCGGTCAGGCAGAACAGGATGGTCTTCGCCTCACCGCTCGCCTTGCAGCGCAAGGCCTCGTCGATGGCGGCGCGGATGGCGTGGCAGGCCTCCGGCGCCGGGATGATGCCCTCGGCGCGGGCAAACTGCACACCGGCCTCGAAGGTACCGACCTGCGGTACGGCGATAGCTTCGAGCAATTTTTCATGGAACAACTGCGACAGCAGCGGCGAAGCGCCGTGGTAGCGCAAGCCGCCGGCATGAATGCCGGGCGGCATGAAGTCGTGGCCGAGGGTGTACATTTTCATGATCGGCGTGTAACCGGAAGCGTCGCCGTAGTCGTAAGTGTAGGCACCCTTGGTCAATGTCGGGCAGGAAGTCGGCTCGACGGCGACGCAGCGCAGCTTGGCGGCCCGCTTGTCGCCAGCCGCCTTGTCGGCCAGGAAGGGGAAGGCGATGCCGCCGAAGCTGGAGCCACCACCACAGGGGCCGAAAATCACGTCAGGATAGAGGCCGATCTTCGCAAACTGCTTTTTGGCTTCCAGCCCGATCACGGTCTGGTGCAGTAGCACGTGGTTCAACACCGAGCCGAGGGTATAGCAGGTATGCGGATCGGCCGCCGCCTCCTCGACCGCTTCCGAAATCGCCAGGCCGAGCGAGCCTTGGCAGGCCGGGTCAGCAGCCAGCGCGGCGCGCCCGGCCTGGGTCAGGTCGGTCGGACTGGCAAAGACCTCGGCGCCCCAGGTCTGCATCATCGAGCGGCGGAAAGGCTTTTGCTGGTAGCTGACCTTGACCATGAAAACGCGTACCGGCAGGCCAAACATCTGGCCGGCGTAGGCGATCGACGAGCCCCACTGGCCGGCACCGGTCTCGGTGGTCAGCTTTTGGGTACCGGCCAGCTTGTTGTACCAAGCCTGCGGCACCGCCGAATTAGGCTTGTGCGAACCGGCCGGCGAACCACCTTCGTACTTGTAAAAAATCTTGGCCGGGGTGCCCAGCATCTGCTCCAGGCGCAACGCCCGAATCAGCGGTGCCGGCCGCCATTGCGCGTAGATCTGGCGCACTTCCTCGGGAATCGGAATCCAGCGCTCGGCGCTCATTTCCTGTTCCAGAATCGGATCGGGAAAAATCGCCCCCATCGCTTCCGGCGACACCGGCTGGCCATCCGGCCCGAGCGGCGGCGCCGGCCGGTTGGGCATGTCGGCAACGACGTTGTACCAGTGGCTGGGAATCTCGTCCTGGGCAAGGTCGATGCGGAGCGGCGTCATGGTCTTCTATCTCTCGGAAGCAGATGAAGGAATCTCTGCCCCCCCTCGCGTGGAGTTACTCAGAGATTCCAAAGGGAGGTACGTTATCCGAAAACGCCCCGCCATGCCACGCGATCCGGCGATCCGTCCGTGACGAGCGGGCCGTTCCGGTTTTCCGTGACCGTCCGGGCGGCTACACTGTTGCCCTTCCCCATTCTGGAACCCCGTCGCCGTGCCAGGCCCCGCTTCGCAGCCGCTCCGTCCCCATCCCGCCACGCCTGGCCCAGCCAGCGATGCGCTGACGGTCGATGTCAGCCAGAGTCCGGCTGGCATCGAACTGCATTACCGCTTCCGCGGCGACCCGGCGACGCTGCGCCTGCCCTCTCTGCAGGCCGCCAGTCCGGCCGACAGGCTATGGCAGCACACCTGCTGCGAGGCCTTCGTTGCTGCCGCGGCTGCGCCAAGCTACCGCGAATTCAATTTCTCACCCTCAGGACAATGGGCGGTTTACCGTTTCGCCGACTACCGGCAGCGCGACGATTCCGCCCCGCCGCCAACCCCGTTGCCACCAATCGGCTTTTCCCACCGGCCCGACGGCTTCGACCTGCGGGCGACGATTCCGCGCTCGCTGCTGCCAGCCGGCCCGTTGCAACTCGGCCTCAGCGCCGTCATCGAGCGCACCGACGGCGGCAAGGATTATTGGGCGTTGGCGCACGGGAGTGAACAACCGGATTTCCATCTGCGCCAGACCTTCATCATTCACCTGTCCCAACCATGACTCTCCGTTTCCAGACCGGCCTCGACCGCCTGCTCGCCGATCCCGGCCTGCGCCGCCCGCTGGCCGGCCGCCGTGTCGCCCTGCTCGCCCACCCAGCCTCCGTCACCGCCACCCTCGACCACGCCCTCGATGCGCTGGCCGCCCTGCCAGAGATCAGGCTGACTGCCGCCTTCGGGCCGCAGCACGGCCTGCGCGGCGACAAGCAGGACAACATGATGGAGTCGCCGGATTTCCGCGATCCGCGGCACGGCATCCCGGTATTCAGCCTGTACGGCGAGGTACGCCGGCCGACCCCGGCGATGCTGGACAGCTTCGACGTGCTGCTGATCGATTTGCAGGATCTTGGCTGCCGCATCTACACCTTCATCACCACGCTGCGCTACATGCTCGAAGCGGCCACCGCCCACGGCAAGTCGGTGTGGCTACTCGACCGCCCCAATCCGGCCGGCCGGCCGGTCGAAGGCCTGGCCTTGCGCGCGGGCTGGGAAAGCTTCGTCGGCGCCGGTGCGATGCCGATGCGCCACGGCCTGACGCTGGGCGAACTCGGCCACTGGTTCATCGCCACCTTGCAACTCGACGTCGATTACCGAGTCATCGAGATGCTGGGCTGGCAGCCCGATGCCGCACCCGGCCACGGCTGGCCGCTGGGTGAGCGGACCTGGATCAATCCCAGCCCGAACGCTCCCAACCTCGGCATGGCCCGCGCCTATGCCGGTACCGTGATGCTCGAAGGCAGCACATTGTCCGAGGGTCGCGGCACGACCCGGCCACTGGAGCTGTTCGGCGCGCCCGATCTCGACGCCCGCGCCGTGCTCGCCGAGATGCAGGCCCTGGCACCGGACTGGCTGACCGGCTGCGCGTTGCGCGACTGCTGGTTCGAACCAACCTTCCACAAGCATGCCGGCCAGCTTTGCCACGGCCTGCACATCCACGCCGAAGCGCCACACTACGACCACGCCACTTTCCGTCCGTGGCGCCTGCAAAGCCTGGCTTTCAAGGCGATCCGCCGGCTTTATCCGGACTACCCGTTATGGCGCGATTTCCCCTATGAGTACGAGCACGACCGGCTGGCCATCGACCTGATCAATGGTTCGCCGCTGTTGCGCGAATGGGTGGACGATCCGGCCGCCGAACCCGCCGACCTCGACGCCCTGAGCGCAACCGACGAAACCGCCTGGATCGAGGCCAGACGACCTTTCCTGCGTTACTGAGCCGCGTATCTGGCAAGCAAACAATGCTGAGAAGTTTCGAGCAACGGCTTATCGCAGCGACGACCGGTTGCGGGAGCAGCTTGGGCGGTCTATTCTTCAGGAATAAATAGGTTCAGAATTGGAAGAGTGGTAGGCGGCCATCCCGTCGAGAGGGAATCTCCGGATTCCCGCAAGGTGGAGCCAAGATGATGATGATCCTGGAATACGATCGACGTAACAACCGCGACCGGCGTGAACTCGATGTCGGTGCATCCCGTGATCTGGATGAGCGACGCTGGGTGCCGGAGCGGCGCACCTCCATCGTCGAGGAGACGGAATTCGACGACGTCATCGAGGTGCTGCCCGTCGGCGGCTCGTGGCACAATCCGGCAGCCCAAATACCCCGCGGTCCTGGCGAGACAGGACGTAGAAAAGACTCGACTCACTGACCCCCTAGAGGTTGCCGGCCGCATCCATGGTCGGCACGTCGGCAATCCTACTGCGGTGGCTCTTGGGATCTGCTCAAGGCGATCCTAGCAGAACAGGGACAACAGAAAGACAAGGCATGAAAGCGATTCTCTGCATTCCATTGCTGCTGGCGTTGGCTGCCTGCGGCGTCGAAACCGCTGGTACCGCAGCGACCGCCGCGGCACTGAAGAAGCAGGAATTAGAACAGGCGCGACAGACCCAGGAGCAGGTGCGACAAAAGCTGGAGGCAGCCACGCAGCAGGTGCAACAGCGCACCGACCAGGCCGAAAACGAAAAGTAGCTCAGCGTCCGCGCTTGGCTTCGCGCCGGGCCAAGCCGAGCTTGGCCGAACGCTCCATCTTTTGCGCGAAGGTGGGAAGATCAAGGCCGAAGCGGGCGCGCAGTTCCTTGGCGTAGTTATGCAGCCAGCGCCAGCGCGGCTCGAAGTAACGTTCCTTGAAGGCATATAGCACGTGGTTGCCGTCGTCCGGCACGGAAATCACGATCACCTGGTCGTCGAAGACCTGCATCGCCTCGCC
>JAISPT010000080.1 GCA_031274715.1 Azonexus sp. | reverse complement strand
AGCCAGTCCGAATTCATCGACCTGCGCAGGATTCGCGACGAAGCCGAGCGCAGCGCGGTCATCACCGCCCTCGGCCGCGCCAACGGCAATCTGGTCCGCGCCGCCGAGATTCTCGGCATTAGCCGGCCAACCCTGTACGATCTGATGCACCGCCTGGGTCTCAAGTAATCCATTCCTTTTCGAGAAAGCCATGAAAAAACCCACCTCCCTCATCGCCTCCTCCCTCTCGGTCGCCCTGCTCGCCGCGTTTCTCGGCGCCTGCGGCGGCGACAACCCGGAGCAGTTGATCGCTTCGAGCAAGGAATTCCTGGCCAAGAACGACAACAAGGCCGCCGTCATCCAACTGAAAAATGCTCTGCAGGCCAACCCCAATCTCGGCGAGGCCCGTTTCCTACTCGGCAAGGCGCTGCTCGACAGCGGCGATGCGGCTGGTGCCGAGGTGGAACTACGCAAGGCGTTTGATCTGCAATATGCCAGCGACCAGACCGTCCCGTTGCTGGCCAGGGCTCTGCTCGCTTCCGGACAGGCCAGAAAATTGACCGATGAATTCGGCAAAACCGAACTGAGCGACGCGGAAGCCCAGGCCAGCCTGAAAACGAGCCTGAGCCAGGCTCAGGCGCTCCAGGGCAAGCATGATCTGGCGCACAGCGAATTAGCGGCCGCCCTGGCCGCCAAGCCGGACTATGCGCCGGCCCTATTAGCCACGGCCCGTATCAAGGCCAGCACAGGCGACATCGACGGCGCCAACGCCATCGTCGACAGCGTTCTCGCCGCCGATGCCAAAAACCCGGATGCATTGCTGCTGTCCGGCTCGCTGCGCGGCGCCAGGAATGACCCGGACGGCGCGATCGCGCGTTACCGCGAGGCCATCGCCGCCAAGCCGGACTTCCTGCTCGCCCACTCGGCGATTGTCACTACTCTGTTCAAGCAGAAAAAAAACGATGAGGCGGCGGCGCAGATCGACGCGATGAAGAAAATCGCGCCGAACCATCCGCAAACGCTGTATCTCACCGCCCAGCTGGCCTACCAGCGCAATGACTTCAAGGCCGCCCGCGACATCGTCCAGCAATTACTGAAAGCCTCGCCCAATAATCCGAATATCGCGCAACTGGCCGGCGCCATCGAATTCCAATTGCGTTCCTGGGTACAGGCGGAAACGTATCTCAACAAGGCCCTGGCGTTGATGCCGGATTTACCGCTGGCCCGGCGCCTGCTCGTTTCCACCTACCTGCGCTCGGGTCAGGCGGCTAAGGCGCTGGAAGCACTACAGCCCGTCCTTGGCAAAATCGACGACGATCCGGCGATGCTGTCCCTCGCCGGTGAAACCTTCCTGCAGACCGGCGACGCTGCCAAGGCCGAGGCGTATTTCGCCAAGGCCGCCAAACTCGAGCCGGACAGCGCCGCCAGGAAAACCTCGGTGGCCATCGCCCACCTGGCTCAGGGCAGGAGCAATGCCATCGACGAACTGGAAGACATCGCCGAGTCGGACCAGGGCACCAGCGCCGACCTGGCGCTGATTGCCAACTATCTGCGCACTGGACAACTGGACAAGGCCCTCAAGGCCATCGATACGCTGGAAAAGAAGCAACCCAATAACCCGGCTACTTACAACCTGCGGGCGCGGACGTTACTCGCCAAAAAGGACATAACCGGCGCACGCCAAAGTTTCGAGAAAGCTCTCGCTATCAATCCCGCCTACTTCTCTGCCGCGGCCAGCCTGGCGGCGCTCGATCTGGCGGACAACAAGCCCGACGCAGCCCGCAAGCGCTTCGATGCGGTGCTCGCCGCCGATCCCCGCAATGTTCAGGCCCTGCTCGCCCTGGCCGAACTGCGCGTGCGCAGCGGCGGCAGCCAGGATGAAGTCGTCGGTCTGATCACCAAGGCGATCGCAGCCAATCCACAGGACAGCACACCACGCCTGGCGCTGATCCAGTTCCACCTGAAAGCCAAGGACAACAAAAAGGCGCTCGTCGTAGCGAACGAAGCCGTCGCCGCCCTTCCCGACAGCCCCGAGCTGCTTGATGCGCTGGGTCGCTCCCAGCAACTGGCCGGCGAAACCAACCAAGCGCTGGCCACTTTCGGCAAACTGGCCGGGCTGCAACCCGCGTCGCCGCTGGCTGACATGCGTATCGCGGAAATCCAGATGGCGGCGAAAAACCGCCAGGAAGCCACCAAGCACCTGAAAAGAGCACTGGAGATCAAGCCCGATCTGCTGGAGGCCCAGCGCGCCCTGATCCTCATGGCCGTCGACGAGAAAAGAACCAGCGACGCGCTAGCCATTGTTCGCCAGATTCAGCAGCAGCGCCCCCGCGAGGCTGTCGGCCACGTGCTCGAAGGCGATATCCATGCCGTGCTCAAGGCCTGGCCCGAGGCGATTGCCGCCTATCGCCGTGGCATCAAGCTGCAGCCTTCGCCCGAACTGGCGATCAAGCTGCACAGTATCCTCAACATTGCTGGCGACAAGGCCGAAGCCGAACGCTGGGCGGCAACTTGGAACAAGGAGCATCCCAAGGATATCGGCATGCGCATGCACCTGGGCGACCTCGCCACCGCCAGAAAAGATTACAGCGAAGCCGCGCGGCTCTATCAGATCGCCCTCGACATCCAGCCGAATAATCCGTTGGTACTCAACAATCTAGCCTGGGTCTCTGGCCAGTTGCAATCGCCGAAGGCTATCGAGTATGCCGAGAAAGCCAACAGTCTGGCGCCGAACCAGCCACCGTTCATGGACACGCTGGCCATGCTGCTGGCCAACCGGGGAGAAGATGCCAAGGCTGTCGAACTGCTGCGCAAGGCGCACGAACTGGCGCCGCAAAACGCCGCGATCCAGTTCAACCTGGCCAAGGTGCTGATCAAGAGCGGCCAGAAGAAGGCTGCCCGCAAGGAACTGGACGCCCTCGCCAAGCTGGGGGACAAGTTCCCCCTGCAAGCCGAGGTCGCCCGTCTGCAGAAGGAACTTTAGAAAAGCCCTGCGCCGCCCATCGTTTAACACCCCCATTTATTTCGTGAAGGAATACAGCATGACAACCATTGCAGTCGTCGGTCTCGGTTACGTCGGATTGCCGCTGGCCGTTGAATTCGGCAAGAAATACCGGACCATCGGTTTCGATCTGTCGGCCGAGAAAGTCGCTGCTTACAAGCAGCACGTCGACCCCACCGGCGAGGTCAGCAGCGCCGATCTGAAAGCCGCCACTCTGCTGGAGATGGGCACCGATCCGGCAGCTCTGAGGGAAGCCGATTTCGTCGTCGTCGCTGTGCCGACCCCGGTCGACGACGCCCATCAACCGGATCTCTCGCCGCTGGTCGGCTCCTCGACCTCGGTCGGGCGCAATCTCAAGCAGGGCGCCATCGTCGTCTTCGAATCCACGGTTTATCCCGGCGCCACCGAAGAAGTTTGCATTCCGATCATCGAGCGCGAATCAGGCAAGACCTGGAAGAAGGACTTTTTCGTCGGCTACTCGCCGGAACGCATCAACCCGGGCGATAAGGAACGCACGGTCACCAAGATTCTCAAGGTGGTTTCCGGTGACACCCCGGAAACCCTGGCCACGATCCAAAAAATCTACGGCAGCGTCATTACTGCCGGCGTCTACCCGGCTTCCAGCATCATGGTCGCCGAAGCCGCCAAGGTCATCGAGAACACCCAGCGCGACCTGAACATCGCGCTGATGAACGAACTGGCAATCATTTTCGACAAAATCGGCATCGACACGCTCGAAGTCCTGCAGGCGGCCGGTACCAAGTGGAACTTCCTCCCCTTCCGTCCCGGCTTGGTCGGTGGCCACTGCATCGGCGTCGACCCCTATTACTTGACCCACAAGGCGCAGAAATTAGGCTACCACCCCGAGGTCATCCTCGCCGGCCGACGCATCAACGACGGCATGGGCAAATTCATCGCCGAACAGACGATCAAGCAGATGGTGCGCAACGGCCACCCGGTCAAAGATTGCCCGATCATCGTGCTCGGCCTGACCTTCAAGGAAGATTGCCCGGATCTGCGCAACTCCCGCGTCATCGACGTCATCCGCGAACTGGAATCCTATGGCGCGCGCGTCGTCGTCCACGACCCGGTCGCTGACCCGGCAGAAGCCCACCATGAGTACGGCGTAGACTTGGTCGCCTGGGATGATCTGCCGAACTCGGCCGCCATCGTTGCCGCCGTCGGCCACCGGGAATTCAAAGAGCGGGCGACAACCGATTTCTTGTCTAAACTTAAGAAGGATGGAGTCGTTATCGACGTCAAGAGTCTGTTCGAACGCAGCACTTTCGCCGAAGCCGGCATCAATTTCTGGCGTTTGTAAGGAGCAATCATGCCGCACGGGAGCCGTAGCGCCATTTCCTCCCTGACCTGGATACTGGCTATCCTGGTCGTGGTAGGGGCTTGCGTGCGCCCGGCTACGGCCGGCCCGGCCAGCGCCGACAAGGCAACGGCCCTGCGCCAGGAAGCGGTGCGATACGAGCATGGCGATGGCGTGCCGCGCGATCCAGACAAGGCCGCCCAGTTATATTGTGAAGCGGCCCGGCTCGGCGACATGATCGCCCAGTACAGCCTCGGCTGGATGTACGCGAACGGCCGCAGCCTTCCCCCCGACGATGCAACCGCCGCCTGGTTCTTCGCCATGGCGGCCAAGCAGGGTGACGCGCTGTCCGCCCGGATGTTGCGGCAAGTCGGCGAACCGCCGGGAAAGCCGCCGGAATGCCTGTTCGATGCCGATGGCCAGGACATCGTCGCGCGGGCCGAACCGGAACATCGCAAGATCATGGATCTGGTGCTCAAGCTAGCCCCGGAATACGGTGTCTATCCGCGCCTGGCGATGGCCATCATCCGCGCCGAATCCAACTTCAATCCGCAGGCCGTCTCGGCGAAAAATGCCCTGGGCCTGATGCAGCTGATTCCGGAAACCGCCGAGCGTTTCAACGTGCGCAAGCCCTTCGATCCCGAGCAGAATATCCGCGGCGGGCTGTCCTACCTGCGCTGGCTGCTAGCCTACTTCGAGGGTGACGTAGCACTGGTCGCGGCGGCCTACAATGCTGGCGAAGGGACCGTCAATCGCTACGGCGGCATTCCGCCCTACCCGGAAACCCGGGGCTACGTGCAACGCATCCGCGAAATCTTTAAGCGCGAGGACCACCCCTTCGATCCGGCCATCACCGAACCTTCGCCGGAATTGCCCAAGCTCACCGTACGGCGAGTGATGTGAGAAAAATGCTGCGGATAACTGCCGCATCGCTGCTGGCTCTGATCATCGTACTACCGGCCATGGCTGCCGACATGACCGGCAGCATTGCCCGCGTCAAGCCGTCCATCGTCGTCGTCGGCACCTACCAGAAAACGGCCAGTCCGCAATTCGCCATGCGCGGCACCGGCTTCGTCGTCACCAGCGGCAATCTGGCCGCCACCAACGCCCATGTCATTCCCGAGGACACCGGGCCGGACGCCCCGGCCCTGGTCATCCGTACCCGCGGCACCGACGGCCAGCCGCAGTTGCGTCCGGCTCGCGTGGTCGGTCGCGATCCGGACCGCGACCTGGCCGTCCTACGCTTTGAAGGCCCTCCCCTGCCGGCGGTCGAATTGAGCGACTCGGATGCCGCGCGCGAAGGCCAGATGATCGGCTTTACCGGTTTTCCCATCGGCGGCGCGCTCGGTTTCTCGCCGGTGACCCATCACGGCATGATCGCCTCGATCACCCCAATCACGCTGCCCGGCAGTGCTGCCCGGCAGTTGAACGAAAAAGCCATCCGCCAGATCAAGCGCGGCGCTTTCGACATTTTTCAGCTCGATGCCACCGCCTATCCCGGCAACAGCGGCAGCCCGGTCTTCGATGCCGCCAGCGGCGAAGTGATCGGCATCATCAACATGGTTTTCATCAAAGGCAGTAAGGAATCAGCCTTGAGCCAGCCGTCCGGCATCAGCTACGCAATTCCAGCCAACTACCTGAAACGGCTGCTCGATACACTCTGAAACTAGGGAACCTCTGAACAACCCCTCGCGGTTATCGCATCCCGGCTTCGAGCGGTCTGCCGCGTTGCAAATGCTCGCCATAGCACCACTATGGCTGCGCTTTGCGCCTTGCAGCCCATCCCGAATTCGGGCTCGACAACTCGCGGGAATTATTCAGAGATTCCCTAGACGGTTCGACTGGTATTGCGGAACAGGCGCATAAACAGCTTGCGGCTCAGATGGGCCGTCAGCAGCCCAATCGGCATACGCAGATAATGGCCACGCAGGTAGATAGCAAAACGAGCAGTCGCCATGGCGGCATCGCTGCTCAACGGATGATCCGGCATCAAGGCCCGCAGGTAGATCGTATCGAGCATTCGTAGCGACATGGTGCCGAGGCCGGCGGCCTGCTCCAGCGCCGTCAGCGTCTGCTGCGGAACAGCCGTGCCGAGCAAGCGCCGGCAATAGCGGCAGGCCAGATACAGCGGCGACGCCAACCCCAGAACGCTGGCGCGGGCAACCAGATCCTGCCAGAAACCGCCCTCCCCGGCGGCAAACTCGCCCAGCAGCGCATCGAGATCGAATAAGTCGCGCAAACCGTTCTGCAACTCGCTCTCGTAAAATAAATGCGTCGCGCTATGGATCACCATGTCGACCGGACACAGCACCCGAAACCGCGTCCCCGGCAAAGGTCGGCTCGCGGCCAGCAGCAACCCAGCATCCGGCGAGTTGCGCGCCGTCGACGGCAGAATGTTGTGATGCAGATCGACCACGGTTCCGCGCCCGCGATGCGTCATCGGCGGAATCTCATGCATCCATTGCCGATAGTAGCGTTCGTCATAGGGATCGCTGTCGCCGCCAGCCCAGCCCTGCAGCATCAATGCCGCTTCGGCACGCGTCAGGTCGGCACGCGGCACCAGGATATCGACATCACCGAACAAGCGCCCCTCGGCGGCAACCAGGCCAGCGCAGGCATAAGCAGCCCCCTTCAGCAGGATGACCGGAAAATCCTCGGCAGCGAATGCCTTGGCCAGATGGCCGGTCTCCCATTCAATGGCAGCTCGCTGATGCGCCACCAGCACCTCCGCCGATTCCAGATGTGTCCGGACCTGAGCCGGCAACTCATGGAGAAAGCCGGTTTGGTGCACACCCAAGGCCAGTCGACCAATCAGGTTGGCTCGCCGGGCAACCCGCAGCAGGCTGTCCCAACGCCGTAGCGGTAGGGAACGCAAGTGTTCGGGGCAGCGAATGCTGTCGATCAGTTCCCAACCGGAAAAGATGCTGCCTGGACTAGGCCTCATCGCCCGCCACCCTGCCGCCACCGGCCAGCCAGTCGAAAACTTCGAGCGCATCGTCCAAACGACTGTAGGTAAAGTCGTAGCAGTCGCACTGGCTGACCAAGCGTCCGGCAACGTCGAAACCGACGCTGCCGAGCGTGCTGTAATTGAAGGCATTCTCGGCGAAGTGAATGAAGGTCATCGCCTTGCCACGCGGCGCAAGCAAGGGTTCGGCCTCGGCCACGTAGCGCGGGAAAACGATCCAACGTGGCTGTGCCGGCTCCAACATGCGCTCGACGCTGTCGATCGGCGGACGCAGATGCGTCACCCGACCTTTGGCTGTATCGTAGGTTTCCGGCCCCCAGACGCTTTCTGGAGCGAAGCTGCGGATCAGGTCGATCGACGCATTCTTCAGATTGATTGGCCGCGCCAGCGCATATGCCTGCGTCGCCTTCGGGTCGATCAGGCTCATTTCATCGGACAACAGACGCCAACCGCGTAAGGCCAGCGCCGCGCACAGGGTACTCTTGCCGGAACCTGGCGGCGCCGGAAGAATGACGGCGCCGCCATTACGTTCAAGCGAGGCAGCATGGATGGTCAGCCATTGGTGGCAGCTCGCGGCAATCGACCAATTGAGCCCCCATTCGAGAAAAGCCGGGGCCTGATCGCGTGGCAAAGGCTCGAACGGCCACTCGCCGTCGACCACGAATTCCGCCTGACGCCGGAACCAACGCCGAAGATTACGCGGCCGGCCAACCTGAACATGAAAATCGGCGAAATCCGGTTCGACCGAATAGGGATGATAGGCATACAGAACGTGGATCGAACGCGCCACATCGGGCAACGATGCCTGGATGCGCGATACCAAGCTGCCGGTTTGCAGGGCGAAACGCCCATTATCGAGAAGCTCCGCCAAGCCGCTCAGGGACAAATCGCCGACCCGGCACACAGGATGATTCAATTCGCCGTTCCTGCCAGGATCAAGCCACAGGCTTCAAGCCGCTCCAGACAACTCTGTACCAGCGCAACAACCGCTTCGCCTTCTTTTTCCGGCCACTGGCGGCGGATCACACCTTCTATCGCCGCGCTGGCCGATTCGCTATTTCGGACGGCATCAAACCCGGCGCAGGACGCAACATCCAGTGCATACGTATTGCCTGAATCCTGGTCGAATACGGCACAGCCATCGGCCCACCGGTGAATGAGAAAACGCTCGCTTACCCGCATTCAAGCTCAAACACCGATAACGGCAGACTGCAGACTAGCCAACAATGCCGTTGGTTTGCAGGTAATTGATAATGTCGCCGGCGCTCCACTGGATCCCGGCCATCGGTTCGTAGTAATGACGCAAAGTATATTCCCGCCAAATCCCCTGGATAGCCGTGTCCGTCAACACAGTCTCGGGAATCGACGCACCCCCTCCCCCCATCGTGTTCAGGTAAGCAGCGATCAGATATAAATACACTTGGTCTACCCCATTGACCCGAAGCGCCTCGCCCAGGGTCATGCTCTTGCTGACCAACGTACCACCCTCATTCACCTGCTTCACAAACTGGGGCACCAGAATGAATACCGAATCCAATGAGGTTGTCGGCGGTTTTACGTCAGGCCAGATCCCCCCCATACTTACCACCTGCTGCTGAACCGCGTAGTTACCCGGCGACTGCGCATTCTGACATTCCCCGTACTTGCCTTGCTGCGACACGCTGGTGTTGCGCGACAACGAGCGCGACGGGGTGAAGCAGGCGGTACCCATACCCAGTGCCGGCTGGCTGACCAGGGTCAGGAGAAACGGGGTCGCGGCGGCGCCGGCGCCGAGAAAGCGGCGACGGTCATGACATTTCCCATTCGCGCTGTCCTGCTTCAAATCGGGATTGGTATTTTGCTCAGTCATGTTGTCCACCATCAGAAAATTTCGGTCATTCAAATACATGCAATATTCACACCATCCCTAATATCCATTTCAAGCTATTGATCTGAAACAACATCTATCATCAGACACGAGCTAGACGGACAGTTTTTGGAAAGGTTGTAAAAAAATTCGACACTTACTCGTGTGCGGGATTAGGCAATACCTATCGAATGGAGTCGATCAAAGCGAAAGAGCAGACAAAACACCGGAGAAATTGGGGCACGCAATCCTCAAAGCATGTTCTGTAATCAAGTATGCCTTTGCAACAATCGACAAGACAAGTCGCAACCACCATAGTTCATGAAAAAAGCCACACCAAAGATCAAATCGCTGGATCGGTCACGAGCAAAAGAGCAGTAGACAAAAATTCCATTGCCCTCACGTCAGCCATCGAAACCGAGCGGATTCATCAACTGCCAGCGCCAAGAATCGACGCACATCGCAGCTAGATCCCGTTCCGCCTCCCAACCGAGGAGTTCCCGTGCCCGCCGCGGATCAGCGTAGCAAGCTGCAATGTCACCAGGACGCCGGTCACCCACGCGATATGGCACCGGCCGGCCGCTGGCCTGTTCAAAGGCAGCCACCACCTCAAGCACGCTGTAGCCACGCCCCGTACCGAGGTTGAGGGGAACCACGCCGGCCAATTGGTCGAGCCGGCTCAGTGCCGCCAGATGTCCGCGCGCCAAGTCGACGACATGGATGTAGTCGCGAACGCCGGTTCCATCCGGGGTCGGATAATCGCCGCCGAAAATGCTGAGTTCATCGCGCCGCCCGATGGCAACTTGCGATACGTAGGGCATCAGGTTGTTTGGGATGCCTCGCGGATCCTCGCCGATCAGGCCGCTGACGTGGGCACCAACCGGATTGAAGTAGCGCAGCAACGCCACCCGCCAGCGCGGATCGGCCCGGCCGATATCGCGCAGCATGTCCTCGATGATCAGCTTGCTGCGGCCGTAGGGATTGGTCGCCTGCAGCGGGAAGCTCTCGTCGATCGGCACGGCGTGCGGATCACCATAGACCGTCGCCGACGAGCTGAAAACCAGGTTGAAGACCCCGGCGGCAGCCATCGCCTCGAACAGATGCAACGAGCCAACGACATTGTTGTCGTAATAGCGCAACGGCAGCTCGACGGATTCGCCAACCGCCTTCAGCCCGGCGAAATGAATGACCGCCTGCAACGAATGCTCGGAGAATAGGCTGGCCAGTAATTGCCGGTCACGGATGTCGCCCTCGACCAGCAGCGGTCGCCGGCCGCTGATCTGCTCGATGCGATCGAGCACTTTCGGCGAACTGTTGGAAAAATTGTCGAGAATCAGTAGTTCGTGTCCCGCTGCCAGCAACTCGACGACGGTATGCGAACCGATATAGCCCGCGCCTCCGGTGACCAGAATCATTCATTCCCCGCAAGATTGTTGTACCGCCCCTTCCGGCAGAAACGCCGTTGATGGCGCGCCCGGAGGGACTCGAACCCCCGACCTGCTGCTTAGAAGGCAGCTGCTCTATCCAGTTGAGCTACGGGCGCCTGAGGTAGGACTAAACAAGGAAAAAGAATTGGTCGGGGCGGTGGGATTCGAACTCACGACCCTCTGCTCCCAAAGCAGATGCGCTACCAGACTGCGCTACGCCCCGACACGTGAAGGCACATTCTAGCACTTGGTGAAAACCCGCGCCAGATCAAGCGACTGAGGTGACAAAACAAACATTCCTTGCCTCACCAGCCCCTTTCTGATATTTAATCGCCTTTTTCGTCACTGGACGCTCTAGGAAAATGGCTGAAGAATTGCTCCACAAACATTTCACACCGTACAAATCCAAGCCGGGCGAGGATTACATGAGTGCGAAGCAACTTGCGCATTTCCGCAAGATTCTCGAAGCGCTGAAGAAGGAGCTGAGTGAGGATATTGACCGCACCGTGCACACGATGCAGGACGAGGCCACGGTGTTTGCCGATCCCAACGACCGCGCCAGCCAGGAAACAGATATCGCCATCGAACTGCGCAACCGCGACCGCGAACGCAAGCTGATCAAGAAAATCGACGAAACACTGTCGAGCATTGAGAGCGGCGACTACGGCTTCTGCACCAAGTGCGGCGTCGAGATCGGCATCAAGCGCCTTGAAGCGCGCCCGACGGCAACGCTGTGCATCGACTGCAAGACGCTGGACGAACTCAAGGAAAAACAGATGGCCAAGTAAAGCCAACGACTTCCGGCAACGGCCTGCCAACAAGGCCTGACGGAAGTACGGCAGCAGCGTGGCGGCAAATGACAACATCTTGCCGGTAAGCAAAACAAAGGGCACCTTGCGGTGCCCTTTGTGCTTTCCGGGATGAACTCCGGTGATTGCCGCTGTTACTGCGCCGGCGTGACTACCGTACCCTCTTCCGCAGCCACAGCCTTCATCGACAGCTTGACGCGGCCACGGTCGTCGGTTTCGAGAACCTTGACGCGCACAACTTGGCCTTCCTTGACGTAGTCTTCGACCTTGTTGACGCGCTCCTGGGCGATCTGCGAGATGTGCAGCAGACCGTCCTTGCCCGGCAGCACCGAGACGATGGCACCGAAGTCGAGAATCTTCAGCACGGTACCTTCGTAGATCTTGCCGATCTCGACTTCCGCAGTGATCGCGTCGATCTTCGCGCGGGCGGCGGCGGCGGCCTCGCCGGAGGTGGCGGCGATGGTGATGGTGCCGTCATCCTGGATGTCGATGGTAGTGCCGGTTTCCTCGGTGAGGGCGCGAATCACGGCGCCCCCCTTGCCAATCACGTCGCGAATCTTCTCCGGATTGATCTTGAAGGTATACAGGCGCGGCGCATAGGCGGACATTTCCTCGCGGTGACCGCCGACGGCTTGCTGCATCAGGTCAAGGATGTGCATGCGCGCGTCCTTAGCCTGCGCCAGGGCGACCTGCATGATTTCCTTGGTGATGCCCTGAATCTTGATGTCCATCTGCAGGGCGGTGATGCCGCCAGTGGTGCCGGCCACCTTGAAGTCCATGTCGCCGAGATGGTCCTCATCGCCCAGGATGTCGGTCAGCACCGCGAAGCGGTTGCCTTCCTTGATCAGGCCCATGGCGATGCCGGCGACGTGCGCCTTGAGCGGCACGCCGGCATCCATCAGCGCCAGGCAGCCACCGCAGACGGAAGCCATCGACGAGGAGCCGTTGGACTCGGTGATTTCGGAGACGACGCGCATCGAATAGGAGAAGTCTTCCGGCTTCGGCAGCACGGCCAGCAGCGCGCGCTTGGCCAGGCGACCGTGGCCGATCTCGCGGCGCTTCGGCGAACCGACACGGCCGCATTCGCCGGTGGCGTACGGTGGCATGTTGTAATGCAGCATGAAGCGGTCGCGGTATTCGCCGGCCAGCGCGTCGATGATCTGCTCGTCGCGATTGGTGCCCAGCGTGGCGACGGCCAGGGCCTGGGTTTCGCCGCGGGTGAACAGCGCCGAACCGTGGGTACGCGGCAGCACGCCAGAGCGCATGGTGATCGGACGCACGGTGCGCGTATCGCGGCCATCGATGCGTGGCTGACCGGAAAGAATGCGGCCACGCACGATGGCGGCTTCCATTTCGAAGAACAGGTTGCCGACGGTGTTCGCATCAGGCGCACCTTCCTCGCCGGTACACAGGGCAGCGACGGCCTCGGCACCAAGTTCCTTCAGGCGCTGGCTGCGGGCCTGCTTGGAAGTCAGGCTGTAGGCCTCTTCCAGCTTGGCACCGACCAGAGCCTGCAGGCGACCGACCAGGGCTTCGTCCTTGGCCGGCGCTTGCCAGTCCCATTCCGGCTTGCCGGCTTCCTCGACCAGTTCGTTGATGGCATTGATCGCCTTCTGCATTTCGTTGTGGCCGAAGACCACGGCGCCGAGCATGATGTCTTCCGGCAGTTCCTGGGCTTCCGATTCGACCATCAACACGGCGGCTTCGGTACCGGCGACGACCAGGTCGAGCTGGGTTTCCTTGAGCTGGCTGAGGGTCGGGCACAGCACGTACTGGCCATTGATGTAGCCGACGCGGGCGGCACCGATCGGGCCGTTGAACGGGATGCCGGAGATGGCCAGGGCGGCCGAAGCGCCGATCATCGCCGGGATGTCGGAGTCGATTTCCGGATTCAGCGAAACGACAGTGGCAACGACCTGTACTTCATTGTAGAAACCGTCCGGGAACAGCGGGCGGATCGGACGGTCGATCAAGCGGCAAGTCAGGATTTCCTTTTCCGACGGACGGCCTTCGCGCTTGAAGAAACCGCCGGGAATGCGACCGGCGGCGTAAACCTTTTCCTGGTAATCGACGGTCAGCGGGAAGAAATCCTGACCAGGCTTGGCGCTCTTGGCACCAACGACGGACACCAGCACGACCGTCTCTTCCATCGACACCAGCACAGCGCCGGTCGCCTGACGGGCAATTTCGCCCGTCTCGATCGTCACCTGGTGATCGCCATAGGCGAAAGTCTTTTTCACGACGTTAAACATAATTTCCTTTCACTCTCATCACAATTAACAACGATAACAACAACTTACAACGCGACAACGAAAACATTGCGCAAAAAAACAAAAAAGCGGCCGGGATATTTCCGGGCCGCTCTTTCGGGGCTACACCTGGCTTACTTGCGCAGGCCGAGCTTGGTAATCAGGGTACGGTAAGAATCGATGTTCTTGCCCTTCAGGTAATCCAGCAGCTTGCGGCGCTGGGAAACCAGGCGCAGCAGGCCGCGGCGGGAGTGGTGATCCTTCTTGTGTTCTTTGAAGTGCGGCGTCAGGTCGTTGATGCGGGCGGTCAGCAGCGCGATCTGCACTTCCGGGGAACCGGTATCGCCCTTGGCGCGCTGGTATTCGGCAACGATGCCGGCCTTGATTTCGGTGGTAAATGCCATTTCAAAACCCTCTTTCATGGTTACGACGCTGCCCCGGTTTGATAGAGCGGGCGCCAAGTTGAAGTCACTTCTCCGTTGGCAACGGAGAACTTTTTATTGTACTTGCTTACGCTGCCAATTGCACTAGCCGTTTCGGCCACAGGCGACCGTCGCCCCCCGGCTCGCCGACACCGATTAGGCGACCGTCGGCATAGACACGAATCTTGCCGGCCAGGCCGAGCGACAGGTCGACCGGATTGCCGTGACTGAAGCGTTCGGCCGCCGGATCAGCGAGGTCGACGCGCGGCAGCGACCGCAGCAAGGCATCGACCGGTTGCAATCGCTGCCGCCGGTCGGCCTCGGCCAACGCCTCCAACTCGGCCAATGTGATGGCCCCGGCCAGATCGAGGTCGCCGACGGCGGTTCGCCGCAAGGCCATCAGATGCGCGCCGCAGCCGAGCGCTTGGCCAAGATCGGCGGCCAGGGTACGGATATAGGTACCCTTGCTGCAACGCACGCGCAGCGCCAGGGAGGCGCCGGCAAAAGCCAGCAATTCCAGCGCATGGATGGTCACCGCCCGCGCCTCGCGCTCAACCTCGATGCCCTGCCGGGCCAATTCGTAAAGCGGTCGGCCATTGCGCTTGAGCGCCGAATGCATCGGCGGCACCTGCCGGATATCGCCGGTGAATTGCGCCAGCGCTTGGCGGATAGCCGCTTCATCGACCATCACCGGCGCCGTCGCCACGACCTGCCCCTCGGCATCGCCGGAATCGGTCGTCACCCCCAACTGGAGAACCGCCTCATAGGTCTTGTCGGCATCGAGCAGATCGGCGGAAAACTTGGTTGCTTCGCCGAAACACAAGGGCAGCAGACCGCTTGCCGCCGGATCGAGGGTACCGGTATGGCCACCCTTGGCCGCCGAGAACAAGCGCCGGGCTTTCTGCAGAGCATCGTTGGAAGTCAGCCCGAGCGGCTTGTCGAGCAACAACACGCCATCGACCCGTTGCCAGGTCCGTTTCACTTGCATGTGTACCGCTCAATCCTCTGGCGTTTGGTCGCTGAGCGCCTTGGCTTGGTCGATCAGCGCCGACATACTGGCACCACGCGCAATGGAGTCGTCGTGGATGAAATGCAGCTCGGGCAGCGTGTGGATGTGAATCCGCCGCCCCAGTTCGCGGCGCAGGAAACCGGCGGCGCGCTTCAGGCCCTGCTCGACCTCGGCCAGATGCTCGTCGTCGAGCGTAGCGAAATAGACCTTAGCATGGGCATAGTCCGGCGTCAGTTCGACGGCCGTCAGGCTGATCATGCCGACCCGCGGATCCTTCAGTTCGCTGCGGATCAGCTCGGCCAGGTCGCGGCGTACCTGCTCCGCGACCCGATCGCTGCGCTGGAATGCCTTCTTCTTCATTACAGCGTGCGCGCCACTTCCTGGATTTCGTACACTTCGAGCTGATCGCCTTCCTGAATGTCGTTATTGCCCTTGAGCGACAGGCCGCATTCAAAGTTGGAACGGACTTCCTTGACGTCGTCCTTGAAGCGCTTCAGCGAATCCAGTTCGCCATCCCACTGCACCACGTGATTGCGCAGCAGGCGGACGCGGGAACCGCGCTTGACGATGCCATCCAGCACATAGCAGCCAGCGATGGCGCCGACCTTGGAGACATGGAAGACTTGGCGAATCTCGACCTGGCCAATGACCTGCTCGCGCTTTTCCGGCGAGAGCATGCCGGACAGGGCAGCCTTGACCTCGTCGACGGCGTCGTAGATCACGTTGTAGTAGCGGATATCGACACCAAAGCTCTCGGCCAGCTTGCGGGCGCCGGCATCGGCGCGGATGTTGAAGCCGATGATGACGGCACCGGAAGCCTGAGCCAGGTTGACGTCGGATTCGCTGATGGCGCCGACCGCGCCATGAATGATCTGGACGCGGACTTCCTCGTTGGACAGCTTGGCCAGGGTCTGCACCAGCGCTTCCTGCGAGCCCTGCACGTCGGCCTTGACGATCAACGGCAGGGTCTTGACCTCGCCCTCCTCCATCTGCTGGAACATATTCTCCAGCTTGGCCGCCTGCTGCCGGGCCAGTTTGACGTCGCGGAACTTGCCCTGACGGAACAGCGCGATTTCGCGCGCCTTCTTATCGTCGGCCAGGACAATCGCTTCTTCACCGGCCGCCGGCACGTCGGACAAGCCGAGAATCTCGACCGGGATCGACGGCCCGGCTTCGGCAATCGACTTGCCATTCTCGTCGAGCATGGCGCGTACCTTGCCGAAGACCTGGCCGGCCAGCACCACGTCGCCGCGCTTCAGCGTACCCGAGGTGACCAGCATGGTGGCCACGGCGCCGCGCCCCTTGTCGAGGCGGGCTTCGATGATCAGGCCCTTGGCCGGGGCAGCTTTGGGCGCCGTCAGTTCAAGGATTTCCGCCTGCAACAGCACCTGCTCCAGCAACTCATCAATACCAGTGCCCTTCTTGGCCGACACCGGGCAGAACGGCGAATCGCCGCCGTACTCTTCCGGAATCACACCCTCGGCGACTAGTTCCTGCTTGACGCGGTCGGGGTTGGCATCGGGCTTGTCCATCTTGTTGACCGCCACCACCAGCGGCACACCAGCCGCTTTGGCATGGTGGATGGCTTCCTTGGTCTGCGGCATCACGCCATCGTCGGCGGCCACCACCAGGATGACGATGTCGGTCGCCTTGGCACCGCGCGCCCGCATGGCCGTGAAAGCCTCATGACCCGGGGTGTCGAGGAAGGTGATCATGCCGCGTTCGGTCTGAACGTGATAGGCACCGATGTGCTGGGTGATGCCGCCGAATTCGCTGACTGCCACCTTGGCCCGACGGATATAGTCGAGCAGCGAAGTCTTGCCGTGGTCGACGTGGCCCATGACGGTGACCACCGGGGCGCGCGGCTCAAGCGCCACGTCCTTGTGCTCGGCGCTGTCCTCGAGGAAGGCGTCGGGATCGTCGAGCTTGGCGGCGAAAGCCTTGTGGCCCATTTCCTCGACCACGATCATCGCCGTTTCCTGGTCGAGAACCTGGTTGATGGTGACCATCGAGCCCATCTTCATCATGACCTTGATGACTTCGATGGCCTTGACCGCCATCTTGTGGGCCAGGTCGGAGACCGAGATGGTTTCCGGCACATGCACTTCGCGGACGATGACTTCGGTCGGCGCCTGGAAGCTGCCCTGTCCATCGTCACCGTGACCATGCTTCTTGTGGCCGCCACGGCCACTCTTCCACGACGAACCGGTATCGGCCGAGCGGGTCTTGATACCCGGCTTTTTCTTGCCTTCATCGCGGCCGTTGCCGCCCTTCTTGCCATCCTTGCCCGGTGCGTCGGGACGCTTATGCAGCGTGCCCTTCTCGCTCGGCGCTTCCTGCGCCTTGGCTTGGGCGGCTGCTTGCTGCTTGGCCTGCTCGGCAAGCTTGGCGGCGGCGGCGGCGGCTTCGGCCTGTTGGCGCATCTGCGCCAATTGCACTTCGCGGGCCTGCTTCTCGCGCAGCTCGCGCTCTTGGACTTCGCGCAGACGGCCGGAGCGTTTGGCTTCCTCCTCGCGCAAGCGCAGTTCCCGCTCACCGATGATGGCAGCGCGATCGAGCACCGGCCTGACCGGCGCCGCCTGATCCGGCGCATCAGCCACATCGACGACGGTTTCGACAACCGGCTCCGGCTCGATTTCGACGACCGGCTCCTGCACCACCTCGACGACCGGCTCCGCGATGACGACTGGCACCTCGACCACCGGCTCCGACACCATCGGCGCCTGCTCCTCGACCGCCTCGATGACCTCGGCTTCCGGCAGTTGGTCGACGACGTCGCGTTTGACCAGCACACGCTTCTTTTTCACCTCGACCTGCACCGTGCGCGCCCTGCCATGCGCATCAGTCGCCTTGATTTCCGAGGTCTGCTTGCGGGTCAGGGTGATCTTGACCTTTGAATCGTCGCCATGCGAACGGCGCAAATAATCGAGCAACCGGGTCTTGTCCTGGTCGGTCAGCGAATCGTTGTCCCCCTGCTTGGTCACACCAGCCTTGCCCAATTGCTCGAGCAAGGCCGCGACCGGCATTTTGAGTTCAACGGCAAATTGCGAAACAGTTGTTGCGGACATGCTTCCTACCTCCCGCTCACTCGAACCAGTGAGCCCGTGCCTTGAGAATGATTTCCTTGGCACGCTCTTCGTCGATGCCGGTCATTTCCGTGAGTTCGTCCACCGCCAGTTCGGCGAGATCGTCACGGGTCTTGACTTCGTGTTCGGCCAACTTGGCGGCCAGTTCCTTGGTCATGCCCTCGAGGCCGATCAGGTCCTCGGAAACGCTTTCCAGCTTCTCCTCGGTGGCGATGGCTTCGGTGAGCAGAATATTGCGTGCGCGATTGCGCAATTCGTTGACGATGTCCTCGTCGAGCCCCTCGATTTCGAGCATTTCGGCCAGCGGCACGTAGGCCACTTCCTCCAGCGTCGAGAAACCTTCCTCGATCAGCAGGTCGGCCAGTTCCTCGTCGATGTCGAGCTTTTCCATGAAGGTGACGCGAGTCACAGCGTATTCGGCCTCGGAGCGCTTGACCGATTCGTCCTGGGTCATCAGGTTGATGGTCCAGCCGGTCAGTTCGGACGCCAGACGGACGTTCTGGCCGCTACGGCCGATGGCGATGGCTAGGTTGTCCTCATCGACAACAACGTCCATGACATGCTTTTCCTCATCGACGACGATAGAGGAAACCTCGGCCGGCGACAGCGCGCCGATCACGAACTGCGCCGGATCGGCCGACCACAGTACGATGTCGATATTCTCGCCGCCGATCTCGTTGCGCACGGCGGTGACGCGCGAACCGCGCAGGCCAACGCAGGTGCCGATCGGATCGACGCGGGGGTCGTTGGACTTGACGCCGATCTTGGCGCGCAGGCCGGGGTCACGGGCACAGGCCTTCAACTCCATCAGGCCGTCCTCGATTTCCGGCACCTCCATCTCGAACAGCTTGATGACGAATTCCGGCGCCGTGCGCGACAGAATGATCTGCGGGCCACGGGCGCTACGGTCGATGCGCAGCAGGTAGGCGCGGATGCGGTCGCCGACGCGCAGGTTTTCCTTCGGAATCATCTGGTCGCGCGGCAGCAGAGCCTCAATCTTGCCGGCCTCGACGATGGCGTTGCCACGCTCCATGCGCTTGATAGTGCCGGAGACGACATGCTCCTTGCGCTCCAGGAAGTCGGTCAGTATCTGCTCGCGCTCGGCATCGCGAATCTTCTGCAGGATCACCTGCTTGGCGGCCTGGGCACCGATACGACCGAAATCGATCGGCTCCAGAGGCTCCTCCAGGGAATCACCGGCCTCGATTTCAGCATCGTCCTTCTGCGCTTCCGACAGCGGCACTTCGAGAAACTCGTTGACGTACTCGTTGTCCGGCACCACCTGCCAGCGACGGAAGGATTCGTAATTGCCGGTATTGCGGTCGATGGCAACACGCACGTCGGCCTCGTCGTGGATGCGCTTCTTGGTCGCCGAGGCGAGCGCCACTTCAAGGGCACCGAAAACGATCTCCTTGTTGACGTTCTTCTCGCGGGCCAAGGCATCGACCAGCAGCAAAATTTCACGGCTCATGGGCTACAACCTCCTAGTCCTTCAGTCGAAACGGGGCACCAGACGTGCCTTCTCGATATTGGCGAATTCCAGTTCTACTTCATCTTTTTCCAGGCGCAGACCGACCTTGCCATCCTTGTAGCCGAGCAACTCGCCCTGGAAATTGCGGCGACCGCCCAGCGGGATACGAATCTTGATCTGGATGTCCTGGCCGGCGAAACGCACGAAATCCTCGGCTTTCTTGACCACGCGATCGAGTCCCGGCGAGGAGATTTCCAGACGGTCGAAATCGACATTCTCGACCTCGAAAACGCGCGTCAGTTGATTGGAGACGCGCGCGCAATCCTCGACATCGACGCCACTATCCTTGCCCGGCGCGTCGATGAAGACGCGAATAGTGCGACCGCGCGGCGACATTTCGATGTCGACCAGTTCATAGCCCAGACCGCTCACGGTCGTTTCGATCAGCGTGTTTAAATCCATGACCACAAATAAAAAATGGGCACAATGCCCATCTCGTGAAAAAAGATGCCCGCCA
>JAISPT010000025.1 GCA_031274715.1 Azonexus sp. | reverse complement strand
CCGTGACCGCGCCGGGCGGCCCGGCGACCAACTCGCCGATGCACCACAGAGGCAGTTCGAGGCGGGCGGCGATTTCGACGCTGGCGGGGTGCTGCGCGAACGGTGCGGTGAAGCACAGTTCGTAGTCGTCGCCGCCGGCCATCTGGCATTCGAGCGCCAGCTTGCGCAGCACGGCATCGTAGACCTCGCCTTTGGGCAGGTGCGGCAACTGGACCAGACGCACGGCCGCGGCGCAGCCGGAGCTCTCGGCGATATGGCCGAGGTCGGCGAGCAGGCCGTCGGAAATGTCGATGGTGGCACTGGCCACACCGACCAGGGCCTGGCCGAGGGCGACACGCGGCCGCGGCTTTTCCAGGGCGGCGATGCACAGGCGCGGCCACGGCTCGGGCAGGGCGATGCGCCCCTGCAGCTGGGCCAGGCCCAGAGCGGCGAGGCCGGGGCGGCCGGAGACCCAGATCTGGTCGCCGACGCTGGCACCGTCGCGGCGCAAGGCGCGGCCCGGCTCGATTTCGCCGAGGGCGGTAACGCACAGATTGAGCGGCCCGCGCGTGGTGTCGCCGCCGACCACCTCGACGCCATATTCGTCGGCGCAGGCGAAGAAACCGTCGGCGAAAGCGGCGATCCAGGCTTCGTTGGCTGTGGGCAAGGCGCCGGCGAGCGTGACCCATCGCGGCCGGGCGCCCATCGCGGCGAGGTCGGAGAGATTGACAGCGAGCGTCTTCCAGCCGAGGCGGCCCGGTTCGGTGTCGGGCAGGAAGTGAGTACCGGCGACCAGCATGTCGGTGGTCACTGCCAATTGCTTGCCGGATGTCGGCTGCAGCAGGGCGCAGTCGTCGCCGGGGCCGAGCACCGCCGAGGGCGTCGGGCGGGTGAAGTAGCGGTCGATCAGCGCGAACTCGCCGGCCATTGCCTTATTTTTTCTTGCGCGCGGCGACTTCGTCCGGGCGGACCACGGCGGCCACCTTGTCGAGTACACCGTTGACGTACTTGTGGCCATCGGTGCCGCCGAAGGCCTTGGTCAGCTCGATGGCCTCGTTGATGACGACGCGATATGGCGTTTCCGGGTGATTGAGCATTTCGAAGCAGCCGAGCATCAGCACGCAGGCTTCGACCGGCGACAGCTCGCCGAACGGGCGGTCGATATGGGCGGCGATACGGGCGGTCAAGGTTTCCTGCTGGCCGATCACACCACGCAAGGTGCCGACGAAGAACTCGCGGTCGGCCTTGGCGAAATCCTCCATCTCTGGCGCATAGGCTTCGATGGCGGCCTCGTCGGCGCCGCCGACGCGCCACTGGTAGAGGCCTTGCAGCACGAATTCGCGGGCCCGGCGGCGGGCCGAGCGCGGCGCCGGCGGCGGCGTTTCGAGTTGGGAGTCGTTGGCGAAGTCGTCGGTCATTGGCAGAGTGCTTTCTGGAGATTGGCCATTTCCACGGCGGCCTGGGCGCAGTCGGCGCCCTTGGGCTGCATGCGGACTTCCGCCTGTTCGTCGGTGTCGCAGGTGAGGATGCCGTTGGCGATGGGCACGCCGGTGTCGAGCTGGACTTCCATGATGGCGCGGCAGGCGTCGTTGGAAACCACCTCGAAATGATAGGTATCGCCGCGAATCACCGCGCCGAGGGCGACCAGCGCGTCGAAGCCGCCGCTCTGCGCCATGCTTTGCAGGGCCAGCGGAATTTCCAGAGCGCCGGGAACCGTGGCGATGCTCATGTTGCCGTCGGCCACACCCAGGCGCTTGAGTTCGGCGATGCAGGCCGAGAGCAGGCCTTCGCACAGCGGCAGGTTGAAGCGGCTCATGACGACGCCGACGCGCAGGTCGGTGCCGTTGAGATTGCTGTCGTACTCAAATACTTGGTCAAAGCGGGACATGGCTCAGCGCTCCGCGGGAGAAGTGACGAATCCGGTGACTTCGAGATCGAAGCCGGTCATGGAGGGCATCTTGCGCGGGCTGGTCAGCAGGCGCATCTTGGTCACGCCGAGATCGCGCAGGATCTGGGCGCCGATGCCGTAGGTGCGCGGATCCCATTTTTGCTGGCGGCGCGCCGTATCGGCCTGGTCGCGGCCGGTCAGGCGGGTCAGCAATGCTTCGCCGTCTTCCGGGCGGTGCATCAGCACGATCACGCCGTGGCCGTTCTTGGCCAGCGCCGCTTGCGCTTCGTCGATCGAGAAGGATTGCGCCGTACTGCCCGGATCGAGGAAATCGAGCACCGACAGCGGCTCATGGACGCGCACCAGGGTTTCGCCGCCGGCTGGAATCTCGCCTTTGACCAGCGCCAGATGAGTGGCGCCGCTGGCGCGGTCGACATAGGCGTGCAGCGTGAATTCGCCGTGGACGGTGGTGATCGGCTTGCTGGCGACGCGCTCGACCAGGGTCTCCGAGGCGGCGCGGTAGTGGATCAAGTCGGCGATGGTGCCGATCTTCAGCCCGTGTTCCTGGGCGAATTCGATCAGCTGCGGCAGCCGGGCCATGGTGCCGTCCTCGTTGAGGATTTCGCAAATTACCGCCGCCGGTTCGAGGCCGGCCATCTCGGCTAAGTCACAGCCGGCCTCGGTGTGGCCGGCACGGACCAGCACGCCGCCGGGGCGGGCAGTGATCGGGAAGATGTGGCCGGGCTGGACGATGTCGTCCGGCGTCGCCTGGCGGGCCACGGCGGCCTGCACGGTGCGCGCCCGGTCGGCGGCCGAGATGCCGGTGGTGACGCCCTCGGCGGCCTCGATCGAGACGGTAAAGGCGGTGCCGTAGGGCGTTTTGTTGTCGCGCGCCATCTGCGTCAGGCCGAGCTTGCGGCAGCGCTCCTCGGTCAGTGTCAGGCAGACCAGGCCGCGGCAATGGGTGACCATGAAATTGATCGCTTCCGGCGTCACGAATTCGGCGGCGATGACGACATCGCCCTCATTTTCGCGGTCCTCCTCGTCGACCAGGATGACCATGCGGCCGGCTTTCAGCTCGGCGACAATGTCGGCGGTGGGGGCGATGGCGGGATGCGGGGGCATGGGACTTCCGGGAACGGCAAAAGGGTAGCTATTTTCGCAGAAAGCGGTGCTCGACGCCCGCTCAGACATTGAACAAGAAGTTCATCACATCCCCATCCTTCACCACATATTCCTTGCCCTCGGCGCGCATTTTGCCGGCCTCCTTGGCGCCGTGTTCGCCCTTGCAGGCGATGAAATCGTTGTAGGCGATGGTCTGGGCGCGGATGAAGCCGCGTTCGAAATCGGTGTGGATGACGCCGGCCGCCTGCGGCGCGGTGTCGCCGACGTGAATGGTCCAGGCGCGCACTTCCTTGACCCCGGCGGTGAAATAGGTCTGCAGGCCGAGCAGCTTGTAGCCGGCGCGGATCAGGCGGTCGAGGCCGGGCTCGTGCAGGCCCATGGATTCGAGGAAGTCGATTTTGTCGGCATCGTCGAGGTCGGCGATCTCGGCCTCGATGGCGGCGCACAGGGCCACCACCTCGGCACCTTCGGCGGCGGCATGGGTGCGCACCGCGTCGAGGTGGGGATTGTTCTCGAAGCCGTCCTCGGCGACGTTGGCGGCGTAGAGCACCGGCTTGGCGGTGATCAGGCAGAAGGGCTTGAGGCTGGCCCATTCTTCCTTGGCCAGGTCGAGGGCGCGCACCGGCTTGCCTTGGTCGAGTTGGGCGAAGCACTTGTCGAGCACGGCGACCAGGATCTTGGCTTCCTTGTCGCCCGAGTTGGCCGGGCGGCGGTAGCGGTTGAGCGCTTTCTCGACGGTGGCCATATCGGCCAGCGCCAGTTCGGTGTCGATGACCTCGATATCGCGCAGCGGGTCGACGCTGCCCGAGACGTGTACCACGTTGTCGTCGGCGAAGCAGCGCACGACGTGGACGATGGCGTCGGTTTCGCGGATGTTGGCCAGGAATTGGTTGCCCAGACCTTCGCCCTTGGAGGCACCGGCGACTAGGCCGGCGATGTCGACGAACTCGACGATGGCCGGTTGCACTTTCTGCGGCTTGACGATCTCGGACAGCGCCTTGAGGCGCGAGTCCGGCACCTCGACGATGCCGACGTTCGGCTCGATGGTGCAGAAGGGATAGTTGGCCGCTTCGATGCCGGCCTTGGTCAGGGCATTGAAGAGGGTGGACTTGCCGACGTTGGGCAGGCCGACGATGCCGCATTTGAGAGACATGGTTGTTCCTTAGACAGCTTTACCGTGCAACTGTTGTTGGGCGCCGGCGAAATCGCCAGCGGCGAGTCTGGGCCAGGCCAGCAGGCTGCGCTCCAGGGCTTGTTCGATGGCCGGCAGTTCTTCCTTGCGTGGCGGATGTAGGACGAAATCGACTACTTGCTGGGCAAGGTTCAGTGTACGCGGATGACCGATGCCGAGGCGCAGGCGCCAGAAGTCCGCTGTGCCGAGCCGGGCTTGGAGGTCCTTCAGGCCGTTGTGGCCGCCGTTGCCACCGCCTTGCTTGAGGCGGATGGTACCGGGCACCAGATCGAGTTCGTCGTGCACGACGAGGATTTCGTCGGCCGGAATCTTGTAGAAATTGGCCAGCGCGGCGACCGCCTGACCGGAACGGTTCATGAAGGTGGTCGGCTGCAGCAGCCACAGTTCGCCGGCCCGTGCCGCCCGGCCGAAGAACTTGGCCTGCGGGGCGAGCGGCGTCTTCAGTTGCGCCGCCAGACGGTCGACGAACCAGAAGCCGACGTTGTGCCGGGTGTTTTCATACTCGGCGCCGGGATTGCCGAGACCGACGACGAGGCGAGGAGCGGGCATGACCTTTCAGTGCGAAAAGGCCGCCGGCGGCAGCGTGCCGGCGGCGGCCAATATGGCGTGGGCTGCCGGCTTACTCGGCGGCCGCTTCGCCTTCGCTTTCGCTGGCTTCGGCGCCGCCGCTCTTGCCGACGATACCGACGACCACCGCGTCAGCGGCAGCGTGGTGGCCGAGCTTGACGCCCTTCGGCAGCTTCAACTGGTTCAGGTGCAGGGTTTCACCGGCGTTCATGTGGCTCAGGTCGACCTCGATGAACTCCGGCAGGTTCTTGGCCAGACATTGCACGTCGACTTCGGTCATGACGTGGTTGACCAAGCCGCCGCCCAGCTTGACGCCCGGAGCGACATCTTCGTTGATGAAGTGCAGCGGCACCTTGACGTGCAACTCGTGGGTGGCGTCGACGCGCTGGAAGTCGATGTGCAGGACCAGCGGCTTGTAGGCGTGCGTCTGGTAGTCGCGCAGCAGAACCTGTTCTTTCTTGCCGTCGACGACCAAGCTGATGATCGAAGAATGGAAGGCTTCCTTCTTCAGCTTCAGCAGCAGGTCGTTGTGGTTGGTTTCGATGGCGACCGGGGCGGACTTGCCGCCGTAGACGATGCCCGGGACCGTGCCGGCGCGACGCAGGCGGCGGCTCGCACCCGTTCCCTGCACCGTACGCGCGTTGGCGATGACTTCAAAGTTCATGGTGATGCTCCAGTTATTCCCGCTCCGCGACCAGATCGGGAAGGTTGATAAAACTTAGTCGATGAACAGCGACGACACCGAGTCGTCGTTGCTGATGCGGCGAATGGTTTCGGCCATGATCTCGGCGACCGACAGTTGGCGGATGCGCGGCGAGGCAGCGGCATCGTCGCGCAGCGGGATGGTGTCGGTGACGACCAAGGCGTCGAGGTCCGAGGAGTTGACGCGCTCGACGGCCGGGCCGGAGAGCACCGGGTGGGTGCAGTAGGCGACGACCTGCTTGGCGCCGTGCTCCTTGAGCGCGGTGGCGGCCTTGCCCAGGGTGCCGGCGGTGTCGACCATGTCGTCCATGATGATGCAGGTACGGCCGTCGACTTCGCCGATGATGTTCATCACTTCCGTGACATTGGCCTTCGGCCGGCGCTTGTCGATGATCGCCAGATCGCATTCGAGCCGCTTGGCCAGCGAGCGGGCGCGAACGACGCCGCCGTGGTCGGGCGAGACGACCATCGGGTTCTCGTAATTCTGTTTCTTGATGTCGTCGAGCAGGATCGGCAGGGCGTAGATGTTATCGACCGGAATGTCGAAAAAGCCCTGAATCTGCTCGGCGTGCAGGTCCATGGTCAGGACGCGGTCGACGCCGGAAGCGACCAGCATGTTGGCGACCAGCTTGGCGGCGATGGGCACGCGCGAGGAACGCGAGCGGCGATCCTGGCGGGCGTAGCCAAAATAGGGGATGGCGGCGGTGATGCGGCCGGCCGAAGCGCGCTTGAGCGAATCGACGATGACCAGCAATTCCATCAGGTTGTCGTTGCACGGAGCGCAAGTGGATTGCAGAACGAAGATGTCGCGGCCGCGCACGTGTTCCTGCAATTCGACGCTGACCTCGCCGTCCGAGAAGCGGCCGACATTGGCGCGGCCGATATCGATGTTCAATTGCTTGGCAACATCGGCGGCCAGCTTCGCGTTGGCGTTGCCGGTAAACACCATCAGGCTGTTGTAGGCCATTTCCACATCCTTCCGGGCGCTCCATGCCGAATACGTCATCGCCCGCTACCATGAAAATCGGGCAGGCTTGCGACCTGCCCGAAGGAAACTTGGCTGGGGAAGAAGGATTCGAACCTTCGAATGCCGGAATCAAAATCCGGTGCCTTGACCAACTTGGCGACTCCCCAGCGGGTTTCGTCTGCACGGATTGGCGTGCGGAACGAGGCGCGCATGTTACACAAGGAGTTGGCTGGCGTCCACTGTTTTCTTAAAGCTCGGCCAATGGATGCGTCGCCAGGCCGTCGGCGATCCAGCCGATCCAGCCGGCTGGCAGGGTTGCCTGCACGGCCTCGGCGACGGCTCGATCGGCGAAGGTGGCGAAGACGCAGGCGCCGGAGCCGGTCATCATCGCCAGCGGCGCGAACTGCCGCAGCCAGGCGAGATGCTCGGCGACGGCCGGAAAACGGGCGCAGGCCACCGCCTGCAGATCGTTTCTGCCGTCGCCGGGACGCCAATCGGCCGGACGCAGCGGCGGCGTGTCGCGGCACAGTTCCGGCGCGCCGAAGATGGCGACGGTTGGCACATGGACGGGTGGCTGCAGTACCAGATAGCTGGCCGGCGGCAAGTCGAGGTCGGTGAAGTTTTCGCCGACACCCTCAGCAAAGCTGTTGCGGCCGTGAATGAAGACCGGCACGTCAGCGCCCAGCACCAGGCCGAGCCGTTCCAGTTCGCCGCGCGACAGGCCGGTTTGCCATAAATGGTTGAGGGCGAGCAGTACCGTGGCGGCGTCGGAACTGCCACCGCCGAGGCCGCCGCCCATCGGTAACTGTTTGTCGAGGTGGATGGTGACGCCATGGTCGCAGCCGCTGGCCTGTTGCAGCAAACGGGCAGCGCGGACGGTTAGGTCGGTTTCGGGGGCAACGCCGGGCAGCGGTGTGGCGAGCACGATACGACCGTCGGCGCGCGGCGCGAAGGAGAGGCTATCGGCGCGGTCGATGAAACGGAAAACGGTTTGCAGCAAGTGATAGCCGTCATCTCGCCGGCCGACCACGTGTAGGAACAGGTTGAGCTTGGCCGGGGCTGGCCAGCGGCTATCGTAGCTCCAGGCGCTCATGGTATTTCCCGCCACTCTTCGATGCGCAGGCGCAGTTCGATGGCGTCGGCGCGGCGCAGTGTGACACGGGCCGGCAGGGCGTCGGCGGCGGTATCGTCGTAGGCGTAGTCGATCTGCCAGCCGGCTTCGGCCAAGCGGGTTGGGCGCTGCTGGTCGTCGCGCTCGATCAGGCTGGTCGCGTCACCACGTCCGAGCAACCAGGCGGGTAGGCGCAAGACCGGCAGGCGTTCGCCGGTAGCGGCTTCCATCAGCTCGTCGGCGTCGGCCGACTCGCGTACCGTGCCGTCCGTAGTACGCAGGCGGGACAGTGCCGGCGTCGTGTCGATCTCGGCGATGCCGATGCCGAGCGGGTTGGCAATCAGGATGCGGTTGTTGCCGGCGCGGTGCTCCCAGGACAGGCGGCCGCCAGCGGTTTGCGGCGCGGCGTCAGGTTGGTTGACGCGGAGCGCGAAGCGGGCTTCGAGGGCGAAGTCGTGCAGGCTATCGCGGGCCGGCGGTGGCGTGGGCGGCAGGGAGGAGCAGGCGGCCAGCAACAGGCCGGCGAGCAGGGCGCCGGCCAGGCGCCCGACGGCGCCGCGCGGCGCGACGGGCGGACTCAAGGCTGCAATTTCTTGATGGCGGCAGCTAGGACTTCGCTGTCTGGATGCTGGCGGATGGCATCGGCCAGCAGCTTCTTCGCCTCGTCCTTGCGGCCGAGTTGCCACAACACTTCGCCGAGGTGGGCGGCGATTTCCGGATCGGCCTTGATGCCGTAGGCGCGTTCCAGCGTTGCCAGCGCTTCCTCGAGGTGGCCGAGGCGGTACTGGACCCAGCCCAGGCTGTCGGTGATGAAGGGATCGTCCGGCTGCAAGGTCATGGCGCGGGAGATCATCTTGTAGGCTTCGGCCAGCTGCTGGTTGCGGTCGGCCCAGGAGTAGCCGAGGGCGTTCAGGGCATGGGCGTGATCCGGCTGTAGACGGAGCAGATGTTGCAGGTGGCTTTCGAGTTGCTCGGGCTTGCCAATCCGCTCGGCGGTCAGGGCCGCGTCGTAGAGGAGATCGGGATTGTCCGGTTGGGCAACGAGGGCTTGCGCCAGCACCTCGTAGGCTTCGCTGAGACGGCCGGCGTCGCGCAGCAACTGGGCTTCGGCCAGGGTCAGTTGGGTGCGTTCCTCGGCGTTGCCGCCGCGCGTGTTGTGCAGCAGTTCCCGCGCTTCCTCCGGCTTGCCCTGCTGTAGCAGAATCTGCGCCGCGCGGGCACGGGCGGCGACGACCTGGTTGCCGGTCGTTACCTGCATGAAATGGGCGAAGGCGGCATCCAACTTTTTCTGCTCCTGGTCGAGTTGGCCGAGGAAGAAGTGCAGCATGCTCTGGTCGGGGAAGTCGGTGCCCAGCAGTTTTTCCAGTTGCTGCCGGCCAGTCTTGGCGTCGCCCTGCTGCAGGGCAAGCATGGCGATCGGGTAGATGACTGCTGGGTTGTCCGGATTGTCCTTGAGCAGGCGGTCGAAATGCCGGCGGGCGTCGTCGTAGCGCTTTTCCCCGATCAGCAGTCGGGCCAGTGATAGCCGGGCCTCGCCGGCACCGGGATTGCGCGTGACAAAGTCTTCCAGACCAGAGATGGCGCTGGTAGTAGAAAGGCGGGCCTGCAATTGGGCTCGGGCCAGCGCTGCCGCTTCCCAGTCCGGACGTAGCAGCAGGGCCTTTTCTATCTCGGTGCTGGCGCGCAATTCGTCGCCGGCATTGACGGCCGCCTGGGCCATTGCGAAATGGGCTTCGGGCAGGCTGGCATACGGTGTCGCCAACTGGTCGACCAGGCGCTGTACGGCCTTCTTGTCCTTGTGGCTGGCCAGCAGCCGGTTCAGGTGGAGCAGGTTGTTGGCGATGTTGCCAGGGTCGCGTTCAAGCAGGACGGCCACTTGCGGCGCTAGTTCGTCGAGGCGATCGGTCAGCACCAGCAGCGACGACTGGGCCTGGCGAGCCCGTGTTGATTCCGGCTCGACTTCCAGCCACAGGCGCGACAATTGCATGGCCAAGTCGAACTGGCGGGCCAGGGTGGCCACCTCGACGGCGCGTGCCACTACCTTCGGGTCGCGGGTACGCTGGGCGAGGTCGGCCCAGGCCTCGACACCGATGCGGGTGTCGCCGCGTTGCAGCGCGAATTCGCCGAGCAAGGACTGGAAGATGACACGCGGCAGCAGATTTTCTTCTGGCTGTCGCGCTTCGACTGCCGCCGGTCGTGGCTTTTTGCCGGCTACCGGCTCCGCGCCGTGACCGGGCAAAGCCAAGCTCAGACCCAGGGTGAGGGCAAGGGCGGTGACGGGGAATTTCGCATGCATGGTCGGCTTTCGGTCGGAGAGGCGCGTTGGAGCGCATAGAATCGCTTAAGTTTCGTGATGTTATTTGGGATTGTCGGGAGGAACAAGCGATGCCGGAATTGCCGGAGGTTGAGGTTTGCCGGCGGGGATTGCTATCGGAGCTGGCGGGGCGGCGCATCGAGGCGGTGCGTATCCGCACGCCGAAGCTACGCTATCCGATTCCACCGGAGCTGGCCGAACTGCTGCCCGGCTGCGTCGTACAGGCCATCCGCCGGCGTGGTAAGTATCTGCTGCTCGACTGCGCCCGGCCCGGCGTCGAGGGTAGCCTGATCGTTCATCTCGGGATGTCCGGCCATTTGCATTTCGTCCCGTTCGGCCAGGCGCCGGAGAAGCACGATCATTTCGAACTGGTGTTGGCTACGCAGGTACTGCGCCTGGCCGATCCGCGCCGCTTCGGCCTAGTGTTGTGGCAGCCGGGGCCACCGGCGGCGAGCGCCGCCCATCCATTGTTGGCCGTGCTCGGGGTCGAGCCGCTCGCTGCGGCGTTCGACGGTGCTTGGCTGCATGCCGCCTGCGCCCGGCGCGCTGGCCCGATCAAGCCGGTTCTGATGGATAGCCATTTGCTGGTCGGCGTTGGCAACATCTATGCCTCGGAAAGCCTGTTCCGGGCCGGCATTTCACCCTTGCGGGCAGCCAACCGGATCAGCCGGGCACGCTACGAATTGCTTGCCGCGGCCATCCGCGAGACCCTATCCGACGCCATCGCCGCCGGTGGCAGCAGTATTCGCGATTACGTGCATAGCGACGGCAGCGCTGGCTGGTTTCAGATTCAGGCCGCCGTGTACGAGCGTGCCGGGGCTCCTTGCCGACGCTGCGATGGTCACATCCGGCAGCTTCGCCAGGCCGGGCGGAGCACTTACTACTGCCCGCGGTGCCAGCATTGATTATTGGCGGCAAGTCGCTGTTTTTATGCTAGATTGAATAACTCGTACGTTTCCGTGGGGCAGGGTATGTCGTTAGTCAACCAATTCGCCGCCTATACCACTTGGCGCGCCGGTCTATCGTCCCATATCGGCGAGTTCCAGCACTGGCTTGCCGAGAACGAGCTGTCCGATGCCCAGGCCGACCTACGCCTTACCCAGTTGCTCGAACGCTTGCGCGAGGACCGCCTCAACGTCGCCTTCGTCGCCGAATTTTCGCGTGGCAAGTCGGAGCTGATCAACGCCATCTTCTTCGCCGAATACGGCACCCGGATGCTGCCCTCGTCGGCCGGCCGGACCACGATGTGTCCGACCGAGTTGCTGTACGACCCCGGCAAGCCGCCCTGCATCGAACTGCTGCCGATCGAAACGCGCGCTTCCAGTTCCGGCATCGCCGAATACAAGCGCTTCCCCGATGAGTGGAAGATCATCGACCTCGACGTCGAGGCGCCGGAGGCAATGCAGGATACGCTGCACCAGGTCAGCGAGACGATCCGGGTTACGCCAGAGGAAGCGACCCGTCTCGGTTTCTCGGTCGGCGCCGACGATCTCGATTTTTACCGGGTCGGCGAAGATGGCCGGGTCGAAATACCGCGCTGGCGCCACGCCATCATCAATTTCCCGCACCCCTTGCTCAAGCAGGGCCTAAGCATCCTCGACACGCCCGGCCTCAACGCCATCGGCGCCGAGCCGGAACTGACCCTGTCGCTGCTGCCGAATGCCCATGCGGTACTGTTCATCCTCGGCGCCGACACCGGCGTCACGCAGTCGGACATGATCATCTGGCGCGACCACATTTGCGCCGGTGGCACCGCCCGGCGCGGCCGTCTGGTCGCGCTCAACAAAATCGACGGGCAGTGGGACGAACTGAAGACGCTCGAGGAAATCGACGCCGAGATCCAGCGCCAGGTCGACACCAGCGCCAGCCTGCTCAATTTGCCGCCGAGCCAGGTTTTCCCGGTGTCGGCGCAGAAAGGTCTGGTCGCCAAGATCACCGGCGACGCCGCGCTGCTCGAGCGCAGCCGGCTTGAATGGCTGGAGACAGCATTGTCCAACGAGCTGATTCCGGCCAAGCGCGATATCGTCTGCGACAACACGGAAAGCGAGTTCGGCGACGTCAGCCTGCGTGTCCGCGGCCTACTTGAGGCACGCCTGCTCGGCCTGCGCGAGCAACTGACCGAGCTGACCGAACTGCGCGGTAAGAACAAGGGCGTCGTCGAATACATGATGGGCAAGGTGCGCGCCGAAAAGGACGAGTTCGAAGCCGGCCTGCAACGCTATTACGCCGTGCGCAGCGTGTTCTCGACGCTGACCAACAAGCTGTTCGGCCACCTCGGTCTCGACACCCTGCGCCAACTGACGCACGAAACCCGTGAAGTCATGCTCGACGCCACTTTCTCCAAGTCCTTGGCAGTTGCTATGAAACGCTTTTTCGGCCGGGCGCGCGAGGCGTTGACCCGCTCGAGCCATGAGATCGGCGAAATTCGGGCGATGATGGAGGCCGTCTACAAGCGCTTTGCCGTTGAGCATGGACTCAAGCTTGGGGCGCCGACGGCCTTTTCGTTGCTGCGCTACGAGAAGGAACTTGACCGCCTGGAGGCATGGTGCGACGGCCACCTAAACACCATGGTCAGCCTGTTGACGACCGACAAAAAAAACATCACCCAGAAGTTCTTCGAGGAAGTGGCGTTGCAGGTCCGCCGCGCCTTCGAGTACGCCAACCGCGATGCCGAGACCTGGCTACGGGCAATCATGGCGCCGATGGAAACCCAGGTCCGCGAGCACCAGATTCAGTTGAAGCGGCGCCTGGAAAGCATCAAGCGTATCCACCAGGCGACCGACACGCTGGAGGACCGGATCGGTGAGCTGGATGGCGTCGAGAACGGATTGCTGCAGCAGATTGAGGCGCTTGAGGTGATCGCCAGCCGTATCCGCGAGTTGCTGCGACCAGCCGCGGGGGCAGAGCGCCAAGCCGCCTGAAGCAGCATCCCAATAGGCAATAAAAAACCCGCGCCGAGCGCGGGTTTTTTATTGCCGTGGCAGTGGTCGTTCAGGGACGCTTGTTGCCGGTCAGCTTTTCGTACTTGGCCCAGAGGGCGTCTTCGCTTTCGACGCGGCTGGGGTCTTTCGGGATGCAATCCACCGGGCAGACCTGGACGCACTGCGGCTCGTCATAGTGGCCGACGCACTCGGTGCACTTCTCGGGGTCGATTTGGTAAATCTCTTCCCCCTGGGAGATCGCCTCGTTCGGGCATTCTGGCTCGCAGACGTCGCAGTTAATGCATTCGTCGGTAATAATCAGGGACATAGTGGTTCCTCTTTCGGTTAAGCAGTGGTATTCGCCCGCAGGCGCTTTTCTACACAGGGGTGCACAAACTTGCTGACATTGCCGCCCAGGCGGGCGATTTCACGGACCATCGTGGCGGAGACGAACATGTACTGCTCGCCCGGCGTCAGAAACACCGTTTCGACTTCCGGGTAGAGACTGCGGTTCATTCCGGCCATCTGGAACTCGTATTCGAAATCGGACACCGCGCGCAGGCCGCGGACGATGACCTTGGCGCCCCGGGCATGGACGAAATTCATCAGCAGCGTGTTGAAGCCGACGATTTCCAGATTGGGCACGCCGTGCAGAATCTCGGTCGCCATGTCGACCCGCTCGGCCAGCGAGAAGCGCGGCTGCTTGGCCGGGCTTTCGGCAATGCCCAGGATCAACTTGTCGAACAGGCTGGCGGCGCGTCGGACCAAGTCTTCGTGCCCGCGGGTGATCGGGTCGAAGGTGCCGGGATAGATCGCAACGCGATGATCGAGTTTGGTCAAGCAGGCCGCCGCAACAAGTGAAAATGAACTTCTCCCGCTTTGCCCTGGCGTATGGTCCGCCAGTCGCCGAGCGATGCGATTTCATGTTCGGCCTCGACGTAAATCGCTGCATCCTCGTTCAGGACCGCTGGCAAGGCGCTCTCCAGGCGGTCGATCCAGCCGGATTGATAGGGCGGATCGAGAAAAATCAGGTCGAATTTCGCTTTGGTCGAAGCCAAATATTGTAGCGCATCCCCGCGAACGATCTCCACCGCCGGCGGTTTTTGCAGCAATGCGTGGTTTTCTTGCAACGCCGCCAGTACGCGCGGCGTTTTTTCCACCATGACTACCCGCGCTGCGCCGCGTGAAGCGGCTTCGAAACCGAGTGCGCCGCTGCCGGCGAACAGGTCGAGGCAGTGCTGGCCGTCCAGTTCCTGGCCGAGCCAGTTGAACAGCGTCTCGCGGACGCGGTCCGGCGTCGGGCGCAGGCCTTCGCTGTCGGGAAACTTCAGCAGGCGGCGGCGGAAATGGCCGCCGATGATGCGCACGGTGTTCATGCCTATCGCCCAAGTTGATCGACGGCGAAGCCATCCGGGTTGAACGCAATGCTAGACACTGCGCTTCATTCGACCGATATAACCACTGTTTTTTGCACGCCCGCTTCTGTAATCTCAACAGAAGAAGAATAAGGTGTGCCTAGTTTTTGTGCGCCAAGAATCGCCTGAATGTCTATGCCACGGCCTACAAGAGCACTCATTGCGGGCTCAGGCAAAAGCTGAGTGAGGGTATTTAGGGCAAATGCAGGAACACCGAAGCTATTTTCCAAGGTTCCCGCGATGAATTTTTCAACTTTGATTTTTGCCACGAGATATTCCTTTGTGGGTGGAAAAGCCTAGCTACGCCCGGCTCAGCGACGAGTGTCCCTCCCCGCTTGCGGGAGAAGGCCGGGATAGGAAGAGAGAATCACGCCCTTGCTTGCAAAAGCAGAGTCAGTCGGCGGCAACGGTCACGATACGTAGCGCCTTCGGCTGGACGTGGCGGGCGAAGGCGGCCTTGACCTCGGCAGTGGTGACGGCGTCGACCCGTTCGCGGTAGCGGTCGAGGTAGTCGAGTGGCAAGCCGTAGAAGCCGATGGTCGCGACGTTGTCGAGAATCTTGCGGTTGCTGTCCAGGCGCAGCGGGAAGCTACCGGTCAGGTTGGCCTTGGCGGCGGCTAGTTCCTCCTCGCTCGGGCCCTCAGCGAGGAAGCGCTCGAGCACTTCGCGGGTTACCTTGATGGCCTCGCCGGCCTGACTGCGCTTGGTCTGCAGGCCGATCTGGAAGGGGCCGGCCTGCTTCAGCGGCGCGAAGTAGCTGTACACGCTGTAGGCATAGCCGCGCTTGTCGCGCACTTCCTTCATCAGGCGCGACACGAAGCCACCGCCACCGAGCGTGTAATTGCCGACCAGCAGCGGGAAGAAATCGGGATGGCCGCGTTCGATCGCCGGCAGGCCGAGGTAGATGTGCGCTTGCGTTGCCGGATGGGCGATGGCTGTGAAACTACCCACGCCGACCGCCGGGGCTGCCGGTAGCGGTACCGCTGCGCCAGGCGGCAGGCTGGCGGAAATCTGCTCGGCGATCTGTTCCGCCTGCGCCCGCGACAGGTCGCCGACCAGCGTGATGCTGGCATTGGCGGCGGTGTAGTGGCGAGCATGGAAAGCGACCAGATCGTCGCGGCTCAGGGTGGTGACCGATTCCGGCGTGGCCTGGCGGCCATAGGGGTGATCCGGGTAAAGAGCAGCCCAGAAGGCCTTGCCGGCGATGCTGTCGGGCCGGGTCATGGCTTCCTTGAGGCCGGCGATGGTGCGTTCCTTCTCGCGTTCGAGGATGGAGGCATCGAAAAGCGGCTGGGCGAGCACCGAGCGCAGGATGTCGATGCCGACTGCCTGTTTGTCCGGGGCCGACAGGGTACGTAGGGAGACGCTGGCCCGGTCGGTGTCGGCACCGCCGCCCAACTGGGCGCCGATGTCGGCCAGTTCCTCGGCGATCGCCGTCTCGTCGCGGGCGCCGGCGCCGAGATCGAGCAGGGCGCGGGTCAGGGCGGCGAGGCCGGATTTGTCAGCCGGGTCGAACATCGAGCCGGCGGCGAAGTCGACCTGTATATCGAGCATCGGCAGGCCGCGGCTGGCGACGAACTGGACACGGGCGCCGGCCGCGGTGGTCCAGTGCTCGATGGCGACGCCGGCGGTGGCCGGCAGGGCGGCGAGAAAGACGAGGGAGGCAGTCAACAGGCGGGGCAATAGGCGGAAAAACGGGCGGGTCATGGCGCGGCTCATCAGTGACGGGTCGGGAAGGCAGGGCGGCGCGGCTTGCCGTCCAGGGGTTGCGGGTCGAGCACGCCGATGGTCAGCGCATCGTCGTTGAAATACTTGCTGGCCACTGCCTGAACGTCAGCGGCGCTGACCGCCTGCAGCTTTTCCCGCATGCGGTCGATCTGGCGATGCGACAGACCGGCGGATTCGATCTGGCCGATTTCCATGGCCTGGCCGAACACCGAATCGAGCTTGTACACCTCGCTCGCCACCAGTTGCGCCTTGGCCCGTTTGAGTTCGGCGGCGCTGACGCCATCCCGGCGCACGCGTTCGATCTCGGCGCGCAGCGCCGCTTCGAGGTCGGCCACCGTCTTGCCAGCGGACGGCGTGCCGTGCAGGTAGAGCATGCCCGGGCCACGGGCGATGGCGTCGTAGTCGATGCCGGCCGACAACGCAACCTTGTCCTCACGCACCAGTTTTTTGTTGAAGCGGGCGGCGTCGTGGCCGTCGAGAATGGCGGCCAGCATTTGCAGTGCGTAAGGGTCGCTGTCCTTGTCGATGTCACGCAGCACCGGCACTTTGTAGCCCATGATCAGCACCGGCAGTTCGGCTGGCGCCTTGACCGCGATGTGGCGCGGTCCTTCCTGGAGCGGCTCCGCTGTCGCCCGGCGCGGTGGCAGCGGACGCTCGGCGAGCGAGCCGTAATGTTTCTGGGCCAACGCGAAGACCTCCTTGTGGTCGACGTCGCCGGAGATCACCAGGTAGGCGTTGTTCGGTACGTACCAGGCCTCATACCAGGCCCTGGTGTCGGCGGCGGTCATGTTCTCGAGATCGCTCATCCAGCCGATGATCGGCCGCCGGTAGGGATGGGCTAGGAAGCCGACGGCGTTCATCTGCTCGAATAGTTTGGATTGTGGGTTGTCGTCGGTGCGCATGCGGCGCTCCTCCATGACCACCTTGATTTCCTGGGCGAATTCCTGGGCGTCCAGGTTCAGGTGGTACATGCGGTCGGCTTCGAGCTGCATCATCTCTTCCAGTCTTTCCTTCGGTATCTGCTGGAAGTAGGCCGTGTAGTCGCGGCTGGTGAAAGCGTTGTCGCGGCCACCGGCGGCCGCTACGCGCTTGCTGAATTCGCCCGGCCCGACGCTCGGCGTGCCCTTGAACATCATGTGCTCGAGCACGTGGGCGACGCCCGAGGTGCCGTCGACCTCGTCCATGCTGCCGATCCGGTACCAGACCATGTGCACGGCGGTCGGCGCCCGGTGGTCTTCCTTGACGATGATGCGTAGGCCGTTGGCCAGCGTGGTTTCGTAGGGGTTGGCCAGTGCTGTGCCGAGCAGCCAGGGGCAGAGCAGGACGATGAGAAGTTGGAGTCGCATGCGCATGGGGGATAGTGGCTTTCTGCTAGAATTCGGGGCTAATTTGCTTCGATTCGCACGGCATCTTAACGGCTTGTCGCCTGCCTGTCAGCTTGCCCTGAGACCTCTGCTCCCATGTTTAGTTTCCTGAAAAAATCCGCGCCGGACGCCCAGGGCGAATCCGCCGCCGCTCCCATTGTCACCCCCGCTGCTGCGCCGTCATGGCGCGAGCGCCTGTTCCAGGGGCTGGCCCGCACCCGTGCCCAGTGGGGCGGCAAGCTCAAGTCGATTTTCGCCCGTGGCAAGGTTGACGACGAATTGCTCGAAGAGTTGGAAAGCCTGCTGCTCACCTCGGACGTCGGCATCGAGGCGACTACCCACTTGCTCGACGAATTGAAGAAGGCCGCCAAACGCGACAAGTTGGAAACACCGCAGGCCATCCAGCAGGCGCTGGCCGAGGCGCTGCTCGACGTTCTGCAGCCGTTGGAGCAGCCGCTCGAAATCGGTGGCCACAAGCCTTACGTGATCATGATTGCCGGCGTCAATGGCGCCGGCAAGACGACCTCGATCGGCAAGCTGGCCAAGTATTTCCAGAGCCAGGGCAAGAGCGTACTGCTGGCTGCCGGCGATACCTTCCGCGCCGCTGCCCGCGAGCAGTTGCAGACCTGGGGCGAGCGCAACAACGTCACGGTCGTCGCCCAGGAGTCGGGCGACCCGGCGGCGGTGATCTTCGATGCCATCTCGGCGGCCAAGGCGCGCGGCATCGACATCGTGCTGGCCGATACCGCCGGCCGCCTGCCGACCCAACTGCATTTGATGGAGGAAATCGCCAAGGTCCGCCGGGTGATCCAGAAAGTCGAGCCGGATGGTCCGCACGAGACGCTGCTGGTACTCGACGCCAATATCGGCCAGAACGCCCTGCAGCAGGTCAAGGCTTTCGATAAGGCGGTCCAGGTGACCGGCCTGATCGTCACCAAGCTCGACGGTACCGCCAAGGGCGGCGTCGTTGCCGCCATCGCCCGCCAGTGCCCGAAACCGATCCGCTTCATCGGCATTGGCGAACAGATCGACGATTTGCGCCCCTTCTCGGCCAGGGATTTCGTCGAGGCGCTATTCGAGTAAACGTCACCAAGCGGAACCGTCTATAACATAGCTAGCTTTCTTGGAGCACCGAATGACAATTGCTGATTGCCTCATGATTGCCGCTGTCCTCGCTGGTCCTATTATTGCTGTCCAACTGACGCGGTACCTTGATAATAGGCGCGAGGTACGAGATCGGAAGCTCCAAGTCTTCAAGACATTGATGGCGACGAGATCCTACATGGTTTCATGGGATCATGTGGTTGCCCTAAATCGCATAGATCTCGAGTTTAATGGGCGAAACAGAAAGGAAAAAGCCGTTATAGAAGCTTGGAGAGCGTACCTAGATTTGCTGGGTGACCGAAACCTCTCGCCTGAGCAGTGGGGGGGCAAGCGTATAGACCTGATGGTTGAGTTGCTGCACAAGATGGGGCAAGTGCTCGACTACGATTTTGACAAGACGCATATCAAGAACTCTAGCTATTCCCCGAAGGCGCATGGAAACATTGAGGAGCAGCAAGAAGCGATTCGGCGCGGACTCATCGAGCTTCTTGATGGAAAGCGCGCTGTTCCCATGTATGTCATAGACCCACCACCACGCGGACCTCAGGCTTAGGGCGGATTGAGCATAAGCGAAGTGAAAGTTAAAACGTCATCAACCCGGACGCGCTTACATGCGTTGGTTATGTCAAACGTTAATCCATGATCGTCGCCAGCAACCTGACCAAGCGCTATCCCGGCGGTTATGAGGCCGTGCGCGATATCAGTTTCGAGATCAGCGCCGGGCAGATGGTGCTGATCGGCGGCCATTCCGGCGCCGGCAAGACGACGCTGGTCAAGCTGATTGCCTCGATCGAGCGGCCGACCGCCGGCAGCTTGGTGGTCAACGGGCAGAATCTGTCGGCTCTGCGGCGCAGCGCCATTCCCTACGTGCGCCGACATTTTGGCCTGGTCTTCCAGGACCAGAAACTGCTGTTCGACCGCAGCGCGTTGGACAACGTGCTGCTGCCATTGCTGATCGCCGGCCTACCGCGCCGCGACGCCATCCGCCGCGCCCAGGCGGCGCTCGACAAGGTCGGCCTGCTGGCACGCGAGAAGGCCAATCCGATCGCCCTCTCCGGCGGCGAGCAGCAGCGCCTGGCCATCGCCCGTGCCGTGGTCAACCGGCCGACCGTGCTGCTGGCCGACGAGCCGACAGCCAATCTCGATGTTGAATCGGCGCGCGCCATCCTCGACCTGTTCGCCGATTTTCATCGCGTCGGCGTCACCGTCGTTGTCGCCACCCACGATGAAAGCTGGATCGAGTACTGCCATCCCAATGTCTTGCGCCTCGACCACGGGAGGCTGCTGTGAGCGCCTGGCTGACCCAGCACCGTGCCGCCCTGGCTGGAGCCTTCCGCCGGCTGTTCGTGGCGCCGATGAGCACCGTGCTATCGCTGTTGGTGATCGGCATCGCGTTGACCCTGCCGGCCCTCGGCTATGTGCTGCTCGACAACCTGCGCGAACTCGGCAGCCGTGCTTCCGGTGTCAAACAAATCAGCGTGTTCATGGAACCCGGCGCCAGCCGTAAGGAAGCCGACGAAATCGCCAGCCAGTTGCGCCAGGCTGGTGACCTCAACTGGCGCTTCGTGCCGCGCGAGGAAGCCCTGCAACGCTTGCAGCAGACCGAGGGCATGGCTGAAATTGTCGCCAGCCTGCCGCGCAATCCCTTGCCCGATGCCTTCATCGTCGAGCCGCAGGACACCGGGCCGGCAGCGCTCGAAGCCCTCAGCCAGGAACTGGCCGGTTGGCCCAAGGTTGCCCACGTGCAGCTCGATTCGGCCTGGGTCAAGCGCTTCGATGCCTTCCTGCGTCTCGGCCGGCTGGCGCTGGCGCTGCTTGCCGGGCTGTTCGCCGCCGGTTTGGTAGCGGTGACCTTCAACACCATCCGCTTGCAGGTCATGGCCCAGGCCGCCGAAATCGAGGTGGCGCGGATGATCGGCGCCACCGATGCCTTCATCCGCCGGCCGTTCTACTACTACGGCGCACTGCAAGGCGCCCTCGGCGGCCTGCTCGCCGCCGTCCTGGTGCTGGCCGGGCTACGTCTGCTGGCCGGGCCGGTCGGCGAACTGGCGACGCTCTACGGTACCGCTTTCGCCCTGCAAGCGCCGGCTGCCAGCGGCGCTGCCGTGCTCGCCACCGGCGGGGCGCTGCTCGGCTGGCTCGGTGCCCAGTTGTCGGTCAGCCTATCGCTGCGCCGGTTTGACTAGTCGCGGTCGGTACGACTTTCTCCATGCCGTCGCTGCCGCGACGGGCGGCTACTACTTTTCGTTCTCGTAGATCAGGTCGGCGCGGCGGTTCTCGGCCCACGATGCCTCGTCGCTTTCCTGGCGCTTGGGTTGTGACTTGCCCAGCGACTTGATGGCGATCTGCTGCTCCGCCGCTCCCTCGGCGACCAAGGCTGCTCGCACGGCGGCGGCGCGTTGTTCGCCGAGACCCAGGTTGTAGCGGTCGCCGCCACGTTCGTCGGCATTGCCCTCGATGCGCAGATGCACCTGAGGGTTGGCCGCCAGGTAGCGGGCATGGGCGCGCAGGGCTTGGCGGTCCGCGTCCTTGAGTTCGGCGCTCTTGTAATCGAAGTAGAGGCTGCGCAGGTTTTGCGGGGCGCTCGCCACGGGTGGGGCCGGCGTCTTCTCGGTGGGTACCACCGGTTCGGCGACGCTGGCTGCCGGCTGGGCCGGAGCGGCGACCGGAGTCGCCTGGGCCGGCACCGGCTGACCGAGCAGGCCGGGATTGACCTTGAGCGGTCCACTCTGTTCCAGTCGCTTGATCGGCGAAGCTTCACGGTTGCTGGCGCAGGCGGCAAGCAGGACGGAGAGCAGGAGCGTGGCGGGCCGGGATAGGCGCATCATGGTTGGTGGCAGCAGGGAGAATGGCGAATGATAGCCGCTCACTGGCCTGGGGAACAGAGTGGCGGTAGCTGGCTGGCGGCTCAGTTAGGTCAAAACGGAATAATCAAATTAAATTATTGTCTTTGGGGTTATAAATGTCTCCATTACATTCACGTTCCGCCGCTTATCTGGAGAATTCCCGCATGAATGCCGTCCGCAAAACCCTGTCCGCCCTGCTGTTTGGCTTGGTGGCCAGTGCCGCGCTGGCTGATGCCACGCTGCTCAACGTGTCCTACGACGTTGCCCGCGACGTGTACAGGGATTTCAATCCGCTGTTCCAGAAACACTGGCAGGCCAAGACCGGCGAAACGCTGGAGCTGAGGCAGTCGCATGCCGGTTCAAGTAAGCAGGCGCGTGCCGTTGCCGATGGCCTGGAAGCCGACGTGGTGACGATGAACCAGGGCAACGACATCGAATTTCTCGCCGACAAGGGGCTGGTGGCCAAGGACTGGGCCAAGAAATTCCCCAACAACGCTTCGCCTTACACGTCGGCGATGGTTTTCGTCGTCCGCAAGGGCAATCCCAAAAACCTGAAGGATTGGGCCGATCTGGCAGGGCCGGGCGTGCAGATCATCATGCCGAACCCGAAAAGCTCCGGCAATGGTCGCAATGCTTACTTGTCGGCCTGGGCGTGGGCGCTCGGGCAGCCGGGTGGGGACGACAAGACAGCGCAGGAATTCCTCGGCAAGCTGTTGAAGAACGCGCCGCTGCTTGCCGCCGGCGGCCGCGACGCGACCACCACCTTCATGCAGCGGCGCATCGGCGACGTGCTGATCACTTTCGAATCCGAGGCCGAGATGATCGCCAAGGAGTTTGGCAAGGGCGAGTTCACCGTCGTCTATCCCAGCCTGACCATGCAGACCGAGTTTCCGGTGGCCATCGTCGACAAGGTGGTAGACAAGAAGGGCACGCGTAAACAGGCGACCGCCTATCTGGAATACCTATGGTCCAAGGAAGGCCAGGAGAATGCCGCGCGCAACTACCTGCGGCCGCGCGATCCGGAGTTGCTGAAGAAGTACGCGGCTTCCTTCCCGGCGGTCAAGACCTTCACCGTCGACGAGGTGTTTGGCGGCGCCAACCAGGCTTTCGCCACGCATTTCAAGGATGGTGGTACCTTCGACCGGGTTTACGTCGCCAAATAAGGCGCGGCCGGCCCGCCGCATCACGGAAAAGAACCGCATGTCCGTCAAATCCCGCCGCGTGTTGCCCGGCTTTGGCCTGGCGCTGGGCTATACGCTGGTCTACCTATCGCTGCTGATCCTGTTGCCGCTTGGCGGCTTGATCCTCAAGGCTGCCGAGTTGAGCTTCGCCCAGATTCTCGACATCGCTCTGGGCGAGCGCACGCTGGCCGCTTTCCGCGTGACCTTTGTTTCCTCGCTGCTGGCTGCCGGCATCAACGCCGTGTTCGGGTTGGTCGTGGCCTGGATCCTGGTGCGCTACTCCTTTCCCGGCAAGCGCTTGGTCGATGCTCTGGTCGATCTGCCCTTCGCCCTACCCACCGCCGTTGCCGGCATCACGCTGGCGACGCTGTACGCCGGCAATGGCTGGCTCGGCCGTTATCTCGAACCGCTTGGTTTCAAGGTTGCCTATACGCCGGCCGGTATCGTCGTGGCCTTGACCTTTATCACCTTGCCCTTTGTCGTGCGTACCCTGCAGCCGGTGATCGAGGATATCGAGACCGAGGTCGAGGAGGCTGCCGCTTCGCTCGGTGCTTCGCGCGGCCAGACCTTTGTCCGGATCATTTTCCCGGCCCTTTTCCCAGCCTTGCTGACTGGCTTCGCGTTGGCCTTTGCCCGGGCGCTCGGCGAGTTCGGCTCGGTTATTTTCATCGCCGGCAACCTGCCACTGGTTTCCGAGATCGTGCCGCTTTTGATCATTTCCAAGCTCGAACAGTACGACGTGCTCGGCGCGACGGCGCTGGCCGTAGTCATGCTGGCCATCTCTTTCATGCTGCTGCTGGCCATCAACCTGCTGCAATGGTGGACCGCCAACCGCCACCATAACGCCGAGCCGCTCGAAGCGGCGGCCGGCCGCGCCAGCGGAGATGAGCGATGAAGTCGACGCGCGCCACCCAGGAACCGGCGTGGGTCCGGATCGCCCTGCTGACCATCGGCCTCGGCTTCCTGTTCTTTTTCCTTGGCCTGCCGCTGGTCGCCGTTTTCGTCGAGGCGTTGGCCCAGGGCTGGGGTCTCTACGCGGCGGCGCTGCGCGAGCCGGAAACCCTGTCGGCGATCTGGCTGACGGTGCTGATCGCGCTGATCGTGCTGCCTTTCAACATCGCTTTCGGCGTCGCTGCCGCCTGGGCCATCGCCAAGTTCGAGTTCCGCGGCAAGAGCCTGCTGATTACCTTGATCGACCTGCCGTTCGCCGTCTCGCCGGTAGTCGCCGGTCTCGTATTCATTCTGCTGTTCGGCGCGCAGGGCGCGTTCGGCCCGTGGCTGTCGGCGCACGAGATCAAGATCATTTTCGCCGTGCCGGGCATGATTCTGGCGACGCTGTTCATCACCTTCCCGTTCATCGCCCGCGAACTGATTCCGCTGATGCAGTCGCAAGGTCGGGAGGAAGAAGAGGCCGCCGTGTCGCTCGGCGCTTCCGGCTGGCAGATGTTCTGGCGGGTGACGCTGCCCAACATCAAGTGGGGTCTGTTGTACGGCGTGATCCTCGCCAACGCCAGGGCGATGG